>JAQBHB010000033.1:0-55230 GCA_032128115.1 Deltaproteobacteria bacterium | reverse complement strand
GGGTGGTAGTGGACTCGGTGGCTTCGCTCGTGCCCCGGGCCGAGCTCGAGGGCGAAATGGGCTACCACCACGTGGGGCTCCAGGCGCGTCTCATGAGCCAGGCCCAGCGCAAGCTCACGGGCACCGTCTCCAAATCCGGGGCGACGGTGATCTTCATCAATCAGATCCGCATGAAGATTGGCGTCATGTTCGGGAACCCGGAGACCACCAGCGGCGGCAACGCGCTCAAGTTCTACTCGTCGATCCGTATCGACGTGAGGCGCATCGCTGCCATCAAGGACGGCGATGCGGTGGTGGGAAACCGCACGCGGGTGAAGGTGGTGAAGAACAAGGTTGCGCCGCCCTTCCGCCAGGCCGAGTTCGACATCCTGTACAACCAGGGGATCTCGGTGGAAGGCGACCTCCTGGATCTCGGCGTCGAGTGCGGGATCGTGGAGAAGAGCGGCGCCTGGTACTCCTATGCCGACGAGCGCATCGGCCAGGGCCGAGAGAACGCGCGCGCGTTCCTGATGGAGAACCGCGACACCTACGAGAAGCTGGCCGACGCCGTCTACGCCGCCAAGGGTATGAAGCGCCAGGCCCGTGTCGAGGTCGCGGAGGAGAAGCCGGCCCCGGTCGAAGAAGCCGAGCCGGTTTCCACTGCCACCCACTGATCGCGAGCTTCGCCCGCGGCGGCTCGGGCCCGGCCCGGGCCGCCGCCGCAGCCTAGAGAGGCTCGGGCCCCGGCACCGCGATCGGCGCCCCGCGAGGCGCCGGATGGGTCGAGCCCACCACCGACACCTCGATCCGCCGCAGCGGGGTCGTCACCGGGAACGGCGCTGCCTCAAAGCGGCGTGGGCGCCCGGCGAAGTCCATGGCCTCCACCACCACGCCGCGATCGTCGGCGATTCGCAGGGCGTACGGCGCCGCCGGGTCGGCCCCCGCTTCCGCCAGACCCGACTCCAGCTCGCGGGCGTAACCGCGCAAGGCCAGGTTCAGTTGTGAGACGGGTATCCGGCGGGTGCGACTACACGTGGCGGGCGCATCGGCCCGGTCCATGCGAGACCAGAATCCCGTCTCCAGGTCGACGGACACTGCGTGACAGCCGCCGTCTACGAACCGCAGGTCGACTCCCGCGCGGCCGCCGGCCGCGATGCGGTAGTGGGGGCGCCCGAAGCGACCCGGCGGGCCACAGGCCTCGCCGGCCAGGGCCACGTCCGAGTGCAAACCCTCGCGTCCCACGATGTGGAGGCGATCGACGGCGAGCCCAGTTTCCGGGTCGGGCACCTGGTGCAGCGAAAACGAACGCCCGAACCAGCGCGAATCTGCCTCGTCGTTGAGATCCCCGGGATCCAGTGGCGCCGCGATCTGCTGCAGGCTGCCCAGTGGATCCGGAGCCGCGGGCAACAGCTCGTTGGCGCCGGGCGCGTGCCAGATCCGCTCGAAGCGTCCGTCGGCGAAGGGCGAGGGCGAGATTGCGCGGCGCTGCTCACTGGCCGGCTCCCAGAGCACCAGCTCCCAGGCTGTCGCCCAGGCGATGCGGCGCGGAGGCGTGCGCGGCGCGGGCCCGATGCGCCGGGGCGGAAGCGGCCCCGACACCCCCAGCTCGACCGCGTGGATCTCGGGGCCCAGAGCGCCCGCAATCACCAGGGCCGCGAAGCGTCCGCTCGGCGCCAGCGCCATGTCGAGAACGGGGCCCTCGCAGTTCTCGCCGAACCCGAACACCGAGCGAGCGGCCAGCACCCGGTCGGTGTCCCGCTGGCGCGAGTCGTCGTCGGGTCGGGGGGTTGGGAAAAGGGCACGCCAGGCCGCCATGTAGCCTTGCGCCTCTCCACGGCGGGCGGGAACCGGGTGACACGTTTCGCGCATCTCGTCGGCGCTGCGCGCGGGCTCGAGCGCAACGATCGGAGTCTCGCCCTGGGAGATCATCCGGGGCGAAGCGCAGCGATGGCCCGGATGGAAAACCGCCACCAGGCGGGTCTCGATCCTGAGCAGGGGCCATACGGCGAGACCCGGGCTCCGGAGCGGGCCCACCACGAAGCGGCCGTTGGCGTCGGTGGTGGCCTCCGCGAAGCCCAGCAGGTCCCGGTCCGGAAGCTGATCGTCGTGGTGTCCGTCGAAGCGCACCACGACCCGGGCCCCTTCCAGCGCCGCACCGGTCGATGCATCCATCACGGCGCCTTCCACCCCCGGAGCCAGCCGCACGGGTAGCACGCACGCGCTCGCCAGCAGCAGCACGGCCCCCACGGCCCACCGGGCCAGGCAACGCAAAGCGGACCCTGACGCCACGGAATCTCCCCTCCGTTCCGTAGGGTCGTTTCGTCCGGTCCGAACCGTGACCTGAGGTTGGCCCGGTTCCGGCGGCCTGCCGTGCGGGCGGAGGAGTGGGGGCGGAGGATTCCGCTCTCACGCGAACCGCAAGTTTCCATCAAGAGCCGCGCGAAACCGGACGAAGAAGCGCTCTAGCCGTACTTGTGACGGCTCCGGGGGTTGGGGTGGAGCTGAACGAGATCCTGAAGATCGCGCTCAAGGGTGGCGCCTCCGATATCCACCTGAAGGCCGGTCTCCCGCCCATGTTCCGCCTGGACGGCGCGCTGGTGCCCCTGAAGAACGGCGAGCGCCTGACGCCCGACGACATCCACAAGATGTCCGGGCAGGTGATGAACCCGGTCCAGAAGCAGCGCTTCGAGGAGACCCGTGAGGTCGATCTGGCGTACGGCATCGCCGGTCTGGGCCGCTTCCGTGTGAACGCCTTCCAGCAGCGGGGCAGCATCGGCATCGTCTTCCGCGTGATCCCCTTCGGGGTGAAGACCCTGGAACAGCTCTTCCTGCCCAATGTGTGCGCCTCGATCGCCATGGAGCACCGCGGCCTCGTGCTCGTGACCGGAACCACCGGCTCCGGAAAATCCACGACCCTGGCCGCCATGATCGAGCACATCAACGCGAATCGAACCTGTCACATCATGACCATCGAGGATCCGATCGAGTTCCTGATTCGCGATCGCCGGTCGATCGTGAACCAGCGCGAGATCGGCGTGGACACCCTGAGCTTCTCGGCCGCTCTGCGCGCGGCACTGCGCCAGGACCCCGACGTGGTGCTCGTGGGTGAGATGCGCGACTTCGAAACCATCGAGACTGCCATCACCGCGGCCGAGACCGGCCACCTGGTCATGAGCACGCTGCACACGCTCGACGCCACCGAGACGATCAACCGCATCATCTCGGTCTTTCCTCCCTATCAGCAGAAGCAGGTCCGCCTGCAGCTGGCCTCGATCCTGAGGGCCGTGATCTCCCAGCGTCTGGTGCCCCGGGCCGACGGCAAGGGCCGCGTGCCCGCTCTCGAAGTGCTGGTGTCGACCGCACGCGTTCGCGAGTGCATCGGCGACAAGGACCGCACCAAGGAGCTCCACGACGCCATCTCGAAGGGCTACACCACGTACGGCATGCAGTCGTTCGACCAGTCGCTGATGCACCTGGTCAAGGGCGACCTTGTCACCTACGACGAGGCGCTGCGGCACGTGTCCAATCCGGACGACTTCGCCCTGCGTTTCCGCGGAATTGCCTCCACCTCGGATGGCAGCTGGGGCGACTTCGAGGGCGGGGGCGAGGAGAAGCCCGAGGAAGCCCCCGCAACCCCCTCGAACCCGGACGATCCGGACTTCATTCAGCGCTTCTAGTACCTGGACTGCGTTCGGCTCCGCCTCGCTGCGCGCGGGCCGGGGGCCCGCTTGCGGGGGCATTCGTGGCCCTCCGGCGGTACTGGAACCCCTCGGTTATCCTTCGCTTTCCGACACCCTGAACGCGTCGGAGGCAGTTCATGGCGCTCGCTGGCAGCGAGATTCGCGAAATCTTCCTGCGCTTCTTCGAAGCCCGGGGTCACCGGCGCGTGGCCAGTGCCTCGCTGGTGCCGGAATCCGACCCCAGCCTGCTGTTCACGAACGCGGGGATGGTTCCCTTCAAGCGTCTGTTCCTCGGCGAGGAGACTCGCGACTACCGGCGGGCCACCACCTCGCAGAAGGTCATGCGCGTCTCCGGCAAGCACAACGATCTCGAGAACGTGGGTCGCACGCGCCAACACCACACGTTCTTCGAAATGCTCGGCAACTTCTCTTTCGGCGATTACTTCAAGGCCGAGGCCATCGCCTGGGCCTGGGAGCTGGTGACCGGCGACCTGGGGATCGACGCGGATCGCCTGGTGGCCACCGTATTTCGCGACGACGACGAGGCTTTCGATCTGTGGCGTCAGGAGATCGGTCTGCCCGAGAGCCGCGTGATCCGCCTGGACGAGGCCGAGAACTTCTGGTCCATGGGCGAAACCGGCCCCTGCGGGCCCTGCTCCGAGATCCACGTGGACTTTGGCGTGAACGAGAGCTGCACGAGCCCGGCCTGCAACCCCGCCTGCGATTGCGGCCGCTGGCTCGAGATCTGGAACCTGGTGTTCATGCAGTACGACCGCGACGCCGCCGGCGAAATGAAGCCGCTGCCGCGTCCCTCCATCGATACGGGGGCCGGGCTCGAGCGCCTGGCGGCCGTGATCCAGGGAGTTCCCACCAATTACGATACGGATCTCTTCCGTGGAATCCTGGAACGGGCCCAGGATCTCTCGGGTGTTTCGCGGGGCGACGATCCCGAGAAGGACGTGTCGCTCAGGGTGGTTGCCGACCACGCGCGCGCCATCACCTTCCTGATCGGCGACGGCGTGCTGCCCGCCAACGAGGGTCGCGGCTACGTGTTGCGACGCATCCTGCGCCGCGCGGCGCGCCACGGCGTGCTGCTCGGCCATTCGGATCCGTTCCTGTTCCGCGTGGCCGACGCGGTGATCGACGAAATGGCGCCTGCCTATCCGGATCTGCCCGAGCGGCGCGCCTACATCACCGACCGCATCCGGCGCGAGGAGTCGCGCTTCCTGGAGACGCTCTCCAAGGGTCTAGTCCTGCTGGAGCAGGAAATCGAGAAGTTGAAGGCTGCGTCCCGCGACACCCTGACCGGCGACGACGTCTTCCGCCTCTACGACACCTACGGCTTCCCGGTGGACCTGACGGCCGACATCCTGCGCAGCCACGGCCTGGCGCTCGACCAGGCTGGCTTCGACGCTTCCATGCAGGAGCAGCGCACCCGGGCCCGGGCTGCCTGGAAGGGCTCGGGCGACGCCAGCATCGACGAGATCTACGGGCGCCTGGCGGGCGACCTGCAGACCTCCTTCGGCGGCTACAGCGCATTGGCGCTGGGTTCGCCGATTCGCGCCCTGCTGGTGGGAGGCGAAAGCCGCGACGTGGCGCGGGCGGGCGACGAGGTGGAGGTGGTGGTGGAAGAGACGCCCTTCTACGCCGAGGCCGGCGGCCAGGTGGGAGACCGGGGCGAGATCCGCGGCCCGGGCGGGCGCGTCGAGATCACGGATACCCAGAGGCCCGTGGGCGAGCTGGTGGTGCACAAGGGGCGCGTGGTCGATGGCGAGCTGCGGGTGGACACACAGGCCGAACTGGTGGTGGATGTCGACGCGCGGGCGGCCACGGTGCGCAACCACTCGGGCACCCACCTGCTGCACGCGGCGCTTCGCGCGGTGCTGGGGCCCCAGGCCATGCAGAGGGGGTCCCTGGTGGGGCCGGACCGCTTGCGCTTCGACTTCACCCACGACGATCCCCTGACGCCCGAGCAGCTCGAGGAAATCGAGGATCGGGTGAACCGCTGGATCGAGTCGAACGCGCGCTCGACGCTTCGCATCATGCCCTACGACAAGGCGGTGGAATCCGGAGCGGTGGCGATCTTCGACGAGAAGTACGGCGACGAGGTGCGCGTGGTGTCCTTCGGCGAGGTGTCGACCGAGCTGTGTGGCGGAACCCACGCCAGCGCCACCGGAGACATCGGCCTGCTGAAGATCCTCTCCGAGTCGGGCATCGCCGCGGGTGTGCGGCGCATCGAAGCCCTCACGGGGCTGGGCGCGCTGGCGCACCTGCGCTCCCAGGAGCGCTCCCTGCGTCGGGTGGCCGACCTGCTGCGGACGCCACTGGCGGACGTGCCCGGCCGGGTGGAGAAGCTCCTGGACGAGCGCCGCGACGCGGAGCGCGAGATCGAGCGCCTGCGCAGCGCCCAACGCGGCGAGGCGTCTCGCGACCTCACGTCATCGGCTCGCGACGTGGACGGGGTGCGCGTGATTGCGTCGAAGGTGGACGGCGTGGGCGCGAAGGAACTGCGCTCGCTGGTGGATGACCTGCGCGCGCGGCTCGGGAGCGGCGTGGTGTTGCTGGCGTCCGAGAACGACGGGCGCGTGTCGCTGGCCCTGGGGGTCACAGCCGATCTCACTTCCAGATTCCGGGCGGGCGACCTGGTGCGCGAAGTGGCCCTGGTGGTGGGCGGTCGCGGTGGGGGGCGGCCCGACTTTGCCCAGGCCGGCGGCGACGACGCCTCCAAGCTGGACGCCGCCTTCGAGCGCTTCGACGCCCTGATCGCCGAGGGCTGAGCCCGTGCACCCTGCGTACCTGGACGACCCGTTTGCGCCCGGGCGTCGGGCGACCCGCGAGGTGCGCGTGGGCGACGTGGGCGTGGGCGGATCGAATCCCATCCGCGTGCAGTCCATGACCACCACCGACACCCTGGACACGTCCGCCACGGTCGATCAATCCGAGCGCCTGGCAGCCGCGGGCTGCGAGATCGTTCGCATCACCGCGCCCTCCCTGCGCGAAGCCGAGAACCTGGGAGAGATCGCCCGACAGCTGCGCGCGCGCGGCGTCTCGGTGCCGCTCGTGGCCGACATCCACTTCACGCGCAACGCCGCGCTCGAGGCCGCGCTCCACGTTGCGAAGGTGCGCATCAACCCGGGTAACTTCGCCGACAAGAAGAAATTCGCCGTGCGGGAGTACACCGACGCGCAGTATCGGGAGGAGCTCGAGCGGGTGGGCGAGCGCTTCCGTCCCCTGGTGCAGCGCTGTCGCGAGCTGGGGCGCGCGCTGCGGATCGGAACCAACCACGGCTCGCTCTCCGACCGCATCATGAACCGCTTCGGCGACACGCCTCTGGGCATGGTGGAGAGTGCGCTCGAATTCCTGGACGTGTGCGAGGGCGAGGGATTCCGCGACGTGGTCTTCAGCATGAAGGCCAGCAACGCCCAGGTGGCGATCCAGGCCTATCGCCTGCTGGCCGCTCGCCTGGCCCAGCGCATGCCGGGGGAGCCCGGCTATCCGTTTCACCTGGGAGTGACCGAAGCGGGCGACGGCGAGGACGGCCGCATCAAGAGTGCGATCGGCATCGGCTCGCTGCTGGAGGACGGCATCGGCGACACCATCCGCGTGTCGCTCACCGAGGATCCGGTGCGGGAGGTGCCGGTGGCAATCGCGCTGGCCCGGCGCACGGAAGCCCTATGGCAGCGTCCGCCCCAACGCGTTGCCGACCCGGGCGCCGTCCACGTGGACGATCCCTACAGTCACCGCCGCCGCAGCACGCGCAGCCTGGGGCGCGAGGGGTTCGAATTCGGCGGCGCCGCACCGGTGCGGGTCGAACTCGACCTGGGGCCGGCCCCGGTGGATCCCAAGCCCTGGGTCCAGGAACTCGCCGCGTCGCTGGCCCGGGCGCCGGAGCTAGCGTGCGAGGGCCTGTTGGTGGAGGTGCTCGACCCCGGCAGCGCTCCCCTGTTGAAGGGCCTGCGCGAGGCGCTGGCCCGGGCGGAGCTCGACCTGCCGCTGATCGCCCGCGGCGAGGCGGGCTGGGTGGACCTGTGCGCCGACGTCGTCGAGCGGCTGGTGGTGTCCACCGGCGTGCTGGTGGACGACGACGAGCTGGTCGAGACCGCCCGTTGTGCCGTGCGCGCGGGGATTCCGGTGGAGTGGGCCGTCCGCGGTCGCACCGCGGAGTTGGCGCCCCAGCTGGATCGGGCGCTCGCGGCGAGCGCAGCAGCGAACCTCGAGGCCTTCGCCGTGTGTGTCGAGGACCCCCGCCCGTTGCACGGTGTGCGCGCGGTGGCGGCCCGATTGCGCGCGCGTGGGGCCGCCGACGTGCCCCTGGTGCTGCGCCACCGGCGCGACGCGTCTCTCCCCGAGTCCGAGTCGCTGCTCGCCGCCGCCATCGAGCTGGGCGCGCCCCTGTGTGACGGCCTGGGTGACGCCGTCTCGCTCTCGGGCTTCGGGGAGCCGAGCCGCAATCTGGCCCTGGCCTACCGCATCCTGCAGGGAGCGCGTCTTCGCACGTCGTGGACCGAGTTCATCTCGTGCCCTTCGTGTGGACGGACGCTCTTCGATCTGGAGGAGATCACGGCGCGTATCAAGGCGCGCACGGGACACCTGCGCGGCCTGAAGATCGCCGTGATGGGCTGCATCGTGAACGGCCCCGGCGAGATGGCCGACGCCGACTTCGGCTACGTGGGCTCTGGCCCCGGTGAGGTGAACCTCTACGTGGGCGCGGAACTGGTGTCGCGACACGTTCCCGAAGCCGAAGCGACCGACCGCCTGGTGGATCTCATCCGCGAGCAGGGGATGTGGAGTGATGCCACCTAGCGGGGCGCAGCCACGCGCAGGCCAACGAACTAACGAGGCGGAGCGGCGACGTCGAGGTCGTCGAGGCGGGGCGGGTTCTGGGCGATCTGCTCGATCTGCTCGAGGGCCGCGATGCTGCGGGTCTGCGCCAGGGACGGGTGGGTCCGGCCCAGCGTGTTCCCCGCCACCAGCAGCAGGATTCCCACCACGATGGCGCCCTCGGCGCCCCCCAACACGGCGCCCCCTGCGCGATCGGCCCAACCCAGGCCCGCCCAGCGCGATCCGCGGCGCACGAAGCGTCCCACGATCACGACGAGGACAATGCTGGATACCGCCAGGAGCACGCCCGCGGCGAAGGGTGCTATGCCCTCGCTGATCTGACCCTTTGTGGTCTGGATCAACCAGACACCCAGGGGATCCGCCAGGAACTTCACGCTGAACACGGCCGCCGCCAGCGCCGCCATGGAGAACGACTCGCGGATGAGCCCACGGAAGAAGCCGCGAAAGGCGGCGGCAGCCAGGATGGCTGCGGCGGCGACATCGATCGGCTCGAATCCGAACACGAGACCCCCCGCCCCGCCCCGTCCTGCTCGACTGACGTCCGACTGACGTCCGACTGCTGTTCGACTGACGTCCGACTGCGCCGAAAGTCTAGTATCCACGGCCATGCGATGCGACACGGTTGTGATCGGGGCCGGCCACAACGGCCTGGTGGCGGCCGCCTACCTGGCCCGGGCGGGCCAGAAGGTGGTGGTCCTCGAGCGCCGGTCCGTGATCGGGGGGGCCTGCGTCACGGAGGAGCTGTGGCCGGGCTTCCGGGTCTCGAGGGCCGCCTACGTGGCGGGCCTGCTGCGGCCCGCCGTGATCCGCGAGCTGGGCCTCTCGGACCGGGGTCTGCGCCTGCTGCGCCGCGATCCGTCGTCGTTCACACCCCTTCCCGGCGACCCGGGCCTGCTGTTGGGGTCGGATGGGGACGCCACCCATCGCGAGATCCGACGCTTCTCGCCCCGCGACGCCGAGCGCTATCCCACATACGAAGCCTTCCTGGACTCGATTGCGCGCACGCTCGCGCCGTCTCTGGACGAGCCGCCCCCGGATCCCGCTCACCCGAGCTGGCGCGATCTGCGCGGGCTGTTGCGCCTGGCCCGGGGGGGCCTGCGCCTGCGCCGGAACCTGCCCCAGGTGCTGGCCCTGATGCTGGGGCCCGCGCGCCCGGTGCTGGAGAGCTGGTTCGAGAGCGAGCCCCTGCGCGGAACCCTGGCCACGGATGCGGTGATCGGCGCCTGGGCCTCGCCCTCGACCCCGGGCTCGGGCTACGTGCTGTTCCACCACGTGATGGGCGAGACCCACGGCGAGCGCGGGGTGTGGTCCTACGTGGAAGGCGGCATGGGCCAGCTCTCGCAAGCCATTGCCAGCGCCGCCCGCGACGCCGGCGCCGTGATCCGCACGGATGCCCCCGTGTCTGCGATCCAGGTGCGCGACGGCCGCGCCCGGGGCGTCGTGTTGGAGGACGGCACGAGCGTGGAGGCCACCACCGTGGTGTCCGGGGCCGATCCCCACCGCACGTTGCTCGGCCTGGTGGGCGCCGAACACCTGCCGGGCGAGGTGGCGCGCGGAATCGACGCGCTCGACTTCCGCAGCCCCAGCCTCAAGATCAACCTGGCGCTCGATCGGTTGCCCCGCTTCTCGGGGCGCGACGGCGATCCCGGTCCGCACCACCACGGCACCCTCCATCTGGGTGCCGTCGATCTCGACGGTATCGACGCGGCGTTCGTCGCGGCGGAACGCGGCGCTCTTCCCGAGCGACCGATGATCGAGCTCACGCTGCCGTCGGCGATCGACCCGAGCCTTGCACCGCCGGGCCTACACGTGGCATCGCTGTTCGTGCAGTACGTGCCCTACACGCTGGCGGGAGGCGACTGGTCGATCCAGCGCGATCGCTTCGCGGACCGGGTGCTGGCGTGCATCGACGAGGTATCGCCCGGTTTCTCGGACAGTGTGCTCGAGCGCGACGTGCTGGCGCCGCCGGATCTCGAGCGGATCTTCGGCCTCACCGGCGGCAACCTCTTCCACGGGGCCATGTCGCTGGACCGGTTGCTCTTCATGCGGCCGCTGCCGGGCTGGGGCCACTACCGCACCGCCATCGACGGCCTCTACCTGTGCGGCGCCGGCACCCACCCGGGCGGCGGCGTCATGGGCGCCTGCGGCCGCAACGCCGCCGGCGTCATCCTCCGCGACCGGCGTTTGCGCCTCTAGCGTTTTCCGGTTTTCTCCTCGGGCAGTACCTGGAGGGTCTTCAGGAACTCGATGACCGCGTCCTGGTCGTCCCGGGAGAGGGCGAAGAAAGCGCCGCGTTCCGGTGGGCTCCACCCGACCGGGAACCGGCAGCGCCGCCTGGAAGATCGTGAGCGCCGTGAGGCCCCCCCCGCTCAGCTCGTCCCGGACTCCGTCCCCATCCGGATCGATGTCCTCGCCGAAGCGCTCCACCGACTGCATGCCGTGGTGATGGTTCATGGCGTGGTTGCTGAACTCCCGCAGCGAGACCACGGCGCCCTTCTGGTGGAAGGTCTTCACGACCAGATCCCAGTCCACGCCCTCGATCTCGGCCGGATCGACGTGGCCCCCGAGTGTCGGACGTTCACCGATGGCTACGGGGCCCTTTCGGGCGGCCGCGAGTGGCGACGCGGCGAACGGCAAACAGGCGGCAACTGCCAGGAGCAGCGCTCCGGGATTCCTCGGCCTATCGATTCAACTCCACTTCCACTGGATCCAATGTCGGCTGCAGCGGTGCGCAGCCTGCAATATCGAGCCACGGCGAATGGGTGTAAATACCTACAGTGCCGAAATCAACCCCCCGACCCCATCGAGCGCCGGTCTGGATCTCGGCTCAATTGCGTCCGCCCGGTGGCCGAAAACACTGTCGAGGCGGAGTGCAGGACTCGCAGGGCGAGTTGGGGGGAGACCATGTCGAACGACGGAGACAGGGAGCGGGACTACATCGAGGTCCCCATCCACCAGGGCTTCTACTACAACGCCGAGCTCGAGCTTCCGACCGTCGTCCAGGCGTACGCGCAGATCGAGAAGATCCTGATCGATTCGAAGTATCTGGCCTGTATCACCATCCGGGTCGAGAACCTGAACCAGATCGAATACCAGTACGGAAGCACCATCTACCACAAGCTGTTGCGACAGGTCGCAACGATCATCTCGGATCTCAAGCAACAGGAATTCCGCGACGAAGACATCTTCGTGATCGACCTGCTCGATATCGACACCTTCGTACTGTTTCTGGCGGCGCCTCGCGAGAAGAAGACCACTCTCCTCGATCACCTGGAATCCCTGGCCGAGAGGGCCCGGGCCACGATCAAGAGCCAGATCTTCGACACCCTGTATCCCTATTTCAAGGTGCACTCCAAGCCCTCGGTGGGCTACGGGCTCGTCGTCAACAATCCGATGATCTCGAACATGCGCCTCATCATGCAGCTCGTGAGCCAGGCCAAGAAGATGGGCGAGTTCATGAGTGAACGGCAGGGCTACATCACCAAATACATGCTGCAGAAGACGCTCATCCAGGAAGACATCCACACGGTCTTCCAGCCGATCGTCGACCTCGCCACACTCGAAGTCATCGGTTACGAGGCACTGTCCCGGGGGAAGGAAGGAACCGAGTTCGCCAGTCCCATGTTGATGTTCATTCTCGCCGCAGAATATGGACTGTCGTTCGAGTTGGACGCGCTGTGCCGAAGGAAGACCTTCGAGAGTGTGCGCGACCTGAAGACCGACAAGAAGATCTTCGTCAATACCCTGACGATGACGATCCACGACCCGGAATTCCGGGGTGCCTACCTGAAGCAGCTTCTCGAGGATCTCAAGATCAAGCCGGAAAACGTGGTTTTCGAGGTCAACGAGAAGCTCGCGATCGACAACTACGACCTGTTTCGGGAGGCGATGCAGGATTATCTCGACATCGGCATCGTGCACGCGAGCGACGACATCGGCGCGGGAGATTCGGATCTCGAGCGGATCATGGAGCTGCACCCCGGCTTCTTGAAGATCGATATCGGCCTGGTCCGCAATCTCGACACGAGTATCGTCAAGCAGGAGATCATCAAGGCCATGGTGGCCCTGGCCAAGGGCATCGGGTCGTTGATCGTGGCGGAAGGCGTCGAGAGGCGGGAAGAATACTGGAAGCTGCGGGGGCTGGGCGTGACCTACGGCCAGGGCTACCTGTTCGGCAAACCCTCGCTGGCTCTCGACGCGGAATGCAGCACCAGCTTCGCAGAGCTGGAGATCGTGGAGCCCGCGGCGAGCAAGGCCGGCCCCGTCACCCCGACGCGGAGCTGACGCCGCAACGCCTGCGCGCTGAACCCGAAGCCGAGATCGCCTTCATCGCTCAGGACCGGGCGCGCAGCAGCACCGAGAAGGGAACCGTCGGAACCACTCCTGGCATCTCGTAGACGCTAGTGCAACATCCATTCTGTAAAAGCCAACGCTTCCCAGCGTAGAGTTGAGGTGGCGGGCCAAGCCCGTCGTGATCCCGCGATCCTGGGTCCGCCCCGGCTGCGTCAGTGCGGCGTCTGGTGCAGGTACGCGCGCAGGTTGGCGATCTCCTCGCCCTGTTCCTCGAGTTCGTCGCGAAGCAGGTCGCGCATGGAGATCACGGCCAGCACGCGGCCCGACTCCACCACGGGCAGGTGTCGACACCCGGTCTTCTGCATCTTCTTCAGGCTGGTGTCCACCGGCTCGTCCAGGACCGCCGTGATCACGTGACGCGTCATGACCTCCTGCACGGGCGTCGTCGACGGATCCAGACCCGCTGCCACGACGCGTTGCATGAGGTCGCGCTCCGAGAAGATCCCGACCAGGTCGTCGTCGTCGAGGATCGGGATCGCCCCCACGTGGCCCCGGCACATGATGCGCGCCACCTCGAGCACGCTGGTGTCCGGCGGCGCCGAGACCAGATGGAGACTGCGAACAACCCGGCGGAGTCTGTGCATGGCGAGCTACCCCTTTCGGCGGGGCCGGCCATGCGACTCGGCGCGGGGCGTGACCCCACACGGCCATCGAACCACGAATCCGGCAAAAACGAAAGCGGAGCCTGCGCCCCGGGGGGAGTCCAGTTCTGGTTCTAGATCTCCAGCTCTGCGAACCCTAGATGCGAACCAGGCGCAGGTACATCAGGGCGTCGCGGCGGGTAGGGTCGCTCTCGAGCACCCGCTTCCACTCCCGGATGGCCTCGTGGGCCCGACCCAGGGAGTGCAGGGTGACTCCCAGCTGGACCCGCGCGACGAGCATCTCGGGCCGGGCCTCCAGCACCCGCCGCAGCTCGGCGGCCGAGCGGTCGGGCAGCCCGGCGTCGCGCAGGGCCATACCCAGTTGCAGCCGGATGTCGTGGAACTCGGGGCAGCGATCCAGCGCCCGGCTGTAGCAATCGATGGCTTCGCGCGCCTCGCCCGCCTCGAGCAGGGCGTCGCCCAGCTGGGCCTGCATGTTCGCGAGCTTGCCACGGGTGGTGGCGTCGAGCTTGCCGGCACTTGCGCGCGCGGCGAAGCGGGCGCGTTCCGCAATTTCGCGAGCGCGATCGAAGTCTCCCTGGCTTTCGTAGACGCTGGCCAGCGCAAGGATCGCCTCGGCGTAGCTGGGATTCAGGCGCAGCGCCTGCCACAGGCTTCGCGCCGCGGCACCCAGGTCGCCCTTGCGCTCCTGGAGCACGCCCACCCGGTAGTGGACGTCGGCGAAGCCCTGTTGCGTGCGCAACAGATCGGTGAAGTGGCTGAGCGCCCCATCCGCGTCGCCGCTCTCGAAGTGGCGGCACGCGAGCTGGTAGGTTCGCCGCTCCGCCGGGGTCATGGCTCCTACGGAGCGTCGGTCGCCGGCCCTGCCGGTTCCCGTCAGCGCGCTCGGGGTCGCCAATCGATTCCCCTTCCCATCTGCGCCCTGGCATCCTCCGCCACCGAGCTGTCTCCGTAATGCTGCACGATGGATTGGAAGATCAGCGCAGCCTCATCGTTGCGATTCATCTGGTCGTAGCACAGGGCGAGCTTGTAGAGCGTTTCGGCATCGAGCCCGAGCCCCGGGTATTCGTTCAGGAGGGATCGGTAGCGTTCGGCCGCCGCCTCGTACTCGCCACTGGCCAGATAGTAGTCGGCGATCGAGGTGATCTGGTGGGCCAGGCGAGTTCGCAGCTGGCGCCACAGGATTTCGGCGCGTTGCGCGTACTCGGAGTGCGGGTAGTGGGTCAGCAGCCGGTCCAGGTAGACCAGCGCGTCCACGGTGGGGGTCTGGTCGCGCTGGGGATCCCGCACACGCCGCTCATGACACAGGGCGGATTGGAAGATGGTGTAGGGAACCTTCTCGTGCTGGGGGTGCAGCTCCGAGAAGTCGCGGTAGTAGGAGAGGGCCTCTTCGTAGCGCTTGTCCTCGAAGTAGGCGTCGGCGATCTTGAGCTCGGCCAGCACGGCGTAGTCGCTGTAGGGATAGTTGTCGACGATCGCCTGGAACGCCTCGATGGCCGCGGTGTAGTCGACACGCGGAATCACGCCCAGCATGCGATAGCCCTCCAGGGTCGTGAGCCCCTCCTGGTACAGCTCGTCCGCCGGGGCCACTTCCTCGAAGCTGGGCTCCGGGCTCTTGCACCCCACCGCCAGCCCGCCGGAAAGCAGGCAGACGAACCCGAGCAGCATCGAGAGTCTGGAGGGGAGCGGCCCGAAGAGGGACCGGTACGCCATGGTCACCTCCAACGCCAACGTCTCGCAGGCTATCGGATCCGCTCTAGACACGCCAATTTGCTAGGGTTCTCACCCCAGGCCCGGATCCCGGTCCGGAGGGTTGCCGGTGGGATCACGTTGGAATCGCGGTGGAATCGCGGCGGAATCAGAGGGGAATCCATGGATCAAGAATCAATCAAGAAGCTACGACTCGATCGCCGACTCGTCCAACGCCGTGGCTGGGTCACCGCCAAGGAGCTCAAGAAGGCGCTCGACTCGCTGCCCGACGTTTCGGACAAGTTGACGACGCTGGGCGAAGCCAACCCGAGCACAGACCTCGAAACGGACAAGCCGCACTCGGCATAGCGGAGCTGGAGGACCGGATCCCATGGCGGACGAGAAGTCGGAAGATCGCGGCTTCACCATCGTCGACCGCCGGGGCGACCCGGGCGAAGAGTCGAAGCCGGCCGGGTCCGAGGGCGATCATGAGGAGGCATCCGCGGGGCCGCTGCCGCGGGTCGACTTCTCCGCATTCGTCCTGTCGCTGGCGACCTCGGCGCTCTACCACCTGGGACTGGTGGGAGATCCCGAAACCGGCAAGACCGCGGCCGAGCCGAACCTGACCGCGGCGAAGCAGACCATCGACACCCTGCAGATGCTCGAGGACAAGACCCGGGGCAACCTGCAGGCCGCGGAGATCCGACTCGTGGGGGACCTTCTCTACGAGCTCCGCATGCACTTCGTGAATGCGGGCAAGGCCACACCGGGCGCCGGTCCGGCCGGCGAGACCGGCAGCTGAACCCGCCGCTCTCCGCCCCTGCCAAGCTCAACCTGGGGCTGCGCATCACCGGCATTCGCGGCGATGGTCTCCACGAGCTGGAGAGCGTGTTCGTACCCCTGGACCTTTGCGATCGGGTCGAGCTGGCCGTTGCGCCGGCTGCTCGCGCCCGGGTCGAGTTCGAACTCAGCACGGACTCGGACCCGGCCGCGTCGCCGGTGCCCCGGGACGCCAGCAACCTGGCCGCCCGCGCCGCCAGCGAGTTTCTCTCGGGGGCAGGCCTTTCTCACCGGGTTTCGATCCGGCTCACCAAGCGCGTGCCCCCGGCGGCCGGTCTCGGCGGTGGCTCGAGCGATGCGGGGGCCGTGTTGCGGGGCCTCGCTGCGGAGTTTCCCGACGCCTACGCCCGCGACGATCTGGCCCGGCTGGCGCTCGGCCTGGGGGCCGACGTGCCCTATTTCCTGGATCCGCGCCCGGCCCTGGTGCGGGGCGTGGGAGAGCAGGTCGAGCCCCTGACGGGCCTCGGTCCGCTGGCCCTGGTGCTGGCCAACCCGGGCCTGCCCCTGGCCACGACCGCGGTCTACGCCGCCCATGACGCCCTGGTGCCGGATCCCGGGGCGGAGATCGACGTCGGCCTGGCGGCGCGGGTTGCGCGGGTCTGGCCCGATCGCGGGGCGCCCGCGGCGGACTTCGCTGCGCTGCTGGCCAACGATCTGGAGGCAGCCGCCATCCGCCTGTGTCCTCCGGTGGCGCGTCTGCGCCGGCAGCTGGACGCCGCCGGGGCGTTGGCGGTGGGCATGTCGGGCAGCGGCGCCACCTTGTTCGGGGTGTTCGCCGACGCCGCTGCTGCCCGAGCGGGCCTGGCCCGCGCCGGCTTCGAGCCGCCGGTGTGGGCGCGGGTCGCGGCCACGCTCGGATCCGGGGTCGCAGTCCGGGTCGCGGGCCGGGTCGAATCCCGATAGGCTGGCGGACCGGCGCTGTGGGGGCGACCCTCTCCGGCGGCGGGGAGGCGCCCGCGCGGGCGTTGCGCCGCCGGTGGGGCGTCGCCAAATGGTAAGGCAGCGGCCTTTGGAGCCGCCATTTGCAGGTTCGAGTCCTGCCGCCCCAACCACCGGTGGCGGCAGCTACGAGTCGGGGTCAGTCATGCAGGCGATGAAGCTCTTCGCGGGCAACTCGAACATTCCCCTCGCCCAATCGGTGGCGGCCCACCTGGGCATCGAGCTGGGCAAGGCCGACGTCGGCACCTTCAGCGATGGCGAGGTGAGTGTCGAACTGGGCGAGAACGTCCGCGGCCTCGACTGCTTCGTGCTCCAGTCCACCTGCGCGCCTGCCAATTCGCACCTGATGGAGCTGCTGATCATGATCGACGCCCTGCGGCGATCCTCGGCCCGGCGCGTCACGGCGGTGATTCCGTACTACGGCTACGCGCGTCAGGACCGCAAGGTGGCGCCCCGGGTTCCCATCTCGGCGAAGCTGGTGGCCGACCTGATTTCGACGGCGGGCACCGACCGCGTGCTCTGCATCGATCTGCACGCGGGGCAGCTCCAGGGCTTCTTCAACATTCCGGTGGACAACCTGTTTGCGACGCCGGTGCTGCTGCAGGCGATTCGCGAGCGCTACGGCGACTCGGTGGTGATCATCTCGCCTGACGCGGGCGGCGTGGAGCGATCGCGGGCCTACGCCAAGCGCCTGGACGTGAACCTGGCCATCATCGACAAACGCCGCGAGGCCGCCAACGTTTCCGAGGTGATGAACATCGTCGGCGACGTGCGCGACCGCACGTGCGTGATCGTGGACGACATCGTGGATACCGCCGGAACCCTGGCCGAGTCGGCGCGAGCGCTCAAGCGCGAAGGTGCACGCTCGGTCGCCGCCGTGATCACCCACGCGGTGCTCTCGGGGCCGGCCATCAAGCGCATCAGCGAGTCGCAGCTGGAGGAGCTGGTGATCACCAACACGGTTCCGCTGCGACCCGACGCCCTCAGCTGCGATAAGCTGCACGTGATCTCCATCGCTCCCCTGCTGAGCGAATCCATCCGCCGCATCAACAACGAAGAGAGCGTGAGCTCGCTTTTCGTCTGATCGAATTCCGAGGAGAGAATCGTGGCCGAGAACCAGTTGGTCGTCGAAGTGCGCCAGGAAAGCGGCAAGGGCGCCGCGCGCCGTCTGCGCGCAGCGGGTCGCATCCCCGGCATCTGCTACGGGCGCAAGACCGCCCCGCTGTCCGTCAGCCTCGACCCCAAGCCCCTGGAGCAGGTGCTCGCCGCCGACGGCCTCAACACGCTCTTCGAGTTGAAAGTCGAGGGCGGCAGCGTGCTGGACGGGTCCCGGGTGCTGGTGCGCGAGTTGCAGCGCACCCCGGTGGGCGGGCATCTGGTGCACGCGGACCTCTACACCGTGGACCTGGCCCAGACGGTGCGTGTGCAGGTTCCCGTGCATCTGGAGGGAATCCCGGCAGGTGTGAAGTTCGGAGGAATCCTCGAGCACACCCTGCGCGAAATCGAGTTCGAGTGCCTGCCCACCGCGATTCCCGAGGAGATCCGGGTGGACGTGAGCGCGCTCGAGATCGGGATGTCGCTGCACGTTCGCGACCTGACGCTGCCTCCGGGCGTCGAGCTCGTGGACGATCCGGAGCTGGCCGTGGTGCTGGTGGCCGCGCCGGCGGCCGAAGAAGAGGCGGCGGCCCCCGACGTCGAGGTGCCGGAGGGCGAGGCGGCCGCAGCGGCCGAGGGCGAGGCGGCCGCATCAGCGCCCGACGACGCCAAGGACAAGGACTAGGAAAAGCGCGGCGGCGAATCGCGTCGCAGCTGCAGTGAAGCTCGTCGTTGGCCTGGGGAATCCCGGACGCCGCTACTTCCACACCCGCCACAACGTGGGCTTCCGGATCGTTACGCGCCTGGCTCGCGATCTGGGCATCGCGCTCGAGCAGGAACGGTTCGAGGGCCGCTTCGGCAGCGGGTCGCTTCCACTTCCGGACGGCAGCTCGCTTTCCATCGCACTGCTCGAGCCGCAGACCTTCATGAACCGCTCGGGAGATTCGGTGGGCGAGGCGGTGCGGACGCTGGCGATCGCGGATCCGGGTGAAGATCTGCTGCTGGTGTTCGACGATGTGGACCTTCCCTTCGGGCGCATCCGCATTCGCCCGCGCGGGGGCTCCGCCGGCCACCGGGGCCTCGGGCATGTGATCGAGGTGCTCGGCCACCAGGCCTTCCCGCGTCTGCGCTTCGGAGTCGGGCGGCCGCAGGGCCCCCAGGGCACGCCGGAACACGTGCTCGAGGGCTTCTCGTCCGACGAGGGAGCCGGGCTCGAGGCTCGCATCGCCGATGCGGCGCTGGCCATCCGGGCGATCTACGTCGAGGGCCTTCCGGTGGCGATGAATCGTTACAATCGCGATCCCGCGGCAGCCGACCGCGAGCCGGGCGAGGAGTCATGAGCGCCGTCGAACGCCCCCGCGTCGTGAACCTGCTGCAGGAGTTCTCGATCCCCCTGATCGCGGGGGTGGTAGTGGCCATGGTCGCAGCCAACGTGGCCTACGAAAGCTACCACCACGTGCTCGAGTGGCTGCCGTTCGGAGACTTCACGATCTTCGGCCACGATCTCAGGTTCCACTTCCTCGTGAACGAAGTCTTCATGGTCTTCTTCTTCGGGATCGCCGCCAAGGAGATCACCGAAGCCTGCCTGCCCGGCGGCAGCCTGAACCCACCCGCCAAGGCCGTGAACCCGCTGCTGGCCACCCTCGGCGGCGTGGTGGGCCCGATTCTCGTCTTCTTCGCAAGCATCTGGCTCCTGTTCGCCGTCGGCGTCTACGGGCCAGCCGATGACGTGCGCCTGCTGCATCGCGGTTGGGGCATTCCCACCGCCACCGACATCGCACTGGCCTGGCTGGTTGCGCGAGCCGTATTCGGGCGAGGCCACCCGGCGGTGAACTTCCTGCTGCTGTTGGCGGTGGCCGACGACGCCATCGGACTCGTGATCATCGCGGTCTTCTACGGCGACCCGGCGCTGCCGGCACGTCCCGAATTCCTGGGCCTGGTGCTCGTCGGCATGGCGGCGGCCTTCGCCATGCGCCGCATGGGGGTGAAGTCCTGGATCCCCTACGTGGGCGTGGGGGGGCCCCTGGCCTGGTCGGGCCTGACGCTGGCCCACCTGCATCCGGCCCTGGCCCTGGTTTTCATCGTGCCGGCGCTGCCCGGGCCCCGCCGCGACGTGGGCTTGTTCGTGGCCGAGGACGAGGTCGATCGCATGGGCGAGGCCCTGGCCGAGGACCTGCACATGAGGCACTCACCCCTCCACCGCTTCGAACACCACATGAAGTTGTTCGTGGACTTCGGCCTGTTCTTCTTCGCGTTTGCCAACGCCGGCGTCCCGCTGGCGAAGATCGGGGCGCTCACGTGGGTGGTCCTGGGGTCACTCGTGGTGGGCAAGACGCTGGGCGTCACGGCCTTCGGGCTGATGGCGCGGCGCCTGGGCTTCCCGCTCCCGCATCGCATGGGCGTGCGTGAGCTGGTCATGGCGGGCTTCGTGGCGGCACTGGGCCTGACCGTGGCGTTGTTCGTGGCGGGGGCCGCTTTCACCGACCCGGTACTGCTGGGCGAGGCCAAGATGGGGGCACTCTTCTCGGGCTTCGTGGGCCTGGTGGCGATCTTGATTGCCCGCGGGCTGGGCATGGGCCGACCCGAGGAGAATCCGCCGGATTGATTGTCTGGCTTTGATTCTCCATAAATGACCCGATAAATCCGATAATTGTCCCTACAATCCAGGATTGACCCGGCATTTCCCCGGTCGTATCCTCGGAATCATGCAGTTTTCGCTGGATCGGGACGCGGGCCGTGACGGGCGCCCCGTCTACCGCCAGATCGCCGCGCAGATCCGCCACCGGATCGAGTCGCGCGAGTTCGAAGCCGGCGCGCGGCTGCCCACGATCCGCGCGCTGGCCCGGCAGCTGGCAGTGAATCGCGACACGGTGGCCCTCGCCTACGAGGAGCTGGCCGCCGACGGCGTGGTGGAGTCCACGGTCGGTCGCGGCACGTTCGTGCGAAGTGCGGAGGTCGAGGCTTCCCCGCCGCCCTTCGAACCGGCGGTGTCTCCGCTGGTCCAGCGCTTGCTCGACCTCACGCGGGCGCGGCCGCGGTTCGGGAGTGGCAGCGGCGGCGTGCCCATGCACGCCGTGATTCCCGACGCCTCCCTGTACCCGATGGATTCCTTCCGGCGGATTCTCAACCGGGTGCTGATCCATGGGAGTCCGGAGCTGCTGGCCTACGGCGATCCCCAGGGTCACCCGGCGCTGCGCGACGTGGTGGCCGAACGGTTGCGCCGCGCCGCCATCGACGTGGCGGCCGACCAGATCGTGCTCTGCCACGGCGCCAGCCAGGGCATTGCCCTCTGCCTGCGCCTGTTCGCGAGCCCGGGGGATTGCATCGCCCTCGAGGAGCCCACCTACAGCAACGCGATTGCCACCGCCTTCGGCCTGGGGCTCGAGCCGGTGGCCATACCCATGCGCGAGACGGGCCTCGATCTGGCCAGTGCTGCGCGCGTGCTGCAGCGCCCCGACGTGAAGCTCCTCTACACCATCCCCACGTTCCACAACCCGATGGGAATCACCACCTCGCTCGAGCACAGGAGAGCCCTGCTGGAGATCGCCACACGTTGCGGCAAACCGGTGGTGGTGGACGGCTACGAGATGGATCTGCGCTTCGACGGCAAACCGGTGCCGTCTCTGGCGGCCCTGGATCGTTCGGGGCTCGTGCTGCACCTGTCGTCGTTCTCGAAGTCGTTGTTTCCGGGCGTGCGGGTGGGAGCGATCGCCGCGCGCGCCGGATTGGTGGACGCGCTGGTGGCGCTCAAGCAGGCAACCGATCTCTCGGACTCCATGCCCCTGCAGGCGGCGCTGGCGGAGTTCATCGCGCGCGGCGAGTACGACCGCCACCTGACACGGCTACGCCGCATCCTGCGCTCCCGGTGCCGCGCCCTGCTGACGGCGCTTGCGGCGGAGATGCCCGAAGGCGTGCGTTGGACCGAGCCCCAGGGTGGCTATCAGGTGTGGCTGGAGGTGCCCGAGTCGATCGACACTGGAGATCTGCTGGCGGACGCCGTGGCGGCAGGCGTGTTGTTCGCGCCCGGGTCACAGTTCCACCTGGACGGCCGCACGTCGCGGGGGTTGCGACTCACGTTTGCCATGGCCAACGAGGAGTCGCTTGTGCGGGGCGTGTCGGCGCTGGCGCGGGTGATCCGCGCCCGGCTGCGCGACCATCCGCGGCGCACGACCCAGGTCCAGATCTGAGCATCAGCGGGGTTCCGCCCATGGATCCCCGGTAGACGGAGGCATCGAAAATGGCGAGTCAGCAACGAAAGGGCGGAAGCGGCGGAAAGCGCGGAGAGGGCGGCAACGGGGGCGTCCGGGCCACCGCCGAGTCGTTCGAGATCAAGGTCGGCCTGGCCGAGATGCTCAAGGGCGGCGTGATCATGGACGTCACCACGCCCGACCAGGCCAAGATTGCCGAGGAGGCGGGAGCCTGCGCCGTGATGGCGCTCGAGCGCGTGCCGGCCGACATCCGCCGCGACGGCGGGGTCGCCCGCATGTGCTCGATCGAGGTGATCGAGGGCATCCAGCGCTCGGTATCGATCCCGGTCATGGCGAAGGTGCGCATCGGCCACTTCGCCGAGGCTCGCATCCTGGAGTCGCTGGGCGTCGACTTCATCGACGAGAGCGAGGTGCTCACCCCCGCCGACGAGGAGCACCACATCGAAAAGCGCGGCTTCCGCTCGCCGTTCGTGTGCGGTGCTCGCAACCTGGGTGAGGCCCTGCGCCGGCTCGGAGAGGGCGCGGCCATGATCCGCACCAAGGGCGAGGCGGGCAGCGGCAACATCGTCGAGGCGGTTCGCCACCTGCGTCAGGTCTTTGGCGACATCCGCGGGCTCGCCGCCCTGCGCGAGGAAGAGCTTCCGACTCGGGCCAAGGAGCTTGGCGCGCCGGTGGAATTGGTGCGCCGCGTGGCCGAGTTGGGCGCACTGCCGGTTCCCAACTTCGCCGCCGGGGGCATCGCCACGCCGGCGGACGCGGCCCTGTGCATGGCGCTGGGAGCCGAGGCGGTGTTCGTGGGCTCGGGGATCTTCAAGAGTGCGGATCCGCCGGCCCGGGCGCGCGCCGTGGTTCGGGCCACCACCCACTGGGACGAGCCGGAGGAGGTGTTGGCCGCGTGCCGCGGACTCGGGAGCGCCATGGAAGGCATCGAGATGAAGACCCTGGCCGAGCACGAGCGTCTCGCGAATCGGGGCTGGTGAGGTCATGAGCGCCCCTCGGGTCGGGATCCTCGCCATACAGGGCGATGTGGCGGCCCACGCGCAGGCGTTGGCCCGCGTGGGCGCGCAGGTCGTGCGGGTGCGCCGGGACAAGGATCTGGACGGGCTCTCGGCACTGGTTCTGCCGGGGGGCGAGAGCACCACCATCTCCAAGGGGCTGGATCGCCTTCACTTGTACGAACCGATCGAGGCCTTCGCCCGGTCCGGGAAGCCGATCCTGGGCACGTGCGCCGGGGCCGTGCTGATGGCCCGGGAGGTGGAGAACGAGCCCGTGCGCAGCCTGGGCCTGATCGACGTGGTGGCGGTGCGCAACGCCTACGGGACCCAGGTGGACTCCTTCGCGGCCCCGGCCGAGGGCGAAATCCCAGATCTCGACTGCGTGTTCATCCGGGCTCCGCGGCTGCGGCGCCCAGGGGCCGACGTGGAGGTGCTGGCGCGCGTGGGCGGTTGGCCGGTCTTCGTGCGGCAGGGCCGGGCCCTGGCGACGACCTTCCACCCGGAGCTGACCTCCGACGTCCGGATCCACGCGATGTTGCTGGATCTGGTCGTCTGAGTGCTGGATCGGGTCGCCTGAGTGCTGGATCGGGTCGCCTGAGAGCTGGATCGGGTCGCCTGAGAGCCCCTGGCCCGCCGAGATTCGCTCGTTTCCGGTGCCGGAATCGCCCCGGTGTGGTATCCATCCAGGTCCAACGAAGCTTGCCTCAGTCCCGGAGAGCGCTGGCCAACCCGTAGGCCGCGCCGCCAATTCCGGGGCTCGGACGCCACGGGCGTCTGTCCACGAGGAGGATGTGTGCGGGAATACGAAACGACTTTCATCGTGCAGCCCGAGATCTCCGACGAGGGGATCGCGACCCTGTGTGCCCGCCTCGACGGCGTGCTCGAAAAGGGCCGTGCCACGCGCCTGCTGTGGGACGACATGGGCCGGCGTCGGCTGGCCTACGAGATCCGCAGCTTCCAGAAGGGTCGTTACCTGACCCTGATGTACCTGGACGAGGGCACGTTGGTGCCCGAGATCGAGCGCACGCTGCGGCTGGATGACTCGGTGTTGCGCTTCCTCACCGTGCAGGTGCAGGACGAAGTGGCAGACGTGGACGCTCGCAAGGCCGAGGCCGTCGAACTCGAGCGCGTGCGGGCCGAGAAGGCCGCGGAGCGTGCCGCGCGCGAGGCGGAAGACGCCGTGCGAATGGCCTCGGAAGAGGCCGAGCGATCCGCGGCCGCCGAGGCCCGCCGCGCGGAGGCTGAGGCGGAGCCCTCAGATGAGGCGCCGGCCGAGACGCTAGACGAGGATGACGACGGCGAGAGCGAGGATGTTGCCGAGGAGGACGAGCAATGAGTGCCCCCGGTGGATCTTACGGCGATCGACCCCGCGGGCCGCGGCGCGAAAGCCGGGATCGCGACGACCGCCCCAGTGACAACACCGTCCGCGGCCGCTTGCGCGCGCGTGCGCGCAAGAAGCTACGCGGCGGCAAGAAGCGCGGCTTCTCGCGCCGCAAGGTGTGCCGCTTCTGCGCCGACTCGACGCTGACCGTGGAATACAAGGATCCCAAGACCCTGCGCCTGTTCGTGAGCGAGACCGGCAAGATGATCCCGAGGCGCATCTCGGGCAATTGCGCTCGCCACCAGCGGCCCCTGGCCATCGCCATCAAGCGCGCCCGCCAGCTGGCCATCCTGCCCTTCGCGGGCCAGGGCATCTAGGGGGACGCCGTCGTGGCCCAGGTGACCCTGATCCTGCGCGAGTCGGTTCCCAGCCTGGGGGAGGTGGGGGATGTGGTGCGCGTCAAGCCCGGCTTTGCACGCAACTATCTGTTGCCCCAGCGCAAGGCGATCCTGGCCACCGATAGCCGGGTTCGCGAGGTCGAACACCTCAAGCGAGTGGTGTCGGATAAGGCGGCCAAGGAGCTCGTGGACCTGGGAGCGCTGCGCGACCGCCTGGCCGGGACGTCGCTGGAAGTGACGGCGCGCGTGGGCGACGAGGGCAAGCTCTTCGGGTCGGTGACGGTCGCCCAGATCGCCGACCTGCTGGCGGAGAAGGGTTACGAGATCGATCGACGCAAGATCGCTCTCGCCGAGCCGATCAAGGAAGCTGGCGAACACACGGTTTCCATTCGGCTGCACCGCGAGGTCTCGGCCGAGATCAAGGTCACAGTCACCGCCGAGCAGTGATGTAGAATCAGGCCCGCCTTTTGCCACTGGGGGGTGTGCCATGGCGAGGACGACGACACCGGGGCAGACGCCCCGCGAGGGGGCGCGGATCTCGGGCCGGGTCCCTCCCCACGATCTCGAGGTGGAGAAGGCGGTCCTCTCGGGCCTGCTGCTGGACAACAGCGCGATCCATCTGGTTCTCACCGAGCTGAAGCCCGAGGATTTTTACCACCCGTCGCACAAGAAACTCTTCCGGGCCATGCTCGCGCTCCAGGACGACAACGAGCCCGTCGACCTGCACACGCTTTCCGACTACCTGAACGCGCGCAAGGAACTCGACGGTCTGGGCGGCCCGGTCTTCCTGGCGGAGATCGCCGATTACGAGGCCACCGCCGCCAACGTGGTCCAGCACGCGCGCATCGTGCGCGACAAGTCCATCAAGCGCGGCCTGATCTCCGTTGCCTCGGAAATCGCCGAGGCGGGCTTCGACGAGTCCGACCGGGCCCAGGAGCTACTCGACTTCGCCGAGTCGCGGATCTTCGAGCTCAGCCAGGCGCGCAGCCGGCAGACCTTCCGGAGTCTCCACGACGAGATGGACGATGCGCTCAATTACGTCGAGGGCTTGATGGCCCGCGGCGGAGAGCTCACCGGTGTGCCCACGGGCTTCAAGGATTTCGACGAGAAGACCGGCGGTCTCCAACCCGGCGAGCTGGTGGTGGTGGCCGCCCGCCCGAGCATGGGCAAGACCGCGATCGTGCTCAACATCGCCCGCAACGCGGCCGTGGACTCCGGGAAGAAGGTGGCGATCTTCTCGCTGGAGATGACCAAGCGCGCGCTGGCCCTGCGTCTGCTCTCGTCCGAGGCGCGCGTCGACTTCTCGAGCTTCCGTCGGGGCTTCGGCTCGGTGGGGGATCACACTCGCCTCGTGGCAGCCGGGGGCACCTTGGCCAACGCCGAGATCTGGATCGACGACTCCGGCATGATCACGATCCTGGAGATCAAGGCCAAGTGCCGGCGCCTGGCCTCCGAGCGGGGGTTGGATCTGGTGATGGTGGACTATCTGCAGCTCGCCCACGGCGACACGCCCACGGCGCGCAAGGATCTGGAAATCGCCCAGATCAGCCACGGACTCAAGGCGCTGACCAAGGAGCTGGACATTCCGGTCATCGCCCTCTCCCAGCTCAACCGAGGGCCCGAACAGCGCGATCCGGACAAACGGCGCCCGAACATGGGCGACCTGCGCGAGTCGGGCGCCATCGAGCAGGACGCCGATGTGATCGCCTTCATCTACCGGGAAGAGGTCTACAACCGCACCGAGGAAAACCAGGGCCTGGCCGAACTCATCCTGGCCAAGCAGCGAAACGGGCCCACGGGAACCGTGCGACTGGCGTTCGAGGATCGCTACGCGAACTTCCGGAATCTGGCCGACGAGAGTTCCCCGGGCGGTCATTCCCCGACGCCGAGCGCCTACCCGGCGGGCCCCCAAAGCTCCGGGGGCGACTTCTTCTAGTGCAGCGGCGGCGGGACATGCGGTGCCGCGCCTGAAGCCGGCCCGCGCGCTGCGCCGCGGCGCAACCCTTGGCATCGCCGCACCGGGCGGTCCGGTAGAGCCTGCGGCCCTCGCCGAGGGCGAGGCCATGCTGCGCGACCTGGGCTTCGAGACGCTGCGCCGCGACGACCTGCTGGCGCGGCGCGACTACCTGGCGGGCGACGATGCGCGGCGCGCCGTGGAGTTCATGGACCTGGTGGGGGATTCCCGCGTGGACGGAATCGTGTGCGCACGCGGCGGCTACGGCTGCGATCGCATCCTCCACATGCTCGATCCCCAGGCGGTTCGCGATGCGGCCAAACCGTTGGTGGGCTACAGCGACATCACGGCGCTCCTGTTGTGGCAGCGTCGCTGCGCGGGTCTGATGGGCGTGCACGGCCCCATGCTCGACCGGGGCGCTGACGTGGACCCCCTGGCGCTCGCGGCCCTGGTCGACGTGATCACGGCGGCCGACCCGGCGCCGCGGGTGCTGCGCGGGCATGGGCGCGGGGGTGAGCGGGTGGCGGGACGCCTGGCGGGGGGGTCGCTCACGTTGGTGGCTGCCAGCATTGGCACTGCGTGGGAGATCGACACCCGGAGCGCGATCCTGCTGCTGGAAGACAGGGGCGAGCTTCCGTACCGGATCGACCGCATGCTGCAGCAGTTGCGCGGATCGGGGAAGCTCGCTGCCGCGGTGGGCATCGGGCTCGGCGACTTCGCAAGCTGCGTCGACGACCGCTACCCGAACATCACCGCCGAGTCGATCGTCGAGGAGTTGGTGCGTCCCCTGGGCATCCCGCTGGTGACGGGTCTGCCGTTCGGCCACTGCCGAAACAACCAGCCCTGGCCGGTGGGAGGCCGCGCTACCCTGAACGGCGAGACGGGCGAGCTGCAGATCCTCGAGCCGGGAGTGGCGGGGAGATCGTGAAGCACAGTGTGATCCGGCGGAAGCTTTTGCGCGTCGACCGCGTGATCGACAAGGCGATCGCGGGAACGGAGACGCCCGGGGCGGTGCTGCTGGCGCGGATGCTGCGCGACGGCGAGGTGCTTGAGCACCAGTCGGTGCGGGGCCTGGCAGTGGTACGCCCGGAGCGGATTCCCATGACGCGGGAGACGCGCTTCGACCTGGCGTCGCTCACCAAGCCCATGGCCACCGCGACGGCGGTGATGTTGCTGGCCGACCAGGGTGCCCTGGGCCTGGACGATCCGGTCTCGAAGTTCCTGCCCGCCTTCTCCGACCGCGACAAGGACGGGGTTGCGCTGCGCCACCTGCTGACCCACTCCTCGGGCCTCAAGCCCTGGCGGGGCTTCCACGAGCTGCTGCTCGAGAAGGAGCGCAAGACGGGCGAGCGCCTGATCGGGACTCCCGCGGCACGGGAGTTGGTGATCGAGCGGACCCTGCGTTCGGGGCTTGTTCACGAGCCCGGCGAGGCGTCCGTCTACGGCGACCTGGATTTCATCACCCTGGGCGCGGTGGTGGAGGCGGTGGCGCGCCAACCGCTCGACGACTTCTGCCGCGAGCGCATCTTCGCGCCCCTGGGCATGAACGACACCTTCTTCGTGCCCCTGGGCGACGGCGCGCCGGAGCTGTCCGAAAGCCTGCGCCGCAAGATGGCGGCCACCGAGAACTGCCCCTGGCGCGGACGCATCCTGTGGGGCGAGGTGCACGACCCCAACGCCTCGGTCATGGGCGGCATCGCGGGCCATGCGGGCCTCTTCTCCACGGCCGACGACTTATTGACCTTCGCCCGCGCCGTGCTCGATGTGTGGCACGGGCGCAGCGACGCCCTGCCGCGCGAGATGCTGCGCCTCTTCCTGACGCGACAGGGAATCCCGGGCGCCAGCGACTGGGCCCTGGGTTGGGACACGCCCACGCCGGGTGCTTCCAGCTCGGGCCAGCATTTTTCGGCCAACTCGGTGGGACACCTGGGCTTCACGGGCACCTCCCTGTGGATCGACCTGGACCAAGAGACGGTGGTGGTGCTGCTCACCAACCGCGTGCACCTGGTGGCGAAGCGCAGTCTGTTCGGGCTGCGCCCGCTGGTCCACGATCACGTCATGGAAGCCTTCCTCGCCGGGTGAAGTGGTGAGCGAGTCCATGCGCCGCGTCCACTTCATTGCTGTCGCCGGAACGGGCATGGGATCGCTCGCGGGGCTGCTGCACGCGCGCGGCCTCGAGGTCACCGGATCCGACGAGTCCCTGTATCCCCCCATGAGCACCGCGCTCGCGCGCTGGGGAGTTCCGGTATTCGAGGGATTCCGGGCCGAGCACGTGCTCGACAATCCGCCGGATCTGGTGGTGATCGGAAACGTCGTTCGCGCCGACAACCCGGAAGCCCGCGCCGCCATCGACGAGGGCCTGCCGTACCTGTCCTTTCCCGATGCCCTCTACCAGCACGCCATCGCCGGCAAGCACTCGGTGGTGATCGCCGGCACCCACGGCAAGACCACCACCACCAGCCTGCTGGCCACCCTGTTGCTGGGAAGCGGCCGCGACCCCTCGCTGCTGGTGGGGGGCGTGCTCGAGGAGGTGGGCGGGGGCTTCCGCGAGGGCGGCGGCGAGCACTTCGTGGTGGAGGGTGACGAGTACGACACCGCCTTCTTCGACAAGACGCCGAAGTTCCTGCACTACGGCGCGCGCACGTTGTTGATCAGCTCGGTGGAGTTCGACCACGCCGACATCTATCGCGATCTGGACCACGTCAAGCAATCGTTCCGCCGCGTCGTGTCCCAGCTTCCCGCACACGGCACGTTGCTGGCGGCGCTGGATCACGAGGGCGTGCGCGACGTAGTGGGCGACGCGCCCTGCCGGGTGGTGGGTTACGGGCTCTCCGGGGCGGATCTGCACTGGCGCGCCGAAAACCTGGAGGCTTCCGCCGACGGCACGCGGTTCGACGTGGTGGGCGACGACCAGACCCGGCTGCGCGCCCAGATTCCGCTGTTCGGGCGCGTGAACGTGGAGAACGCCCTGGGCGCGCTGGTCACGGGACACGTCCTGGGTGTGCCGCTGAACGAAGGGATCGCGGCAATGGCCGGCTTCCGTGGGGTGAAGCGCCGTCAGGAGCTGCGGGGCGAGGTGTGCGGGGTGGCCGTGATCGACGATTTCGCCCACCACCCGACGGCAGTGGCGGCGTCGATCGAGGCGCTGCGCGCGCGCCATCCGGATCGCCGCCTGGTGGCGGTCTTCGAGCCGCGCACCAACACGAGCCAGCGCAGCGTGTTCCAGGACGATTACGCCCGCGCCTTCGACGGCGCCGACCGGGTTCGCGTGCATGCGGTCCCCGCCCGCCCGCTCTACAGCGCGACCGGTCCCGTCACCGGACGATTCTCGGCGGAGCAGCTGGCGGAGGCCCTGCGTGCGCGCGGGCTCGATGCCCTGGCGCTTGCGGACGTGGACGCCATCGTGGATCGCCTGGCCCGCGAGTGCGAACCCGGCGACGTGGTGCTCGTCATGAGCAACGGCGCTTTCGGAAACCTGTGCGAGAAGCTTCTGGAGGCGCTGCGCCAGCGGGATCAATCGGCCTCGCCCACCTCTTCCACCGTGTAGCGCTCGAAGCGCAGGCGATCCGACCAATGGTCACCAGCCAGCCCGGCCTTGCGCTTCAGCTCGGCCACGAAACGCCGGGGCTCGGGAAGGCTCTGCCACACCGCGGGCAGGAACGTGCTGGAGCGCGAACCTTCGCGCAGCACCAGGCCATCGACCCCCGGTCGCAGCGCCGCGAAGAGGTCGAGCTCGGACGTCACGGGCAGGGGCTCGGTCGGGTTCAGGATCGAAACGTGGAAAGACAGACCCGCCAGCTCTTCGCTCTCGAGAGGCGGGAAGCGCGGGTCGTGGAAGGCCGACCGGTAGGCGTTGTTTGCCACGTCCACCACCAGCGGATCCACGGCCGTGAGGCTTCCGGTGCAGCCGCGCAGGGCCGCGCCGCGCCGAAGGGTCACGAAGCACGCACCGCGCTCCCGCAGCCCCGGCTCACAGTCTTCGAGGGCCACCGGCAGGGCCCGTCCCTCGCGAAGTCCGTGGGCCACCGAGGCCCGCGCCACCTGCAGCAGCCGGGCGCGGGCCTCGGGTCCGGATTCATCCCACGACATACGCGCCGTAGCCCACCACGGAATCCCGGGATCCCGCCGTGTCGCCGGAGTTGCGCACGTCGACCGCGTGCACCGCGAGCTTGCGGCGTTTCGCTTCCAGCAGCAGGCCCTGGACGGGGATGCGTCCGCAGGCCCGCTCGGTCCCGATGGCTTCGGGCTGCAGGGATTCGATGGCGCGGCTGGTTTCCGCGTCCATCTGCCTGGCCGTGGCGTAGTCGTAGTAGTGGCTGAGGTCGGTGCTCACGACCACGAGCGTTTCGTCACCTCCCCACAAGGACTCGAGCACCCGGGCCACCTGTTGCGGCGAGGCGTTGCCCACCACCAGGGGCACCAGGGCGAAGTCCGCGAGCACGTGCTGCAGGAACGGCAGGTGGACTTCCAGGCTGTGTTCGCGTGCGTGGGCGGCGTCGAAGAATTCCACCTGGGGCAGTGCGACCGCGCGGCGCAGCGACACCCGATCCAATGGCACGCGGCCCAGGGGCGTTTCGAAGGCCGTGGCGTCCGGTGCGGCCAGCCCCGCGACCGGCACCCGGTGGGCCGGCCCCAGCAGCACCACCCGGCGGATGCGGTCGCGCGCCGGGGCGACGCGCGCGTAGGCCGAAGCGGCCACCGGGCCCGAGTAGATGTATCCCGCATGGGGGACGATCAACGCCACCGGCGTGGGCTCGTCGCGATCTGCGGCGGGAACCGACTCCAGGTAGCCCCTCACGGCGGCATCGAGCTCGTCCCGATCCGACGGATAGAAGCTGCCGGCGACGGCCGGCGGCCGCACGATCTCCTGGGTCACGCGAACCCCCGGGTTCTCGACCTTCGAAAGTGTGCGGTGGAAGCCCGAAATTGCAACCCGGTTACACTCTGGTGCAGGGGAGGCGAACGGTGCCCGGGCAATCGGTGGTTTCCACGCGCTTCTGGGGCCGGGCCCCGGACGGCCGCATCCAGTGCGATGTATGCCCCCGGCACTGTCGCCTCTCGGAGGGGCAGCGCGGCCTGTGCTTCGTGCGGGCCCGGCGCGGCGACGAGATCGTTCTCACCAGCTTCGGTCGTTCCAGCGGCTATTGCGTGGATCCCATCGAGAAGAAACCCCTGGCCCATTTCCTGCCCGGTACGCCCGTGCTTTCGTTCGGCACCGCCGGCTGCAACCTGGCCTGCAGCTTCTGTCAGAACTGGGACATCAGCAAATCGCGCGAAATCGACACCCTGGCCGACGAAGCCCCGCCGGACCGGATCGCCCAGGTGGCGGGCGACCTCGGCTGCCGCAGCGTTGCCTTCACGTACAACGACCCGGTGATCTTCCTGGAGTACGCGGCCGCCACTGCGGTGGCCTGCCGGACTCGGGGCCTGCGCAGCGTCGCCGTCACCGCGGGCTATGTGTGCCAGGAAGCTCGGCGGGAGTTGTTCCGCCACATGGACGCGGCCAACGTGGACCTCAAGGGCTTCACCGAGGCGTTCTACCACAAGCGTTGTGGCGGCGAGTTGCAGCCCGTTCTCGACACCTTGCTGTACCTGCACAACGAAACGGACGTGTGGTTGGAGATCACGACGCTGCTGATTCCCGGAGAGAACGATTCCGACGAAGAGCTGGCCGCCGCGAGCCGCTGGGTGACCGACCATCTGGGGCCCGAGGTGCCGTGGCACTTCAGCGCCTTCCACCCGGACTATCGCATGCGCGACGTCCCCCCCACGCCCTTCGAAACCCTGGTCCGCGCCCGCCGCATCGCGATGGAGCACGGCGCCCGTTACGTCTACACGGGGAACGTTCACGACCCGGAGGGACAGAGCACGGCATGCACCGGCTGCGGCGAGACGCTGATCGGTCGCGACCGCTACGTGATCACGTCGTGGGGCCTCGACGACGCGGGCCGTTGCCGCACCTGCGGCGTCCGCTGCGCCGGGGTCTTCGAAGGCGTCCCCGGCACCTGGGGAGCGCGCCGCCTGCCCGTGCGCATGTCCGAGAACTAGGAATAGACCAGGAAGCGCGCGAGCTTCCCGCGGGCTTCGGCGCGCCGCAGGGCAGCTGCCACGAACTCCCGCGCCGCGGCCACCGCATCCAGCAGGGAGAGGCCCCGCCCCAGACCCGCCGCGGCGGCCGACGCCAGGGCGCATCCGGTGCCGTGCACCGGGTCGCGGCCGATGCGTTCGCCGTCCAGCCAGCGCAGGCTGATGCCGCCACCCTCACGCACCGCCAGCAGGTCCCGGGGCGGGCCCGTCCGGTCGCCCCCGGTTACGAGCGCGGCCCCGGCACCCACGCACGAGAGCAGGCTGGTGGCGGCGGCTTCCACGCCTTCCTCGGAGGAGACATCGGCGCCGGTGAGCATCTGGGCTTCCAATGCGTTGGGCGTCACCAGGGCCGCCCTTCCCATCAGCCTCTCCAGGGTGGAGAAGGCGCGCCGCTCCAGCAGCGGCGTTCCGTCGCTGGCAGCCAGTACCGGGTCGATTACGATGGGAATGGGGTAGCGCGGATCCTCGTCCAGGTCGCGCAGTCCGAGTTCCACGCTGCGCGCCACGTCGTCGCTGCCCAGCATGCCGATCTTGACCACGTCGGGCTTGAAGTCGGCCAACAAGGCGCGCAGCTGCTCGAGCACCACGTTGGGAAACACGGGCAGCACGCGGTGTACCTTCCCGCTGTCCTGCACCGTCAGCGCCGTTACCACGCCGGCTCCGTGAAGACCGAGCCGCTGGAAGACCTGCAGGTCCGCCTGCAGGCCCGCTCCGCCGGTGGGATCCGAGCCCGCGATCGTCAGTGCCACGTTCATGGAGTCCGATGATAAGGTCGCAAGCGATGGGGCGCATCCATGAATCGCATGTGGGTCGCAGTTGCGCGTGTATTGCCGGTGTGGCGCTGCTGTGGTGGAGTGGCGTCGCCCGGGCCGCGCCCGAATCTTCCGGGGCGCGTCGGCCGAGCGTCATCGTCATCTCCCTGGACGGGACCCCGCCCGACGTCACCACCTGGGACGGATTGCCGGCCCTGGCCGGGCTGGCCCGGCGCGGCGCCACGGCAGAGCGTCTGATTCCCGTGTTTCCCACCAATACGTTTCCCAACCACGTGAGCCTCGCCACGGGAGTGGCGCCAGAGGTCCACGGCATCACCGGCAACGTGTTCCAGGATCCGGTGCGGGGCCTGTTCCGGTATGGCGACGATCCCACCTGGATCGAGGTGGAGCCCATCTGGTCGTGGGCCGAACGTCACGGGGTGGTGTCGGCCGCCTTCCACTGGGTGGGGTCCCAGGGGCCCTGGCGCAACGGAATCGGGCCTAGCCACTGGAAGGCGTTCGACGAGTCCACACCCGAGGCCGAGAAGGTGGAGCAGATCCTGGCCTGGCTCGACCTGCCGGACGCTGCGCGCCCGCGTCTGGTGACCAGCTGGTTTCGCGGGGGCGACGGGGCCGGTCACGTGCACGGCCCGGGCTCGCTGCCGGTGCGGCGCGCCCTGGGCCCGCAGGACGCGGCGCTCGCGCGGCTGGTGCGGGGTCTCGAGGAGCGCGATCTGCTCGAGACCACCACGCTGCTGGTGTTGTCGGATCACGGCATGGCCCGCGTCGATCGCAACGTGGATCTGGACGCCGCCCTGCGCCAGCGCGACATCCCGGCGCGCGTGCTCGGCGGCGGCGGCTTCGCCATGGTTACGCTTCACGAAGGTGCAGGTCGTGTGCAGGACGTGCTCGAAACGGCCCGGGCGCTCGGGCTCGAAGCCCATCGCCGCGCCGAAGCACCGGCTGACCTGCGACTGGGTCACATCCGATTCGGCGACGTGGTGGTGATCGCACCTGCCGGAACCGCCATTTCGCGATCGGATTCCGAGAAACCGGCCATGCGCGGCTCCCACGGCTACCGTTCCGATATGAAAGAAATGGGAGCACTCTTCGTGGCCTTCGGCCGCGGCGCCGAGGCGGGGGGCAAACTGGGCAGCGTGCGCGCGGTGGATGTGGCGCCCACGGCGCTGGCTCTTCTCGGCCTTCCGGTCCCCGACTGGATGGAGGGGCGTCCGATTGCGGCGCTGATGCCCGGAGCCCAGGCTCCCGAGGAGGCAGTCCGGTGAGGCTCTCAGCCGTGTCGGGAGTCGCGTGGCTGGCGGCTGTGGGGCTGTGGGCGCTGCCTGCCGGCGCCCAGGAGAAGGCCCCCGCTCCTGTCTCCAGCTATTTCTCGCAGGCCCTGGTCCGCGGCGAAGGTGCGCTGCAGGTGACCTACTACTGGTCCCTGGGACCGAGTCTGCGGGTGGAGACCGTGGCCGGGTGGCGCAAGTACGTGAACCTGGTGCACGGCGATACCTACTACGCCTACGACTCCACCGCGGGCCAGGGTGTGGCCATCCGGCGCTCCCGCGAGGCCATCGCCCAGGACAAGAATCGCGATCGCCCCTTCGGTCAGGAGCTCCAGGCGCTGCTGCGCCAGGGAGCCGAGATGGTGGGTGAGAATGAGGTCGCGGGCTCACCCTGCAACCTGTATCGCCTGACCGACCGCGTGGGACGGCGCGAGGTCTGCGTGACCCAGAACGATCTCATGCTCCCGGTGCGCAGTGAGGTGTTCCTGCGGGCTACGGGAACCCGGATGTACACCGACTACGTCAACTGGCTGAGTGGCCTGCCGATCCCCGAGTCGTTCTTCGAGCCGCCCACCAACGTGGAGTTCCGCCACTTCACGCTGGAAGAGTTCCTGATCCAGACGGCGCGCGAGGGAAGCATGAGCCCCGCCCCCATCATGCTCAAGGATCTGCTGCACGGCACGCCCCAGGCCGCCGGCAGCTGATTCAGTTCGGGCTCGTGACCCAGGTGATGTTGGCGTCAGCAACCGCCGGGGCGTTCTCGGCGAGCACTGCCAGCTTGCGTGCGACGCGCCCGGCGAGACTCTTGAAGGCCTGGGCCGCGGCGGAGTCCGGCTCGCAGTCGACGATCGGCTGGCCCGCGTCGCCCCGTTCGACGATGCGCGGATCGATGGGGATCTCTCCCAGGAAATCGACGCCCAGCTCCTCGGCCGTCCGTTTGCCGCCGCCCTGTCCAAAGATGTAGTACTTGCGGTCCGGCAGGTCCGGGGGCGTGAAGTACGACATGTTCTCCACGATTCCCAGCACCGGCACGTTCACCTTCTGGAACATGGCGAGCCCCTTGCGGGCGTCCACCAGGGACAAGTCGTTGGAGGTGGTCACGATCACGGCACCCGCGAGCGGCGCCAGTTGCGTCAGGGTGAGGGCGGCATCGCCGGTGCCCGGCGGCATGTCCACCACCAGGTAATCGAGCTCTCCCCACTCCACGTCGGTCAGGAACTGGCGAATCAGGCCATGCACCATGGGGCCGCGCCAGATCACGGGCGCATCGCCAGACACCAGAAAGCCCATGGACATGAGCTTCATGCCGTATCCCACGTGGGGGAAGATCCGCTTATCCTGGGCCTCGGGGCGCCCGCTGACGCCGGTCAACAGGGGCAGCGACGGGCCGTAGACGTCCGCGTCCATCACGCCCACCCGTGCCCCCGACTGCTGCAGCGCCAGGGCCAGATTGATGGCGGTGGTGCTCTTGCCAACGCCTCCCTTGCCCGAGGCGACGGCGATGGTGTTGGCAACGCCGGGGAGCACGTCGCCCCCGACGCCGGCGTTGCCACGACCGCGGGTGTTGGCGGTCATGGTGACCTGGACGTTTTTGACGCCATCCAGTGCGGCCACCCGCTCGCGCGCCGTCCGCTCGAACTCGGCCTTCACGGGGCAGGCGGGCGTAGTCAGCTCGATCGTGAAGGCAATCCGGTCGCCGTCGATCTCGATGGCCTTGACGAATCCCAGGTCGACGATGCTCTTGCCGAAGTCCGGGTCCACGATGGGCCGGAGGGCGTCGAGCACCGCAGCTTCGGTCACGGGGGGGGTCACGGCAATCTCCTTGGGTTCGCGGGGCTGGGGCAGAAGCTAGCGCAGGCTCAGCTGGGATCCGGCCCGGGCGTGTCGGGACCGCTGGCCGGGAGCGCGGGAAGGGCGATGTAGTTCGCATCGATGCTTCCGGTCAGGCTCTCGAGGAAGACTGCGATGGAGGCCACCTCCTCGTCCGAGAGCGAGCGGCCCAGCTGGTGCATGGCCATGGCTCGAATGGCGTGGTTCAGGGTTTCCATGGAGCCGTCGTGGAACCAGGGCCCGGTTTCCGCCACGTTGCGCAGCGAGGGCACCTTGAACACGAACAGGTCGGTCTCCTCGCCGGTGACTTCGTAGCGGCCCTTGTCCAGGGTGGGAAAGGCTTTCACCAGGCCGAGTTTCTGGTAGCGGTCGCCGCCCACGATCGGCCCCATGTGGCAGCTGATGCAGCCCACCTGCATGAAGGTGGACAACCCCGCCACGGCCGCGTCCGAGAGCGCGTCGTCGTCGCCGGCGAGCCAGGCGTCGAATGGGCTCGGTGTTACCAGGCGGCGCTCGAAGGCGCCGATGGCCCGCGCCATGTTGTCGTAGCTGATGGGGTCCTCGTCGCCCCGGAAACGCCGCCTGGAAGCGGGGCCGGTAGCCGGGGATCGAGCGCAGCACGGCAACCACCGACGCGGCGTCGGGCATGGCCATCTCGATGGGGTTGAGCACCGGCCCCTTGGCCTGGGCCTCCACGTCGGGCGCGCGCCCATCCCAGAACTGCGCCACGTGGAAGGCGGCGTTGTAGACCGTGGGCGAGTTGCGACCGCCTCGCTGGCGCCGGTGACCCGGTGAGGTGGCCTCGCCGTCGACGCCGAAGCTCTGGAGGTCGTGGCAGCTGTTGCAGGAGATTGTCTGGCTCTTCGAAAGGCGCGGGTCGTAGTAGAGCATGCGACCCAGATCGATCTTCGCCTCGGTCACCGGATTCGAATCGCTGCTCGCTTCGATCGGAAGCGTTCCGAAGATGGCCCGGGCGCGGGTAGAGATCGCCGGGGGCTCGGGCTCCGCGGGGGCCGGTGACGGCGCGGGCTCGGAATCGGCGCAGCCGACGGCAAGCATCCACAGGACGGTGGCTAGCGGTCGGACTCGGATCATCTGGTTCTCCTTGGGAATCGCACGGGGGGCGTGGGAACAGATTCAGAGCATCCAGAGCGCGTCGTTGAACATGGAGTCCTGCAACTCTGCGCGTCGGCGCAGAATCTCGCGCTGCTCCGGGTGGGTGAGGATGTAGAGATCGCGCCGTTCGATGCCGCGCAGAGCGCGCCGGGCCGCTTCTTCGGCGGCGATCACGCCGCCCTTCATGGCCGCGGGCGGGGACCCGGATCCGCCCGAGACCAGCGGCGGACGACCCAGCACGCGACGGCTGTTCTCGCCGATCTGCGTGGCCACGATCATCGGGCACAAGATGCTGACACCGATGTCGTGGGCCCGGCACTCCCGATGCAGCGACTCGCTCAGACCCACTACGGCAAATTTGCTGGCGCAGTAGATGCCCAGGCCCTGCATGCCCACCAGGCCCGCCATGGAGGCGGTGTTCAGCACGTGGCCCCCCTGACCCTGCTCGATCAGGCGCGGAACAAAGGCATTCACGCCGTGGACCACGCCCCAGAAGTTGATGGCCATGGTGAGGTCCCAGTCTTCCGGCGTCGCCTGGACCAGCTCGCCGAGCACGGCAATGCCGGCGTTGTTGCACACGATGTGGGCCGCGCCGAAGTGGGACCAGGTGCGTTCGGCAAGCGCGTTCACGCTCTCGCGGTGAGTGACGTCCGTATTCACGGCCAGCACCCGAGCGCCCCGGGACGAGAGCTCCTTCTCGGCATGCGCCAGCGATGCGTCGTCGATGTCGGCGAGCACCACCCGGGCGCCACGCGCCGCGAAGGCATCGGCCAGGGCGCGTCCGATGCCGCCGGCCCCACCGGTGATTACTGCCACCCGATCCTGGAAGGCGTCCATGGCTCAGGTTCGCGGTGCGATGAATTCGATCACGTTGCCGTCGGGGTCGCACACCCACATCTGACCACGCTCGGGCGTGGTCTCCATCACCTCGAGGTCGTGGGATCGCAGGGCGTCGAGCGTCTTCGCGTAGTCCTCGATGGCAAATGCGCAGTGGTTCGCCAGGGGGCTCAGGGCGCCCGGCGGGCTGCCCACGTCGGCTCCCGCCGGCGTCTGGATCAGGTGGATCTGCGCACTGCCAGCGCGATACCAGGTGCCGGCCAGTCCCATGTCGGGTCGTTCGATGATTTCGAGGCCGAGCAGGTCGCCGTAGAACCGTTGCGAGCGCTCGAGGTCCGCTACGGCGAAAGAGACGTGGTGGACACCGTTGCTGATCATGGGGGGGCTCCTTCGGGAGCAGTGTAGACGAGGCGATCCGGCGCTGCGAAGGGGGTCAGCGCTTGCGCAGCGTCTCGTCCTGGCTTCGCGCGAGCTCGACCAGCAATACGGAGGTGGGCATCTGGATGGTGTCGGACCGGTCCACCTTCTCGAAGCGGAACTCGAACGCGCCGTGCTTCCACTGCAGCGCCGACTCGAGCCAGGGGGCGGGCGATTCCGGTCGGGGTTCCAGGTCCACCAGCCGCCCGTCGCGCACGAAGATCCTGGCGAGTTGGCCGTCCCGGTCGATCTCGAGGATTCCCGAAACACGCTCCATTTCCAGGAACGAGAGCAGGCTGGTGAGCGGAACCTGGGAGAGTTCACCGCTCAGGTGGGCGCTGCGCTGCCTGTGCTCGCGTTCCCGCCAGCTGGTCACTTCCGAGAGCACGCCGTCCAGTCCGGCGTCGATGGCCGCTTTCTCGGCGGCCCTCTCCGGCGCGGGCGGGGCCTGATCCGAATCCAGGTGTACCTCCACCTGGTAGCGATCGCCTTTGATGCGGTGGCTGCTCATCGCCCTTCCCGACAGGTCGATGGTTCGCTGCGAGGGGAGCCGGATCTCGACACGCACCTGCTCGCCCACTCCCACCGGCGAGGTCGTCTCGATGGCGATCTCCCTCAGCGCCATGCGGGTGACCACGGCCCCCGTCGCCGAACCGGGGCGATCGGCCAGGCGCGCGTCGATCCGGCACGCGATGCCCGCCTGCGGGCTGTGGAGGATCCGGACGTCCGCCACCGCTCGCAGCAGCCGCTCGATCGCGTCCCGCTGGGAGTCCGCTTGCACCAGGAACTCGAACGCGGCGCCCGCGATCACGCGGCCCTGGGCCAGATCGTCGTAGCTGACGATGCGCGCCACCTGGCCCATCAGGTTGACCGACACACTGCGGTCTTCGGTGGTCAGTTGAAGGGCTCGAACCATGCCGAGCTGGCCGGGGTCCTGATCGATCTCGACGAAGACCCCAGACGCGCTCAGGTTGGCGCGCACGAGCCGCGGATGTTCGAGGACCTCGGCGATCTCGAGTCGGAGAGACGTTTCGAAACGGGCGGCTCGGCGGCGCTCCTCAGGCATGGCCGGAGAGTAGCGGGGAGGCGCCCCGGGTGGCTCAGCTCCGAGAGGAGGCGGCGTCGAGAACGCTCCAGTAGCTCGGCGCCAGAAGCGCGTCGTCCAGGGCGCCGCGCTCGCGGAGCAGCCGATGCATGCGCGCCAGGTGATAGTGGGGCACCGAGATCAACAGGTGGTGTTCCAGGTGGTAGTTGACGCCGTTGGGCGCCAGGAAGAGACGCTCCCACCAGCGCGCCCGGGTGGTGCGCGTATTTCCCATCTCGTTCGAGGGGTCCGAGGGCATGGAGTGCTCGGCGATGGACCGGATGCGCATCACCAGGCTGTAGGTGGTGAGCCACGCCACGATCCACAGCAGGTACAGAGCAGGATGTCCGGCCAGGGTGAGCAGCGCCAACAACACCGCATTGGTGACCAGCGGTCCCATCAGTCGCTGCCAGCCGCTCCCGTTTCGGCGCTGCACCTTGCCCTGGGAAAGGCCCAGATCGCGGCGCAGCGTGAAGCGGGCCCGCTTCCAGCCGGTCTGCCCGGACAGATCGCGCCAGACCTTGCGCCACAGGCTTGCTCGCGTGATGGGGAAGGGAGTTGCCAGGCTCACGTCCGGGTCCTTGCCGGTCCAGGTCATGGCGTGGTGCTGGAGGTGATAGGGGCGGTAGGGCGCGAGGTCCCCCCACACGGGAAAGGCGCACAGCCAATTCCCGGCCCAGTCGTTCCAGCGCCGCTCGCGAAGCAGCGTGCCGTGGGATGCCTCGTGCATGAAGACGGCGAATCCCAGCTGGCGGCCGCCGATCAGGAGCAGCGCCAGCAGGATCGTGAACACGTTGGGCCAGGCGGCCACGAGTGCGAAGGTGGCGGCGACGATGCCCCAGTTGAGGGTGATCGAGAACCACGACCGCCAGTCGTGCAGGGTCTTGAGCGACGCCAGCTCCTCGGGGCTGAGCGCGTCGCGCCAGCGGGGCTTCGGGTTCACGGCTTCGCTCATCGGATTCCTCCCTCGGCGGCGGCCAGGCTCATCGGATTCCTCCCTCGGCGGCGGCTAGGTTCATCGGATTCCTCCCTCGGCGGCGGCCAGGTGTCTGGCCGCCTCGACTACCCGCACGTCGGCGGGAGCTCGCAGGTTCGGTACGCCAAAGCGCGACAGGAAGTCGGCCCAGCGTTCGCGCCCGGCTGTGTCGTAGCGACGCATGGCTTCGACGAGCCGGGCTCGCGGGCCATCGGGCGCGATGGATTCGGGCAGCAACGGGTCGAAGACGATCTGACGGATCACGCGTCCACCCAGCAGGAACGACTCCGACATGGCGCGACCGGCGGGAAGCGCGGGCAGGCGCGCCAGGTGCAGGGTTACTTCCGCCAGGCTCTGCTCGTAGGCCTGGCACAGGGCGTCCACGTCCCACAGGGCGTGCGCCCGTTGCTCGTGGGGGTCGCCAAGCGAGTCGATCCCCAGCACCAGGGTCTCGGATGCGAGTCCCAGACGATGGAGCTGACTCCGGACACCGGCGACACCGCCCACCAGGTTGTCGGGCCGCAGGGCCAGGCCGGGCGCAAGCTCGCGAAACCCCAGGAAGCGCAGCGCCCGCACCCGCTGCCGGGTCCGCCGTGAGGGTCCGCGCGCCGCCGGGTCGGCGCCATGGACTCCCACCCAGCCTCCCCGCCAGGCGACCCGGCCCTCCTCCACGTGGCGCCACGAGCGGATCTGCTGGTTCACGGCCTCGGCCCGAGGGCCCAGGCGATAGCTGCCTCGCTGGTCGCGCTCCACCAGGCCCTCGGCCCGCAAGCGCACGACTGCGACCCGCACCGCATTGCCGGCCAGCCCGAACAGCTCGCCGGAGGCCACCAGGGCGCGCACGGGCATGCACCCCTGGCCCCCGCGAAGCGTCGAGAGGAGATCCAGGATCAGACTGCGGGCGGTGGGTCGCACGGGCACGATATTACTGTTTATGACGAAAAAATCAATATTTAAGTAATATACAGGCCCGAGAGGGGTCCACCCACCGCCTATCCAAACAAGGAGGCGTGAAAGGTTCGGAGCAGCCACGCGAGGACTGCGCCCAGGGCGATGGCCGCGGGCAGAGGCATCTCCAGCAGGCCGCGCAGGGCGCCCGATCGGGAGAAGGGCAGGAAGCCGGTTTCCGCGTGGAAGCGGCCGAAGGCTTCGCCGCCCGTGACCAGCTTGCGCTGGTCCTGGTGCCGGCACCCCAGGGCCGCGAAGACCGGAAACCCGCCGAAGAAAACCAGCTCGCTGGCGTTCACCGGCGCCACCAGCAGGTGCATCAGGCCGAAGAGTCCCGCTCCCATGAAGGTCGGGTGGCGTGTGATGCGCAGGATGCCCCGAACACGGGTGCCCGCCGGTGCCATGCCTGCGGGACTCGGCTGGATCAAGCCGCCCACGATCAGCACCAGGGCCACGCCCATGCCCCCATACATGAGCGTGCGCATGCCGGGGAGACCGCCCACGTACCAGAGCAGGGGACCGGCGTGCTTGTTCTGGAAGTAGATCCAGACCAGGGGCACGAACAAGGCCAGGGCGACCAACGAGTAGACGCCCTGATAGCCGCGTGCGCCCAGGGCCGATACCAGGCGGGGCCGCAGGCGCACGCTGGCGAGCGTCATGTGGGTGGCGGCGAATGCGAGCCAGAGTGCGGCGATGATGACGGCGGCGGTCACGGCTGCCCTCCCGGTCCCCAGTCTACCCGGGTTGCCGGGTCGAACCGCAGCCGCTGCAGATCGCATAGGATCGGCCCATGGCCTGGCCTCCGCTGCGCTCGCTGTGGGTGGTGCTGCTTCCCGCCCTGTTGTTCGCGGGCCTCTATGCCCGCGCCCTCGACTACGAGTTCGTCTGGACCGACGTGGGCGAGATCGAGTACGGCACCCTGATCCGCCCGCTGGACGGACTGCTCGAGGCCTTCTGGCAGCCCATGCACAGCCGTCTCGACTACCGCACACCGGACGTGAAGCAGTCCTACTACCGGCCCCTGCAGGTGGTGCTCGTGAGCGTCGTGGCCCACCACAGCGGGAAGCAGCCGCGCGCGTTCCGGATCGTGAACCTGATGCTGGGCGTGGCCACGGCAATCGTGTTCACGGCGTTTGCCGCCTGGGCCTTCGGGCGGGTGGGACCAGCGCTCGTGGCCGGATCGATCTTCGCGGCGCATCCCGGGGGCATCGAAGTGTATGTCTGGATCGCCGGATTGTCGGCGGCGCTCGCCGACTTCTTCGTGGTGGCAAGCGTGTTTGCCGCGGCACTCGCCCTGGCGACCTCGCGTCGGGCGCCGAGCCTTTGCCTCGGCGTGGTTTCGCTGCTCTCGCTGGCGCTGGCCCTGGCGTCGAAGGAGCACGCGGCCGTGACCCCGGCCCTGCTGCTCGCCCTTGTGCTCGCCATGTGGGGGGGCCGCGGCTCGCGACCGCTGCGGCGGGAGTGGATCCGCGCCGGACTCCTGGTGGGGGCCCAGGGCCTACTGGTGCTGGCGTACCTGGGTTTGCGGCCGTTGGTGCTGGGGGCCGCGATGGCCCGGTCGCCTCTCATCGGTGGCAGCCTGGGGAGCCAGATCTGGAGCAGCCTGGCTCTCTGGCCCCGGGTCGTGGCCTGGCTCCTGGTGCCCTGGCAGTCCACCACCAGCGACGCGGTGCGGCTGGTAGCCACGCCCCTCGACCCGGGAGTTGGCCTCGGCGTCGCTCTCGCCCTGGGCTCGGCGGCGGCGGCCTTCGCACTCTGGCGCCGCGGTCACGTCATGGCCGCCTTCGCATTGGTGTGGATCTGGATCGCGTTCCTGCCCACATCGGGCGTGGTTCCGCTGCTCCACGCGCGGGCGGAGCGGAACTGGTGCCTCAGCATCTTCGGCGTGGCTCTCTTGTGGCCGGCAGTGTTCGCGCTGGCGCGTCCGACGCTGCCGCGCCGCTCGCCGGCCATGGCGGTAGCGATGGCGGCTGGCCTTTCGTTGTTGGCGGTGATTGCGCTGGCCCAGCGGACCTGGGCACGCACGCCCGACTGGCGCAACGAGATCGTCCTGTTCCAGCGCGACACGGCGCACGACCCCTTGTACCGCGAGGGTCGCTATCAGCTGGCGTTGGCGTTGTATGCCCGGAACCGACCGCTCGAGGCTCACGAGGCCCTGGTCGAATTGTTCGATCCCTATGAGGGACATTGGAGCTACCTGCGCATGGCCAACGTCTACGAGACCCTGTGCCTCGTGAACCGGGCCGCCGACCGCAACCGCGACACGCTCGAGCTCCTGGAGCAGACGCTCCTGGCCGAACCCCAACGGGTGCACTCGCTTCCGGGTTTTGCCTTCTGCGGCGCCCGAGCCCTGGAGGAGGAGGGCCGCGTGCCCGAGGCCCTGGACCTCTACCAGCGGCTCCTGCGCGAGACCCCGCCCGGCAGCCACGCCCCCTTCCAGGTGGGGATCGCCCGCTGCCACGCGCGGCTCGGCGACCGTGACGAGGCGCGCGCCTGGCTATCCCGCGTGGATCGCGCCCGGGTGCAGGACCGCGCACTCGAGGCCGACATCCAACAGGTGCGGGCCATGATCCGGCGCGATCGCGGTAACGCCGCCGGGCGCTGAAGCGACGCTTGGTGGCCGGGGGGTCGGTGCGTATAGTGGCGGCGCCGTGACAACCGCCCTGGACAAGGCGTACGCAGAGTCGCTTTCGAATCCCCGCGCCTTCTGGGCGAAGGCTGCGGACCAGATCGAGTGGCTGCGCCGCTCGCGCGCCATTCTCGACGATTCCAATCCAGCGAAGACGGTGTGGTTCCCCGGAGCCATGCTCAACACCTGTTACAACGCGCTCGATCTGCACGTGCTGGCGGGCCGCGGCGAGCAGGCGGCGCTGATCTACGACAGCCCCGTCACGGGAACCCAGACGACCTTGCGCTATGTAGAGCTTCGCGACCGTGTGGCCTGCTTCGCCGGAGTCCTGGCATCGCTGGGTGTAGAGAAGGGCGATCGCGTCCTGATCTACATGCCCATGATTCCCGAAGCCGTGATCGCCATGCTGGCCACGGCCCGCCTGGGCGCCGTGCACTGTGTGGTATTTGGCGGCTTCGCATCGAACGAGCTGGCCCAGCGCATCCAGCACGCGGCGCCCAGGGTGGTGCTGACGGCGTCCTGTGGCATCGAGCCGGGACGCGTGGTGGCGTACAAGCCCCTGCTCGACCGGGCCATCGAGATGGTGAGTGCCAAGCCCGCGCACTGCGTGGTGCTGCAGCGGCCCCAGTGCAAGGCCGAGCTCGTGCCGGGGCGCGACCACGACTGGGAGGAGCTCGAGGCGTCGGGCGTTCCGGTGGCCTGCGTTCCGGTGGGAGCCCGCGAGCCCCTCTACATCCTGTACACCTCGGGCACCACCGGGATGCCCAAGGGAGTGGTGCGAGACAATGGAGGCCACGCGGTGGCGCTCAAGTGGAGCCTCCCCAACATCTACGACACCCGGCCCGGCGACGTCTTCTGGGCCGCCTCGGACATCGGATGGGTCGTGGGTCACTCCTACATCGTCTATGCGCCGCTGCTTTCCGGGTGCACCACGGTGCTCTACGAGGGCAAACCGGTGGGCACCCCGGACGCGAGCGCCTTCTGGCGGGTGTGTGAAGAGCACCGGGTGAACACCTTGTTCACGGCGCCCACGGCGCTCCGGGCCATCAAGCGCGAAGACCCGGGTGGGGCGCTGTGCAAGAACCACGATCTCTCGGCGCTTCGGACCCTGTTTCTCGCCGGCGAGCGCGCCGACCCGGACACGCTGGCGTGGGCGGAGCGGGCCCTGGACATTCCGGTGATCGACCACTGGTGGCAGACCGAAACCGGCTGGCCGGTGGCCGCCAACTGCATGGGGCTCGGCCCCCTGCCCGTGAAGCCCGGGTCGCCGACCCGGGCCGTACCCGGATACGACGTGCGCGTGCTCGACGACGACGGCGTGGAGCTTCCGGTCGGGGAAACGGGCCACCTGGTGATCAAGCTCCCGCTCCCGCCGGGCTGCCTGAAGACCCTCTACCAGAACGACGAGGGTTTCGAGAAGACGTACCTCGCGCGTTTTCCCGGTTACTACCAGACCTCCGATGCCGGGCACGTGGACGAGGACGACTACGTCTGGGTGATGGGGCGCACCGACGACATCGTGAACGTGGCGGGTCACCGACTCTCCACCGGTGCCCTCGAAGAGGTGCTGGCGTCGCACCCGGACGTGGCCGAGTGCGCGGTGATCGGCGCGAAGGACGATCTCAAGGGCCAGGTGCCCCTGGGATTCGTGGTGATCAATGCGGGAGTCGAGCGTGCGGCTTCCGAGATCGAGGGCGAGCTGGTGGCGCAGGTGCGTGACCAGATCGGGCCGGTCGCGTCCCTCAAGCAGGTGTGCATCGTGACGCGGCTGCCCAAGACGCGATCGGGCAAGATCCTGCGCGGCACCATGCGCAAGATCGCCGATGGCGAGAACTATCGGACCCCGGCCACCATCGATGATCCCGCCAGCCTGATCGAGATCACCGCGAGCCTCCTGGAGGCCGGCTACCCGCGCCGCGACGCCTAGGAAGCGCCGTCCTCCGGGTGGTGATCCGGCGAAGGCGTGCCATCCAGCTGGCTGGCGCGGAAGAGGACGGGCCGGGTTCCGTCCACCACCAGGATGTAGACGTCGTCGCGGACGGGACGGCTGCGCCAGGCCAGCCGGTTGAGGTGCTTGTTGAATTTCACCTTCATGAACTGGGAGAAGCGCGTCGCGAGCGCCTCGTCGAGATCATTCTCGCCTTCGGGCACCCGGTACAAGAGCCAGCCGTTGACGATGACGCTCCCGTGGCGAAACTCCGCCATGGGCTCGCGGTACACGTGGTAGCCCATGGCGCGCACCACGATGTCGTTGCCCGGAAACTGATCGTCGAGCCACGCCATCACTCCATTGGGAGCCAGCGCGTTGCTGGACGAAATGTCCGCACCCGTAACCTGGCGCATGGGATCGAGGGCGAAGCTGCTGGGCATGTTGAGCACCATCACCGTCGATCCCGGAGGCACCCGCGACCACACGGCGCGGATCCCTTCGGTGAGAGCGTGGGCCGCCTGTCCGGAGTTGCGCCACTCGTCGTAGCGGTGCACCAGGGGCGACTGCCACAGGAAGACCGCGGCGCCGACGGCGACCGCAAGCCCGAATGCCGCTCGCAACCCCAACGGCCGCCTCGGCGTCGCGGCGGCGACGCCGATCACGGAATGGAGGGCGAGCGCGGGAACGAAGCTCCAGAAGGCCGTCACTGCATACAGCAATCGCCGGTCGTACACCCCGGTGGCGACGAAGAGCGCCGCGAACGCGAGACACAACCCGCTCGCGAACGCGAGCAGGCGCCCGATGGGGGAGCCGCGGCGACTCGCCAGGACCATGGCGCCGAGGATTGCCACGGCCATGGCGAACGCCAGGCGCAGCCCGGAAAGCGGGCCGGGCAGCGCATGGGTGAGGCCGGGAATCGTGAGATCCAGGGCCATGCCGTTTGCCACCGAGAGCCCCATGAGCCAGGGGGAGTGGTCCAGGTGGTAGCCCCCCAGGGCTTCGCCGAGCACGCGGGCGCGAACGGCCAGGTACACCAACGCGATCAATGCGCAGGGCAGCAGCGCCAGAAGCGCCCGCGCACCGCGTCGCGCGACGCTCGCTTCCCGGCGCACGCACACGGCGTACAGGAGTGGCGCACCCAGTCCCACGATCCCCGGCTCCTTGGCGCCGAGCGTCAGCGTGAAGAGCAGGGCGAAGGCGCCGAAACGCGCCATGCCGCCGGGCGTCGCGACGCGACCCGCGTGCGCACGCCATTCGAGAACGCGGTCGAAGGCCAGCAGCGACGACAACAGACCGGCCGTGAGCAACAGGTCGCCGTTGCGCGCGATGGCCGGGACCACCTCGACCCCCACCGGGTGAAGCAGGAAGAGGGCACCGCAGATCGCGCCAAAGCGCCGCGGTGCGGGGAGCCCGGCGCGCACCGCGCAGGTGGCGGCGAGCAGGGCCAGCAGCCAGCCGTTCAATGCGTGCAGGGACAGGTCGAACACGTGATAGCCGGGCGCGCTCCAGCCGAACAGGCCGCGCAACGCCGCGTAGGTCAGCATCACAGTCGGCCGGTAGAAATTGGCGTCCAAGGGGGCGCGTCCCCCCGTGAGCTCCTTGGACAGGAGTGCCAGGAGATCTCCGGGGCCCTGCACCCGGGCCTCGGTGATGTGCATGAGCGTGTCTTTGTCGGTCAGTCCGAAGCCGACCACCGGGCCGTAGCAGACGGCGGTGATCAGCAGCGAACCCAGTAGCACCAGCAGCCAGAAGGATCGGGGGCCTGCCAAGAGATCAGCTCTGCAGGTCTTCCAGCGAGGCGAACCAGTCCAGGGCCTCGGGGTTCGCCAGGGCCTCGCGGTTGTCGACCGGCTCGCCGTGGATCACGCTGCCGTGGTCTTCCGTCAGCGCGCGCAGGAAGCTCGTGAGGTGGGATCGACGGATTCGCTCGGCGGATGGCTGCCAGAGAGGTGCGGTCACCAGCTCCCCTGCCGCCGGTGCGGCACTGCGGAGCCGCGAAGGGTAGATCCCGGGCCCCGCTTGCGCCCGGGCCAATGGCTCCCGACACTGCCTCCCGGGAGGCTCCATGGGTTACGTGATCGCGGCCTATGTGATCGTCATCGGGTCGCTCGCGGCCTACGGGCTGCGGGTGCAGCTGCAGCGGCACGCCCTGATCCAGCAGGACCGGCAGGACCGGCAGGACCGGGCTGCCCGGGAGCGCCAGGGGGCCCCGGCGCCCGAGTGAATGGCCCCCCCCGTCGGAGGCCCCAAGACTCTTGCCTTCGACACACCGGAATGCTTCATAATCGGGCCGCGCGCGCACGGGCGCCCCACTTCGACGGCGCCTCGGAGGCCTCGATGAACGACGACTCCAATGCCAAGCTGGCCCGCGCCGCCTGGGCGGCCGCATCGGCGGGCGACGTAGAGACGCTCTCCCAGCTGTGCCACCTGGACGTGGTCTGGCACGCATCCGGGCGCGGCTCGCGCTCGGGAGACTATCGGGGACAGGCGGCGGTCTTCGACTACCTGGCCGCCATCGGCGAGGCGGCGGATCGCTTCGATTCGCATCTGGACGAGATCCTGGTGAGCAAGAGCCAGGTGGCGGTGTTGTTCCACATCGAGGGCCGCCGCAACCAGAAGGTGCTCGACACCGAGTTCATCCTGCTGTTCCGATTGGACGGGGGACGCATCGCGGAAGTCTGGGCGATCCCGCGCGATCAGTACGAGATCGACGAGTTCTGGTCCTGAACGGCTGCCTAGAGCAGCATTCCGGCGACGCATGCGGTCATGAAGGTGGCCAGCGAGCCCGAGAGGATGGAGCGGAGACCGAGCTGGGCCACCTCGGCGCGGCGGGAGGGGGCCAGGCCGCCGATGCCTCCCAGCAGGATGGCCAGCGAGCCGAAGTTGGCGAAGCCGCAGAGCGCGTAGGACGCGATCACCGCCGAGCGCGGCGCGAGCGAGCCGGACTCGATGGCGCGGGCCAGCTCCTGATACGCAATGAACTCGTTGAGGATGGTCTTCACCCCCAGGAGCGCGCCCACCTGCTGGGCGTCTTGCCAGGGAACCCCCATCAGCCACGCGAGCGGCGCCAGCAACCCACCCAGCAGGCCCTGGAGTGTGAGGTCGGGAAAGCCGACGAACCCCCCCAGACCTCCAAGCAGATCGTTCAGCAACGCGATCAGGGCCACGAAGGCAAGCAGTAGCGCGCCCACATAGCCGGCGAGCCGCAGGCCCGCGAGGGCACCCTGGGCGGCCGCGTCGATCGCATTGATGGCGGTGCGCTCCACCGCAGTGTGGCGGCGCGTTGCCGTCACTGGGGTTTCGGTCTCGGGAATCATCACCTTGGCCAGCAGGATGCCGGCGGGCGCCGACAGCAGGCTCGCCGTTACCAGGTGGCCCGCGTAGGCGCCCTCTCCCAGCATCGACACGTATGCCACCAGGACCGAGCCCGCGACAGTGGCCATGCCGAGGGTCATGAGCACGAAGAGTTCCGAACGGGTCATGCGCGCAAGATACGGCTTCACCACCAGCGCCGACTCGGTCATGCCCACGAACAGGTTCGCGACCGCGGCCAGGCTCTCGGCGCCCGAGATGCCCAGGCTGCGCGACAGGCCCGCGGCCAGGATGTCCACCAGGCGTTGCATCAGGCCCAGGTGGTAGAGCACCGCGAACAGCGAGCCCATGAACACGATGATGGGAAGCACGTTCACGACGATGGAGAAGCCCGTCGATACCAGGGAACCGAACACGAAGTCGACGCCAGCCTGGGTGTACTCCATGAGCGAAGACACCACGGCGTTCATGGCGTCGAAGAAGAAGCTGCCGAGGGGCGTCTTGAGCAGCAGCACGCCCAGCGCGAGTTGGAGCCCGCAGCCCCACGCCACGGTGCGCCAGGGCACGCGCCGGCGATCGCTGGAGAAGGCCCAGGCGATGCCGATCATCGCGCCGAAACCCAGCAGCGAAACCGCCCGAGGGCCCAGGTCGCTCACGGCGTGGCGCTCCGCAATCGCGCTACCAGCGCGCGGGTGGCGGCCACGGGATCGCTGGCGCCGGCCACTGCCGAGATCACGGCGATGCCCGCGGCGCCCGCTGCCATCACCGAGCGCGCGTTGTGGACGTCGATGCCGCCGATGGCCACCACGGGTCGGCCCCCGGCGGCACGCACCATCTGGGTCAGCTGGGAGGTTCCCGGCGCTGCGTGCGGCGAGGGCTTGGAGGTGGTGCCGAAGATCGGGCCGAAGGCGATGTAGTCGACGGGCTCCGCGAGCGCGCGTTGGAACTCGTCGGGAGTGTGGGTCGAACGCCCGACCCGCAGGCGCGCCCGGGCGGATTCGGGAAGCCGCTCGGGTGGCAGGTCGGTCTGACCCAGGTGCACGCCGTCGGCCCCGGCGGCCAGCGCCAGATCGAAGCGGTCGTTCACGAAGAAGAGAGCGCCCGCCTCGCGGGTGATCGCTCGGATCTCGTGCGCCCACGCCAGGGCTTCGCGATCGCCGGCCGATTTCGCGCGAAGCTGCACCACCGCGGCTCCGCCCTGGCAGGCCGCGCGCGCCTGGGCCACGGGGCCTCGCGGCCATCCGGGTGCGTCGTCGGCAAGCACGTGCAGGCCGCACACTGCCGCCGGGTCGGCTTCCGCGGAGGTCGGGCTCAATCCCGTCCCGGCACGGCAATGCCCAGATCCACGATCTTCTTGCGCAGGGTATTGCGATTGATGCCCAGGAGCGCGGCCGCACGGATCTGGTTGCCCTCGGTGCGCGCCAACACCGTCTCCAGCAGCGGACGCTCCGCACGTTCGAGGATCCTGCGGTAGATGTCGTGAGCCTCGGGCTCGGCCAGCGCCGCTTCGACCTCGCGAATGACCAGCTGATCCAATGCGGCCAGGGTCTCGGCGTCGGCCGCTGGCTGGATCAGGAACGCGAAGTCTTCGGGCGACAGCACGTCGCCCGATGCCAGCACCAACGCCCGCTTGATGGCGTTTTCCAGTTCGCGCACGTTGCCCGGCCAGTCGTGGGCCGCGAGCATCTCGACGGAGGCGTCCGCCAGGAAACGCGGTCCGTCGCACAGCTCTTCCGCGTAGCGGGACACGAAGTGCTCCGCCAGGACGGGGATGTCTTCGCGGCGCTCGCGCAGACTCGGGATGTGGATCGGCACCACGCGCAGGCGGTAGAGCAGATCCTCCCGGAATTTCCCCTCGCGCACGGCAGCGTCCGGGTCGCGGTGGGTGGCGGCGATGATGCGCACGTCTACCGGCGTCGTTCCGCGCCCGCCCACCGGCGTGACTTCGCCGGTCTGGAGCACCCGCAGCAGCTTGGCCTGGAGTTCGACGGGCATGTCGCCCACCTCGTCCAGGAACAACGAGCCCCCCGAGGCGTCGCGGAACAGGCCGGGGCGCGACGACACGGCCCCGGTAAAGGCACCGCGTTCGTGGCCGAACAGCTCGCTCTCCAACAGGTCGCGTGGAATGGCGGCCGCGTTCACGGCGGCAAAGTTGGAACTGGCGCGGGGGCTGGCCGAGTGGATCGCGCGCGCCACCAGCTCCTTGCCGGTGCCGCTCTCTCCGGTGATCAACACCGGCACACGGCTCCCCGCCACGCGTCCGATGGTCTTGAAGATCTCCAGCAGCGCGGCGCTCTTGCCCACCATGCGATCGCCGCCCGATCCCGGCCGTCCCGCCTCGCGACGCAGCTCCCGCACCTCGCGGTCCAGCGCCCGCGCCCGCATTGCCTTGGCGGTGAGTGCCTTCACCTCGGCCAGGCCGAAGGGCTTGACCAGGTAGTCCAGGGCGCCGCGTTTCATGGCCTCCACCGCGTTTTCGAAGGTGTTCTGGGCGGTGATGATCACCACGGCGGTGTCCAGGGCCAGGGTGCGCACGTGATCCAGCAGGTCGAGGCCCCCGGGGCCGGGCATCCGGATGTCCAGGAACGCGATCTGGAACGAGCCCGAGGCCAGGGCCTCGAGAGCCGCGTCTCCGTTGTCGACATCCACCACCTGACAACCGGACTCTTCCAGGGTCTCCCGGAGCACGAAGCGGATCGACGATTCGTCATCTGCCACGAGAACGCGGGCCTGTTCGCTCACGCTGACCTCCGAAGGGGAAGCGCCACATGCACCGACGTGCCCTGGCCGGGCGTGCTCTCGGTGGTCAGGCTTCCCCCGTGTTGCATCACCCAGTGCTGGGCCACCGCCAGACCCAGCCCGGTTCCCGCCCCGCGCGTGGTGAAGAAGGGCGTACCCAGCTGTGCCATCACCGCGGGCTCCATGCCCGGCCCGGTGTCGCGAAGGGTGACCTCGAGCGTTGGCCCCGGCGATCTCGCCGAGGCCGAGATGCGGTGGGCCAGGGACATGCGGGTTTCGATGGTGAGTGTGCCCGGGCGATCCTTCATGGCCTCGAGCGCGTTGCGGGCCAGGTTCAGGAACACCTGCGTCAGTCGGCTGGCGTCGGCCTCGATCTCGGGAATCGACGGGTCGAAGACCCGCTCCACCTTCACCTCGCCCGCCACCGGATCCATGGCCAGCAGGTCGAGTACGTCGTCCAGGATCCTGTGGATGTTGACCTCGCCCACGCGCAGCTCATCGCTTCGGGCGAAGACCATGAGGTCGTCTACCAGAGTGGCGATGCGGATGGATTCGCGCACGATCAGCTCCGCCGCGTCGCGATCCACGCCGCTGCTGGCTCGGGACGCCAGGATCTCGCCGGCTCCCCGGATGCCGCCCAACGGATTCTTGACCTCGTGGGCGATCCCGGCTGCGATCTGACCCAGGGTGCCGAGTCGATCCCGGTCGGCGACCAGATCCACCAGCCGATTCTGGACGGTGCGATCGCGCAGGAACAGGACCACGCCAGGGCCGCTGCTCCCGTCCTCGACCAGGGGCGACGCTGCCACGTCCACCACCAGGTCTTCTGCGAAGCGTCGCTCCACCTTCGTCTCGGAGTCGAGTGTGGTGCGCCCGCTATCCGACACGCTCTGGGCGAGCTTCGCGATGGAGTGATCGCTGCCCAGCAGCGCGTCCAACGACCGCCCGATGGCGGCCTGGGCCGACGTCTCCAGCATGCGGCAGGCGGCAGCGTTCACCAGCTCCACGTGTCCGGACTCGTCCAACACGACGATCCCGGCCAGAACCGCGTCGAGCACGCCCGAAAGATCGCGCGCCACGCCTAGGCCGCCCTTGCGGTCGCGAAGAACGAACGCGTGATGCGCAGGATGTGGTCTGCGTCGCTTGCCTCCAGGGCCTGGCGGCGGAAGTCGGAGCTGCCGGGAAGACCCTTCGAGTACGCCGCTACGTACTTCTTCAGGTTGGCGGCGAAGGCGCTGCGGTCGTCGAACGAACGCTCCAGCAGCGAGATGTGACGCTCGATGGTGGCGAATCGTTCGTCTCGGGTAGGGCGACGCAGGGATCCGTGGCGCGCCAACGACAGGGTCTGTTCGAAGATCCAGGGGTTGCCCATGGCGCCGCGTCCGATCATCGCCCCGGCGGCTCCCGTGTCGCGAAGCATCTCGAAGACGTGATGCGGCTTCGTGATGTCGCCGTTGGCCAGCACCGGCACCCCCGGAACCGCAGCCACCACCCGGGCGATGACCTGGCGGTCGGCGCGTCCGGTGTACTGCTGGGCGCGGGTGCGCCCGTGCACCGACAACATTTCGGCGCCCTCTGCCACCGCGATGCGGGCGAACTCGGGCGCGTTGATGGAGTCCGCGTCCCAGCCGGTGCGCATCTTGACCGAGAGCGTTCCGGTGAAGTGGCGGCGCATGGCCGCCACGATCTTCCCGGCCCGGCCCGGGTCGCACATCAGGGCCGAGCCCGCCTGGTTCCGGATGAACTTCTTGACCGGGCAGCCGCAGTTGAGATCGATCCAGGCGGCTCCGTCGCCTTCCAGCCGCCGGCAGGCCTCGCCCAGGATCTCCGGGTCGGAGCCGAACAGCTGGAACGCCACCGGCGCCTCCCGGGGTGAGGTGTCCAGCAGGCGACGGGTCTTGCGGCCCCCCATCACGAGTCCCTTGGCGCTCACCGTTTCGGTGAACGTGAGGGCGGCGCCGGCCTCGCGGGAGATCAGCCGGAAGGCCAGGTTCGACACACCGGCCATGGGCGCCAGCACCAGGTTGTTCTCCAGCGTGAGCTGGCGAAGGCGGATCGGGTGGATGGCGGCGTCCGCTGCTTCCACAGCATCCGGGAAGGTCGGTGCGTCCATGGGCATGCCGGGGTGGTGGGGTTTCGGGATCCGGAGATCGGATGCCTAATTTTTGGGCAGGTTAGCGAGTGGCCGGGATCCCGTCGAGCGACGGATTCTCCTCTACCCGCGCACGGTTAGGCTCCGGTAAGGTGGCCCCGTGCGAACCGGACTCACCCCCGCCGAGGCTCTCGAGGCCATTCTGGACGCGACGCGGCCCCTGGGCGCCGAAACGTTGGCCAGCCTCGACGCCCTGGGCCGTTTGCTCGTCGAGCCGGTGGTTTCGGATCGACGCCT
>JAQBHB010000032.1:0-4050 GCA_032128115.1 Deltaproteobacteria bacterium | reverse complement strand
GCGTCGTTGGACACCTTCTCCGGCACCAGGTGCAGATTCGCCACCGGCACCCGCACGAATTCGGCGAAGGCGCCGTCGGCGCCGTCGATCCCCATGACCCGGCGAGAAGGGCAGTGGCGCTGCAGGTTCTCCTGGCACATGGGGCAGGTCTGGCAGGCGAAGCTGATCTCGCCCACCACGCGCTGGCCGTGCCACTCGGGCGGGCCCTCGTCGACGACGCCCACGAACTCGTGGCCAAGCACGCCGCGGAAGCCCATGTAACCCTTGACCAGCTCCAGGTCGGTGTTGCAGATGCCGGCCAGGATCACCCGGACGCGGGCCGAGTCTTCGGAGACCTCGGGAACCGGCACGTCGCTGACGCGGGCCTGGGTGCCGTCGTAGGTAAGGGCGCGCATGGGAATCGCTCGTGGCGGAGGGTAGGCCCAAGCGCCCGGATTTGAAACCGGGGGTGCTATCGCACGAAGCGAAGGATGGCGTCGGCGACGGCGTCGGGTTGGTCGATCTCGGCCATGTGGCCGGCGCCCTCGATGGAGCGGATCTCCGCCCAGCCGGAGATCCCGGCGGCAAAGCGTTTGGCGTAGCTTGCGGGAAGCACGCGATCGTCGCTGCCGTGGATCAGGAGCGTGGGCACGCCGATGCGGTGCAGGCGGCGCGAGAGACCGCGATCGCAGGTGGGCCACAGCAGCCGGGCCGCGGCCTCGTTGGCTCGCGCGAGCATGATCTGCCACTCCACCGGGTCGGTCTCCGGGGGCTGTTCGAGGAACGCGGCGAGCTGCTCGGGGCGTGCGGCGAGCAGGGTCGGAAGCTCGGAGAGGCGCTGGGCCCACAGGTCGGCCACGGGTTCGGCCTCGTCGAACAGGCCCAGCGGCGCGATCAATACCAACCGCCGGGCCACTCCGGGGGAGAACGCCGCCGCTTCGGCGCACAGGGTCGCGCCCACCGAAGCGCCCACCATGTCCGCGCCCGAAAGGCCGCTGGCTTCCAGCACGTCCAGGGTGGCCGTGACCCAGTCGGCCAGGTCGTCCAGGCGATCGATCCCGGCGCCGCCCGGGAAGCCCGGCAGCGAGGGCGCCACCACGCGTCGCCGCTCGGCCAGCCGATCGAGGAGTGGGGGCCAGCGGGGCAGCCCGCGCAGGCCGCCCAGGAATCCCAAGGTCTCGCCCTCTCCCTTCTCCCACACGCGAAATCGCTGGCCCCCCACCGCGACGCTCCGCTCGGCGACGCTCCGCTCGGCGACGCTTCGCTCGGCGGGGCCGCTCATCGGGTCACCTGGCGCGGCACCGCCCGCTCTTCGCCGGGGATGGGGCGGGGCCACCAGGCGTCTTCCCAGGTGTCGTCGAACAGGTCGCGGAGCTGGGGCATGACGCGCTTGGCGAACAACTCCGTGTTGTGGAGCGTGAGCTGCTTGTTCATGTTGCCGAACTGCAGCAGCAGCATCAGGTGTCCCACGTTCAGGTTCACCGCTACCTCGCGCAGCTGCTCCGCCACCTCGTCCGGGCTGCCCACGATGACGAAGCCGCGATCGACGATGGTCTCGAAGTCCAGGGGCTGGGAGGCGCCCGCGCGCGACGCATCGGCCGCCCGCGCCACCTGGGAGCCCATGCGCGCGCGCAGGGTCGACTCGGAGGTGTAGCCCGGCGGCATCGCGAAGCGCGGGTCCACGTGCAGGCAACGTCCGTAGAAGTACTCCGCCGCCTCCCGGTAGAGATCCAGGGCCTCGTCTCGCGACTCGCCGACACCCACGAATTGGAGGAAGCCCGCGCGGTAGGGATTGCGATCCTTGCCCAGCCGGTCCATCTCTTCCCAGTAGCCGCGCATGGTGGCTTCGCCGGCCTTGTACCCGAAGTACGACAGGTACGAGTAGACGTAGTCGCGCTCTGCACACCAGCGCCACGTTTCCACCGAGCCACCTCCGGGAATCCAGATGGGCGGGTGCGGATCCTGCAGTGGGCGAGGCCATACGTTCACGTAGCGGAGTTTGTGGAAGCGGCCATTGAACGTGAACGGTTCCCGCTCACGCCAGGCGCGCATCACCAGGTCGTGGGCTTCGTAGTAACGCTGGCGAAGCTGGCTCGGGTTTCTCCCGTAGGCGTAGCAGGTGTCCATGGGTGTTCCGACGGGAAAGCCCGCCACCACGCGCCCGCCGGAGATGCAGTCGATCATGGCCATCTCTTCCGCCACGCGGATCGGCGGGTCGTAGAGCGCCAGCGAGTTTCCCATGATCACGAGCGCCGCATCGTGGGTGCGCCGCGCCAGGCTCGAGGCGATCAGGTTGGGCGAAGGCATCAACCCGTAGCCGTTGGAGTGGTGCTCGTTGACGCAGATGCCATCGAATCCCATTTCCGACGCGAACTCGAGCTCATCCATGAAATCGTTGTACATCTCGTGGGCGCGACGCGGATCGAACAGGTCCGAGTCGATGTCGACCCAGACCGAAGGGTGGCGCTCGGCGAAGTCGTCGGGAAGGTCGGTGTAGGGCATCAGGTGGAACCAGAGGAGCTTCACGGGATCTCCTGGGTGGGGCTGTCGTCATCCTGAGGATGCGACGGGCCCGGGTCAAGCGGCTGCGTGGTGTTGTTGCGCCGGGGCGTCCGGCGACCGGTATCCAGATCCTCCAGTACCAGATTCTCGTCCAGGAGTTTTGCCAGCGACGTCTTGCGCACGTAGAAGCCGCGGCGCGGCCCCTTTACCAGCACGTACTCCCGGCGGAAGTCGTCGCGATCCCGAAGGCCGCGGCTTTCTCCGATCACGATGTCGGGCTTGCGTACGTTCACCACGTAGTCCCAGTCCCACTTGGCATGACCGGGCCTGTACGAGCTCCCCTGGGCGAGTGTCTTCGCGATGTGGCGATCCGAACGCCCCAGCACATCCAGGCCCTCCCGGTGGGAGAAGTAGCGGGGAACGCCGCCCCAGTGGAGGGCCAGGGTGGTGTCGGGTGTGGTGTGTTCGCGGAAGTACGTCGCGTAGCGGAAGTTCCGGTAGTTGTGTTCGGCCATCATGGTGCCGCGCCACGGCTCGAGCCACTCGGCCAGGGTGCCGCTCGGGTTGCTGAACACGGCCACTGCGAGGGCGATTGCGGAAGCCACTGCCCAGGCTGCGCGCGCGGGCAGGCGCGGGTGTCTCCATTGCGCCACGGCCTCGCGCACTCCGAGGGCCGAGAGCAACAGCAGGAGGGGCAGGGCCGGGGCGGCAAAGCGGCTGCCGTATTTCCACATCCAGTCGCCTCCCACCCAGACGTGGTACGCGAACGCCACCCCCACCAGGCCGCCACACAGGAGGACGGGCGATCGCTTCCGGTTGCGGTGGATCGCGTAGGCCGAAAATGCCAGCGCCGGCGCCAACCGGGGAAGCCACGAACCGATCTGACGGAATCCGCTGGCCAGGCGCAGCGAGACCGATGTGCCCGTGCCCTTCAGGTACCAGGTGTTGGGAAGCGGGTCGCCGTAGTAGACCTGTCCGAATGTCAGGAAGGCGCCCCACGCGCACGCCGCCGCGATGGCCGTGCGCGCGGCATTGCGCGCCGCCGGGCCCGGCCCGCTGGCCGCCAGGGCCACGAAGACCGCGACGAAGATCGTGGTGTCGGGCCGGATCAGGATTCCGGCGGCAATCCAGGCGGCCAGGGCCCACGACCAGGTGCCCGAAGTGCGCCAGGCGCGCACGGCGCCTGTCACCGAGATCACCAGCCACAACGACACGAAGGCAGCGTCTCCGCCCTGGGCGCCCCAGATGCAAAGGGGCGCGCACAACAGGGTGGAAACGCTTGCGATCCCGGCGATCAGCGGGTCGCCGGGCTCCATCTGTCGCGCGGCTCGCCATACGAAGACCAGGATGGCTGCCAGCATGAAGAGTTCGAGGATCTGGAAGGCCAGCGCGATCCGGAACTCGTCCAGCGGCAGCCCGTGAACGGCTGCCATGGTCAGGGTGACGCCCAGGTTGGTGAAGCCCTGCACGGGTTCACCGCCCGGGTTCCACACCAGCCCGTGCCCCTCGGCGAGATTCCGGGCGTATTGCATGGAGATCATCGCGTCATCCCACAGGCTGAAGACGCGC
>JAQBHB010000031.1:0-163112 GCA_032128115.1 Deltaproteobacteria bacterium | reverse complement strand
AACAGACAGTCCTCGATCACGTTGTCCGCGATCAGGTTGTCGTCGCCGCGAACCTGGATTCCGGCGTCGAGGGTGTCGTGGTTCTCGCCGGAGTTCCGGAGGTGGAGGCCCCGCAGCACGACGCCACTGGCGAGCAACTTGACCACCGAGCCGCTGCCGCCGGCGTCGATGGTCACGCCTCCGTCCCCCTCGATGGAAAGCGGCTTGCGGATCACCACCGGCCCTGCATAGATCCCCGGCGGCGGGCGCAGCGTCCCGCCGGCGGGCGTAGCGTCCACCAGCTCCTGGAAGGCGGGCAGGGCTCCGGCGGCAGCAGCCCACAGGGCCACCACCGCTGCACCGAAGCCGCCGCGCAGTGCGCGCAGTGGGCGCTTCCGGTTCATGCCGGGGTTCCGCCCGCGAGCTCTTTGCGACGGATCAGGAGCGCGAGAATCAGGCAGAGCGAACAGGTTACGGTGAGTAGCAATCCGATGTGGGGATACGCGAAGGTGTTGAATTGGGCCACCTTGCCGACGCCGAGCACTGTGGGCATGAACGGCTTAACGGTGAACGCGGCCCACTCGTTCAGGTTGTGCCCGAACCACCACATCCAGAACACGAAGTCGGCGAGGAACGCCACGGGCAGCGCAATGGCGGGAATCGGGAGCAGCCACCAGAGCCGGCCACGGTAGAACAGGAACACGACGAGGAGGATGCCGAACGCGATGAAGAGATACGGGGCCGCCGCGAACTCGACGCGCGCACCGACCTCGATCGGATGCATGCCGATGTAGTGGTTGATCGTGTTCATCTCGTGAACACAGTCGAGCCCTTCATCGTCGAACACCTCACCCGACTCGCGGGGCTTGCAGCCGTTGGTGACCCCGTTCCAGTGCATGTGGATCCGGACCCCGTCGGGAAACGTGTGCTCGGGGTAGTTGGGGGCCTTCAGCGAAACCCACCACATGGGCGAAAAGAAGGCGGCCACCATCAGCAGGAGTCCGGCCACGACCAGTAGCCGAAACAGCCGCGTATTGGTCGCGCTTTCCTCAGCTGTCACCGGCGCCGCTCCCGGGCTTCGCCTCGCGTTCGGGCCAGCGAATCCGCGACATGTAGTCGACCACGGCCATGAGTTCCGCCTCGTCGTAGGTCTTCACCACCTTCACCATGTCCGGGTTGGCGTTGCGTCGGCGCAGGGCGGCGATGTCCTCGATCTGGCGCAGCAGATACTTGTAGTGCTGACCCGCGAGCACGGGATAGAAGTCATCCCGGTTTCCCTGGCCATTTTCCCCGTGGCACTTCACGCAATCGCGCTTGTAGAGCATCTGGCCGCGCCCCAGGTCGGTGCCCGGCCCCTTGCCATTGTCGCTGGGGATCGGGAGTGTTTCGATGTAGGCCGCCACGTCGGCGAGCTCCTGGGAGTCGGTCAGGGTCTTCGCGAACGGGTACATGATCGGGTTGTCGCGTCTGCCCTCGCGGATGTCGGCGATCTGCTTGATGATGACGGTGGTATGCTGGCCCGCGAGCTGCGGGAATGTGCCATCGGGCCGTCCGGCTCCGGTCGGCAGGTGGCACGCCGAACAGATTTCGAACGCCTCCTCTCCGTTCTCCACATTTCCCGTCAGAGTCAGGGCTACCACCTTCTCGCCGATGGCCTCGTTCCACTCGTAGCCCTCGGATTCGATCCCCTGGCCCTTGGGCGCGGGAGCCTGGGCCTGGGCGCCCGCCGCCGCAATCGCGACGACGGCAAATCCAGCGACGAACGCTCCACACCTGATCGATCTCATGAGACCTCCTCCATGCCGGGGTTCTAGGGCTTGAGGCTCGACAGGTATCCTGCGAGCACTTCCATATCCGCATCGGACACCAGATGCATCACGCCTCGCATGGCCGGCGTGTTTCCGTTCGATCGAGCACCGCTCTTGATGTCCTTCATCTGCTGGAGCATATAGGCTGCATTCTGGCCGGCCAGCTTAGGATATTCGGGCAGAAGCGGCGTCTTGGCGTCGGGCCCGTGGCACGCAATGCACGTGCGTTCCTTGTAAAGGGTTTCGCCATCGGGCTCCTGGCTGGCGGCGGGCTTTACGCTGCCCGCCGCCACCACCAGGAGACCCGAAAGCAGGAGCGCGGCCGTCGCTCTACTCGACACGCTTGGCACCGTGCTGCTCGAGGTAGGTCTTGGCGCGCAGCCCGATGTCGGCGGCCTTTACCTGATACTGCCACCACTGGCCGGCCCACAGCGTTGCGCTGTTCCAGTTGCCCGCCGCTGCCGCGTCCTCGGACTGCTTCTTGGGGCCCCCGGCCCGGCCCAGCTGATCGGTGGCGTCTTCTACCAGCGCCACCACATCGGGGAAGTCCTTGTAGTTGTGGCTGGTGATGAAGCCTACCACCTCGTCGATCGTCTTCTGGGTGGCCACGTTGGTCGCGACCTGCTTGTCGTAGTCGACCTGGGTGTACTGGTCCTTGGCCATCAGCTCGCCGACCTGGGCCTTGTAGCCCTTCGGCTTGACGAGCAGGTACCCCTCCATCTCCAGGTGGAGCGCCGAGCAGAACTCGGTGCAGTAGTAGGGAAAGACACCCGGCGTATGCGCCGTGAAGCTCAGCGACGCCGTCTTTCCAGGTTCCCACGAGCCGTTCACGTTGTACTTGCTGATCGTGAAGCCGTGGGTCTGATCCTCAGCCCGCTCCAGGTTCGTGAGGTGGATCGTGACGTCGTCGCCTTCGTTCACCTCGATGATTTCCGGGGTGATGTGGGAGCGGATCAGGGTTCCGAAGACCTCGACCTTCGTGCCGTTGCGGACCGTTCTCTCTTCACCGGCTCGCGTCTTGGCCGGAGAGATCTCACCGGTGCGCGTATTGGTGCCCGAGGGGTAGCGCACGGCGGGCTTGAGAAGCGTTGCGTCGATGGCCACCGAATAGTGGGGCTCGCCCAGCGGGATGGGCATGTCGTACAGCAGCTCCATCTCGTCGCCTGCGATGTCGATCAGCTGGTGGTTCTGGGGGTGCAGGGGGCCGACGGGATTGAAGCGATCGATGGCCAGCTTGTTGAGCGCAACCAGGTACTTGCCGCGCGGCTGCACGGTATCTCCGTGCATCGTCATCAGGTGCCCGATGTTGTAATGGATCGGAATCCGGCCCAGGAGCTTGCCATTGAGATAGTCCCATTGGGCGACCATCGAGTCCACGTAGAGCGAGGTGTAGGCCACACCCGTCTTCGAGTCGTACTGCGTGTGCAGGGGCCCGAGGCCGAGCGGCACCTGGGTGTGGAGAACCTGCTTCATGTCGATGATCGGAATCCCGTACGGGTCCTTGTTGGCGAACTTCTTGCCATCGATCGCCGCCTTGATCTTGTCCCAACTGTAGACGAAGACGTGGCTGTCGAGCTTCCCGGAGATCACCATGTATTTGCCGTCCGGTGTGACGTCGATGCCGTGGGGGCTCTTCGGCTCGGGGATCAGGTAGACGAGCCCCTCCTGCACGGCCGTGTCCATCGAGATGACCGGGAAGCCGTTGATCTTCTTGACCTTGCCCGCCGCGGCGACCTCGGCCGCCTTGCGCCAATTGATCACGTGGAGGTAATCGGTGTCCTTGGCGGAGCAGCCGGCCTCGAACGGCGGCACGCCGCGCTCGATGCCGCCCACGTAGCGCTCGCTACAGAACGAGTTGGTGAACGACCAGCCGGAGCTTGCGAGCTTTCCGAAGTCCGAGAGGTCCTGGGAGTAGGGCGGCAGCTCGATGGCGAACGAACGCTTGGGATCAAGCCGCCCCTTTTCCCGGTCGAACTTCCAGTAGGTGACGCCTCCCCGGTACTCCTCGTTGAATCGCTCCAGCGGCGCGTACGCGCCGCCCAGGGGCGCCGGATACTGTGCGGCCTCGATCACGTATTCGGTGTTCTCACTCACGAAGGCGCCACCGTGCTCGGACTGGAAGATCGGGTTCACGACGATCTGCTTGGTCTCGAAGTCGTGCAGATCGATCACCGCCAGGCGCGGATTCGCCTTGTCGTTGATGAAGAGATACTGGCCGTCGTAATCCCCGTTGGTTTCCGAGAGAGCCGGGTGGTGTGTATCGCCCCAGGAGATGTCGCGTCCGCCGATCCGACCCTGATCGAGAACCGCCTTCGACTCGTCGTCGAAGCCGTAGGCCTGCCACGGTTCGGGCGTGAAGACCGCGATGTACTTGAGGATGCGCATCGAGGGGATTCCGTACACGATGACGCTGCCGCTCTGGCCGCCCGATGAGAAGGCGAGGAACTCGTCGCGCTTGCCTGTGGGTAGGTAGGTCTTGGACGCCGCCAGGATGTTCTCCTGGGTGAGTCCACGGCGCTTCATGACCTGCTGGAGCGTCTCCTTCGACCAGGCGCTCGAAGCCCCCACCAGGCCAAGGGCCAGGAAAGAAACGGTCCCCCATCGAGCCGCCGAAGCGATGACTTCCCGAAACGCAAACACACGCATGGATTCCTCCTCCCGGTCTGGGATCGGGACACCGGTGCAAGCGAAGTGCCATGAGCGCCATGGCGCCACGAAGGGCCGGCAGGCGCGGCGGCCGCCCGAATTGGCCAGAATCGGGGTCCGAATCCCCCACGCAGGAACCAATCGACTGGGACTTATCGACCCTGTTATGGTGCAAATAGGGACAGTTTGAAACTTAGCGGTCGGGGATGCTGGCCCAACCACTTGTTTCAATTGGGCTTGAATTGGGCTTGGGTAGGATTCCGGCACCAACCCTGAGGCCCGACCGAATTGAACGATCTCGGCAAGAAGCTCCTGCTTGCAGCCACCGCATTGATCTTCTCCCTGGGCGTCGCTGAGCTTGCGCTTCGTGTCTTCAACGGGGCGCCGCCAAGGGGCAACCTCACCCCGGTCCCGGGCTCCATACGAACGCGATCGAACCACTCGGGCCTCCCTTATCTCCTGCGGCCCGGTGCGCGAGTCAAACACAGCTTTCCGAGCAACCCGCGGGGGTACTTCGATCCGGATTCGACGTTGACCTACACGATCAACTCGCTCGGGTTTCGCGGAAGGGAAACGAGTCGTAGAAAGCCCGCCGGGATGTTTCGCATCGTGGGCGTCGGCGATTCGTTCACGTTCGGAACGGGCGTCAGGGTCGAGGACACCTTCCTCGGAGATCTCGAACAACGCCTGGCGGCCATTCAACCAACTGAACCAACTGAACCAACTGGCCGCTTCGAAGTGCTGAACCTGGGCGTCATGATGTTCGACACCGTGACCGAAGTGGTCCTCCTCCGTGAAATTGGCGTCGGATACGAGCCCGACATCGTGGTGATCTGCTTCTTCCTCAACGACACGGATGGCGGTTCGACCCACTCGCTTTTCAACGTCGATTCCAGTCGGGATGGTGTCGCTCGCCTCGGTCGCTATTCCGTGCTTTTGGACCGCATCCTCTGGGGGCTGGAGCGGCGGCGTCAAACCCTGGAGCTACAGACGGCATACAATCAGAATTTCGAATCCGGATCTCGAGGATGGACCCAAGCGCAACGGGCACTTGAATCGGCGGCGGAGCTTGCGAAGCGAGACCAATTCCAGCTCGTTCTCATGATTTTTCCAGTGCTGTGGAATCTTTCGGACAACTATCCGTTTTCGATGATCCATGAAACCGTCGCGTCGTTCGCGAGAAGCAGGGGAATCGCGACCCTGGATCTCCTGCCGGAATTCACTGGCCATCAGGGCCCGGAACTGTGGGTCCACCCGACCAATCAGCATCCGAACGAGATCGCTCATGAAATCGCTGGGCGAGCCCTGTTCCGCTTCCTGCTGGGGGAAGAGATGTTGCCTACGACTCGGCCTCAGGCGTCGGGCGGAGCTTCGCTGGCTCCCAGGGCAACGACTTCGGCCGGGTCGATCTCGAAGCGGCCGGGCTTGTCGAAGTAGATCTCGACGCCTTCGCGCACCTTGTTCAGGTAGGTGCTGCCGCCAGCGAGAAAGATCGCATCCAGATCGGAGGGGCGCAGATTGGCCTCCGCCAACACGCGGTCGCAGGTGACGAAGGTGTTGCGCACCACCTCGTCGCTGATGGAGTCGAGCATCTCGCGCTGGAGCGGGAGTTTCTCGCTGCCGGCCGGGCCGTCCGGATCCACCAGGGACAGGTCGATCGCAGTCTCCTCGAAGAACGACAGGCGGATCTTGGCTCGCTCGCACTCAGCGATCAGGGCACCCCAGATTCCCGCATAGTTGCGCAGGTCCCAGTTGTGCTTCTCGAGCACGCATTCGGCCGCCCAGCGTGCGATGCGACGGTCGATGTCGTCGCCGCCCAGCGCCATGTCGCTCTGGAACCCCAGTATCTTGGGAGCGCCGGAGGCCCAATCGACGATGGAGAAATCGAAGGTCCCGCCGCCGAGATCATAGACACCGGCCCGGCGCACGGGGTTGGTGACGCGCAGGTAGGCGTAGGCGGTGGCCATGGGCTCGTCGATCAGGGTCACCTGGGGCAGACCGGCAGCCTCGGCGGCCGCCCGGGTCGCCTGGCGCTGGCGGTCCCCGAAGCCGGAGGGAACCGTCACTACCGTGGCATCGATGCCCGAGGGGAAGTGGCGCGCCTGCCCGAAGATCGACGAGAGCAGCGTGGACGCAATCTCTCCGGGATCAAACTGGCCGGCGCGCGTCTCGAAGACCGGCATTCCGTCCTGGTTCTCCACCAGATCGAAGGGATAGTCGTCCTTGAACTGCTGGGTCTCGGCATCGCTCCAGCGGCGGCCGATGATGCGCTTGGCGGAGAAGATGGTGTTGGGCGCGTCGAGGCAGCGTCGCCGCTTGGCGGCCAGGCCCACCTGGGTGCTGCCGTTGGGCAGGAACGAGACCACCGACGGTACCGTGGTGCGAGAGTCTTCGGCGGAGATCGGCAGGGCGAAGCTGCCAACCGCCGCAACGGTGTTGGTCGTGCCCAGATCGATGCCCATTACCTTCATTTCACACCCTTCTTTGCCAGGAAGCCGGAGAATTTTTCGGCAGGTACGGCGGGGCTGAACAAAAAGCCCTGAAGCTCATCGCAGCCCTTTTCCCGCAGGAAGTTGGCCTGCTCCCGCGTTTCGACCCCTTCCGCCACCACGCCGAGCCGCATGCTGTGGGCCAGGGAGATGATGGCCGAGGTGAGCGCCCGATCGTCCTGATTGGACGGAATCTCCTTCACGAAGGAGCGGTCGATCTTGAGTCGCGTGAGCGGAAACCGGCGCAGATAGCTGAGTGACGAGTAGCCCGTGCCGAAGTCGTCCAGGGCCAGGCCCACACCCATGGCGTTGATATCGTGAAACGCCTTCGTGGTCGCTTCGTCGTCCTGCATGATTGCCGTTTCGGTGATCTCGAGTTCGACCTGCCCGGCCTCGAGTTCCGTCTCGCGGAGTGCCTTGGCCACCATCTCGATCACCGATCGCTCTCGCAGCTGGTAGGCCGAGAGGTTGATCGAGATCCGGATCGACTCATGGCCTTCGGCCTGCCAGGTCTGGTACTGCTCGCACGCGGTCCGGAACACCCACTCGCCAAGGGGAACGATCAGGCCCGTCTCTTCCGCAACCGGGATGAACTCATCGGGTCCGATGATTCCCATCTCGGGATCGTCCCAACGCAACAGCGCCTCCGCCGCCACAAGGGCCTCGCCCTCCGCCGCGTGCACCGGCTGGTAGTAGAGAACGAACTCCCCGCGATCGAAGGCCTTGCGCAGGCGTGCCTCCAGGTGGAGCTTTCGAGATGCCTCGGCATTCATCGAGCTCGCATAGAATTGGAAGTTGTTGCGCCCGCGGGTCTTGGCGCAGTACATGGCGGTGTCGGCGCTCTTGATCAGGGCATCGGCATTGTCGCCGTCTACAGGGAAGACGGCGATACCCATACTTCCCGAGCACACGACCTCGTGGCCGTGCAGGGTGAAGGGTTTTACGACGTCGTCGAGGATCCGCCTGGCTACGCGCGCGGAGTCCTGGGCATCGGTGATCTCGGAGAGCATGATGGTGAATTCGTCGCCACCCAGGCGCGATACCGCGTGCTGTGACGAGCTGGCTACCGCGTCGCTGAACCGAACCGCCTCCTTGAGGCGCCGAGCCACTTCCCGAAGCAGCAGGTCGCCGCCCTCCTGGCCGAAGGTGTCGTTGATGCGCTTGAAGCCGTCGAGACCGAGCACACAAGAAGCCACCTGCTGGTTGCGGTACCTGGCGCGACGAAGCGATTTTTCCAGGTTCTCCCTGTAGGACCTGCGATTGGAGAGCTGCGTCACGTGGTCGTAGTTCGAGAGCCTCTGGTTTTCATGGACCGTCTCCAGGTTGCCGATGGCGATGGCGATCTGATCGGCCAGATGTCGCAGATGCGAAACGGATTCGGGGTCGTGTAGGGTCGCATCGGCGTGGCCCAGCGCCAGGAAGCCCGCGACTCGCGCCTTCACCACCAGGGGCAGCACCAGGCAACGTTGGACGCCGCTGCGCATCATCGGTTCCAGGCACGGGATCGTGCCGTCCTGCAGGTCGAGCAGCATGTGCTCGGGATGGGCGGCGAGGCGGTCGATGGTTTCGGAATACAAGACGTCGCTCTCAAAGCGCTCGTTCGCCTTGCCGTTGCCGTGAGATACATGGACGCGAAGCCCGGGTGCCCCAGTGGCCCCGAACATCGCGAGTGCCGCCGAATCGCAGTCGTAGATGTCTCGGATCCGGGTCAGCACACCATCGATGACGTCGTCCCTCTCCGGAGCCGAGTGGATCACCCGGTCGATCTCGAGCAGGGTGGCCTGCGAGCGGAGTTGCTTCTGGAGCCTTCCGGCCATCAGGTCGAAGGGCGAGCCGGGCAGGGCGGCTCTCCCTACGTCTTCGCGCCTGGCGCTGCCGCCGCCCTGGCTCACCCCGAGGTACGCCTGCTCGATGCGTCGCTCGAGCGGCTCGAGGCGCTGATCGATCCGGTTCAAATTGAGGAGCACCACGAGCCAGCTGGAAAGGAAGAAGACCAGCGAGATGGCGACGCGGAAGTCGGACAGGATGGGGAAGATCCGATCTGAGGCCGACAGGATCGTGAGCGCGCCGGTGGCGAGCATGGCCACCAGGGCCAGCGCCGGCAGGTGTCGGTGAGGCCCCTCGAGGAGGCCTTTGACCGCGAAGGATTTCACCGTGATCCTGTCTCCCGAACCGCGGCATCTGCGGTCGCAGGGCTCCACTGCGCCCTTGTTGATCGTCCGCAACACGGGTGCGCCTTGAGGCCCTTCGGGCCCGAAGATCCGGATCCATCGGGCGACTTCGGCGACCGGCAAACGGACACCTCAGCCGTAGGCAACTCGTGTGCATGAGATCGCGTACGATCGTCCGGATGCGGAGGAAACTGCTGGCGGGGATGGCGGGGATGGGGGTCGGGATCGCGGTGGTGCTAGGGCTCGAGCTGGGGCTGTGGGCCGCGATCGAGGCGGAGATTCTGGAGATGGCGCACCCGGGCGGTGGGACGGCGGGCATCTGGCAGGGACAACACCCCGAGTTCGGGGTGTGGCATGCCCCGAACCTCGAAGCGCGGCACACGAGTCGCTGTTTCGACGTGGCCTACCGGATCAACTCAGTGGGAGCGCGCGACCGCGAGCGCTCACACCGGGCGGCGGGTTTCCGGGCCGTGGTGCTGGGTGACTCCTTCACCGAGGGCTGGGGCGTCGAGGAGCCGGCGCGCCTGTCCAACCTGCTGGAGACCGCAACCGGCATCGAGCACCTGAACTTCGCCATGGCCCACTTTGGGACCTACCAGGAACTCCTGCTCTACCAGAAGCTGGCGAGCCAGTACGACCACGAGATGCTGCTGGTGGGCATCGTGCCCGCAAACGATTTCCTCGATATCGACTACGACACCGCGCTGGAGATGAGCTGGTACGAGCACCGTTACCGACCCTATCTGGTAGGAGTCGTGGCTCCTTACAGCCACCTGGATCACATCGAGCCCGGCTGGCGACGCTGGCTGCGGCTTCACTCCCATACTTTTCACGCGGTGCGGCTGGCTCTCCGCAACCAAGCCCTGCGCTCAGCCGGGCCGGCGCCCTCGCGCTTCTACGAATTTTCGGAGGCCGGGGCTCGGCGCCTCGAGACGATCCTCGGAATGCTCGTCGAGGCGGCTCGGGGAAAGCGCATCGCACTGATCCTGATGCCCACGGCGGCAGACCTCCAAGACTACACTCGGAGTCCGGGCCCGGACCCCCTGTCGGTCCGGCTGGCCAGATGGGCCAGCGATCGAAACGTGCATATCGTGAACCTGCTATCCGCCATGGCCAACGACATGCGTCGCGCCGAGGGCTACTTCCATCCCTGCGACTTCCACTGGAGCGCCCTCGGCAACCGGGTGGCTGCCGACTACGTGCTCAGCGCTCTGCGCACCGGTTTCTATGCGTCCGAGGGAGATCCGGATCAGGGCTGATATGGAGTGACCTTTGTCAAGGCTCGATGTCGCGTTTCGTGCGTCTTGCAGCGTAGCTCCTGGTGTCTGGGACGTTCCGCTGGGGTGGATCGAGCGGTCCACGCGCCACGGTGTTCCCCGCTGTGAAGGTGGCCACACCGACGACTTCGTGCTCCACCTGCCCGACCTGGTGATCGCGCCCGAGGACGCCGGCCGCGAATGGTCGGTCGACCGGAACAGCGGAAGCTCCTTCGATCTCGCCTCCGACTTCGAGGGACAGGGACCCCTGTGCATCATGTCGTTGAAGGGCTCCGACGACAACCTGCTCAAGCTGGGGGAAATCCTGGATATGAACGGTGATGGCCTGCCCGATCGGGTGCGCACCAATTCCAACTCGTCTCCCTTCCAGGTGCAGCTCAACCACGCGGGCGTTCTCGAGCGACCGCTGGTTGACCGCCTCGGGATCGGCTGGGGGAGCTGGCACGCGTCGATCTTCCGCGTCTTCGCGGGGAGTCCCGGCCATCCCATCCTCGACGACGATCGCGGCTATCGATCACACGAGATCTTCGACTGGAACGGAGACGGTTTTCCCGACGCAGTGCAGGCCGACGCGTGCACCGCGGAACGCCCCCGGCCCCTCGCTGACCTGGGAAGTCACCGGGTTGCAGCCGTTCGAAGGATCCTGCTTCCTGGAGCCGGACCCCGTGGGCCCTGTTGATCCGATCGATCCGGTCGAGCCTCCGCTCCCGTAACGCGCTCGCCGGAGAGCTCAGGCGTCCACGTACGACCGGGTACAGGGAACGACGGCGAATCGTGTTCTCACCCGATCCAGGGACTCGTCCCAGTAGCGCTCCCAGTAACAGGGCAACAGGGGCCGTGCGTCTCGGCCGTGGAGATAGGCCTCCTTGAGTGCGTGGCGCAGGGCGCCCCAACGCGCTTCCAGCACCAGGTGCTTCAGGCTTCCGAAGATCACCACCAGAGCCGACACCGGCAAGCGTAGCTGGCCCCAGCTGAAGGCGTGGAGGATCACCTCTTCGTGGCCGGCAGTTTCCAGACCCGCCAGGACGTGCCACACGTCGTGGGTCTGGCGGAAACGGCGCATCAGGTACGCAATCTCCGGGTCGTCCACGAACGAGGTGGGCGCCGCCTGGTAGTCGGCGGAGAGGCCGTTCCGATCCAGGTGGCTCACGTAGCCGTATCCCAGGGTCTTTTCCGGCAGCCTCCGCAGGGCGTCGTAATCCACCTGATCGGAGCGCAGCTCGGGTTGGTCCCGAAGCAGCTCACTGGCCTCCTGGGACGCGAACTGGGTGGCGCGGATGCGGGGGTAGAGATGTCGGCCGGTGAGTTCCTCGGCCACGTGGATCTCGGCCGTCTGTTCCGAGTCGGCCAGCACGCGAGCCGTGGCCCGCGCCAGGCGCAGCAGCTCGCCAGGCGTCATGGCCGCATGATACGCCAGCCCCGAAATCAGGGGTTCGCAACCGATCGACTTTCGTTGGGTTTAACCCGGCATGGACGATGGACTGCGGTTCCAGCGGCTCCTCGGGCGTGCCACGTTCGGGCCGCGTCCGGGCGATCGCGACGTGCTGGCGCGCCTGGGGGCCGAGGCCTGGCTCGATCGAGAACTCGCCGCTGGCGGCGCCTGGGACCCGGGCCTGGCGCCCCGCCTCTCCGCCTTCCCGAGCCTGGCACTCGAGCCGGATCAGGCCTTCCAGGGCATGGCGCCGAGCGGGCGCCGAGCCGAGCGCGACCGGGAAGCCGTTCAGGAGATGCGCAACCGTGGCCGCGAGATCGCCCACCAGGTGGCGGGCGCCCGGGTGGTGCGAGCGGTCCACGGAGACCACGGCCTGCACGAGGTGATGGTCGATTTCTGGTCGAACCACTTCAGCGTCTTCGCCCGCAAGAGCCTGATGGGGGGCCTGCTGCCCCACTTCCAGCGCGAGGTGCTTGACGCCCACGGATTCGGGCGGTTCGAGGACCTGCTGGTCGAGGTCGCCAGGAGCCCGGCCATGCTCGTCTACCTGGACAACTGGAACTCCACAGCGCCCCGGTTCGGGCGAAAACGCCGAAGCGACCGCGCTGGCATCAATGAGAACTACGCGCGCGAGCTTCTCGAGCTGCACACGCTGGGTGTCGACGGGGGCTACAGCCAGGAAGATGTGCGCCAGGTGGCGCGGGTCTTCACGGGCTGGACCCTGGAGAGCCGGCGCGAGCCGGTCTTCCGCTTCCGCGAATCCATGCACGATCCCGACGACAAGCGCGTGCTCGGGCAACGCATCCGCGGCGGCGGCATGGACGAGGGCGAGGCGCTGCTGCGGCGCCTGGCTCGCCACCCCGCCACGGCCAACCACCTGGCCCGCAAGCTGGTCGCCCGGTTCGTGGCCGACACCCCGCCGCCGGCGCTGGTAGAGCGGGTGGCCCGTCGCTATCGGGATACCGACGGGCGCATCGACGAGTCGCTGAAGGTGGTGTTGTTGTCGCCCGAGCTCGCCGATCCGGACCATCGCAAGCTGAAGACACCGTTGCGTTTCGCGTCCAGCGCCCTGCGCGCCACCGGGGGCGAGACCGACGGCGGGAAGATCTTCCTGCTGGCCCTCTGGAAGCTGGGCGAGGTGCCTTTCTACGCCACCACGCCGGCGGGTCATCCCGAGGAGGCCGAGCACTGGATCGATCCCGGCTCCCTGCTCGAGCGCATGAGCCTGGCCTTCGCGCTGGCGGCCGGGCGCATCCGCGGCACCCGTCTGGGAGGCGCGCGGCCCGAGGGGTCGACGGTCTCCAGCATCGGGATGCGCGTGTGGGAAAGCCAGGCGCTCGAGCTGGCATCGCCGGACTTTCAATGGACCTGACGCGTCGTGTCTTCCTGAGGGTCGGAGGAACCGGGCTCCTGGTCACCGCCTGCGTCCCCGGTTCGCTGCGGGCCCTTCAGGACGTGGCCACGCCGGTCCCGCTGGCTTCGGCGGGGACCGATTCGTTGCTGGTGGTGGTGTTCCTGCGCGGGGCTGCCGACGGCCTGCATCTGGTTCCCCCCGTGGGCGATCCCGGCTACCAGAAGCTCCGGCCCTCGCTGGCGCTCTCGCAATCCCTGTCTTTCACCCGCGACTTCGGTTTGCATCCGGAGCTTCGGGCCTTGAATCCGCTGGTCGAGCGCGGCGAACTGGCGGTGGTTCACGCGGTGGGGTCGCGACATCCGACACGCTCGCACTTCGAGGCCCAGGATTTCATGGAGCTCGGTGAGCCCGGCGCGCTCCACCTGTCGGATGGCTGGCTCGCGCGGGCGCTCGATCCCTTGGCAGCCGAGAGCCCCTTCGCATCGCTGGCGCTGACATCGCAATTGCCCTTGTCGCTGCGGGGGTCGGGTTCGTTCGCCATTGCCGACCCCGCCGAGTTCGGTCTGCCCGACGCGGGCGGCAGAAGTCGCACGGAGCTGGCGCGTCGCTATGCATCGGGCGGCAACGACCCCGTGGCGGTGGCCGGGGCCTCCGCGCTCGAGGCCCTTTCCGAATACGAGCGCCGCACGGGTACTCGGGCGAGTGCACGCCGGGTTCCGCGTCGTCCGAACGTGAGCCTGAAGGTGAGCGCGGATCGCGTGGTTGCACTCGAGCGGGCCGGACTTCCGATTCGCACCGTCTTCCTGGAGAGCTCCGTGTGGGATACCCACCTGAACCAGGGTACCGAGAGCGGCAGCATGGCCCGGGGCATCGCCGACCTGGCCGGGGCGGTTGCACGGCTCTCGGAAGAGATGGCGGGGCGCCGCGACCTGTTGGTGGTGGTGATGACGGAATTCGGACGCACGGTGCGGGCCAACGGTTCCGGGGGCAGCGACCACGGCCATGGCAGCGTGATGTTCGTAGCGGGCCCCCGGGTGCGCGGGGGACTCTACGGCGACTGGCCCGGCCTTTCGGAAGAGCGGCTCTACCAGGGGCGCGACCTGCCCGTCACTACCGATTACCGCAGTGTCTTGTGGGAGGTGCTCCGCGCCCACCTGGGCAGTGCGCCCCCCGCCGACACCTTTCCCGGCTTCGAGCCGGAGAGCCTGGGCTTGCTGTAAAGGCCGACTCAGACGGGCCCGCCGCCCAGGTCGAGCTCGCGGATCACGTCGCGAAGCTCTTCCGCGGAGCGCCGGAAGATGGGGAGATCGGTGCGTCGCCAGCGCACGCGACCGTCGCGGCCGATCAGGACCAGGGCGCGCTTGGTCATGCCCAGCAGCCCGCTGGCGCCGTAGGCCTTGCACACGAGCCGATCCGGATCCGAGAGCAGCGGAAACGGAAATCCGTGCTTCTTTGCGAACCGCTCATGGGAATCCAGCTTCTGGGGATTGAGAGCCAGGACGTCGACTCCCAGACCCGCGAAACCATCCAGGTTGTCCCGGTAGTCGCATAGCTGGCGCGTGCACACGGGTGTGTCGTCGCCAGGATAGAAGACCAGCAGCACCGCCCGCCGCTGCAGGCGCTCGGACAACGTGATCGAGCCCTCGGTGGAAGACAGGGTGAAATCCGGGGCGACGTCGCCCACGTCGGGAGTTCGCGACATGCGGGAATCCTAGCAGCCGGCGGCCGGAAGCTTCACTCGCCCACCGAATCGGCGCGGGTCGAAAAGCGCTCGCGCACCGGGTCGTAGTACACCGGCTTCTCGCTGCGGAGGACGTTGGCCAGAAGTGACACCTCTTCGAGGCTCAGCTCGGCCAGGTCGAGGTGGGAGCGATCGTCGAAGCTGAGGCGGATGGCTCCCTGAGCCTCGCGGCGGTTCCAGTCTACGTCGTAGTAGCTGATGCGTTTCTGCATGGTCGGCCCTCCAAGTTGCAGTGTAGGCGGAATCCTGCAGCCGGGCGCGAGCCCGGAGAACGCGGGCCCGCAAGCTGCAGGAATTTCCTCGGGGAACCCTCCGGCGCGCCGATAAGAAACCAGATTCCCTCTTGAAAGGGGGCTGTGCCATGGGGACTGTCAACTGTCCCGGATGCGGCACCCGCGTAGCCGACCAGCAGCGCTCGTGTCCCAACTGCGGACGCGGCTTCTCCCGTTCGAAAGGAGCGCCGACGCAAGCCGAGAGGCGCCGCGTCAAGAGATCGTCGCTCGACTCGTCCGCGCTCAAGCCGAAGGCCGCGCCGAAACCGGTAGAACCCGAGGAGATCGAGATCGAAATCGAGCTGGATGAGCCGGCCGATCCGGGGGACAGCAGCGGATCCATGAGCAGTCCCGACACCGGGAGTGGCCTCGGCGACAGCGGATCAGGCCCGGCGATCAACCTGCCCGACCCGGTGCAGCTGCGAGAAATCCTGGCCTTGGATCCCGAACAGCTGGAAGAGGGGCTCAGTGTCTACATCGACAAGAAGGGAGCCGAGGTAGGCGAGGGCTACGAGACGCCCGTCGGCGAGATCGATCTGCTGGCGCGTGACAGCAACGGCAGCCTCGTGATCGTGCTCGTGGCGGATCCCGGCTTCGAGGCCGAACTCGTGTCCCAGATGCTGCAGCGCATCGGTTGGGCCCAGAAGCATCTGGAGGAGCGCAAGCAGACGGTGCGCGGAATCATCCTGGTGGAGACCGCACCCGAGGCGCTGTGCTACGCGGCCGCGGCACTTGGCGACAATGTCACCATCCTGACCTATCGCATGGCGCTCACCTTCGACTCCGTCGAGCTCTGATCCAGGGATCTCGCCCCCCCCGCCCGGGCATCGACCCGCCAGAGCCTCCCACGCGACACTCCGTTACTTTCCGTCCGCCATGAACGAAGTCTCCGAAGGCTTTCGCACGGCCTTCTCGATGCTGGTGGGGCTCGATCCCCAGCTCGTCGAGATCGTGGCGCTCTCCCTCCGGGTCACCCTGAGCGCCCTGGCCATCGCCTGCGTGATCGGGTTTCCCGTGGGCGGTGCGCTGGCGCTGTTGCGGTTTCCCGGCCGTCGCGTTCTCGCGGTGATCTTCGACGCATTGATGGGGTTCCCGCCCGTGGTGGCGGGGCTCCTGGTCTACCTGCTCCTCTCGCGCGGCGGGCCGGGGGGATCCCTGGGCTGGCTGTTTACGCCGAAGGCGATGGTCGTGGTCCAGGTGGTGATCATCGCGCCGATCATCGTCGCCCTGTCGCGGCGGGTGATGGTCGACTTGTGGGAGGAGTACGAGGAGCAGCTGCGTTCGTTGGGCGTGGGTCCCGGGCGCGCGATCCTCACGCTTCTCTGGGATGGGCGTTTCAGTCTCCTGACCACGGTGCTCGCCGGGTTCGGTCGCGCCATCGCCGAGGTGGGCGGGGTGATCATCGTGGGAGGCAACATCGCCCACGTGACGCGGGTCATGACCACGGCGATCGCGTTGGAGACCAGCCGGGGCGACCTGGCCCTGGCTCTGGCCCTGGGGATCATACTGATGGTGCTTTCGTTGCTGGTGAACGGCACCGCAACCCTCGCCAGCAGCGCGGCGCGCAACGCCGGATGAGCGGCTCCAATCCGTCGGCCGCGATCCTGCCGCTCGAGCTGGTCGATCTGACGTTCGAAGTGAGCGGCCGCCGACTGGTGGACGGCATCAGCGCGCGCCTGGAGGCCGGTTCGCGCACCTTGATCCTGGGCACCAATGGGGCGGGCAAGAGCCTGACCCTGCGCCTGGCCCACGGGCTGCTCGAGCCCACCGCCGGAAGCGTGCGTTGGTGCGGACCCGGGGCCGCCGACGCAACGCGACGCCAGGCCATGGTCTTCGAACAGACCGTGCTGCTGCGGCGGTCCGCCGCGGCCAACGTGGAGTACCCGCTCGCAGCCCGCGGAGTCGATCGGCAGACGCGGCGCGCGCGTGTGGCCGAGGTGCTGGCGAGGACGGGGCTCACCGCTCTTGCTGGACGACCCGCGCGCGTGCTATCCGCGGGCGAGCGCCAACGTCTCTCGCTTGCGCGAGCCTGGGCGCTGGAACCCGAAGTCCTGTTTCTCGATGAGCCCACCGCATCCCTCGATCCGTCGGCCACGCGCGCCGTGGAGGACCTGATTCTCACGATCGGTGCCTCGGATACGAAGATCGTGATGACGAGCCACGACCTGGCCCAGGCGCGTCGCCTGGCCGACGAAGTGTGGTTTCTCCACGCCGGCAACCTGCTGGAGCGCGCCTCGGCCCAGGCGTTCTTCGAGCGCCCCGAAAGCGAAAAGGGCCGCGCTTTCCTGCGCGGAGAGCTTCTGTGGTAGGGGCGGGTCGCCTGATCGTCTCGCTCGGCGTGTTCTGCCTGGCTTGTTCTCCGGCTCACGAGGAGCGCTTCATCACGCTGGCGTCGACCACGTCTACCGAGAACTCGGGTTTGCTTGGCGCGATCCTGCCCGAGTTCCAGGCGCGTACCGGCATCGAGGTGCGGGTCGTGGCCGTGGGAACGGGCCAGGCGCTGGGCCTCGCCCGCCGAGGTGATGCCGACGTGGTGATGGTGCACGACCGGGACTCCGAGGATCGGTTCGTGTCCGCGGGCTGGGGCGTCGAGCGTGTGGACGTGATGTACAACGACTTCGTCCTGGTGGGGCCGAAGAGCGATCCGGCTGGGATCGGAGGATGGCGGGACGCGCCCCGTGGTCTGGCGCGGATCGCGGAAGTCCGAGCTCCGTTCGTCTCGCGGGGCGACGACTCGGGCACCTGGAAGGCCGAGCGCAGGCTCTGGAAGGCCAGCGGCATCGACCCCTCACCGGACTCGGGAACGTGGTACTCCGAGTCGGGCAGTGGCATGGGCGCAACCCTGAACACCGCGGCCGGCATCGACGCCTACACCCTGACGGATCGCGGCACCTGGCTCTCGTTTGGCAACCGCGGGAATCTCACGATCCTGGTGGAAGGCGACGAGCGACTGTTCAATCCGTACGGCGCGATGCTGGTGAATCCGGCGCTGCACCCCCACGTGAAGGCGGCCGACGGGCGCGCCTTCATCGAGTGGATCGTGTCCGACGAGGGGCGGGCCGCGATCTCGGGCTTTCAGATCCACGGCGAAACGCTGTTCCACCCCACCGGTTCGAACCCGTTGCGACCGTAGGGGGGTTACCTGGGATCGGGGAGCGGCAGCACGAAGCCCACGATCGGGCAGTTCTGGCCCCCGGACACGATCTGGAACGGCACGCGACCCGACGAGCGGAACTCCATGCTGCCCACGCCGCTCTCGATGCTGGCCTTGCAGGCCTCGCCGGTGGGAAGCAGTGCGATGGTGTCCTCGCCCCGTGCCCAGCCCACCTGGGAGGCCAGTGGGAAGCGCCCGCGAGCGAAGACCAGATCGTCGTCGCGGTACACCACCCGGAACGACACCGGGGACCTCGGCAGCGGCCGATCGATCCGGGGGCGCGGCCCCCGATCCCTCCATTCGCGAAGCGAGGCGATCCCCACCGCGGAGCACATGGTTCCGTCGGGTCCCTCCACTCGTCCCAGGCTCCCGCGACGGACGTATATCACCCGGGCCTCTTCGTAGAGGATGCCACGACAGGTCTCGTCGGATGGGAAGAAGAAGCGAAGGCCGGGCTGCGGCCCGATGTGCGCGTCGATGTAGCCGTTGCGCACGACCACCCCGAGTGCCGTGGCGGGACCCGGGGGAGTCGGGACGCTACGCACCCCCTGCGACGGCTCGCGGGTGCTCTCGCACGCGGGCACAGCCGCCAACATCGCAACGATGAAGGCCGCGCGTCGTCGCCGGGAGCGCGGGGCCGAACGACGTTCCTTCACGCGCGCAGTATAGCGATCGTCCCCTGCGCGTTATACCGTCCTCGCAGAGAGGCACCATGAGCGCTGAGCGATCGCGCGCCCGCTCGGCCGTGCTGACGGCAGTGCTCGGCGCTCTCTTCCTGGTTTGCGTCTACGCCACGTCGGCGTTCGTGCTCTCACGCGACGCCAATGTGATGCGCTACAGCAGCGGCATCTACGATATGGACGTGCCGCGCGTCGTGTCCGACCTCACCACGCGTCTGCCGGCCTACCGACCCGCGGTGCACCCGATGCAGAAGCTGCTGGTGGCGCCGCTGGGCGGGTTCGTGAACACGCGCTTCTTCGGCGGCGAGGATCGCCTGTCGGCGGCCCGGGTGGTGGTGGCCCTCGCCGTAGCAGCGAATGCCCTGCTGGTGGGCGTGCTGGCGTGGCAGCTCACCCGGCGTTCGTTGCTGGCCGCGACGATCGCCGGCGGTCTGTGCGGTGTCTCGTTCGCCTCGATCCTGGCGGCGAGTCTGCCCGAGAGCGCGGCCCTTGCGTGCCTGGCGAGTGTGGCGCCCCTGATCTTCCTGAACGCACGGGTCGGGCGGCGCTTCTCGTGGGCCGAGGCGGCGGGTTGGGGCCTGCTGGGGATGTTCGGCGTGGCTCTCACCGTGAGCCAGATCGTTCACTGGGGCATTGCCCTGAGCATGCGCCTGATCCTGATGCGTCGCGTGGGCGGGGAACCCGCCGCGCCTTGGGCGCAGCTGATGCCGCGCCTGGCACTGGTTGCCGGATTGGCGACGGCCCTGGTGCTGGCCGGTGCGGCGCTGCAGTCGCGCCAGTACCCGGACCCGCGAGCCCGCAGCGAAACCCCGCTGGAGGCCGTCGAGGGCTTCTTTCGGCTGGGGGAGCTCACGTCCACGCCGCTGCGTCACACGGCGCGTCTGGCCCGTCACTTCCTGCTGTATGCGTTCGTGGCCCCGGAGCCGGCCTGGTCCGACTTCCTGATGCGCGACTACGCACTCGAGTACTGGTCCGTGTCCATCGAGGAGTCCGAGCTGGGCCACTGGCGACCGGCCTGGCGCGCCGCATTGGCGCTCGCACTGCTCGTCGGAATCGGCGCGTGCTTCGCGCGCGGCCGCGTCGACGCACTCTTCGTGGCGCCGATCCTGTCGGTGGCCAGCCAGTTCGCCCTCCACCTCTTCTACGGACGCGAATACATCCTGTACGCGCCCCACTGGCATGGAGTATTCGTGGCCGTGCTGGTGGCGGCGGGCTGGAACGCCGGGTCCACCTCACGGGCGCGCCGTCGCATTTTCGTCGGCTTCGCAGCGCTGCTTGGCATCGCCATGCTCGCCAACAACCTGCAAGTGATGCGCTCCGTCTACCGTCAGGTAGAAGCAGGTCTGGAAGCCCGCCTCCGCGACCCCGACGGCAATCTCCTGATCGGCGACCAACGCGCACAACCCCGATGAACCGGCCACTCCACGCAATCAATCGCTGGCGCGTTCAAGAGCTTCCTCCCAGCTGGCCCCCGCGCCGATCATCCGCCGGTAGCCCATCAGCTCGCGCACGCGGTTCATGGCGAGGGCGCCCACCAGGCGGCCCTCGCGTCCGTAGAGGGCCACGAAGCGACGCTCCTCGAAGCTGCCGTGGGCCACGTGCACCGGGTCGTCGGGTCGCGGTCGGCCGGCGATCTGGATCTTGCGGTCGTACTGATCCGACCACACGAACGGAACCGGGGCGAAGGGCGTGGCCGCCTCCGGGCCCGAAAGCAAGCGTGCAGCGGCCGCCTCTCCCTGCTCCACCGCGTGGGTCCAGTGCTCGATCCGCATGGACTCACCGAACAGGCGATTGGTCCAGCGCGCAACGTCGCCGGCCGCCACGACGCCGGGCGCGCGGGTGGCGCAGGTCTCGTCGCAGACGACCCCGTCCTTCAGCTCGAGGCCCGATGTTTCCAGCCAGCGCGTCTCGGGAATCACGCCGATTCCCACCACCACCACGTCGGCGGCCACGTGGCCAGCGTCGGACAGGACCACGCGCTCGACGCGCGCGTGTCCCTCCAGGGCCTCGACCCGGACGCCACAGCGCAGGTCCACCCCCTGGTCCCTGTGCACCTGGCCCATCAGCTCGCCCACCTTCGCTCCCACTGCGGCTGCCATGGGTGCAGGCAGGGTCTCGATCAGGGTCACGTCGAGCCCGCGTTGGCGGCAGCTGGCGGCCACTTCGGCGCCGATGAAGCCTGCTCCCACCACGGCGACCCGCGGGCCGCGCTCGAGTTCGGCTCGCAGCGCCAGGCAGTCGTCCAGGGTGCGCAGGGTGTGGACCCCGGGCAGGGCTGGGCTTCCCGGGATCGTTCGCGGCGTGGCTCCGGTCGCGATCACCAGTCCGTCGAACTCCAGGTGTCGGCCGCCTTCGAGCCCGACGCGGCGCGTTCCCGGGTCGAGGGACACGGCGCGCGTGGCCAGGTGTAGATCGAGTTCCAGGGCGTCGAAGGCCTCGGGCTTGCTCAGCTGGATCTGGTGGGGCTCGCGCTCGCCCCGCAGCACCTCTTTCGAGAGGGGCGGGCGGTCGTAGGGCCGGTGAGCCTCGGCGCCAACGAGCGAGAGCCGGCCGTCGAAGCCCAGCCGGCGCAGGGCCTCGCTCGCACGCAGCCCGGCCAGTGAGGCTCCGACCACGACGATGTTTCGCGGGGTGCCCAGCGTCCGTCTCCTCGAGAACGGCGAGGCACGACCATAACGCGTTACCCTGCCGGATCCCGGAGGATCCCGTGCCCGATTCCGCACCCCGCAGCCCGTCGCCGCCCGACGGGGAGGCGGTGACCTATTCCGGCGCTCGCGCTCCCGACCGCACACGGCGGGTCGCCTGCGCCGGCCTCTCCATCGCGGTCTACGAGTGGGGCGAGGCGTCGGCTCCCCCGCTTCTGCTGGCCCACGGGGGCCTCGACTTCGCGCGCACCTTCGACGTCTTTGCGCCCAAGCTCGCCGACGCGGGCTGGCGCGTGGTGTCGTGGGATCACCGGGGCCACGGGGACTCGGCCCACTCGCCCCTCTACAGCTGGGAGGCGGATGTGCGCGACACCCTGGCGGTGCTCGAGAGCACCAGCCAGGAGCCCCTGGTGGCGGTCGGTCACTCCAAGGGATCGGGGCTGCTGGTGAATCTGATCCAGGCCCTGCCCGAGCGCTTCCTGCGGTTCGTATCCATCGAGGGTCTGCCCGGCAACCGGCCCCGGCCCGACGTGACCGAGCACGAGTGGGTCGAGGCGCTGGGGGAGATGTCGAGCGCCTGGCTCGACGAGCGGCGTCAGATGGCTGGGCGCGTGCGTCGGCCGGATACGCTGGACGGCCTGGCCAGACGTCGCGGCCGCATGAACCCGCGCATGGATCACCAGTGGCTCCGTTACCTGGTGAGCGTCGGGGCGCGACACGATCCCGACGGCTGGCGCTGGAAGATCGACCCCACGCTTCGCATGGGTGGCGTGGGCCCGTGGCGTCCCTCGTGGAGCCTGCGTTGGCTGCCGCAGTTTCCGGTGCCGCTGCTCGGCATCCTGGGTCGCGTGGAGGAGCCCATGAGCATGGGCGCCACGGCCGAGAACCTGGCGTCGCACCTGCCGCCGGGGGCGCACCTCGAAACCCTGGACGTGGGGCACTTCGCGCACATCGAGCAACCGGACAAGGTGGCGGAGCTGACGCTCGAGTGGCTGGCGTGACGCAGCTGCTTACCCACGCCAACGTGAAGCTCGCGCTGCATCCTCTGCGCGGGGGCACGGGGCGAGCGCTGCTGGTCCTGCACGGTCTGGGCGCGCGATCGCCGCGGACCGTCGCCCCCGACCTCGAGGCGTGGCCGGGCCCGATCCACGCGCTCGACTTCACCGGCCACGGGGATTCCACGGTTCCCATGGGTGGCGGCTACACCGCCGAGATCCTGATGGCGGACGCCGATGTTGCGCTCTCCCACCTGGGCCGCGCGAGCGTTCTGGGCTACGGGATCGGCGCTTACGTGGCGCTACTCCTGGCGGGGGCGCGACCCGGCCAGGTGCGCGGCGCGATCTTGTGTGACGGTCCCGGGCTCGCCGGCGGGGGCGAAGAGCCCGCTCCCCCCAGGCGACCACAGCGTGTCGAAGGCACGCCCGTCGCCCCCGATCCCTACGCGCTGCTCGAACTCTCGAGCGACGTGCGGCCCCCCGATTACGCCCTGCATTTCCGGGACCTGGCGGTATGCGCCTCGGGCCTCGAGCGCCCCCTGCTGGTGTGCGCCCGCGAGCGCCCGCCCTGGCTGGCCGGACTGGTGGCCGATCTACCGGGCGCCGAGGCCTCGCTGGCGGAGGCCCTGGCCGTGTGTGGGGCCGCGCCGGATGACGCCGCCGGATGCAGTGGATGAACTGCATCTGCAGCCTGGAGGCTGCGGGGCCAGCCCGGCCCGATTCTGTAAGTCCCTGGAATTCCTGACTTCCCGCTCTGGGCACGGCTCTTGCTCTAGGCAGGACCATGACCGTTGTAGGAATCCAGACCCGCGCCACCCATAATCGCGGGGCTCGTGCGAGGCCAGTGGGGAGCGATGCGATGAACCGAGGTCTGGACGACGGGGACGAGCGGGCTCCGGTTCGCCGGCGCCGGCGCCGGAGCCTCACCCCCGAACAGAAGGCCTATCGCGAGGCCCGCCGCCGGGCCAACCTGAAGCTCTCGTTCGTGTGGCATTTCCTCTGCTACGCGGCGGTCTGCATCTTCCTGCTGTTCGTGGCCGGCTTCCGGCCGGCCTTCATCACGGCGCTCTCGTGGGGCATTGGCATCGTCATCCACTATTTCGCCGCGCTGGTGGCGCCGAACCTGCGACGCCGCTTCATCGCGAGCGAAGTCACACACCAGATCGAACGCGACGTACCGCTCGAGCGGCGCAGCCTCGAAGACAAGCACGTGGCGTCCCTGGCCGAGCTTTCTGCCTCCATCGCCCATGAGATCCGGAATCCCATCACGGCGGCCAAGAGCCTGGTGCAGCAGATGGGCGAGGACCTGGCCTCCCGGGAGAACATCGGATACGCCAAGGTCGCCCTCGAGGAGCTCGATCGCGTCGAACGTTCCATCTCGCACCTGCTGCGCTTCGCTCGCGACGAGGAGATCCAGGTTCGCGACCTGCAGCTGGTCGATGTGGTGGAGTCGGCGCTCGAAACCGTTCGCGATCGCATCGCGCGTCTGGACGTTTCCGTGGATCGCGACGTGGCCAGCGACGGCGTCATGCGCGGCGACCCCGAGAAGCTGCGCCGGGTGCTGATCAACCTGCTCAGCAACGCCCTCGACGCCCTGGAAGAATCCGACACCCGCAGCCCGTGCATCGAGATCCAGTCGGGAGAGAACCTGGCGGGAACCGAGGTGTGGCTGCGGATCCGGGACAACGGACCGGGCATCGACCCGGAGACCCTGCAGAAGATCTTCAGCCCCTTCTACACCTCGAAGGAGAGCGGGACCGGCCTGGGCCTCGCCATCTCGAAGAAGGTGGTGGACGCCCACGGTGGCTCCATGGAAGCGAGCTCGTCGCCCGGGTCGGGTGCCGACTTCCTGCTGACCTTCCCGAAGCACGCCGACAGCGGCGGCGCAGTGGCCTGAGGAGTTCTGGGAATGACCTGGTGTCGCATTCATGATTCGATGGATTGGAATCTGGCCGGAGGCCCCCCGATGAGTCACGAGCCGCGAAGCGGTGAGTCCCGCCGCCGACACCGCAGACACAAGCACCGGTCGCAAAGGATCGGGGTCGAGGACGAAGCCCTCGCTCCCGAGCAGCTTCAGTACGAGCAGGTTCGGCGTCTCGCCGAGCGCAAGGTGAAGCTCACGGGAGACACGATCAAGTTCGGGGTCATCACGATCCTGCTCCTGATCTTCTTGTTTCCGGTGGGCCTGATCGTCCTGATCTTCTGGGGCTTCCCGCTCTTCCGCGACTTCTACCGGCTGCTGCTGGAACCGAAGCTCCGCGAGAAATTCATCCAGAAGGAAGTGCAGAGCCAGGTGCAGGCAACGCTCTCCCGCGAGCGTCGCAATATGGAGGGGCGCCACGCCCGCTCCATGGAGCAGCTTTCCGCCTCCATCGCCCACGAGATCCGCAACCCCATCACGGCGGCCAAGAGCCTGGTGCAACAGATGGGAGAGGACATGGCGGCCCGTGAGAACGTCGAGTACGCCAAGGTGGCGCTCGACGAGCTCGACCGGGTCGAGCGCTCGGTCTCGCACCTGCTGCGCTTCGCCCGGGATGAGGAGATGCAGGTGGTGGAGGTGCGCATGGCCGAGGTGATCGAGTCGGCGCTCGAAACCTTCCGCGAGCGCGCACAAAGGGCCGGGGTGCGCATCGAACACAGTGCCGACTGCGACGGCACGCTCAGCGGCGACCCCGAGCAGCTGCGTCGGGTGGTGATCAATCTGGTGGGCAACGCCATCGACGCGCTCGAGGAGAGCGGCTGCCCCGACCCGCGCGTGGACGTGCAGATGGGCGAGAACCTGGCCGCCACCCAGGTGTGGGTGCGGATCCGCGACAACGGCCCGGGCATCGACGACGAATCGCGCGAGAAGATCTTCAGCCCCCTGTACACATCAAAGACAAATGGCACGGGCCTCGGGCTCTCGATCACGCGCAAGCTGGTGGACGCCCATGGTGGTTCCATCGAGCTCGAGTCGGATCCGGAGGGCGGAACCGAGTTCGTGGTGACGTTGCCCAAGCCGATTCCGGCGGAGGAGTCCCACTCGTGAAGGCGCGAATCCTGATCGTGGAAGACGAACGCGCAATCCAGATCGCGCTCACCGGCCTGCTGCGCCGGGAAGGCTACGAGGTGGAGGTGGCGGGAACCGGCGAACTCGCGGTCGAGATGCTCGGGGACGGCGTTTTCGACCTGGTGCTGACCGACCTGGCCCTGGGGCGAGGCCTCTCGGGGATGGACGTGCTGCGCACCGCGAAGAAGCTCCGGAACGAGACGGTGGTGGTGATGATCACCGCCCACGGCTCGGAGAAGATCGCCGTCGAGGCGATGAAGAGCGGCGCCCACGACTACGTGCCCAAACCCTTCGACAACGACGAGATCCGACTGGTGGTGAAGCGCGCTCTCGAGCGAACACGGCTCGTGCGGGAGAACCGGTTGCTTCTGGAGCAGGCCCAGCGCCAGTACGGACTGGGGAAGATCATCGGATCTGGGCAAGCCATGCAGCAGGTATTCGAGACCATCCAGAAGGTGGCGGAGACCGATCTCACGGTTCTGGTCCGCGGCGACAGCGGAACCGGCAAGGAGCTGGTGGCCCAGGCCCTACACAACCGGAGCGCCCGCAAGAGTCGCCCCTTCGTTGCCGTCAACTGCGCGGCCATCAGCCGTGAGCTGGTGGAGAGCGAGCTCTTCGGCCACGAGAAGGGCGCCTTCACCGGTGCCGACGCCCGACGCCAGGGGCGCTTCGAGGCGGCCGAGGGGGGCACCATCTTCCTGGATGAGATCGGCGACATGTCGCCCGAGACCCAGGCAAAGATCCTGCGCGTGCTCCAGGAGCGCTCGTTCGAGCGGGTGGGTGGAACGCGGCCCATCGAGGTGGATGTGCGCGTTGTGGCGGCGACCCACCGCAACCTGGAGGAAGAGGTGAAGGCCGGAAACTTCCGCGAAGACCTCTACTACCGGCTCAAGGTGGTGGAGATCGAGCTGCCGCCCCTGCGCGAGCGCAACCAGGACGTCCCCGCCCTGGCCCAGCGCTTTCTCGAGGAGGTGACCGTGCGGCTCGGTCGCGAGAAGAAGCAGTTGGGTGAGAGCGCGCTCACGGCACTGGCTCGCCACCCATGGCCCGGCAACGTGCGCGAGCTGCGCAACGTGATCGAGCAGGCCGTCGTGCTGGCGCCGGGTCCCACACTCGAGGCGCCGGATCTGAACCTCGGCGGCGCCGGGGCTGTAGCGGGCGCCGCCCCCGGCTACGGAGACCTGCCCTTCAGCGATGCCAAGAAGCGCGCCGTCGAGAAGTTCGAAAAAGACTTTCTGCTCGAGGCCCTGCGTGCCCACGGCGGGAACATCTCCCGCGCGGCCGAAGCGATCGGCATGGTCCGCCAGAGTCTTCAGCAGAAGATCCGCGAGCTCGGTCTTCGCTCCGAGGATTGGACGAACGGGAAATGACAGGAGGAAACACCATGACACACGACCGACCCCGAGGCCTGTTTGGCCGGCTGCGCAACCTGATGAAGGGAATGTTCTCGATCTGGCTGCGCGATACGGAACGCCAGAACCCGCGAGCCATATACGAGCAGGCGATCAACGAGCGCATGGGCCAGTACCGCGATCTCAAGGAGGCGGTGGCCGGAATCCTCTACATGCGGAACAAGCTCGAGGCCGAGATCACCGAGCGGCGCGTTGAGATCGCGCGCCTGCACGACGAGACCCGTCGGGCGGTGCGCCGGGGCGAGGACGACATCTCGCTCACCCTGATCGCCCACAAGCAGGCGCTGATGGAGGATCTCGATCGGGCCGAGCAGGAGCTGGAAAGCGTGCGCAGCGAGGCCGATGAAGCCAAGTCGAACCTGGTGCGCTTCCGCGAGGAAATCCGTTCACTCAGCCACGAGAAGGGCCGGATGCTGGCCACCCTGGCCAATGCCCAGGCGCGCCGACGCATCCAGGAGGCGCTGGAGGGACTGAGCGTGGACGCAGAGATGAAGGCCCTGGAAGGAGTGCGCGAGCACATCGCGCGCATCTCTACCGAGGGCAAGCTCGATCGCGAGTTGGGCGACGACGGCATGCGAACCCGGCTGCGGGCCATCCGCGACGAGGCCCGCAACGAAGGGGCCCGGCGGGAGTTGGAGAGCCTGAAGGCCAGGCTTCGCCCGCAGGCCCTGCCCGATATGTCGGAGAACGCCGAGCCGGCTGTGGGCTTCGTGGCCACGCCGGTGCCAGTCGCCACGCGCTGAGCGTTGGGCCTAGAATCCGGAATCCCGAGGGGCCGGCTGCCGGCCCCTCCGATCAGGAGGTCATCCCATGCGAATGTTTCCCCACCTGCTTTTGGCGGTCTCGATGCTCGCGACCCCTTGCGTTGGCTGCGGAAGTGACCGTGAAGAGCGAGGCCTCACTCCGTCGGTGGAGTCGGCATCGCCGGCGAGCCCAGACGAGATGCGGTTGACCGAGAAGGAGCGCCGCGAGAAGGAAGCCCGGGAAGACGACGCCGCCTACCGGGAGGATTTCGGGGAAGAGTAGGGCTACCCGGCGGGTCCCGTGCAGTCGTAGTCGCTGGGGTCGATGCAGATGGGGTTGTCCTGGCCACAGCCCTCGTCCAGCCCCATCTCGTCGCAGATCGGCTCCTGGAGCTCTTCCTGCTTCGGCATGTCGCCCGGTCCGTAGGTGGTCGTGCACCCGCCCGTGGCGAAGACCAGGCTGGCTCCCCAGGCGAGGATGCGGGCTCGCGGGCGTTTCGAGATCGACATTCGCTCCTCCCGTTTCGCACAGTTGGGACGGGGGGGCAACGGGGGGCGCCGAGGCTCTTCGGAACCCTTTCGCCCCACCCGGGGCCGTGCGAGAATGCGGCCCTCGCGGAGTCGGGGCCGTGCGAGAATGCGGCCCTCGCGGAGTCCGCCGCCGTCTGGAGGAACCATGCTCCGTACCCTCGCCGCTTTGCCGATTCTCGCCCTGCTCGTGATTCCGGGCTGTGCGATCCAGTCGCACACGGATTTCGATCCCCAGACCGACTTCGCGAAGTACACGACCTTTTCCCTGGCGCCCACGCCGGAGAACAAGCCCTCGGGTCTGGTGGGCTACAGCGCCATCACGGCCCGGCGGATCCAGGAGAACATCAAGACCAGCCTGGAGTCCAAGGGCTACCGGCAGGCGACTGCGTCCAAGGCCGACATGCTGGTGGCGTTCACGGTCTCGGGTGAGCCCCGGACCGACATCGAAGGCTACGGCCCCGGTTGGTACGGCAATTCCTACACCGAGCACTACGTGCTGGGAACCCTGGTCGTCAACATCTACGACGCCCGATCGAAGCAGCTCGTGTGGCACGGCTGGGCCAGCGCCGAGATCTTCGATCCCAGCGATGGCGAGAAGGCGGAGCCCCAGGCCGTGCAGGCGATCCTGAAGAAGTTCCCCCCGAGTTGAGCGGGGCCCACTGGATGCGCTGGCACACGATCGCCGCGGGGTTGCTGCTGGCGTCGGCCTGTCTGGGCTGTCTGGGCTGTCGCTGGTTTTCCGGAGTCATCGAGGAAGAGGGTGCGACCTCGGCCGGCGGGCTCGGCGGGGGATTCGAGAACCCGGCGACATCGGCGGCAGACTACGAGCTCCAGGACCGTTTGTGCTGGCAGGACGCGCGCGCCGTCCAGGCCCCCAGCAAGGCCAGCGCCTCCGAGGCCCACGCCGACTGCATGCAGGAGAACGGGTACACGGTTCGCGAGCCGTGATCCCCGGCGCTCGCGGGTCTCAGGGCTCGTCGAGCGCGCCCTGGCACAGCACGCCCGCGCGGGTCAACGACCCGATCCGGCCTGCGTCGTAACCCAGTACGCCCTGCAACACGTCGAGATTGTGCTCGCCGCGGCGCGGCGCTGGCCCTCGGACGCGGTTCGCGGATTCCGATAGACGCGCCGGAGCGCGCACCACCGGCCGGGTGCCGCCGCGCCGATCGTCCACCCGGTGTAGGAGATCGCGCTCTGCGGCCAGCTTTCCTGTGAGTGCGTCGCGCAACGACACCACCGGTGCCGTCGCCACGCCGGCCGCCGCCATGGCGTCGAGCAACGCGTCGAGATCGTGCTGCGCCGCCATCCAGTCTTCCAGGGCCTGGCGACGCAGGCGCGCCTTGGTGGGCAGGTCGGCTCCGGGTGGCGTCGGGTCTGCGATGCCAAAGTGTCCGGCCAGCAGCCGCCAGACGTGCTGTTCGGCCCCGGCCGTGGCGATGGCCCCGTGGCTCCCGGCCCGGTAGATCGGGTTCATGGCACGCGCGTCGGGTGGGTCGAGCAGCGCATTGCCGTACTCGCTGTAGCTCGACAGCACGGCGTCGAACATGGGCACCTCCACGTACTGGCCGCGGCCGCTGGCTTCGGCCACCCGAAGCGCTGCCAGCAGCGCCACCACCGCGTGAAGTGCGGTGGTGGTGTCGGCGTGGGCCGCGTTGATCTGGGCCACGGGCTGGCGGGCGTACGTGGCCTGATCGTGGAGGATGCCGGTTACAGCATGCATGATCGGCGCATAGGCACGCCGATCCCGAAGCGACGAGTCGGCGCCGAAGCCGTTGAGCGACACTCCGGTGATGCGGGGGTTCGCGGCTCGGATCGTCTCCCAGCCGAGGCCCAGCCGCTCCATCACGCCGGGCCGGAAGTTCTCGATAACCACGTGGGAAACGCGCACCAGATCGAGCACCACCTGGGCGGCCCCGGGTTTGCCTAGATCGAGGCCGATGCAGCGCTTCCCCACGTTCGCAAACGTGAACAGCGCCGACATGCCGCGGTCGTGCTTCGGAGCGATCTGCCGGCTCTGGTCGCCCTCCGGCGGCTCGATCTTGATCACGTCGGCGCCGAGGTCGGCCAGGATGCGCGCCGCGTAGGGCCCCGCAATCACGCGGGAGAGATCGACGACGCGCACTCCCGAAAGCGCGCCCGCGGCCGGGTCGGGCACCTGCATCACGTCGGGCATTGTACCCCGGACGCGCCGAGGCCTTCCTGGAAGCCGAGTTCGTGAGCTGCGGCGCGTGAGCTGCGGCGCGTCAGCTGTAGCGGGCGTCCACGCCCTTGGATTCTCCGCGGTGGGCCACGGCGTAGCGCAGATCCTCGAGGAAGGCGTCTGCGATCTTGGCGTGGGCGGGCGAGACCATCAGGTGCAGTGCGTCGGGCCCCGTCTGTCGATCCAGGTGCCAGCCGCGCTCGTCCATCACGTCGCCCACGGCCGCCACGTCGATCTGCTCCGACCCGAACGAGAAGACGCTCATCACCGGGTCGCCCCATATCTTGAGCTCGGGAATCGACTCGATGCCCTCGCGCAGCTGGCGTGTGGTGTCGCGAATCTGGGCCGCGAGTCGCACGTAGCCCTCTTCGCCCAGGAAGTTCATCACGCCCCACGAGGCGGCGATGGGCGCTGCCGGTCGCGCTCCCGCCATGGCGAACGAGCCGTAGAGTCCCCCCGGCCAGCGGTCGTAGATGAACAGCTGGTACTTGTGCAGGTTCGCCTTGTCCCGATGCGCGATCACCGACGCGCCCTTGGTGCAGTAGCCGTACTTGTGCACGTCCGCGGACATGGTGGTGACACCGGGCACCCGGAAGTCGAACGGCGGCACCGGCTCCCCCAGCTTCTCCAGGAAGGGCAACAGGAAGCCGCCAAGGCACGAATCGGTGTGGAACGAGATGCCGCGCTCCTGCGCCAGGGCGGCCAGTTCGGGAATCGGGTCGACCACGCCGAACGGATAGTTGGGCGCCGAGCCGACGATCAGCGCCGTGCGGTCGTTCACGAGATCCCGCGCCGCCGCAACGTCGGCTCGGAAGTCGCCGTCGAGGGGAACCTGCACGAGTTCGAGCCCCAGGTAGGCCGCGGCCTTGGCGAAGGCCGGATGGGCCGAGAACGGAACCACCATCTCGGGGCGTTCGATGCCCTTCTCCTGGCGCGCACGATCGCGCGCGCTCTTGACCCCCATCAGGATGCTCTCGGTGCCGCCCGAGGTCATGGCACCACCGGCGCCGTCGGGAGCGTGGAGGATTCCGGTGGTCATGGAGACCACGTCGTCTTCCATCTGGCGCAGGCTCGGGAAGCGGAAGGGGTTGAGCGCGTTCTCGTAGAGATAGAGGTCGTTGGCGGCGCGCAGCATCTCGTCCACGTCCTCGCCGGCGGGGTACACGAGGCTCCAGGTGCGGCCGCCGCGCCAGTCGGCGTCAGCGGTCTTCCGCTCGCGCATGCGTGCGATCACGTCTTCCTGGGACGATCCGTGCTTGGGAAGCTGCATGTCGGGCGCTCCTTGTTCCCCCACCGCCACCTGCCACGGTAGCCGAACGAAGGCCGCCGAGAGCGATTCAGTAGCCGTTCCACTCCCGGGCGCTGTGGTAGGCCGACCAGATGCACAGGGCGTGGCAGAGGAAGCCCGGCACCAGCACCGCCCAGTAGGCGAAGCCCGTGATCAGGAACCAGAGTGCGCCGGCGAGCAGGCGGCCCGAGTAGAGCTGGCCCAGGCCGGGAATCAGGACCGACAGAACCGCCGACAGCCCCGGACTCGGGGCGCGGCGCACGATCACATCGTCTTCATAGATCGCCATGGCGTCATTGCTCCTCCTGGCCGACTGGAAAAGCAAGCGGCGTGCCAGCCCCTGCCGGCTCCCGGATGCAGCAGGGCCGCCTGCGGCGCAGTCAACGCGCTTCAGTGCAGGGAGGAGACTGCGCCGGCCCGACGACGCCCCGTGGGGCCGCCCGGCAGGCCTCTTCAGCGGCTTCGCCACAACCTTCGCGTTCACGATCGAGCCGGAACCGGAAACGGGTCCTCTGCCGGAACCGGGGCTCGAGATGATGGCGCGTCACGCGAGGAGGCGCGCATGACCCTGCCCGCTTCTCCCGAGATTCTTCTCACGTCCAACGCAACGCACTCCTCGCCCGTGTGGGAACGTCATCCGAACTACCAAAGCCGAACAGCACCTGGCGCAAGCGCAATGATGTCCGACCCCCTGACCTGCGTGATTTCTTCGGACCACCGATACCTGGAAAACGGCTTGCTCCGGGGTCCTGAATCCCAATCCGAGTCTCCCAATCCGAGTCGTGAAATCTGGATGATTTCGTTGTGGCGCGCGGCACGAATGGGCCTAGAATCTGGCTCCCTGAACTCCAGCCTCTTGAACAAGGAAAAAAATGCACCCTCCTCGAATCAATTGCTTTTCGTTGGCAGTGGCCCTGGGCCTCGTACTGAGCACGACGGTAGGAACCGCGGCTCACGCCCAACAAACGGACAAGCCCAACATCGTCGTGATCATGGGTGACGACATCGGCTGGTTCAACATCGGCGCGTATCACCGCGGCATGATGTCTGGCAAGACGCCCAATATCGATCGACTCGCTGCTGAAGGAGCGATGTTCACCGACTACTACGCCGAGGCAAGCTGTACGGCGGGCCGCGCCAACTTCATCACCGGCGAGATCCCCATGCGCACGGGCATGACGACGGTGGGTCAGGCGGGCTCCCCGCTGGGTTTGCCCAACGATGCAGTGACCATCGCCACCGTGCTCAAGGCCTCCGGCTACGCCACGGGGCAGTTTGGCAAGAACCACCTGGGCGACCTGAACGAGTTCCTGCCGACCGTACATGGTTTCGATGAGTTCTTCGGGTACCTGTACCACCTGGACGCCATGTCCGACCCGTACTGGCCCGGCTACCCGCAGGATCTCCTGAACCAGATCGGTCCGCGCAACATGGTTCACTCGTGGGCCACGGACAAGGATGATTCCAGCGTCCAGCCGCGCTGGGGCAGGATCGGCAAGCAGAAGATCGAGGATGCGGGTCCGCTGCCCCCGAAGCGGATGGAGACGGTGGACAACGAGATCCTGAAGCTCTCGCTGGACTTCATGGACAAGGCCAAGAAGGACGACAAGCCCTTCTTCGTGTGGCTCAATCCCACGCGCATGCACATCTTCACATTCCTCTCCCCGAAGTACAAAGCCCTGGAGGGCAAGGACAACTACGGCCTGCAGGAGGCGGGCATGACCGAGTTCGACGACATCGTCGGCGCGGTCATGAAGAAGCTCGAAGACATGGGCGTGGACAAGAACACGATCATCGTCGTCACGACGGACAACGGCACCGAGGTCTTCACCTGGCCCGATGGCGGCAATACGCCGTTCAAGGGAGCGAAGGGCATGACCACCGAAGGCGGCTTCCGGGTGCCGGCCGTGGCGCGCTGGCCCGGCAAGATCCCCGCCGGCACGGTGGAGAACGGCATCATGTCCGGGATGGACTGGCTCCCGACCTTCGCCGCTGCTGCTGGCAATCCGGACATCGTCGGCGAGCTCAAGAAGGGCAAGAAGCTCGAGGGCCGCAACTACAAGGTTCACCTCGACGGTTACAACCAGATGGACATGCTTACCGGAAAGGGACCCAGCAAGCGCGAGGAGATCTGGTACTTTGGCGAATCTACCCTGGGTGCGGTGCGCATCGGCGACTGGAAGTATGTCTTCGTCGAGCAGCCCGACGGCTGGCCGGGTGTCAAGAACAAGCTGAACATGCCGCTGATCCACAACCTCCGGCGCGACCCATTCGAGCGCTACTCGGATCCCAACTTCGCGACCGGCTCGCCGGACTGGTTCATGCAGTTCTACGCTCGCGAATTCTGGCGCTTCGTGTTCGTACAGAATGAGGTCGCGAAGCTCGCGAAGACGGCGATCGAGTATCCGCCATGCAGAAGGGGGCTTCGTTCAATCTGGAGGCAGTCAAGGACCAGATCGAAGCTGCGGTGCAGGCTCATCACGGTCAGTGACATTCCGCTCCGTGTCAGTGACATTCCGCTCCGTGATTGGGTTCTGGCACTGAACCTGGGTGGCCTCAGCAACGGTCGGCGGCCTGTGCCACGCTGCTTCACGCCCGTAGCTGGCGCGATGGGCGGCAACCGGCATCGTCTGCATTACAGGAGGGGCGAATGGCTCCGACGGCGATCCTGTACCCTGGAATTGCGATGTTCTCCCTCACCATGGGCGTGATGGTGTGGTTGGGCGTCTCTCGATACACGGCGATCCACAATCGCAGTGTCAGCATCAAGTATTTCCGTACGTTCAACGAGGGCAGTCAGCCGGAGCGTCTCCATCTCCTCTCGCGGCACGTGCAGAATCATTTTGAGATTCCGCCGCTATTCTACGTCGGAATTCTTTTCACCTATGCAACTGGCTCGGTCACCGTGTTGTCGGTCGTTCTCGCCTGGCTGTTTTTCTTGACGCGGTGTGTCCATTCGTTTGTTCATCTGGGCGCAAACAACGTGACCGCACGCTTTTCGACGTTCGGTGTCAGCCTGATCTTTCTGGCAGGGATCTGGGTCTGCCTCCTGGCCGCCCTGCTCACGTCTTCCGCTTGACAAGCCGTTGCAGCGGGCCCGCAAGAGCCCGGTTCCCTGGGCTTGCCAGTTGTTCTGTTGTGTTCAGATGCTCTGTTGTGTTCAGATGCCTTCGATCTGATGCAGGCGCCGCCACAGCAGGCCCGGCAGGAGCCGGCGCATGCGCCAGGCGGCCGTCGAGCCGCGGCCCGGGTAGACCCAGAGCTTTCTGGCTTCCAGGGAGCGCTCGATGGCGTCGAGCACCAGCGAGGGCTCGATGGGCGGCGATTGGTCAAGCAGCTTGGGGCGGCTCTTTGCCTGGGCCAGGAGTGGTGTGGCCACCGGCGGCGGACACACACAGGCGATGCGAACACCCCGCCCGCGGGTCTCGTGGTACAGGACCTCCGTGAACGCGACGACGGCGAACTTCGAGGCGTTGTAGGCGCCGAAGTGGAGCGTGGGAATCCAGCCTGCAAGCGAGGCGAACTGGATCAGATCTCCGCGGCCGCGTTCGAGCATGTCCGGAAGCACAGACTTGGTCACGTTGACCAGGCCGCCGTAGTTGACCTCCATGATGCGGTGGATCTCGTCCAGATCCTGATCCAGCAGGAGCGCCGTGGGCATGATGGCGGCGGCGTTGTAGACGCGGTCGATGGGGCCCAGGTCGGATTCGATCTGTTTCACCCGTGCCTGCACGGCCTGGGCATCGGTTACGTCCAGGGGGTGGGTGTGCAGGTTGTCGAAGCCGCTTGCCGTTTCGCGCAGGCCGGCTTCATTCACGTCCACCGCGGCTACAGAAGCGCCGGCGCCCGCGAGTCGTTGGGCGGCCAGCCGGCCCATGCCACTGCCACCGCCGGTGACAAGCGCGACGTTTCCGTGAAAGGCCATGGAGGGGCTCCGGGAAGCTACGCGGAGGCGGTTTCGGCCGCAGCCTGCGGCTTCTTCGCCGGGGTGCCTGCCACGGTCTTCTTCACCAGCCGCTTGAGGCGCAGCCCTACCGGCGCGAGTTTCTCATCGGCGGTGCCCAGCAGGTAGGAATCCAGGCCACCGGCCCGCACCACCGAGCGCAGGGCCCGGGTCGAGACGCGAATCCCAACGCCCCGGCGCAACGCTTCGCTGAACAGCGTGGCCTTCTGAAGGTTGGGCTGGAAACGCCGATTCGTCTTCCGATTCGAATGGGAGACGTTGTGCCCGAACTGGGTGCCCTTCCCCGTGAGCTGACAGGTGCGCGACATGGGTTCCTCGGGTCTCTACTTCTTCTTGCTGGCGTAGCGACGACGGTAGCGATCGATCTTTCCGTCCGCGTCCATCTCCCGCATCTTGCCGGTCCAGAAGGGATGGCTGTAGGCCGAGATTTCCAGGCGCACCACCGGGATCTGCTCGCCGTCCACTTCACGCTTCTCGTTGGACGACAGGGTCGAGCGCGTAATCCACTCGCTACCCGTGGCGGTATCGATGAAGATCACCTTGTTGTAGGCGGGATGGATGTCGGCCTTCACGGGGGCTCCCTACCAGCTCGACTTGCGCATGCCGGGGAGCTGACCCCGAAGCGCCAGCTCGCGAAGGGCGATGCGGGAGATTCCGAACTTGCGGTAGTAGCTGCGCGAGCGACCCGAGATCCGGCAGCGCCGATTCAGACGCGTCGGGCAGGAGTTGCGCGGCAGCTTGGCGAATTGCTCCTGGACTTCGAGCTTCTCGTCTACGGAGACGTTGGTATCCCTGAGCTTCTCACGCAGCTCGGCGCGCCTCGCTGCGTATTTCTTGATCAGCTTTTCGCGGCGCAGATCGCGCAACACCTGGGACTTCTTGGCCATGACGTCCTCGAATCTCCGGGAGTGCCCTCCGGGGGCACGGAGGCTATCCCTCTGTCCGGGCCCGCGCAAGCATGTCGCGCGACGGGAGGCCTCCTGGGACGGGCGATGCGGCCCCGGACGGCGATGCCTGGACGGGGGGCTCGCGAGGCGTCAGGTTGGTTCGCTCGGGAGGGCCTGGATTGACGGGTTGGCTGAAGGTGGCGGTGGGAACGGCCGTGGGTTGCGGCCTGGGCATCCTGGTGGCCTCGACGGGAATCCTGCACCGCATGGGCACGCTCAGGGACCCGGAGCCGGCGGCCCCGGCGAGCCCCGCCATCTCCCCCAGCGAGGGGTCGTTCTGGCTCGAGCCCCCGGCGGGCGCGGCCGCCCCCGAGCACTCCCGGTTCGCCGAGCTGGCGAGCCGGGCGGCCCCCGGCGTGGTGAAGGTGGCCACCTCGAAAACCGTGGTCCAGGCCCCCGACCTCCCGGGCTTCCCCTTCCTGGGCCGAAGCCCGGGCGCCACTCCGGGGCCCCAGGAGTTCGAAGTTCCGAGCCTGGGCACGGGCTTCGTGATCTCAGCGGATGGTTACATCGTCACCAACTACCACGTGGTGGACGGCGTCGACAGCATCCAGGTGATGTTCCTCGACGGCTCCGCGTCACCGGCGGTGATCGTGGGTCAGGATCCCAAGACCGACATTGCCCTGATCCGTGTGGAAGGCCGCCAGGATCTCCATCCACTCACGCTGGGCAGCTCCGAGGCGGTGCTCCCGGGCGACTGGGTGGTGGCCATTGGCAACCCGTTCGGGCTCGAGCACACGGTGACGGTAGGGATCGTGAGCGCCAAGGGCCGCGACATTGGCCAGGGTCCCTACGACGACTTCATCCAGACCGATGCGGCCATCAATCCGGGCAACTCGGGCGGGCCCCTGCTCAACGTGGCGGGACAGGTGATCGGGATCAACACCGCGATCAACCCCCGCGCCAACACCATCGGCTTCGCCGTGCCCATCGACGTGGCGAAGGAGATCCTTCCCCAACTCCGCGAGCAGGGCCGGGTCACGCGAGGTTGGCTGGGTGTGAGCATCCAGAGCGTGACCCCGGAGCTCGCCGAGGCACTGCAGATCGACGCGGGTGTCGGAGCCCTGGTGGGCTCGGTGGCGTCCGGGAGTCCCGCCGACGAGGCGGGAATCCAGCGCGGCGATCTGATCGTTGGCTTCGGCGGCGAGCCGGTGCAGCGTATGCGGGACCTTCCGCGCCTGGTGTCGCGCACCTCGGTGGGCGACAGCGTGAACGTGGACATCGTGCGCGAAGGCAGCCCCGACACCCTGCGCGTCCGAGTGGGACAACTGCCCGAGCCCACCCTGGCGGTCCGCGCGAAAGCGCCTACCGGTGGGGCCGCGGCTTTCGGGTTGGAGGTAGCCGATCTGACCCCGGCCCAGCGAAAGCGTCTGGGTGCGCGCAGCCGGGGAGGCGTTCTGGTGCGCGATGTCACGCCCGGGGAGCCCGCCGGACGGGCGGGCCTTCGCAAGGGCGATCTGCTTCTGGAGGTGAACCGGGCGCCGGTGGCCAGCGCGGCCGACCTGGACCAGAAACTCGACGCCACGGGCGTTCGCGCACTGCTGCTGGTGCAACGCGGTGTCCAGACCGCCTTCGTGCCCATGCGCCGGCCCCGATCCTGACGGCGCGAGCGCCCGTGCGGGTGGCCCCCGGGCGCCTGGTTTATGCTCGCGAGTTCCTCGAGCAAAGAGGCCTGCGATGAGCGGCGAGAAGAAGCGGGTCCACTCCATCGATCCGGCGACGATCGCGAAGCACTTCGACGCCGCCGGCGCGGAACAACGATGGGATGCCGAGTGGGAGAAGCGGGGCACCTACCGCTACGACCCCTCGTGCTCGCGGGCCGAAACCTTCGTCGTCGATACGCCGCCGCCCACTGTGTCGGGCTCGCTGCACATCGGGCACGTCTTCTCGTACACCCACACGGACGTGGTGGCGCGCTACAAGCGCATGTGCGGGATGAACGTCTTCTACCCCATGGGTTGGGACGACAACGGACTGCCCACCGAGCGTCGCGTCCAGAACTACTTCCACGTGCGCTGCGATCCCCGGGCCGAGCCCGAACCGGGGCTGTCCCTCTCGCCCGCCACCGCGAAGCAGAGAAAGGAACGCCCGCGACTGGTGGCGCGCAACGATTTCATCGGGCTCTGTCACGATGTGACGCGCGAGGACGAGCGCAGCTTCGAGGATCTGTGGCGGCGCATCGGTCTGTCCGTGGACTGGAGCCAGCAGTACGCCACCATCGACTCCCGCAGTCGGCACCTGGCCCAGCTCTCGTTTCGGGATCTGTTCGAGAAGGGCCACGTCTACAACACGGACTCGCCCACCAGCTGGGACGTGGACTTCCAGACCGCGGTGGCCCAGGCGGAGATGGAAGACCGCCCCCGGCCCGGGGCCTACTACCGGCTCGAGTTCGGCGTGGAAGGCTCGGACCGCTCCTTCGTGATCGCCACTACGCGCCCCGAGCTGTTGCCCGCGTGCGTGGGCGTGACGGCCCATCCCGACGATGAGCGCTACCGCGACCTGTTCGGGAAGAGCGCCACCACCCCGCTCTTCCGCGCTCCGGTGCCGATCTTCGCGAGCGAGCTGGCCGACCCGGGCAAGGGCACGGGCGTGCTGATGGTCTGTACCTTCGGCGATGCTACGGACGTCCACTGGTGGCGCGAGCGGGGCCTGGCCCTGCGCCAGCTGGTGGGTCGCGACGGCCGCCTCGCATCGGTGACATTCGGCAGCGAGGACTTTCCCAGCAGCGATCCGGATGCGGCCAACCGCTTCTACGCCGAACTCGCCGGGAAGAACGTGAACCAGGCTCGCAAGCGCATCGAAGAGCTGTTGCGCGACCCGGCGGGCAGCGCCACGGGTTCGGGAGCGCCGCTGCAGGGTGAGCCAGAACCCATCGAGCACGCCGTGAAGTTCTACGAGAAGGGAGACCGGCCGCTCGAGTTCGTTCCCACCCGGCAGTGGTTCGTGCGGCTGCTGGACAAGAAGGCGGAGCTCCTGGCCAAGGGTGAACAGATCCAGTGGCACCCGTCCTTCATGCACGCGCGCTACCGCGACTGGACCGAAGGTCTGAACCTGGACTGGTGCGTGAGTCGCCAGCGTTACTTCGGGGTGCCCATTCCCGTCTGGTATCCGCTGGATGGCGCGGGCGGCCGGAACTACGACCGACCCCTGGTGGCCGAACGCGAGCAGCTGCCGGTGGATCCCACCAGCGACGTGCCCGTGGGATTCAACGCGAGCCAGCGCGATCAGCCGGGCGGCTTCACCGGCGAGACCGACATCTTCGATACCTGGTTCACCAGTTCACTCACGCCCCAGATCGGCTCCCACTGGGCGCTCGACCCGGAGCGCCACGCGCGGCTCTTCCCGGCGGACATCCGGCCCCAGAGCCACGAGATCATCCGCACCTGGGCCTTCTACACCATCGCCAAGGCCATGCTCCACGAGAACTGCATCCCGTGGCACCACGTGGTCGTGTCGGGTTGGGTCCTGGATCCCGATCGCAAGAAGATGGCCAAGAGCCAGGGCAACGTGACCACCCCCATGCCGTTGATCGAGAAGTACACGGCGGACGGGGCCCGCTACTGGTCGGCAAGCGCGCGACTGGGAACCGACACCACCGAGGACGAGAAGGTATTCAAGATCGGAAAGCGTCTGGCCACGAAGATCTTCAACGCCGGAAAGTTCGTGTTGTCGCAGACGGCCGAGGCGGGCCCGATCGAGGCGGAAATCGATCGCGCCTTCGTTGCCGAGCTCCACGCGCTCGTGGTGCGCGCCACCCGCTCGTTCGAGGAATTCAATCACGCGCAAGCGCTCACGGATACCGAGACCTTCTTCTGGACGCGCTTCACCGATAGCTTCATCGAGCTGGCCAAGGTGCGCGCCCGCAGCGAAGAGGATCCGGTGGGGCGCGCCTCGGCGGTGGCGGCGCTCCGATTGGGGCTCGACGTACTGCTGCGCCTGTTCGCGCCGTTCCTTCCCTACGTGACCGAGGAGGTGTGGTCGTGGACCTTCGCCGACGAGAAGGGCGAGCCCAGCATCCACCGGGCGTCCTGGCCCGGAGAAGCCGACTTCGCGTCGGCGCCGGCCCCTTCGGATGCGGAAAGCTTCGCGCTGGGCATCTCGTGTTGGAACGCCATCAACAAGAGCAAGTCGGACGCCGAGGTCTCCATGGGGCGCGGGGTCGCGAGGCTGAGCCTGGCTGCCAACCCGGCGACGCTCGAGCGGCTGGCCCCCGTGCTCGGCGACGTGTTGGCGGGCGCGCGGGTCGCGACGCATACGCTTGAAGCATCGCCAGCCCTCGAAGACGGCGCCTTCCAGATCTCCGACGCCGAGTTCGAGGAGCGCGAGTCCGCTACTTGAGCGAGCGGATCAGGCCCTCCTGGGCCACCGATGCCACGCGTTGGCCCTTTGTGTCGTAGAGGCCCCCGAAGATGAGGCCGCGCGCGGCGTGGGCCACCGGGCTCTCGCTCACATAGAGCAGCCAGTCCTCGAAGTACACAGGACGGTGGATCCACACCGAGTGGTCCAGGCTGGCACTCATGCGGCGGCCCCAGGGAAGACCGTGGGGGCGCGCGGCGGTCATCAGCAGGGTCCGGTCGGTGGCGAACACGAGCAGGGCCGTGTGGAGCAGGCGGTCGTCGGGCAGCTCGCCCCCCACGCGCATCCAGCTGCGCTGGTAGGCGGGGCTGCGGTCGTCCGGTGACATGGGCGGCGGGTCCACCATCCGCAGCTGGACCGCGTTGGCCTCGATGCGCTTGGGTGCCCCGGCGATGCGCGCCCGCACCTCCTCCCACTCGGGAAGATTCTCGGGTCCCGGCGCCTCGGGCACGGGCCCCTGGTGGGAGATGCCCTCCTCGGGCAGCGCAAAGCTCGCGGACATGCTGAAGATCGCCTCGCCCGCCTGGTGAGCCTGGACCCGTCGCGTGGTGAAGGTGCGCCCGTCGCGGATGCGATCCACCAGCATGCGGATGGGTACGTCGTGACGCCCGGGGCGCAGGAAATAGCTGTGAAGTGAATGCAGGTGGCGGTCGCGATCCACGGTGAGGCCGGCCGCCATCACGCACTGGGCCGCCACCATGCCGCCGAACAGCCGCCCCTCGCCAGGGCCCGGGTCGCCAAGAAACAGGTCCCTGTCGAGGGTGTCCAGGTCGAGACAGGCCAGCAGGCGGGCCAGCGGTCCGGGTTTGGCCTCAGCCACGGGCGCGCAGGATAGCAGCGCCCCCCAATCGCCTCCGTGCCGCTCCCGGATCTAGCGAACGCTGTTATGGTGCTCTAACGTCGTTATATGACCATCACAGTGTTCTGCCAGCCGGCCCGCAGCCGTCCGGCCGCAGCGAGGTTCTCATGGCCCCGGAGTTGACCGGAACCCCGGCTGAGCGCCGGCGCCTCCAGCATCGGGAGGAGGCCCAGCGCGCCATCCTGGACGCCAGCGAGGCCCTGCTGTTGGAGGATGGCTACGAGGCCTTCACCATGCGCCGCCTGGCCGACCGCTGCGGCTACACGTCGCCCACGATCTACCACCATTTCGGCGACAAGCTGGGTGTGATCGACGCCCTGGTGGATGAGCGCCTGCGGCGGTTGCTGGCCCGGCTGCGGCATGTGCGCCGGGAAGACGACCCGGTGGCCACCCTGAAGGCGATGGCGAAGGCCTTCGTCGAATTCGGCCTGCAGAATCCCATCCACTACCAGTTGCTCACCGTTCCGCGGCCCGAAGATTCGCCGCCGCCGGCCGCCGCCGAAGAGGCCCGCGAGTTCTTCGAGGCGCCCATCGTGAGCCTGGCCGAGGCGGGGCGCCTGGGCGCGCACGGTGTGGAAGAAACCAAGCAGTGCCTGTGGGTGCTGCTTCACGGCGTGATCTCCATGCAGACCGCGCGCCCCAACGAGGGCTGGTCGAAGACGCTCCTCGATACGTCGCTCGACTCCCTGATGACCGGGCTTCTATCGAGTGCTCCGCGCGAGAACGGCGGATCGCGCCGGCGCAAAGAGAGGCTGGGATCATGAGGATGAAGGCACTGCTGCTGGGACTCGCGATGTGCGTGGCCTGCTCGCCTGCCGCCGAAGAAGAGTCTGCGACCGGGCACCCGGTGTCCCTCGAGACGGTGCGCCGGGTGGACCTGGTGGATCACATCGAGGCCACCGGAGAGCTGATCGCCTTGGAGCGCGCCCCGATCTCCGCCGAGGTGGGCGGGCGGATCACCGAGATCCTGCTTGACGAGAGTCAGGAAGCCCTGGCCGGCGACGTGGTGATGCTGATCGATCCCGAACGCCGCCGTCTGGAACTCGATCGGGTTCGGGCCGGAGCGGACGAAGCCGCGTTGTCCACCAGGGACAAGGAGCGCGAATACAAGCGCATCGCCGAGCTGCACCAGCGCGGCGTGGCCTCGGAGACGCAGCTGGATCAGGCGAATACCGCGCTCGAGCGCACGCGGTCGCGACAGCTGGCTGCACAGGCCGATCTCGGCGTGGCCGAGCGCGAGCTGCGCGACGCCCAGGTGATGGCGCCCTTCTCGGGCTTCATCGCGCAGCGCATGGTGGGGCGGGGCCAGTTTGTGAGCGAGGGAACCCCGCTCTTCGAACTGGTGGCGCTGGATCCCATCCAGGTGGAGTTCCACCTGCCCGAGGTGGACTCGGCGCGGGTGGAGCGCGGCCAACAGGTGGGGATCCGGGTGGCACCCCATCCCGATCGGGTGTTTCCCGCAGTGGTCACGGCCGTATCACCCACGATCGACTCGCGCACGCGCACGCTGCGCATTCGCGCCGAACTGGGCAACGCGGAGCGGTTGCTGCGGCCCGGCCTGTTCGCCCGGGTCGAGGTGGGCCTCTCCACGCGTCGTGGCGTTGCCATGATTCCCGAGGAGGCGGTGCTGCAGCGGGGCGACGGTGCCGTCGTGTTCCGCCTGGCGGACGACAGCCGGGTCGAGCGCGTCGTGATCCAGACCGGCGCCTACCAGGAAGGCAGCGTCGAGGTGACCGAGGGCCTCGAGCCCGGTGACCTGATCGTCTCGCGCGGCCAGAGCACGCTCAGCGACGGCGATCGAGTGATGCTGCGACAGCCCGACGGAACCCTGATCGAGGCGCCCATGCCCCCGGTGGCGCTCCGGAATGAGCGATGAACCCGGTCGATCTCTTCATCCGGCGTCCGATCCTGACGCTGATGCTCACGCTCTCGCTGCTGGTTTTCGGCCTGCTGGGATACAAACGACTCGGCGTCGACCAGTTTCCCAACATGGACTTTCCGGTGGTCACGGTGATGGCCAGCCTGGAAGGAGCCAGCCCCGAGGTGGTCGAGCAGGACGTCACCGACGTTCTGGAGGAGCACCTGAATACCATCGCCGGGGTGCGCCGGCTGGAGAGCACCACCTCCCACGGTTCGGCCACCATCACCGTGGAGTTCGAGCTCAACCGCGACATCGACTCGGCGACCCAGGATGTGCGCGACAAGGTGGCGAGCGCTCGCAACGATCTGCCTCCGGACGTGGAACCGCCGGTGGTCTCCAAGGAGGACATGGGCGACGAGCCGGTGCTCTGGATGCCCATCCACTCCGACCAGCCCATGGTGGAGGTGAGCGAATTCATCCGTCACCACGTAAAGCCCAAGCTGGAGACGGTTCCCGGTGTGGCGTCCATCGTGCTCTTCGGTCGCCGCGATCGCGCCATTCGCATCTGGCTCGATGGTGAGCAGATGCGCGCGCGCGGACTGGCAGCGACCGACGTGCTCGACGCCATCGGTCGCGAGCACGTCGAAGTGCCCGGCGGCAAGGTCGAGAGCTCGCGCATCGAGTACACGGTCAAGACCGACGCGGAGTTCCGGTCCGTCGAGGAGCTGCGCGGGCTGGTGGTGGCGTGGTCGGACGGTGCGGTCGTGCGCCTGTCGGACATAGCGCGCGTGGAGGATGGGGCCGAAGACCCCTCCACCCTGGCCCAGTTCAACGGCAAACCCACGGTCGGGATCGGAGTCCGCAAGCAGTCCGGCGCCAACACGGTGGCGGTGGTCGACGAAGTCTATCGGCGCATGGAGGCCATGGAGCCCAACCTGCCGGCTGGAATCAGCTTCGTCGAGAAGGAGGGCGCCGCCGACTTTTCGAAGGCCATCCGTGAGGCCGTGGACGAAACCCTGTTCGCCCTGTTCTTCGGCGCCTTGCTCGCCGTCCTCACGGTCTTCGTGTTCCTGCGCCGCACGCGCCCCACCCTGATCGTGGCCGTGGCGATCCCGATCTCGCTGATCGCCACCTTCGGCGTCATGTGGCTCATGGATTACACGCTCAACACCATGACCCTGCTGGCGCTGGCGCTGGCGGTGGGGGTGGTGATCGACGACGCCATCGTGGTGCTCGAGAACATCGAGCGCCACCGCGAGCAGGGGGAGTCGCCCGAGGTGGCGGCATCGCGCGGTACACGCGAGATCGCGTTCGCCGCCACGGCGGCAACCGTCTCCATCGCCGTGGTGTTCCTCCCGGTGGTCTTCGTGCGCGGAATCGTGGGCAGCTTCCTGGGAGAGTTCGGGGTGAGCGTGGGCACGGCCGTGATGATCTCGCTGGTGGTGGCGCTGACGCTGACGCCCATGCTGGCTGCGCGCATGCCAGCCCCCAGGGAGCGGGCCCACGGCAGCATCTACCAGCGTCTGGAGCGGGCTTTCCTCGCCCTCGAATGGGGCTACCGCAACCTGCTGGACCTGGCTCTTCGCCACCGCGCACTCACCCTCGGGGGCGCAGCGCTCAGTCTCGCGGTGACCCTGGCCTTCGCCATGAGCGGCGGCCTGGGCGGCGAGTTCTTCCCGCCGTCGGACAACGGCATGTTCTTCACGCGCTTCGAGACGCCGCCGGGTACCCCGCTGGAAACCACCCTCGAATATCTGCAGCAGAACGAGAAATGGGTGCTGGAACAGCCGGAGGTGGCAGGGCTGTTCGCGGGTGCCGGCGTCGGGCGACACCGGACGAAGGGGGACCCGAGCCAGGGCATCATGTTCGCGATCCTGAAGAGCAAACGCGATCGCGAGCGCACCACCCAGGAGCTGGTGCCTCTGGCCCGCAAGGCGCTCAAGCAGATCCCGGGCCAGGAGATCCAGGTCTTCGACCTCTCGAACATGATGAACGTGAGCGAGGGCGATTTCGCTTTCGAAATCCGCGGCAACGTGGAGCTGGCGCAGCTGGACGCCTACGCCGACGCTTTCGTCCAGGGGATGGACGAACGGGGCGGCTACGTGGACATCCAGAAGAGCCTGCGTCTGGGCCTGCCCCAGGTGCGGGTGCTGCCCGATCGCGAGAAAGCGGCGGCCCTGGGCGTTGACGCGCGCACCCTGGCTACCACCGTCCAGGCCATGATCGGGGGTCTCGACGTGGGGACGTACAAGGAAGGCGGCCAGCGCTACGACATCCGCGTGCGCCTGGCCGAGGCCGACCGCCGCGATCCGAACTCGATCGGCCAGCTCTACGTGCGCGCCAACGATGGACAGGTGGTGGAGCTTCGCAACCTGATCCAGATCGAAACGGGAGCGGCGCCGTCCGCCATCACGCGAACCGATCGCCAGCGAAGCGTGCGCGTGAGCGCGGGCCTCGAGGGCAAGAACCTGGACGCCGCCATCGATGAGATCACGGAACTGAGGGCGAGCATCCTTCCCGAAGGCGTGAGTCTCGAGCTCTCGGGAGAAGCCGAGGCCTTCCGCGAGGGCATGGCCGATTTCGGCCTGGCGCTGGGCCTGGCCATCCTGGTGATCTACATGGTGCTCGCCGCCCAGTTCGAGAGCCTGGTGCACCCGCTCACGGTGATGCTGGCGTTGCCGTTGGCCATGGTGGGAGCCCTGAGTGCGCTCATGGTATTCGGGATGACCCTCAACCTGTTCAGCCTGATCGGGATCGTGCTGCTCATGGGGCTGGTGACGAAGAACTCGATCCTGCTGGTGGACTACGCCAACCAGCTGAGGTCCGAGGGAATGGACAAGTTCGAAGCCATGCGCACGGCGGCCCCGGTGCGCATGCGCCCGGTGCTGATGACGGCGCTCTCGATGATCTTCGGCGTGTTGCCCGCCGCCATGGGTGTGGGCCCGGGCGCGGAGACCCGGGCACCCATGGCCGTGGCCGTGGCCGCGGGAATGTTCTCGTCGACCCTGCTCACCCTGCTGGTGGTTCCGGTGTTCTATCTGGTGCTCGACGACTTCGTCGATTGGCTGTCTCGCGTTCCCGGAGCGATCCGGCGCGCCCTGGGCGCGGCACGCGAGCAGCACGTTGCGCCGTAGGCGACGTCCCGCGCGCTAGCATTGCCGGCATGTCCGGCGGCAGGCGCATTCGACTCCTGATGGCGATCGCCGCTGCTGCCGCCGCGCCCGCGTGCGGCCCCCGGGCTGCGCCACCGACCAACGTGGTGCTGGTGGTGCTCGACACCCTGCGCGCGGATCGCGTGGGCTGCTACGGCTACTCCCGGCCCACCACCCCTCGCATGGATGCCCTGTGCGAACGGGGCATCCGCTTCGCGAACGCGTTCTCCACGTCGAGCTGGACGCTTCCCGCCCACGCCTCGCTCTTCACGGGCCTCTCCCCCATCGAGCACGGCGCCACCCAGGAGAACACCCGGCTCTCGGGGGGCGCTTCGACCCTGGCCGACATCCTGGGTGCGCACGGCTATGCCACCTTCGCCGCGTCGGCCAACCCGCTGGTGAGTGCGAGTACGGGTCTCGATCGCGGCTTCGACGTCTTCGTCGACAGCTGGCGCGGGGGCGGAGCGCACGGCCACCCCGCACCCGAGCGCCATCCGAATGCGCGGGCGGTGATGGCGTTTCTCGACGCGCTGCCCCCCGATCGCCCCTTCTTCGTTTTCGTGAACTATGTGGAGGCTCACGGTCCCTACCAGCCGCCCGAGCCCCACCGGTCGCGCTTCCTGGCTGCGGGCACGGATCCCGCCCTGCTCGCGTCCGCCCTGCAGCGTGGCGCCGTGGGGTACTACATGGACCGCTCGACCATCCCGGCAGCCGAGTTCGCGGTGCTGAACGATCTCTACGACGGCGAGGTGGCCCGGGTCGACGAATTGCTTGGGGGGCTCGTGGATGCCCTCGAAGGTTCGGGTCGCCTCGACGACACGCTGCTCGTAGTCATGTCGGACCACGGCGAGAACATCGGAGAGCATGGTCACTTCCGTCACGTGTTCAACCTCTACGACACCAGCGTGCGGATCCCCCTGATCCTGGTACCGCCCGACGGTGCCCGCGCAGGTGAAGTGCGTGACGAGACCGTGGGTCTGTTGGACGTGTTCACCACGATCCTGGCGAGGGCGGGCATCGCCCCGGCGGCGGCCGCCGCGCATGGCCGCGACCTGCTGAACCTCGGCGACGGGCGCGACGAAACGCCCATGTTCGCCGAATACTATTACCCGTTCCAGGCGTTGGGTCCGTTTCCAGAGCGGGCTTACGCTGCTCCTGGCGCCCCGCTCGCGCCGTATCTCCAGCGTCTGCGCTCGGTGCAGGCGGGCGATCTTCGGCTCATCAGCTCGTCGGCCGGATCCCGTGAGCTGTACGACCTGTCAGCGGATCCCGGCGAGCAGCGGAATCTGGCGGGCGATCCGGAGTGGAAGGGCGAGCAAGAGCGTCTGCAGTCGTTGCTCGACGTGTATGTGGAGCACGCGGGCGGCGACCCGCCGCTACCGGACGCGGCCCGCCGCGGCACGCGGCCCGCCTTCGGCGGACTCGACGCCGAGTCGACGCAGCGCCTCCAGGAACTCGGCTACCTGGAAGCGCCCTAGCCCCCGGCTCCCCGCTCATCAGTCCTTCAGTCCATCAGTTCATCAGTCGGAATGTCCATCAGTCGGAATCCGGCGGGGCGACGGCCACGTCCGAGATGCGCGAGCCGTGCAGGGTGGTGCGCGTGGGAGCGTACTCCTCACCGGCGGCCGGCTGGTTCTCGATCTCGATCTCGACCGTGCCGTCGGCCGCAATCGTGGTGGTGGAGGTCGACAGGATGCGCGTGCTTACCTGGCGCGGCAGGTAGGCGAAAGCCGTGTCGACCCCGGGCACCGTGGCTACCACCAGCTGGGTTTCCGCCGTGCCCGTGAGTTTGCGGCCCTCGATGAGGCCCTCGCCCTTGCCGATCACCCCGGCGGGAAACGCTTCGCCCCCCATGGGGAATTCGGTGGCGAGATCAAAGGTCGCGGTGTACTTCCCGTCCTGCTCGAGCAGGATGATCTTGCCGGCGAGGTTGCGCTTCTCGCCGCTGCGTTTCGTAACCGTCACCCCCGAGACCTCGTACATCCCGGTGATGGGAACCGCTTTCACCCCGGGCGTCTCGCCCACTTCCGTCTGCGATCCGCAGGCAGGCAGGAACAGGGTCAGGGAGATCGAGCAAAGCCAGGCAGGGAATCGGTCCGGCATGGAACCCTCCGACAACCCCCGACTGCCAGTCTACGCCGGCCGGTTCCGAAGATGGAAAGCGGTTACCCACTTGTGGGAAAAGTCGTTCCTATCCGACATGGCCGGCTGTTGGCCTTATCTGGATAACCCACTGCCACCAAAGCACTTTTCATTGCCCCCGGGGGGGAGATCGGCTGGGCACATGGATTGCACTTTTCATGGCCGGAGCCTTGTGCCCCGTTGGCGGGGCTCCATTCGGCTCCCAAGCGGGTTCCCAAGCGGGTTCCCAAGCAACTGGAGGACACCAGCGTGAGACGACAGTTACGACAGTTATTAGGCTTTACAGCGATTCTGATCGGCGCGTTCGCGCTCGCCGGCTCGGCGCAGGCCTCGACCCTCATTTGGACCGGCTCGACGTTCCTGGCCCTGGGTGAGACGGCGCCCACGATCTTCACCGGCACCGGCGTGGCCACGGTGGGCAGTGGCGGCGGAGGCGCGACCCACCTGGGGACCTTCCGCCTTGCCTGCGACAACCCGGGCTCCCCCGGCGGCTGCCCGATCTCGGGAGCTGTCACCACCCCGCTCACCGACCCGAATAACGCGTCGCTGGTCACCCTGATCGCGACGGCGCGCCTGGGTACGGGGACGTTCACGGGGATCACTGGGGCCCCGGCGGCGATCGGCGGCAACGCCACGCGTAAGGTGCCCGGCAACGCGCAGCTCTGCGTCCTGTTTGCCAATTGCATCGGCCCTCTCCCGATCCCGTTCACGATCAACGGGACGGCCGGGGCCGGCCTCGGTGGCCTCATCACCGTCAACACCTTCAACAACGCCAACGGTGTGAAAATCTCGGTTTTCGGCGCGCCGTGGACCGTCGGAGTGGCCCAGGCCACGAATGTGCGGAACCCTCCCCCCACCGCCGCGCTGACTACGCGCAGCATCACCGGCTTCGTGCACGGTCCGGCCTCGGCCTCCAGCACGGCGGCTCAGGTGGGTGGCGTGATCCAGGTCGTGACCGCGTCGGCGGTCCGCACCAGCCTGAACCCGAATTCGGACAACATCTTCTTTCGCGGTCTCGGAAAGTTCGTATTCATCCCCGAGCCGGGCTTGATCCTGCTGCTCGCTTCGGGGGGCGCGGGTCTGGTACTGCTGGGTAGGCGTCGCTCGAAGAAGTAACCCTTCCCGCTGGCTGGCGCAGGCTCGCGCTGGCTCGCGCAGGCTCGAAATCGAATGCAACGCCCCGCTCCGGCGGGGCGTTGTCATTCTGGGATCCTCTCCGCCTGTCTCGAGGGGCGCGACTACAGCGTGAAATAACCTACAGCACGAGCTCCGCCATGGTGCGGAGCGTCTGTTTGTCGCGGTTGCCCAGCAGCAGGGTGGTGACGGGAGTCTCCTTCCACGCCTCGAGCCGGTCGCGGATGCGCTCGATGGGTCCCACCAGCGAAATCTCGTCGACGAACGACTCGGGCACGGCGGCGATGGCCTCGCCCCGCTTCCCCTCCATGAAGAGCTCCTGGATCTTCTCCGCCTCGGCGGCGAAGCCCATGCGGCCCATCAGCTCCTTGTGGAAGTTGCGCTTCTTCGAGCCCATGCCCCCGATGTAGAAGCCGATGGCGGCCTTCATGGGCATCAGGCCCGCGGAGATGTCGTCGGTAATCGAGACGGTCACGATCTGCGCGATCTCGAATCCCGGTTTGAGGCGGCCCAGCGACTCGGCGTAGACCTCCGGACGGTAGGGCGAGTAGTAGAGCGGCAGCCAGCCGTCGGCGATCTCAGCGGCCATCGCCACGTTCTTCGGCCCCTCGGCGCCCAGGTAGATGGGAATGTCGGCGCGCAGCGGATGCGTGATCGAGCGCAACGGCTTGCCCTGCCCCCAGCAACCCTCACCGGTGCGCGGCAGGGGATAGTGGGGGCCATCGCTCGCCACCGGGGCGTCGCGCCGCAGCACCTGGCGGATGATGTCGACGTACTCCCGGGTGCGGGCCAGGGGCTTCGAAAAGGGCTGGCCGTACCAGCCCTCTACCACCTGGGGGCCCGAGACCCCCAGGCCCAGGATCATGCGGCCGTGGCTCAGGTGGTCGAGGGTCAGCGCGGCCATGGCCGTTGCCGTGGGCGTGCGCGCCGACAGCTGGGCCACCGAGGTGCCCAGCTTGATCTTCGAGGTGTGGGCGCCGATCCACGCCAGCGGTGTGAAGCAGTCCGAGCCCCAGGCTTCGGCCGTCCACACCGAGTCGAAGTCCAGACTCTCCGCTTCCTGGGCCAGCTCTACGAAGTCGTCGGGAGGCTTTGCGCCCCAGTAACCAAGTTGCAGACCGAGCTTGAGCGACGCCATGGGGGGGTCTCCGTCGGTTGGGGAAGATCGCGGGGGGTGATTCTCGCACATCGAAAGCGCCCTTGGGCCTCCACACCCTTGAATCCCGGGATGCCTCCTCCGTAAAGTGGCCTCCGGGATCGATTGCCGACGATTGCCGACGATTGCCGACAGGAGGGACGACCGTGCGAGCGCTCGACGGATTGCGGGTGGTCGATCTGGCCGATGAAAAGGGCGAGTTCTGCGGGCGCCTGTTGGCGGACCTGGGTGCCGACGTGATTCGTGTCGAGCCGCCCCAGGGTGCGGAGTCGCGCCGGCTCGCCCCGTTTGCCCCGGACGGAGAGACGAGTCTGTACTTCGCGGTGCGCAACGCCGGCAAACGCGGAGCCACTCTCGACGTCACCACACCCGAGGGGCGCGAACGTCTGCACGCCCTGCTGGCCGACGCCGACATCTGCATCGAGTCGTTCGCTCCCGGCTTTCTGGCTGCGAACGATCTGGATCCCATCGCGCTGCAGGAGCGCTACCCGGGTCTGGTTCTGGTCTCCATCAGCGACTTCGGCCAGACGGGTCCCTACCGCGACTACCAGGGCACCGACATGGTGGGCTTCGCGATCGGCGGCTTGATGCACCGGGCGGGCATCCTGGCCAAACCGCCACTGGTGGCGCCCGGTGCCCTGGCCTATGACACGGCCGGCGTCACCGCCGCCTACGCCACGTTGCTGGCGTTCTGGCAGCGGCTGCGTTCGGGCCGCGGGCAGCACGTGGACGTCTCGGTGATGGAATCGGTGGGCAATCTCGACGACTGGGCGCTCCCCAGTTATTCGGTGATGCAGAGCGTCTCCCCGCGCGCGGGAACCGGGATCTACACCCTGTACCGCTGCTCCGATGGTTTCATCCGCATGATCATCCTGGTCAAGCATCACTGGAAGGCGCTCCTTCAGTGGATCGGGAATCCAGAAGAGTTGCAGGACCCGGCCTTCGATCAGTTCATCGGCCGACTGGTCAAGATGAAGGTGATCGTGCCCGTGATCGAGCGCTTCTTCCGCGACAAGAAGAAGGTGGACGTGGCCTGCGAGGCGCAGCGACGCGGCATCCCGGCCACGCCGTTGCTGGAGCCCGGCGAGGTGATCCGCAACGAACACGCAGAGGCGCGGGGCACCTTCCGCAAGCTTCCGGTGGGCGCGGGCTTCGAGGCCGACGTGCCGTCTGGCTTCATGACCATCGACGGCGTGCGGGTGGGTCCGGGCAGCGGGCCGCCCGCGCCGAACCAGGACGCCAGCTTCGCCGCCCGGCCGGCGGCTCGCGTGCCCCTGGGCGTGGATCCGTCCGAGACGCCGGCCTCGCCCGACGGATATCCCTTGCGCGGCCTGCGGGTGGTCGACTTCGGCGTGGGCGCCGTGGGCGTGGAAGTGGGGCGCCTGCTGGCGGAGTACGGCGCCGACGTGATCAAGATCGAAACGCGCACCGCGCCCGACTTCATCAGGACCATCCTGAGCAGCTGGATGAACCCGCCCTTCGCTTCCTCGAGCCGCAGCAAGCGGGGCTTCGGTGTCAATCTGAAGACCGAGGAGGGTCTCGCACTCGTCAAGAAGCTGGTGCGCGTCTCGGACGTGTTGATCGAGAACAACGGCGGCGGCGTGATGGAGCGCCTGGGTCTGGGGCCCGACGCCCTGCGCGAGCTGAACCCGCGCATGCTGAGCTTTTCGAGTCAGCTGGTGGGCTCCTTCGGGCCGTGGAAGAACTGGATCGGCTACGGGCCCAACACCCACCCGGTGAGCGGTATGCAATACCTCTGGAACTACCCCGAGGACGAGGCCCAGCCGGCGGGCTCCACCAACGTCTACCCGGATCACTTCGTGGGCCGCGTGGGCGCCTTCGCCGTGCTGGCGGGGCTGGTAAAGCGCGCGCGCACCGGGCGGGGTTCGCATTCGAATGCCGCCCAGTTCGAATCGGCCATCCAGTTGATGGGAGATCTGTTCGCAAAGGAGAGCCTGGCGCCCGGAAGCGTCAAGCCGCTGGGCAACGCCAGCGACCAGGGCGCTCCGTGGGGCTGCTACCCGTGCGCCGGCGATGACGAGTGGTGTGTGATCAACGTGAAGAGCGACGAAGCCTGGGCGGGGCTGCGCGCGGCGATCGGCGACCCCGAGTGGGCGCGCAATGCCGAATACACCACGGCCTCGGGGCGCCGCCAGAAGAGCGGTGAGATCGACCGCGGTCTCGAGTCGTGGACCCGGGAGCACGGCGCCCGCCAGGTGATGGCCGCGCTCCAGGCCCACGGCGTGGCCGCCGGCTTCGTGGCCAACGGAAGATCCCACCTCGAGGATCCGCACCTGGCCGCGCGCGGTTATCTCCGCAGAATGGAGCAGCAGGGAATCGGACCCATGGTGGTAGAGGGGCCGGCGTTCCACGGAAGCGACCTGCCGGAACCGATCATCAGCCAGGCACCGCTGCTGGGAGAGCACACCCGCGAAGTCGCTTCCCAGCTGCTGGGGCTCTCCGACGCGGAGATCGAACGCCTGATCGCCGCCGGTGTTTTGGAAGATCCGCCGACCGAGGCGCCCTGAGAAGGCCGTCGCCCAGGCTCAGCCGAGGTCGGCCCAGACCGGGGCGTGATCCGATGGGGTGAGGCCTTCCCGTTTTTTGCGGTATTCCCGGTCGATCTCCACGGCGCGCACCCGGGCCAGCGCAGGGGCGGTCGCCAGTAGAAAGTCGATGCGCAGGCCCTGCTTGCGGTGAAACGCTCCGCCCCGGTAGTCCCACCAGGAGAACGCCTGGGTGTAGGGGTTGATGTGGCGGTAGACGTCGACGAGGCCCCACGACAGGATGCGCGACAGGCGCGCGCGTTCTTCGTCGCTGTGGAAGATCCTCCCGGCGAACGCCTCTCCATTCCAGCTGTCGAGCGCCCCCGGCACCACGTTGAAGTCTCCAGCCAGGATCGTGGCGCGGCCGGCGTCGTGGTGCTCCTCCAGGTGCGAGGCCAGGGCGTCGAACCAGGCCAGTTTGCGCGGGAAATCGGCGTGCTGGATATCCTTTCCGTTGGGGCAATAGACGCTCGTGAACGACAGATCCTCCACCCGCGCTGTGATGAGCCGCGCTCCCTGGTCCTCGCCGCAGGGAAGACCGACGCGGGTCAGCGTGGCCTCGCGGCGGCTCAGGATGGCGACCCCGTTCCAGCTCTTCTGACCGTGGCTGAGCGCCTGGTAGCCCTCGGCTTCGAATGCGTCGTGGGGAAACACGTCGTCGGTCAGCTTCAGCTCCTGCAGGCCCACCACGTCGGGCGAACGCTCGCGAAGCCAGAGCAGCACGAATTCCAGGCGCGCGCGCAGCCCGTTCACGTTCCAGGTGGCAACGCGCACTCCGTCGCCTAGCCCGCGAGGGCTTCGTAACGAACGCCTGTCAGCTCCTCGGAGATCGCCCAGAGTCGCGCCGCCGTCTCCGTGTCCCGGGTGCGGGCGCTGGGTCGCACTCGCTTGGGATGGCCGCGGTTCTCGGCGAAGCCATCGGGCCCGATGTAGTCGCCGCCCCGCACCGCGGTCGCGGTGGCGGCATAGAGGGTGGGGAGCGCCCCCATCTCGGCGCTCTGGGCGAACAGGCGGTTCATGACCTGGAAGGCGCGCTCGCCCAACGTCGAGCCTTGCATGCGCGGGGCGGCGAACTGCAGGTTGGTGTCGGCGTAGCCCGGGTGACAAGCCACGCTGGTGACGTCGAGCCCCCGGGCTTCCAGGCGCCTGTGCAGCTCGAACGCGAAGTGGAGGTTCGCGAGCTTGCTTTGCGCGTATGCAGACCATCGGGCGTAGCTCCGCTCGCGCTGGAGATCGTCCAGGCGGATCCGGCCCGCCTTGTGCGCAGTGCTGCTCACCGTTACGACGCGCGCACCCGGAGTCGAGAGCAGGCGCCCGATCAGCAACCCGGTGAGTGCGAAATGTCCCAGATGGTTGGTGCCGAGCTGCATCTCGAAGCCGTCGGCGGTGCGCCGGTGGGGAAGGGCCATCACGCCGGCGTTGTTGCAGAGCACATCGAGTCGTTCGTACTCGGAGCCGAAGCGATCGGCGAACCCTCGCACCGATGCCAGGTTCGCCAGGTCGAGTTCGAGTGCTTCCACCCGGGCGTCCGGGTGCTCGGTCCGGATGCTCTCGACGACGGTCTTGGCCTTCGAGAGATCGCGGCACGCCAGCACCACCCGACCGCCGCGGCGGGCGAAGTGGCGCGACGTGTGGAGTCCCAGGCCGCTGTTGCCGCCAGTGACTACCAGGGTCTGGCCCGACAGGTCCGGAAGGTCGTCGGTCGTCCAGGGCATGGGGGGCCCTCCTGGCGGCGCAGTATACGCGCTCGCAGCGCGACCCGAGAAGCCGGTATCCTGTTCCGGCGCCCAGAGTCGGGGCCCCAAGAGCCGGGGCCCAGAGAGCGGAACCTCCAGGGAGGACTTCCCGATGGCAGATCTCGCCGGATTCCTCGCTCGGAAGAAAGCGCTGCAACGCAGTGCGCTGTCCCCGGCCGATGCCCTGCCGGGGCGGGGCGAGCGCATGCCCGTGGCGGCGAAGCACTTCGTGCTGGACTCGCGCATGGAGCCGCCGTTTCCGGACGGCGTGGAGCTCGCGCTGTTCGGCATGGGTTGCTTCTGGGGAGCCGAGCGAAAGTTCTGGGAAGTCGCCGGCGTCTACTCGACCGCCGTGGGCTACGCCGCTGGATTCACACCCAACCCCACGTACGAGGAGGTGTGCACGGGAATGACGGGGCACAACGAAGTCGTGCAGGTGGTCTTCGACCCCGATCGAATCCACTACGACGCGATGCTCCGCGTGTTCTGGGAGAACCACGACCCCACCCAGGGCATGCGCCAGGGCAACGACGCGGGCACCCAATATCGATCGGGCCTGTATATCTGCACGCCGGCCCAGGGCTCACAAGCGCGGGCCTCTGCCCTGGCCTACCAGGAGGGTCTGTCTCGCGCAGGCTACGGCGAGATCACCAGCGAGATCGCCGAGGCGTCGGTGTTCTACTACGCCGAGGACTACCACCAGCAGTACCTGGCCAAGAACCCGGCCGGCTATTGCGGCCTGGGCGGCACCGGCGTGTCTGTTCCCATCCAGAGCCGCCCGAAACCATCTGCGGGCTAGACTGTTCGACCGTGAAAACGGCCCGGGTCGAGTCTAGGGACGTGGTGGTGCCGCCCCGGTTCCCCTGGGGGTTGAGTGCGGTGTGCTCCCTGAACTCACTCGTGAGCAGATCGCGCGCAGCTTCCAACCCATTGCAAAATCACCACTTTTCCAGGGAATTCGGTTACTTTAACGACTTCTCGAGCTGGCACGCCTCCAAGCAGAAGGGCATGGCCATGCGACTGCCCCCCCAGATCCCGACGCTGCTCCTCACGTTCTGCGCTGCTGCGCTTCTCGGATCGAGTTGCGCGACCACGTCGAGTGAGAGCTCCAGCTCTTCGATGCCGTCGGTCCCTTCGAGTTCGAGCAGCAGCTCGTCTTCCTCCAGCAAGAGTCAATCCCAGTCCCAGTCCCAATCGCAGTCGCAGGGCGCGCAGGGCTCCGAATCCTCGTCGAACTCGGGGCAGGGCCAGGGCTCCGAAGCAGGCGAGGGTTCCGAGGGCTCCGCCGGTGCCGAGGGCTCCGAATCGTCGGGAAGCGAGTCGGGCGATGTGGCCGGGGCCGCGGGAAGCGCCGGAGGCGAGGGATCGGAGCCCGGATCGGACGGCGATGCATCCACTGGTACTGGCTCCGGCCAGACCGGTGTGACGGGCCAGACCGGTGTGACGGGCGAGACCGGCGTGACCGGTGTGACGGGCCAGACGGGCCAGATGGGCGAGGAGGGCGGGGAAGCAGGCGACGGGGCCTCTGGGGAATCGAACTCGGGGGACGCGGGTGTCTGGGGCGACGACGGATTGTTTGGCGCCGGCGCCGGCGGCAAGGGAGGCCGCGGCTCGGGTGGCGAAGACTCCGCAACGGCACGCAGCTACGAAGAAGAGCAGGTTCTCCGCGAGCAGGAGCTCGAAAAGGCCCTCGGCGAGTTCGACCGCATCCTGGCGCGGGAGCACGAGGACATCGCATCCGATCGCCAGGCGGCGCGCGCGCGCTCCCAGGGCAGTGGCGGCGGTCCTGCCTCCGAAGGGGAGTCGGCCCGCGCTGGATCGTCGGGTGGCGAAGGCTCCGGTGGGAACGAGCAAGGCAGCGGCGGCTCCCAGGGAGGCGCGGTCGGAGGCGGCGGCCAGGGCGCCGCCGGGGCGCCACCGTCGACCGGCGCATCCGAGGGATACGACGACGACATCGTGGCGCGCCAGCTGCGCGAGGCCGCCGAGAACGAGCCGGATCCGGGGCTCCGCCAGAAGCTCTGGGATGAGTACTACGCCTACAAGAACGCGAGCCAACGCAAGGGGAGTTCGAGCTCGAATCCGAGGACTGTGCAATGAGTCGTCCTATTGCTGCGCTTGCACTCTCGGTCCTGGTGGGGCTCGGAACGGGCTGCGCCACTCAACGCGTGCACCACGGTTCGACCCCCATCATCGAGGCCGGGAGCGAGATCCCCGAAGAGCTGCTGCTCGAGATCAGTATCGAGCTGTTCGATCCCGGGCTTCCCGACGAAAAGGAGATGGAAGACGAGGACAACCTGGTCTTCGCCGGAGTTCGTCGGGCCGAGGCGCGTTTCATTCCCTATCACCTGAAGAACACCCTGCAGCAGACGGGTCAGTGGGGCGCCGTGCGCCTGATTCCGGACGACTCGCGCTCGGTGGACGTGGAGGTGCTCGGAGAGATCGTGAGTTCGGACGGCGAGACGCTGCGGATCCGGGTGGTGGTTCTCGACGCGACTGGCCGGAGTTGGCTCGACGAAGAGTACGAAGGCGACGTCAACGCCAGCTCCTACGTGGTGATTCCCGGGAGCGAGCGGGATCCCTTCCAGGATCTCTACAACCGCATCGCCAACGACATGCTGGAGGCCCGCAGCCAGCTGCTGCCAGAGGAGATCCTCGGAATCCGCACCCTGTCGTCGCTGCGTTTTGCGGCGGATCTCGCGCCGCAAGCCTTCGGCGACTACGTGGCGGTGGACGAAGACGGACGTGCTCACGCCAAGCGCCTGCCCGCCGAGGGCGACCCGATGATGGCGCGGGTGGAAAGGATCCGGGAGCGCGACGACATCTTCATCGACACGCTCAACGAGCACTACGCGGACTTCTATCTGGGCATGGAAGACCCTTATCTGAAGTGGCGCGCCTACTCGTACGAAGAGGTCACGGCGCTGCGCAAGATCCGGCGCCAGGCCAACCTGCGATTGGCGGGCGGAGTGCTGGCGATCGTGGGAGGCATCGCCCTGATGACCGTGGGGGCGCCGGTCCCCCTGGAGATTCTGGCCGGTCCGTTGATCGCCGGAGGCACGCTTGCCGCCCGGAGCGGCTGGGCACTCACCAGCGAGACCCAGATCCATGCCGAGGCCGTTCGGGAGCTGGGGCGCTCCTTCGATTCGGATGTGGCACCCCGCGTAGTCGAAGTGGAAGGGCAGACGCTGCGTCTGACCGGATCCGCCGAAACCCAGTATCAGAACTGGAGGCGATTGCTCCGGGAGATCTACATATCCGAGACCGGATTTGCAGTTCCCGAGAAGCCGGATTCCGCGACCGACGCCGCGGGAGCCCCACAGAACTAGCTTCCGTTCATGCCGCACTGGATCGAAGGTCATCTCCTCGCGCAACGCTATGAACTGCAGCATCGATTGGGCTGCGGCAGTGTCGGCGAGTGCTGGCTCGCCCTGGACCGTGTTCTCGGAGCCCGGGTCGCGCTCAAGCATCTCGATCCGGACCTGCTCACGTCGCCTGCGGCGAGCCACTGGCTGACCGAGACGCTGCCCCGCATCCGGGCTCTGGTGCACCCGCGCCTGGTGCGCTTCTCCGAGCTGCTTCATCTGGAGGGCCGATCCGCGCTCTCCATGGACTACTTCGCGGGCGATGACTTCACGCGCTTCCGGGGACGCTCCACCGGCGGCATCCTGAGCGCGCTGTCCCCGGCCCTGGATGCGCTGGCCGTGGCCCACCGGGAGGGTCTCGCCCACGGTGGTGTGAAGGCCTCGAACGTGCTCTGCGATGCCACGGGCGCCACCTTCCTGGCCGATCTGGGGATCTCGGCGCTGGCCCACGGGGCTCTTGGCGATCGGGCCCGGCTCGACACTGCGGCCTTCAGTCCCGAGCGACTGGCCGGCGAGCCCCCTGGGCTCGCCGACGATGTCTACGCCCTCGGTGTGCTGCTTTTCGAGTGGATCTCGGGCCGGCATCCGTACCGATCCGAGCGCGGCACGGGCCTCGAGACCGGGCCGCGCATGCTGCCCCCGCTGACACCGCGCGCTTCGGGCGGCGAGCCCGCACCCGAGGAGCTGGAGATCCTGGTGTCGCGGATGCTGGCCCACGCGGCATCCGAGCGACCGGGCCTCGAGGAGGTGCAGGGCGTTCTGGACTCGCTCGGCGGGTCCTGGCGGCTCCCGCCGTTGCCGACCCCGGAGGCGCTCCCGGCATTCGACGGCCTCGACGCGACCGAGGACTGGGAGGACGACATCGAAGCGGTGCGCCTTTCCCCGGTGGTGCACCAGGAGAGGGCGCCCGAGTCGAGCCCCGGTCGTGATTCGATGCTGCGCAACATCACCGTGGGCGCATTCGCCGCGCTGCTCGTGGCCGCCGTGGGCGTCTTCTACTTCCTGCCTCGGGCCGTCGAGCGCCGGATCGAGCGGGAGCGGGTTGTGGGGGAACAGGCCCTGGCGGCGACGGGAGACCTCCGGGTCAGCGTTACCGGAACCGGATCGACCGGCTCGTCTCGCCGGGTGGGGATCTCGGAGCTGCCCCATGTGGGCCTGGCTCCGGACGAGCTGGTGCGCGAGCCCGCGAGCGCATCGCGGCCGAGGAGGCACTCGCGGCCGCGATCGAGAAGCGGGACATCGTGGCCGCGCGCAACGTGGACCTGTGGGCCGCCGCCGACTTTGCCGGGGCGAATCTGCGGGTCGAGACCGGCATGGGTGACCTGCGCCACAGCGAGTACAACGACGCACGGGCCGCCTTCGAGTCGGCGCTCGAGCGATTCGAAGACCTGGACGGCCGGGCCGAAACCCTTCTGCAGGAGTCGTTGCGGGCGGGCGAGCTGGCCCTGACCCTCGGCGAGGACGAGGAGGCCATCGAGCGCTTCGAGTTGGCGCTCTCCCTCGACCCGGAGAACGCCCGGGCAAGGCGCGGGCTCGAGCGCGCCGAGAGCGCCGACGAGTTGTTCGCGGCGCTTCGCGACGGGGCCCGGCTGGAGGCCGAAGGCGAGCTGGCGCAGGCACTTGCGGCCTACGATCGCGCCCTCGAGCTTGACCCGGAAGTGGAATCCGCGCGCGTGGCCCGTGTGCGGCTGCAGGACCGGATCGCGGAGATCGACTACCTGGCAGCCATGACCGAGGGGTACGCGGCACTCGATCGCGGGGAGTTCAATCGCGCCACCGGCGCCTTCGAACGTGCCCACGCGCTGCGCCCCCAGGCCCCCGGGCCGGGCGAAGGCATCACCCAGGCCCAGCAGGGTTGGCGGCTGCGCGAGATCGCAAACATCCGCACGCGGGCCGAGGATCTCGAGCGGGAGGAACGCTGGGGCGGAGCCGCCGAGCAGTACGAGGCGGTCCTGGACCTGGATCCGGCACTGCTCTTTGCACTGCGCGGCCGATCGCGGACGCGGCAGATGGAGGCGCTGTCCGATGAACTCCAGCGCTTCGCGAACCAGCCCGAGCGACTGTCGTCGCCCGAGGTGTTCGACCAGGCCGTGCTCGTGCTGGAACGCGCGGGCACGCTGACGGATCCGGGCCCCGAGCTCAGCCGACAGATTGCCGCGGCGAAGCTGGCGGTGGAGCGCGCCGGAACGCCCATCACGATCCATCTGAAGTCGGATCTCCAGACCGACGTGGTCGTGTATCGGGTGGGCAAGCTCGGGAACTTCGAGAGCCGTCGCCTCGAACTGCGTCCAGGGATCTACACGGTGGTAGGCACCCGGGAGGGCTATCGGGACGTGCGCAAGCGAATTACCCTGCGCGCGGGAGAAGCCCCCGAGCCCGTTGTGGTTCGCTGCGAGGAGAAGATTTGAGCCGAACGATCATCGTTCGGGACCAGGACGAGGAGCGCGTCTACGCCAGCGAGGATCTGCCCCTGATGGTGGGCGGGGGCTCCGACGCGCAGATTCCCGTGTCGGATCGCGACGACGCGGGGCCCCTGGCCCTGCTCGGGATCTCCGACGATCAGCCCTTCGTCCAGCCGGGCACCGGCGGCGAACCAGTCTTCCACAACGAGCGCCCGATCGAGACCTCGCGCTGGCTCAGCCACGGCGACGCAGTCCGCGTGGGCAACGTTCGGATCCAATGCGAATTTGCCGGCGACCGGCTGGAGCTTCGCGTCAGTCGGGTTCCCCTTCATGCTGGCGAATCGGACGGGGATGTCCCGTTGCTGGCGACGGAAGAGATCGAGCCGGTTGCCTACGAAGGTGCGGTCGGTGTCACACGCGCTCGCCACTTCCCTATCCGGCCCCTGCCGATCCTGATCTCCGCTTTTTTTTTGCACTCGGCCTGATCGCGTGGTTCCTCTTCACCGCGCGGGCGGTCCATGTAGACGTGCGGCCCGAGGCGGACCGGGTCTCGGTTCGAGGAGGGCTGCTCCGGATCGACCTGGGCGAACGCTTCCTGCTGCGGCCCGGCGAGTACACCGTCGTGGCCGAGAAGGCCGGCTATCACACGCTCGAGCAGACCGTGGTGGTGCGCGACGTGGACAGCGAAACCTTCGAGCTCACGCTTCAGCGCCTGCCCGGATCGTTGTTCGTCACCACCGGAGATGTGACCGGTGCGCAGGTGATGATCGATGGTGAAGAAGTGGGTCTCACCCCCCTCTCCGGTGTCGAGGTGCGCGAGGGGCGGCACCAACTGCGGGTGACGGCGCAACGCTACCTGCCCTGGTCCGACGACGTCACGCTGGAGGGAGGTGGCGTCGAACGTCACCTGGCGATCGAGCTCGCGCCCGCCTGGGCGAACATCTCCCTGGACTCCGAGCCTCCCGGCGCCGTCCTGTTCGTAGACGGCGAAGAGGTGGGCCCGGCGCCGCTGACGTTCTCCCTGGGTGCTGGCTCTCGTCAGCTCGAACTCCGGCTTTCCGGCCGCAAGACCTGGAAGAAGACCCTCTTCGTCGAGGCCAACCAGCCCCAGTCGCTGGGGATCGTGCCCCTGGGACCGGCCGAGGGTCAGGTGCACCTGCGAAGCGTGCCGGAACGCGTCAGCGTGACCGTAGACGGCGAGTTCCAGGGCCACACCCCGATGGATCTGTTCCTCTCGTCCGGAGAGAGCCACCTCGTCCGGCTTTCGAGACTGGGTCATGAGTCCGCGACCCACGCGCTGACGCTTGCGCCCGACGAGGAGCGGACCTTCTCGGTGAAACTCACGCCCCTGAGTGGGGAGTTGGTCGTGGCAACGCGACCCGGTGGCGCAGATCTGTTCGTGGACGGCGAGCCGCGAGGGAGCGCCAACCAGAAAGTCATGCTCTCGGCGGTGCCCCACGTGGTCGAGGTGCGCAAGCAAGGCTACGAGACCTTCCGAACGCGCGTGACGCCGCGCCCCGGCTTTCCCCAGGGCGTCCGGGTCCAACTGCTCAGTCTGGATGAGGCACGCACCGCGGGTCTCGCCCCCCGGATCGTCACGAGTCAGGGGCAGGAACTGCTGCTGGTGACCCATGGCAAGTTCACCACCGGCGCCGCGCGACGCGAGCAGGGCCGGCGTGCGAACGAGGTGGTGCGAAGCGTCCAACTCAATCGCCCCTTCTACTTCGCCACGCAGGAGGTGACCAACGCCGAGTACCGTGAGTTCGACCCCGCCCACTCGTCCGGGTCCTTCGGCCGCTTCAGCCTCGACGCCGACGAGCACCCGGTGGTGAACCTCACCTGGGAGCGGGCGGCGCAGTACTGCAACTGGTTGAGCCGCAAGGAGTCGCTCCAGCCGGTGTACATCGAGGGGCCGGGCGGGATCGAGGCCGTCGAGCCGCTCCGGAACGGCTACCGGCTTCCCACCGAGGCCGAATGGGTCTGGGTCGCGCGTTACGATGCCGGCAAGGGGGAGCACAAGTATCCGTGGGGCGGGAAGCTGCCCGCCAGGCCCGGTTCTGGAAATTTCGCCGATGTCTCGGCGCGCAAGGATCTGGACCGGGTGATAGAGACCTACGACGACGGCTACCCGGTATCGGCGCCCGTAGGGAGCTTCTCGGCCAGCGCGTTCGGCGCCTACGACCTGGGTGGCAACGTGGCCGAGTGGATCCACGACTACTACGAGATCGGGTCAGGCAGGTCCCAGGAGTCGCTCATCGATCCTGCCGGCCCCGTCGGCGGCGAACGACACGTAATCCGGGGCTCCAGCTGGCAGGACGCCACGATCACGGAGCTGCGCTTCTCGTACCGGGACTACGGCGCCCGTGCGCGGCCCGACCTGGGATTTCGCGTGGCGCGTTACGCCAGATAGCGCCCGCGCAGGGGATTCTCGTCTCAGGTATCGCGGGACAGGCCGACGAAGGTGCCGCCGTTTCGCTCGCAGAGCACGCGCATCAGCGTGGCGAACCGGATTCCGGTGTGGGGAACGCCCTCGCCCGGAAACTGGGGCAGCGGGAAGCCGATGCCGTGGATCCGCACCAGACGATCGCCCGATTCGATTGTCTGGTTGACGGCATCGACGGACGTGATCGCATCCTCGATGGACGGCCCCGAAAATTCGTCTCCGAACACGTAGATACTGATCTTGCGATCCGGTGCGTAGAACGTGCGGATGGCGCGGGTGACGCCCTCGACCGGGCTGCTGTTGCTGAAGGGTGCCCAGCCGTTCAGACGCTTGAGGATCGCCCGGCGCCGAGCGGGAGAATCCGGAATCCACTTGCCGGCATAGCTGCTGAACATGTACTCGCCCATGTCGTTCATGACCTGGATGCCCTTCACCTTGGGGTAGATCGCCAGGGTTTCCGAGATCTTCCTCTGGACCAGGTCCCAGTTGAAGCGGTGCATGCTTCCCGAGGTGTCGATCACGAAGATCACGTACTCGCTGTCGATGGGGATACCACCGATCCCGCCGTCTTCTTTGGGGCGTTGGTAGTTCTCGCCGTACAGGCGCCGCATCTCCTCGCTGAGTTCCTGCCGAGCCTCGGCCAGCTTGCCTTCGATGATGTTCTGGACGTCCGCATCATCCTTCGAGGCCCGATGGCGGCCCAGGATTTCGGAGAGATCGCCTTGCAGGCGCGCGAGACGCTCCTCGATCTCCGAGAGCTGCTCCTCCCTGGTGGTGAGCTTCCGGTTCACGATCTTCGTCTCGCCCACGATCTCGAAGAGCTCTTCCTCGAGCTTTGCGATCACTCCCGCAAGCTCCTGGCGTGATTCCTCGAGCACCACCGGCTCGTGGATCTTGCTGAGCACCAGCAGCAGCACGATCGCCCCGAAGCCGCAGCAGATGCAGTCGAGGAACGACAGGCTGAAGGTCTGGGTGTCGCGTCGCCGTCGCATCTCAGGGCCAATCCTGGGCGGGACTCAGGAACGAGCCGCCGGTTTTCTGGGCCAGCAGCCAGTAGGAGATGGCGGCGTCCGGATCGCCCTCGAACGGATACAGGATCACGTTGATGGGGATACCCGACGGCAGCTCCTCCAGCGCCTCGCGAAAGTGACTGAGGCGCCGCGCCGGAGACACGGTATTCGTCCAGGGTTCCTTGGCGCCCTGGGTGGGGAGTCCGTCGGTGAGCAGAAATACGTTGTCCGGGGGCGGATCCATGGTGGTCAGAGCCGAGAAGGCGTGGTACAGGCTGGTTCCCTTCTGGGGAACCGTCTGGTAGAGCTCCCGAACCGCCTCGTCCAGCCGGCCCGGGGCGCTGGCAGGGATCCAGCCTCCCTGGTTGTCGTCCAGAACCGGCTCGGACGTCACGTTGAAGGTGTAGACCTGGAACTGGCTCGCGGCGGGGATCTGCGCCGTCAGCCAGTCGACCGTGTCGATCGCGTGCTGCCACTTGCCTGATGCGAGCTGCTGCGCCTTCGGCAGGTGACGCAGGCGCACGGCGTTGACCACGTTCTCGGCCAGCATGCTGGCCGAGGCGTCCACCAGGAACAAGATGCGCTTCCCGCCCACCTTGAGGCCGGTGACGTACTGGCGGTCGCCTTGCCCCTTCACGGTGCGCAGCGCCTCGCCGACGCCATCCGTGCCGTGACTTCCCGCCTCCAGGCGCTCCTGGTCCTCTTCCAGTGACTCGAGATCCGTCTTGAGCGCTTCGATGGACTGGGTCTTCGCCAGGGTCTCGCGCTCCATCGTGGACAGTTCGAGCACGCTGTCGCGGAGCTGCCGGCGGACGCGTTCCGAGCGTCCCTGGGTCTCCACCGCCTCCCTCTCCGCCACCTCCAGCGAGTTGCGCAGCACCACCAGGTGCTGGCTGCCCTCCACCACTTCCAGGGCCAATCGCTGCGCCTCCTCCCGGAGCATCTTGGTGCGCTCCGAAGTATCCCGGACGCTGCCCGTATTGATGATCATGAAGAACAGGATCACCGCGCCGAAGCCGCACGACATGCAGTCGAGGAAGGCGAGGTTGAAGACGTTCAGGCTTCTACGCGCCACGTTCTTCCACCACGGCAATCAGGCGAAGCTCTTCATCGGTTTCCGCCAACGCGATGCGGTCGCCTGTGCGGAGCAGGGTGCGGCCCTCGATCAGCCGCCCGTTGACACGGGCGCCGCAGCCCGGCGGACCGGAGATCACCACGTCGGTCCCGTTGCGCAGGATCGAGCAGGCAGCCGGCGCGTTCGGCGACGAGGCGAGTGCCACGCTGAGCCGGCCCCGCTTTCCGTCGGGGCCCACGCCAAGGGGCCCGGCGTCCAGGGGGTGCGCCACGTCGCCGCACAGCAGGTGGGTCGGCGTGCGGTTGTGCGTTTGCAACGGCGTCGAGGCCGGCGGGGCCGAAGCATCCGGGGCGCCCGCATCACCCAGAGCGCTCACCAGGCGAATCGAGCCTCCAGGGGAACGGATCTCTTCTTCCCGCGCCAACGCACCCAGAGCGGCCGCACCCGGTGCAAGCTCGATCACGCGACAGCCGCGAAGCTGGCGAATTGCGTCGGCCAGACCCGGGGGCGCACTGGCGCGCGCCGACAGAGTCACCAGCAGGGGCTCGCCCGGGGGGCGAGATGCGTCGATCTGGGCGGTGAGCTTCTCGTAGTGGCTGCGCATGGACTCCAGGAACTCGTCCCGAAGCAGGTGCACCCGGTGGGTCTTCGACCCGGCGTTCATCTGGATGGCCACGCGTGGTTCATCGCGCAGGTGGGCCAGGCACCCCGGAACCAGGTCGTAGAGTTGCTGTTCGCTCTGGGCTCGGTGTAGCGGATCGAAGCGCGTCTGTCGCACGAACAGCTCCGCAATCAGTGCCAGCGCGTGGTCCTGCAACGAGTCGAGACCGATCTGGGCACTGGTTTCGACGCTGATTCGCGACAACGGCGGTCCTGGACGAAGGTGGGTGGTCACGGCCCGGTGCAAATGGAGATCCACGTGGAGCATGCGGGTGCCGGCGTGGCCCGCGGGAGCGGCGGCCACGGCCGCATCCACCAACCCCGATACCGGCATGGAGCACGACTGGGCGATTCCCAGCAGCAGGCCCAGCTGCGGCCGACTGAACGAACCCGGTACGGCGAAGATCACGCCGTCGCAATCGTCTTGCAGTGCCTTCCAGACGTGAGCCAGGTGGGCGGCCGCCAGGTCGGCATGGGTATGGGCGCGGGTGCCGGGACGCGGAAGCGGATCCTGGCTCAGCTGGTCCCAGAAGCGGTTCTGCACGGATCGGGGCTTCAGGCGCGCGGCGCCCCGAGCCTCGGCCCCCACCATCAGCTGGTCTCCCTCCAGCACGGCATAGCCCGGGCTCTCGGGCAGGAGCGTGCCCTCCCGGACGATCGTGAGGCCGGAATCGTTCAACTCGATCGCAACCGTCGTCACGCCCGGGCTCCGGTCAGTGCACCCGCAGGTGGCTGATCAGGCGCTCGTCGCAGTAGCTCTCGGCGTCGAAGACCAGTCGTTCCTGGGTCAGTTGAAGCTGGTGCAGGGCGAACATCAGGAAGATGCTGAGGATCAGGGCGATGAACGTGGAGTTGAACGCCACGCCAAGACTCTGGGTGACACCCGTGATGTCGCCCTCCACGGCCCGGTGCGCCTGGGCCAACGCCTCTCCGATGCCTCGCACGGTTCCGATGAATCCGATGGAGGGGATGGCCCACGCGATGTAACGGACCATGGAGAGCTCCGATTCCAGCCGCTCGGATTCCGACTCGCAGACCGTATGCACGGCGGTGGACACGTCCTGGATGCTGGCTGTGGAATTGAAGCGCCGCAGGGAAGTCAGAAGCGCCCGAGGCAGCAGGTAGCCCCGGATCTTGTCGGGAAGCGCCTCGATGGTTCGCGAGAATTCGCGGGTGTCCTGGGGAAGGATCTTCGTGCCCCCGGAGACTGGTACCAGGTCCATCTGCAGGAGCCGGTTCTCGCGGCTCGCCGCCACGCCCTTGAAGGTCATGATCGCCATCGCCCACACCATCAACATGAAGCAGGCTTCCTGCTCGTAGTCGCGAACCAACACGTAGATCGAGCGCTCCGGCACGTACGACTGGTCTTCCTGCATCTCGAGCGCCTGCTCCCGCAGGATGGCGTCGGCGTTGGGCCGGATCAGCGAGACGTAGATTCCGTGCACCAGCAGCACGGCGATCAACAGCGAGAACGACTGGAAGACGAACTCGACGGGAAACGGTTTGGACATGGGTCGGAAGGCCTCCGGCTCAGATGTCTACCGGGAACGAAACACTGCTTCCCGCCGGGATGCGCTCACTGGGGGTGAATCCCTCGTCAAGCACCACGTCGTCGCCGGGCTCGGAAGTCTCGGCCGGCGGGGTGGGCGCGGGCTGGTTTTCGCGGGGCGGCTCCCGCCTGGGCACGGGCTGGTCTTCGCGGGGCGGCTCCGGGCCGGGAAGGGGGGGCTCGGCCTCCTGGGCGCCGCCGGGCGGGGAAAGCAGGCACGATGCCAGCAGGATCCCGGCCGCCGCCAACCGCCGGTGCCGACGTCGACGCTTTGCCCGGATGCCCGTCTGGGGTTCTGTTCGCTTCACGAAGGGTCCCCGAACCGCGCGGAAATGCGCCGATTCCCAGCCCAGGATAACCAAACCGGCCCGGGCGCGGAGAGTATCGTTTCCAGCTTTTGCCAGACTCATCGAAGCGGTACAGCGCGACGCCTGCCGCCCACCACAGGCGACGCGCCCCGCGAGCCGCCGGGCTTACCGCGTGTCGGGCCGTGGCTGGGATCCGTCGTCGGGTGTCCGCCGGATTGGTCTAGAATGCTCCGGGGACAGCGGCCGGAGGGGAGGGTGACCGAGACCTATCGCATCTACGGCATGTTGGGGTCGCCCTACTCCATGAAGATGAGGGCCGTGCTCCGGTATCGCCGGATTCCCTTCGTCTTCATCCCCGCCATGCCCGGCAGCGAGCCCATCGACAACGTGCGGCCCGCCGTGATTCCGGTCCTGCGCTTCCCGGACGGCGCGTTCCGGGTCGACTCCACGCCCATGATCGAAGAACTCGAGGCCCTGCATCCTTCGCGGTCCATCGTTCCCGATGATCCGGGTCAGTCGTTCCTGTCTTATCTGCTCGAGGACTTCGCCGACGAGTGGGTCACGAAGATGATGTTCCACTACCGCTGGTTCCGCGACGTGGACCAGCGGACCTTCGCGCGACAAGGCGCCTTCGACTTCCTGGGATCCGCTGGACTCGAGACACTGGAGAAGATGGCGAGCCGAACTCGGGAGCGGCAGGTGGCGCGCATGCCCCTGGTGGGATGCACCGAGGCGAACCGGCCCCTCATCGAAGGAACCTACATCGAGCTGCTCTCGATCCTCGAGGCCACGATTCCCCGCCAGCGCTTCCTGTTCGGGAGCCGTCCGTCGCGGGCCGACTTCGCACTCTACGGCCAGCTCTCCCAGCTCGCTTCGGATCCCACGCCCCGGGCGATCCTGCGCGAGGCGGCGCCCTACACCGATCGCTGGGTGGTGCAGATGGATGACCTGTGCGGCCTGGAAGGCGATTGGTGTGCGCCGGAAGAAGCGCTCCTGGACGGGGTGCTCGACTTGCTGCGAATGTGCGGCGAGGTCTACCTGCCTTTCCTGGCGGCCAACGCCGCAGCCTTCGAATCGGGAGCAGGCAGCTTCTCGACGCGACTCCGGGGCCTCGACCATGCCCAGGGCACCTTCAAGTACCAGGTCAAGTGCCTGTACGAGATTCAGCGACGCTATGCGCTCCTGGAGGGGAAGGTGCGTGAGCGGATCGAGCCGATTCTGGCTGAGACAGGGGTTCTGGACACGCTGCGGCCCCGCAGTCAGCCGCCCAGCGGGCAGGGGAGGCGGGCTTGATTGAACGCATGCTTTTTGGACGGACGGGGCACGACAGCAGCCGGGCCCTCTTCGGCGCCGCCGCCCTGGGCAGCATGCGCCAGGAGCGGGCCGACCGGGTGCTGGAGACGCTTCTCGAGCACGGGATCAATCACATCGACACGGCGGCCGGCTACGGCGATTCGGAGCTTCGCATCGCGCCGTGGATGCAGGGCCATCGCCACGAGTTCTTTCTCGCCACCAAGACCCGGGAGCGCAGCGCCGAGGGAGCGCGCCAGGGGCTCGAGAGTTCCCTACAACGGCTGGGCGTCGAGCAGATCGACCTGTTCCAACTCCACAACCTGGTCGATGAGGACGAGTGGCGAACGGCGCTGGGGCCCGGTGGCGCTCTGGAAGCGGCCGTGGCTGCGCGCAAGAGGGGAGAGATCCGGTTCATCGGCGTGACGGGTCACGGCACCCGGGTCGCCGCCATGCACCTGCGCAGCCTCCAGAAGTTCGACTTCGACTCGGTTCTGCTGCCCTGCAACTTCACGCTGATGTCGAACCCGGAATACCGGGCCGACTTCGAGGAACTTCTGGCCCTGTGTCGACGGCGCAAGACGGCCGTGCAGACCATCAAGTCGGTGGCGCGCAGACGCTGGACCGACGATTCCAGCCCGCACTTCAGCTGGTACGAACCGCTTCGCGATCGCGACGCCATCCACCGCGCCGTAGCCTACGTGTTGAAGACTCCGGATCTGTTCCTCAACACGTCGAGCGATGCGACCCTCCTGCCCGAGATCCTGAAGGCCGCGGGCGACAGGGGAGAGTCGCCGTCGGTCACGGCGATGCAGCGCGACGTCGCCCGCCTGGGCATCGAGCCCCTGTTCGTGCGGGGATTGTCCGACTCGATCTGAGCGCTACGGGATCCGCTTCAGGCTATCGGCCAGGCTCTCCGGTGTGGCTGCCAGGAAGCCGGCGTTTTCGACGATCGTCTGACCCGCGGGCGAGAGGGCGAAGCGCAGGAAGGCTGCCACGCCCGGAGCAAGCGGCTTTCCGGGTGGCTGGTCGGTGTAGAGCAGGAGCTGTCGCGTCATCGGATACTGGCCGGAGCGCAGGTTCGCCGGTTCCGGCAGCAGGAACGGCCCCTGGTCGGTCCTCGCCAGCGCCAGGATCCGCGCACCCACATCTTCCGTGGGGCGACCGCCGAAGCCGATCCCAGTCGTCGCCTGCGAGATCACCGCGGCCACGGCGCCTCCGCCCTCCGTTTCGATCATCCCGCCCTGCAGCACGCCGCCGCACAACGCGGCCGTCTGGAAGGAGCCCCCGGTCCCCGACTCGGCGCGGCGCCCGTACAGGCCGATCGGCATCTCCGCGAGCTCGCCCTCGATCCCCAGGTCGCCCCACTTCCTGAGCGCCTTCGGAGCTCCGCACCGGCGAGTCTCCGAATAGATGGCATCCAGCTGGGGCAGCGTGATCTTGTCCAGCGGGTTCGCCGTGTTGACGTAGATCGCGATCGCGTCCACTCCCACCGGAACGCCAAGGGGCTCGTGGCCCAGACGATCCACGAAGACCGCGATCTCGCCCTTGCTCATGGGCCGGGACATGGCCGCAACCTGCGCGCGGCCCGAGATCAGGGCGGCGGGCCCCATGGAACTGCCCTCGCCCAGGGCCTCCACCAGGACGTCCGGCTCGATCTCGCGGAAGGCTGCGATCCACTTCCGCACCAACGGGAGCACGGTGTACCCGGACCCGACGATCCGGATGGTTTCCTCGACGGCGGCAGCCGGTGTGGCCAGAACACCAGCGACAACCAGGGGAAACAGCGCCAGCGCGATTCGGAGCATGATTCGACACCCTGTATTCGGAGTGCGCCCACGATAGGGCAGGCGCAGAATCCGAGCATCCGAACCCAGTGGCCTCGCCGCCTGGACGATCCGAATCGATGTATGCTGGGAACCACCGGAGGTCGCCATGGCAGTTCCCGGCTTCCAGAGCCTGGATTTTCGCGAATTCCATCTTCACGAGCTTCCCGAACGCCTGGCCCGGGCGGAGGGGGCCGTGGCCCGTGTCGCCCGCGCGCACGGGAGCCTGGCGTTCCGTCTGCCAGGGGGGGATGCGTACACCTACGCCCTGGATGGCGAGTACCTCCGGGTGGAACCGGGGGATGACCGCGCAGACACGGTGATCGAGCTTGCGCACGATGCCTGGGAGGGCCTGGTTCACGATTACGAGTCGGCGCCGGGGCTCCTGTATGCGGGCCGACTGAAGTGCGTGCGCGGTCAGACCATGAAGTTCGTGGCCTGGGAGCCGGGGCTGCGGTCGATCTTCCGCGGCGTTCCGATCTACGACGTCGACCGGGTGGATCTGCGCGACCAGCGCGGAAACCCCTTGGACGTAGAGAAGTCATTCTCGCTCGTCGGGGATCCGGAGGAGATGGCGCACTTCCTGCGCACCGCAGGATACCTGTTCGTGCGCGACGTCTTCCGCGACGACGAAGTGAAGCGCCTCCTGGCCGAAGCCGCGGAGTTGCGCAGCGAGGCCGTGAAGGGCGACAAACTCTCCTGGTGGGGCAAGAACGCGGCCGGTGACGAGATCCTGTGTCGCGTGACCCGGGCGGCTGCGAAGCCCGCCTTGCGCAGTCTTTCCGGCGACCCGCGTCTTTTGAAGTTCGTGGAGCTCGCCGACGAGAAGCTCGTGCAGCGCCGCCGGGAGACGCCGGAGCAGGGGGTCACGGTCATCTTCAAGAACCCGCAGATGACCGAAGGGCTCTCGGACATTCCGTGGCACCGCGACTGCGGGATGGGCGGACACTCGGTCATGTGCCCCGTGTTGCTGGCGTCGGTGTACCTCACGCCCGCCAACCCCGAGACGGGTGAGCTCAAGATGCTGCCGGGCTCCTGGCAGAGCAGCTGCGGGTACCTGGACGCCAACGACCCCAAGGCGCCGCGCGGGGCCTCGTTCTCGGCTCGGCCGGGTGACGTCTCGCTTCACTACGGCGACAGCATGCACGTGGCGCCGCCGCCCACGCGCAGCGATCTCGATGCCTATCGCATCAGCGCCGTCACTGCCTGGGAACGGCCGGACGCCTTCAACCACCGCGGTGCCAACGACTACAACGATGTGCTCCACCGCCGCGACGACGGGCAGATCGAACACCTGACCAGGGTGGCGGCGGACTCCGATCCCGACGCTTCCGTCGGGTGACCCGGCGGTGGTCGTGCAATTTCGCAACCGCGTAACCGAGATGCTGGGGATCGAAATCCCCATCGTCCAGGCTCCCATGGGTTGGATCGCCCGATCCCAGCTGGCATCCGCCGTTTCCAACGCGGGCGCCATGGGGATCATCGAGACCTCATCCGGCGAGCTCGACGTGGTGAAGCAGGAGATCCGCAAGATGCGCGATCTCACCGACAAGCCCTTCGGTGTCAACATTGCCCAGGCCTTCGTGCGGGATCCGGACATCGTGCAGTTCGTGGTGGATCAGGGCGTGCAATTCGTTACCACCTCGGCGGGTAGCCCCACGAAGTACACCGCCGCCCTGAAGCAGGCAGGCCTCACCGTCTTCCACGTGGTGCCAACCCTGCGCGGCGCGCTCAAGGCCGTGGAGGCGGGCGTAGACGGCCTGGTGGTGGAAGGTGGCGAGGGCGGTGGTTTCAAGAACCCGCGCGACGTGGCCAGCATGGTGCTGCTCCCACTGGTGTGTTCGAAGGTCCGGGTTCCGGTAATCGCCGCGGGTGGCATGCTGGATGGGGCCACCATGGCGGCGGCCTTTGCCCTGGGCGCCGAGGGCGTGCAGATGGGAACGCGCATGGTCTCGGCACTGGAGTCGCCGGTCCACGCCAACTGGAAGCAGGCGGTGGTGGACGCAGCCGAGACCGACACGATCTTCCTGAACCGCCGCGTGGGCCCGGGGCTGCGCTGCCTGCGCACGGCACACAGCGAATCGCTCGAGTACGTCGAGCACAATGTGATGAACGAATTCGGACGCGCCATGGACCTCTACTTCGGGGGAGACATGGAGGCCAGCGTCGCGCTGACGGGCCAGGTGGCGGGGCGCATCGACGCGGTGCGGCCGGTGGCCGAGATCATTCGCGAGACCGCCGCCCAGTTCGCGGAAGTGGTGGAGAGCCTGTCGAAGCGCTATCCGGCCGGCCCCTGATCGGAATCGCCGGGCCGTCGTTCTCCCGCCACGAGTGTGATCAGCAGCAGCGGCACCAGCACGCTGAAGGGCACGAAGAACCGCTCCCACAGGGCGGGAAACAGCAGGTAGCGCACGGCGTAGCTGACGAGGAACGCCAGCATCACCGCGGCACAGCGGGCCGCTGTGATCGAATCCCTTCGATATCGGTGCGCGTAGGCGAGGCCCAGCAGCGCGAGCGCGCCGTACACGAACAGGATCGACCCGGTGGTGGCTGCAACCTGGGAAACGAGAACCTCGGCGTAGGCGACCAGGTCCGGCGTAGTGGGGATCGAGCTCGGGTGGGCGTGCTTTCCCAGGAACCCGATCGTGAACAGCGGCCACCAGCCGTAGTAGCCGCTGGAGAGGCTCGCAGTGGCGTAGATCGCGGTGGCCGCAGCGAGCGCTGCTGCGGCCGGGGCCAGGCGCAGCCGCGCGGCGGCCGGGCCGAGAACGACCAGTGCCCCCACCAGGAAGAAGATGAAGAGGATGGCGTCGCCTCGAACCAGCAGGCTCGCCAGCAGGATCCCCGCCGCCACGCGCAACGACCGCAACTCCACCAGTGCGAATACGGCAGACGTCACGGCCGCCACGAACAGGGCATCGGGTGTCGACTGCCGGGCGACCTCCAGCAGGGGCGGCGCGTGGGCGAACCCCAGGGCCACGGGTACCGCCAGCCACAGGGGCAGATGGCGCTCGCACCACAACAGGATCAGGACCGCCGTTCCGGCCCAGGCCGCCAGCGACATCCACCAGGTGGCGTCGCTCAGGGGAGCGCCGGCCCGGTGCAGGAGGTAGACGGGCAGCGTGTAGAGAACACGAGACCGGTAGAACGCCAGGTGCTCGTAGAGAACGCCGGGATTCTCGTAGCGGGCGCGGCGAACGCCGCTGCGGGTGAGCTTGCGGAAACTCTGGCTGTCGAGTTCGCGTTCGGCGGTCTCGTAGGTGCGGCGGTGGATCTCGACTGGGTCGTCGCTCTCCCACGACACCGCCAGGGCCATGTAGGCCAGCATGTCCCACTCGAGCTCGGGGTCCTGCGCCACCATCGCGATCGTGCGCACGATTGCCGCTGCGAACAGGACGATCAGCAGGGCGTTCGCCAGCTTCTTTTGCATGGGAATCGAAGCCGTGGCCGGCTCAGGGGCGAATTTTATCACGTTCGACCCGGGCGACCTCAAGCCGGTGCGCGATCGTGTCGAAAAAGGGGGTATGCCCCAGGGACCCCTCGGATCGCAGCTGCCGGGCTCGGCGTTGCCCATCGAGGCCCTGGGCGAAGACGCCAAGAATCTCGGGTTGGAAGCCTTCGAGGCGAGGTACGGACGAGGCTTCCTGATGGTCACGACGGCCCGATTCCAGAGCGATGGGGTCGTGAGCGGCACCGAGCTGAGGCTCGACGACGACCCCGACCCGGGGCTCCACACGGCGAGTGTGTCGGTGGTGGTGTTTCCGCTGCGACCGCAGGGAGGTGGGCCCGGACACCTGGTGACCCTGGGCCGCGAGTCGTCGCAGGACGTGGTAGTGCCCGACCCCAGCGTCTCCCGTTGTCACGCGTTTACCAAGATCGGTCCGAACGGCGGCTTCGTGCTCCACGACATGGGCTCCACCAACGGCACCACCGTGAACGGGAAAAGCGTGGCCACTCGAGAGGGCGGGCCGCCCACGCCGCTCAAGCCCGGCGACAGCGTACGCCTTGGCCAGGTGGAGTTCACCTTCACCGACGCCAGCGCGCTGCGCGACTTCGCGCTCCAGCTTCGGGGTTGACGACCGTCCCGCCTCGCCCCGCCCCGCCCCATCCAACCCCGGCCCGGCCAGGGTGTAGAATGCCACCTGGTTCCCGCACCAGGAGGTGGCCATGGGACGCGGTCCCGTGCGGGTCGGCGCTTTCCTCGCAATTGTCTTCGGAGGCGCGCCTGGCGCGGCGGATCCGGCGCCGGCGGAATCCCGCTCCTACACCCTGAGCGAGGAGCGCGAGCCCTGTAGCGACCCTGATCCCCTGCGTCGCCCCTTCTTCGGCGACACCCACGTGCATACGGCGTACTCGTTCGACGCCAGCACCCAGGACACGCGAAACACACCGCGCGATGCCTATCGCTTCGCTCGGGGCGAGACCCTCGGGATCCAGCCCTACGACGAAAATGGTCGCGCATTGCGCAGCGTGCGCCTGGAGCGGCCACTCGACTTCGTGGTCGTGACCGACCACGCGGAGTTGCTCGGCGACGTGAGCCTGTGCATGACGCCTGGTTCTCCCGGCTTCGGCTCGCTCATCTGCTGGATCCACCGCAACCACGCGGACCTTGCGTTCCGCCTGATTGCGCTGCGGACCCTGATCCTGAAGTCGCACTGGGGATTCTGCGGAGATGGCTGGGAGCACTGCCTGGAGGCCGGCGGCGAGGTGTGGCGCGACATCCAGGCCGCTGCCGAGGAGGCCTACGACCGCAGCGCCAGCTGCGGCTTCACCAGCTTCGTGGGTTACGAGTGGACCGCCATCGTCGACGACGGCAAGAACCTGCACCGCAACGTGATCTTCCGGAACGCGAAGGTTCCAGAGCTTCCCATCAGCTGGGTCGATACACCCAGCGCATCGGACCTGTGGGATCACCTGCAGACCCAGTGCGTCGACGGGATTCCCGGTTGCGACGCGATCACGATTCCGCACAACTCGAACCTCAGCGCCGACCTGATGTTCGCAAGCGCGCATCTGGCCCGGGCGAGCGACGCGGATCGGCCGGTGGATGCGGACGAAGCGCATCGGCGCGCCCGCTGGGAGCCGCTGATCGAGATCATGCAGCACAAGGGCGACTCCGAGTGCCAACTGGGATTGGGCAGCAACGACGAGGCCTGCGGCTTCGAGAAGCTCGCCTACGATCGTTTCGGCCCCAAGTTTTCGATCTTCGCGAGGAACCAGCCGGCGGGTCCCAGGAATTTCGTGCGCTGGGCCTTGCTGGAAGGGCTGCGCCAGCAGTCCACCCTGGGCGCGAACGGTCTCAAGTACGGAATCGTGGCCAGCACCGATACGCACATCGCGGCACCCGGTCTCACCGCCGAGAAGGACCACCCTGGCCACGGTGGCGCGGGGCTGGCGGCGGGGGACGCGGTTCCCGTGGGCTTTCCCGACGACCTGGAGTTCAACCCGGGGGGCCTGGCCGTGTTCTGGGCCGAGGAGAACAACCGCGACGCCCTGTTCGCCGCCATGCGTCGGCGAGAAGCCTATGGAACCAGCGGCACGCGGCCGGTGGTGCGCCTCTTCGGAGGCTGGGGCTTTCCCGAGGATCTCTGCGCCCGCCAGGACTTCGCCGCACAGGGCTACGCCCACGGCGTTCCCATGGGCGGCGACCTGCCGACGAGAAGGGCAGACGGCGCACCGCGCCTGGCGATGTCCGCCTTTCGGGATCCCTGGGCCGAGGCCGCACCGTTGCAGCGACTGCAGATCGTGAAGGGTTGGATCGAGGACGGGGAGCTTCGCGAGAGCGTCGTGGGCATCGCGGGTGGCGAGAACCGCGCCGGGGTCGACACGGCCACCTGCGAGCGCCACGGCGACGGTGCCGCCAGTCTGTGTGCCGTCTGGAGCGACCCGGCGTTCGATCCGTCCGTGCCCGCCTTCTACTACGGTCGCGTGCTCGAGAACCCGACCTGCCGGTGGAGCCAGTACGTATGCAACGCGGCCGGGGTCGAATGCGATGCGCCGGACACGATTCCCCCGGGCCTGCAGGGTTGCTGCGCGGAGGACCACCAGCCGGTGATCCAGGAGCGCGCCTGGACCTCCCCCATCTGGTACACGCCCTGAACCTGGCGTTCTGAGCTCGGCGTGCCGATCCGGCCCGCGACGTGGTAGCCCTGGGGGAGTTGACAAGCGCAGCCGGCGAGCGAGACAGTGGCGTCGGGGGCGGACGTGATGATGACCCCGCCGGAGGTACTTTGAGCTTTCGTTTCGAAGAGATCAGTCCCTGGGTCCGCGAGCCCGACGACCTGCAGCCGCCGCTGGAAGGCGATGTGGAGGCTGACGTGGTCGTGGTGGGAGGCGGTTACACGGGCCTTTCGACGGCGCTCGGCCTGCGCGCCCAGGGAATCGAGGTGGCGCTGCTCGAACAGGGATTCGCCGGTTCTGGCGCCAGCGGTCGCAACGCCGGCCACCTGACCCCCACCATCGGGAAGGACATTCCCACGCTGCTGCGGATGTTCGGTCGCGAGCGCGCGCGCGCGCTCGTGCGCTTCGCCGACACGGCCGTGGAGCACGTGGAAGAGGTGATCCGGAAGCACGGGATCGAGTGTGAGTACGATCCCAGCGGGAACCTGTTGGCCGGCGTACATCCCGCGCAGGAACCGAAACTCCGCAAGGCAGCCGAGGCAGCGGCAACGCTCGGGGCCTGCGTCCGGTTCCTGTCTCCCGCAGAGGTTCGCGAGCGCCGGCTCCCCGCCGCCGTCCAATGCGGCGTGCTCGAAGAGCGGGGGGGCACCCTGCACCCGGGCCGCTACGTGATGGGCCTGCGGGCGGCGGCGCTGGCCGCTGGGGTGCGGCTGTTCGAGAGATCGGCGCTGACGTCGCTCGTGCCCGGGCCGCGAGTGATCGCGCGAACCGGGCGCGGATCGGTGAAGGCCGACACGGCGGTGTTGGCGACGAACGCGTACACCCGCGCCACGGGCTGGAAGCCGCGCTTGGTCGCGCCACTGCGGGTCTCGCTGTTCGAAACCGAGCCGCTCAGCCAGGAGCAGCGGGCAGAAGTCGGCTGGGACGGGCGCGAGGGCATCTACACGGCTCACCAGGTGCTGGAGAGCTACCGGCTGACGGCGCGGGGCACGATCGTCGGGGGATCGAAATGCGTGCGATACCGATACGGGAGCCGGCTTCCCGCGGCCTACGATCCCGACGCCTTCCGGATCATCGAGTCGGCCTTCCGGGCGCGCTTCCCCAGCCTGCGGGCGCTTCCGGTGGACTCGTTCTGGGGGGGTTGGATCGGCCTCACCCTGGACTTCCTGCCGGCTTTGGGCTGCGAAGGTCGTCACCGCAATATCTGGTACGGCGTGGGCTTTGCCGGCCACGGCGTGGCCCAGGCCACGCTGATGGGCGCCCTGTTGAGCGAGCGCGTGCTCGGCCGGGAACACGAGGCCGAACAGGCCCTGCAACGGCGGGTGTTGTCGTGGCCGCCCGAGCCTTTGCGCTGGCTGGGGGCCCGGCTCCTGAATGGGACGCTTGCGGCCCTGGATCGGCGCACGGATCGCCAGATTCGCGGCTCCATGTAGAATATATCTTTCGAAATCAATAGATAGATCCTCCACTTGCGTCTAAGGCCGGCCCCCGGTCCGGCCGAAGCCCCTAGACAGCCATGATGCTCGGGAAAATCCGCCTGACCCGCGCCGAGGTACTCGGCCGCGTGCGTCGCTTCGCGGCGCTCCGCGCCGCCCAGCGCGCACTCGTCCCCTCCATGCGCGACCCGAGCCAACTGCCGGGCAACGAGGGCGTGCGCGGCCTGCGCGATGATCTGCAGAAGGTCGTCGATGCCATGAAGCAGGGCGGCGCGCCCCTCGCTATCGATGGCATCCACGTGGCCGCCATCGACGAGTCGCTGGACGGCTATGCCGAGCGCCTGCGCCAGGTGACCGACGGCGTCGCCATCGCCCAGTTCCGGGCTTCGCTTTCCGAGACGATCGCCGAACATCGCGAAGAAGCCGCCGCGCTGCTGGACCTGGTGCTCGAAGACGACACTGCGATCCCCGAGCGCTTCTGCCTGATCGACTATCTGGTCACGCTTCTCTCGATTGCGAAGACGGAGGCGGGCTGGTGCGTCGTCATCGACCCGTCGAACGTGAGCGAGCTGACTCGCGCCATCGCATTGGAGGCTCCCGAGATCGCTCCGGAGTCCAAGGCCCACATCATGAGCCGATTCCAGGCCGCGTGCGAACGCCTGCGTTCGGGCGGGGACTTCGAGACGGTCGTTCGCGAGATGGGGGCGTTCAAGACGGAGATCGTCCCCCACCTCTTCCATCCCGAGATCCTGCGCTGCCTGGTTTCGTACAACCTGGCCCTGCGTATCTTCCGCGAAGAGCAGCTGCTGCGGGCGAGAACCCACGACCGGGACGCGAAACTGGGTGAGGCCGCAGCGACCCTGGCAGACATGGCGGATTCGGACGAGGCGGAATTGGCGGCGCCCTCGGAATCGGCCTTCGGATCCACAGCCCTGAAGGCGATCGAAACGGCTCTGGTGTGTCGGCTTTCGGGGCGGCCTTCTCTTCGGGGTCCCGCCGCAACGCTCGCGGATCGCCTGGACCTTTCGCGGTTGCAGAAGAGCGAAATCGGAAAGATCGGCCCGGATTCCGCCGATCCCCAGCAGCCGCTTTTGCGGCGCGTGGTCACGGTGGGCCTGATCGCCCAGCAGCTTCCGGCGCTGCACGGGGCCCTCGGGAAGTTGGGGATCGACCCGCTGCTGCTCTCGGAAGAGTGGTTGCGCGAGCTCTCGGACCAGATCCGTGCGGTCAGCAACGATCTGATCGTTTCGGGGCGCTACGAAGAGGCGAAGGAACTCTCCGAACTCCAGTCGCGCCTGATCCCCTTCACGAAGTCGAAGAAGACGGTCTCCGAAGAGCCGCAGGCCGCGGATCCGTCCTCGCGGGCAAGCGTGGGCACCGAGGACCTGGACGACGCCCTGCGCACGGCCCGGCGTGGCAGGCGCAAGCCCCCGCGCGTGCCCAGACGGGAACGGCGCTTCAAGATCCAGATCTCGCCCAAGGCGTGGGTAGCGGCCGCGCTGGTGATGTTCTTCCTGGGCACGCTGGTGTCCGATCGTCTCGCGTCCGACCGCTATACCATCGACGAGCTTTCCAGCCGCGAGCTGCTCAAGGTTTCCCCGTATCTGGTGAACGCCAGCGAGGACGTGGACCGGGGCCTGTTCATGGGGATCTTGAGCGAGAGCTGGTTCGAACTGGAAGACGCGGATCGGCGACGGAGCGGCGAGGAAATCCGGAAGCGCGTCGCGTGGCGGAAACTCGACGAGGTGATGCTCTTCGACCAGCGCCGCGCGCTCAAGGTGCACTACCAGGGCGAACTGAACCGGCTTCCCGGCTGGAAGTCGAATGTCGACGCGTACTGACGCCGATCCTGGAATCGTCTCGCTGACCCGGGTCGAGGTATTCGCCCGGGTGCGGCGCTTCGGGGCGCTCCGCGCTGCCCAGCGCGCACTCGTCCCCTCCATGCGCGATCCGAGCGAGCTGCCTGGCAACGAGGGCGTGCGAGACCTGCGCGACGACCTCCAGAAACTCGTCGATGCCATCAAGCAGCGCGGCGCGCCCGTGAGCGTCGAGGCCACCCAGGTGGCCGCGATCGACGAGTCGCTTGACGGCTACGCCGAGCGCCTGCGCCAGATTGCCGACGCCATTGCCATTGCCCAGTTCCGGGCCTCGCTTTCCGAGGCGATTGCCGAGCAGCGGGAGGAGGCGGCGGCACTGCTCGACCTGGTGCTCGAAGACGAGAACGCGATCCCGGAGCGTTTCTGCCTGATCGACTACCTGGTCACGCTTCTCTCGATTTCGAAAACGGAGGAGGGCTGGAGCGTCGTCGTCGACCCGGCCAACGTGAGCGAACTGATCCGTGCCATGGTCGTCGAGGCCCCCGAGATCGCCCCAGAGGTCCTGGCCCGGATCACGAACCGTTTCCAGGCCGCCTGCCGACACGTGAAATCGGGCGGGGACTTCAACACGGTCGTGCGCGAGATGGGGGCGTTCAAAACCGAGATCGTCCCACAGCTCTTCCATCCCGAGGTCCTGCGCTGCCTGGTTTCGTACAACCTCGCCGTGCGCGTCTTGCGCGAAGAACAGTTGCTCCGGGCCAGAGCGCAGGACCGGGAGGTACGAATCCCGGAGACGCGGCAAAGGGTCCGACCCTCCGAGTCCGGAACCCCTGCTTCTCGCGAATCGGCGCCGCCCGCGACCGCGGCAGAGTCGGTGGTTCAGGACGCATCGCCGGAGTCGGTCCTGGGTTCGCCCGGACTGGCTGCTCTCGAGTCGGCCCTGGATTCGCGACTCGTGAACGCTGCGTGCCCGCCCGGTCCCATGGCGTCCCTCGCAGGTCTCCTGGACCTGTCGATCGTAGACGACCGGGACCTTTCGCATCTTCGGGGCGTCGGAAGCTCCGAGCAGGCACGTCTGGCGAAGCGCATCATCGTGCTGGGCCTCATCGCCCAGCGGGTAGACGAACTCCAGAAGTCGCTGTCTGCTGCGGGGATCGATCCGGTCGTCCTGGTGCGCGAGTGGATGGATGAGATGGCCGATTTCGTCCGCGTCCGCAGCAACCAGATGGTGACCACCGGACGTTACCTGGAGGCGAAGGAGATCTCGTACCTCCATGCCCGATTGCTCTTTCTTCCATTCGCCAAGCAGTCCCGGGTGGCGGAGGCGGAGACCGTCGTGGCCCAACGGGCCGAGGAGGCCGCGGCCACAGCGGAGCGCGCGGAGGCCATCCGACGCGCTCGGCGCGGTGCTGTCGGTCCCCGGGGCGACGCAAAGAAACCTCCGGCTGCCTTGGCATCCCGCAAGCCAGTCGTCGCGAAGCCTCCGATGCGATTCGCGGCCGTCGCTCGGCATCTGTTGCTGGGTGCCATGTGCATCGCAATGGGCCTCGTGTGGTACGACGCCAATCGCGTCCGACCGGATCGAAACACGGTGGAAAACCTATCCAGCCAGGAGCTCGAGGCTCTCTCCCCGTACCTGATCCATGCCACCAAGGACGTCACCTCGAACCGTGCCCTGTTCATGGGAATCCTCGACGATCGCTGGTTCCAGATGGGAGAGCTCGATCAGCGCGCGGCGGCCGAGATCCTGCGCCGGCGATTGGCAGCGATGCGGCTCCACAACGTGATGCTCTTCAACCGGAACAAGGCGCTCAAGATCCACTACGAGGGCAGCCTGAACCGCATGCCGGGTTGGCCGCCGATTCCCGACGAATAATCGACCCATCGCCCGCCGGTCTGGTAGCTTCCGATCCGGGAGAAAACCGGAGTCCGATGGGGAGCTACAACTCCTACGCCGAGCAGGCGGGTCACTACTTCTCCCGCCCCCATGAGGCGCCGGCGCGCGAGCCGCTGAACGTCGTCTCGGCCTGGCGCGGCGCCGACCTGGCCGACAGCGAGCAATGGCGGGTGTGCCTGGACGCGGACAAAGTGGCCGAGATCGACCGGGCCCTCGCCACGGCCCGAGCCACCGGCAAAACCACTGGCGAGCTCACCGCGCAGGACTTTCCGCTTCCCAGCGTGTCGGCCGAGGTCTCCCGCTGGCGCCACGAGCTCGACGACGGCCGGGGGTTCCTGGTGGTCTCGGGCCTGCCCGTCGACCGCTGGTCCCGGGAGGACGCGGAGCTGTGTTTCTGGTGCCTGGGCCTGCACCTGGGACGTCCCGGGGCCCAGAACCCGCAGGGTGACCTGCTGGGTCACGTGACCCATACCGGCGACGCTGCGGATGACCCGTTCGTGCGCCTGTACCGCACGTCTTCGGCCATCGCCTATCACTGCGACGCGGCCGACGTGGTGGGGCTTCTGTGCCTGCGCACGGCGAAGAGCGGCGGCGCGAGTCGCATCGCGAGCTCCGTGGCGGTCTACAACGCCCTGCTGGAACGCTGTCCGCAGCAGGTGGAGCGCCTGTACGAGCCCTTCCTGTTGGACATCCGCAACGAGGATGCATCGGGGGCGTTGCGCTACCTGCCGGTTCCCCCGTGCCGATTCGCCGAGGGACGCCTGCGCACCTTCTACCACAGCGATTACTTCCGCTCGGTGGCGAGGCACCCGGACGTGGCGATCGCGCCGGAGCAGCTGGCTCTGATGGATCTCTACGAAGAAATCGCATCCAGTCCCGACATCCGTCTGGATATGGATCTCGAGCCCGGGGACATCCAGTGGCTCGCGAATCACACCGTTGTGCACGCTCGCACCCAGTACGAAGATCACCCGGATCCCGACCGCAAACGCCACCTGCTGCGCCTGTGGCTTTCGATCGCCTGACGGAGGAGCCCATGCCGACCCCCCACGTTTCCGCGTCCGGCGCCGCCGGCTTCTGAACGCCCTCGTCGCGATCCGATGGCGACCGTGAAAGAGATCCAGCCCCTGCCCCAGGGCCTCGTCGAGGCGCTCGCCGCCCGGCCCGGCACCGAGCACGTGCAGACCCACCTGTCGCACGTGTTCCTGACGGCGGATCGGGTCTTCAAGTTGCGCAAGGCGGTGAACCTGGGCTTCGTCGACTTTGGCACCTGCGCCGCGCGCAACTCCGACTGCGAGCGCGAGGTTTCGCTCAATCGCCGCCTGGCGCCCGACGTCTACCTGGGGATTGCCCCGCTGCGAACCGCGGGATCCGGCTTCGAATGGGGCGAGGTGGCTGACAAGCTCGATCCGGATCCGCGGGTCGAGCACTGCGTGGTGATGAGGCGTCTGCCCGCCGGGCGCGATGCCCTGACCCTCCTGGAGCAGGGTCGCCTGGAGATGCACCACCTGGACGCAGTGGCCGCACGCGTGGCTCGCTTCCACGGTGAGCACGGCCTGGGCATCCCGGCCCCCTTCTCCCGCGACCAGTGGTGGCAGCGGTGCACCGGCCCCGCAGAGGAAACCCTGTTGGCACTGGCCTCCCAGCCCGGGGTGATCGATGCCGACCAGGTGGCGGCCGTGTCCCAGGCGGCACACGCCTTCGCCAGCAAACGGACCGAGGCCTTCGAGAGGCGGCGTCGCGACGGGCGCGCGGTGGACGGGCACGGCGATCTGCACCTGCAACACGTCTGGTTCGAGACGTCCGATCCCCTTCTCATCGATTGCCTGGAGTTCCGCGACGACCTGCGTCACATCGATGCTGCCGCCGACGCGGCGTTCGTGGCGATGGACCTGCGCTATCGCGGCCGGGAGGATTGGGCCGAGCGCTTCCTGCGCCAGGTCGCGCGCGACAGCGACGACTTCGATTCCTACCGGGTCGTCGACTACTTCGTGAGCTATCGGGCAGCGGTCCGGGCGAAGGTCGCCGCCATTGCCAGCAACGACCCGGAAGTGGCTGCTGCGCAGCGCGAAAAATCAGCGGAAAGCGCCCGTCGGCACCTCTCGCTCGCCCAGCAGGCCCTGGAACCCCGCAGCCAGGGTGCCGTCATCCTGGTGGCGGGGGTGGTGGGTGCGGGCAAGACGAGCGCCGCCCAGGTGATCGCCGACGCCCGCGGCGGGGTTCTGGTGTCGTCGGACCGGGTTCGCAAGCGACTGGTGGGCCTGGCGCCCAGCGACCGTGCCGCCGCGCGACTCGACGCCGGCCTCTACGCGCCCCACCAGGTGGACAAGGTGTACTCGGCACTGCTCCAGCGCGCGACGCCGATCGTGGATTCGGGGCGGACCGTGATCCTGGACGCCACCTTCTCGCGCGCGGACCACCGGGCCGCCGCTCGCGGCCTGGCGCGCATGCAGAATCTCCCGTTTCGGGTGTTCGACATCCGCTGCGCGGAGGATGTAGCGCTCCGCCGTCTGGCCGAGAGGGCCAAGCGCGGTGAGGATCCCTCGGACGCGGGACCCGAACTCCACGCCACCAGCACCCGACGCTTCGAGCCCATCACCGAACTGCCGCCGGGTGAGCACGTGGTGGTGGACACCGATCGCGACGACTGGCGCGAATCGCTCGCGGCAATCTCGGGTCAGTGAATCAACGCTTGCGGAAATTGGCGGGGAGGATGCGCTTGCGCAGGCGCAGCGAGTGGGGCGTCACTTCCAGGAGCTCGTCGTCGGCCAGCCACTCCAGGCCCCACTCGATCTCGAGCTCACGGGGCGGCGTCAGGATCGGCGACTCGTCGCGACCCGACGCCCGCATGTTGCTGAGCTTCTTGGGGCGGGCCACATTCACGTTCATGTCGCCGGTGCGGCGGTTCTCGCCCACCACCTGTCCCTCGTAGACGTCAACCCCAGGACCCACGAACATGGAGGCGCGCTGCTGGATGTTGAACAGGGCGTGTGCCGTGGAGCGGCCCTTGTCCGACGCCACGATGGCGCCCAGGCTCCGGCTCGAAAGGTTGCCGGACCACGGTTCGTAGCCGCGCAGCGTGCGGTGCAGTACGCCCTCGCCCCGGGTGTCCGACAGGAACTCGCTCCGGTAGCCGAACAGGCCCCGGCTCGGGGCTATGAATTCCAGGCGAGAGCGATCGCCCCGGTGCTCGATCGATGTGAGCCGTCCCTTTCGCGCCGAGATCTTCTCCACCACCACGCCGGTCATGGGCTCGGGCACCTCGACCACCACGTCTTCCACGGGCTCGCATGACTTCCCGTCGATCTCGCGGCGGATGATCTCGGGCCGCGACACGCTGAACTCGTATCCCTCGCGTCGCATGGTCTCGATCAGCACCGCGATCTGCAGCTCGCCACGGCCGGCCACCACGAAGGTGTCGGGAGAATCCGAGCTCTCCACCTGGATCGACACGTTGGTGAGGTCCTCACGGCGCAGGCGATCGCCGATCTGGCGACTGGTGACGAAGCGCCCGTCCAGGCCCGCAAAGGGCGAGGTGTTCACGCTGAAGAGCACGCGCATGGTGGGCGGATCCACCTCGATGAGCGGCAGGGGCTCCAGGTGGTCCGGGTCACACAGGGTGTCGCCGATCTCGATCGAATCCAGGCCGGCGACCACGGCCAGGTCGCCTGCCCGGGCCTCGTCGAGTTCCACGCGATGCAGACCCCGGGCCCCCAGCAGCTTGGTCACCCGAAACGACTCGGGCCGGTCGGTAGGGGATATGCGCGTCACCGTGGCGCCCCGGCGCAGGCAGCCCCGTGCAACCCGGCCGATCACCAGGCGGCCCAGGTAGGGATCGTGATCCAGCGTGACCGCCTGGAACTGAAGGGGACCCTCCATGTCGACATCGGGAGGAGGGGCGTGCTCGAGAATCGTCTCCAGCAGGGGCAGCAGGTTCTCACGCGGGTGCGACAGGTCGCGACTGGCGGTGCCCTCCTTGGCCGAGGCGTAGATCACTGGGAAGTCCAGTTGCTCGTTGCTGGCCCCCAGGGCGACCAGCAGGTCGAACGTCTCGTCCACCACGGCGTCGGCCCGCTGCTCGACACGATCCACCTTGTTCACCACCAGGATGGGGCGGAGCCCGTGGGCCAGGGCCTTGCTCATCACGAAGCGGGTCTGGGGCATCACGCCATCGGACGCGTCCACGAGCAGCAGCACGGCGTCCACCATGCCCAGCACCCGCTCCACCTCGCCTCCGAAGTCCGCGTGGCCGGGGGTATCCACCAGGTGGATGCGGACGCCCTGGAACTCGACCGCCGTCTCCTTGGCCCGGATCGTGATGCCGCGCTCGCGCTCCAGTTCGCCCGAGTCCATGGCGCGATCCACCAGCTGCTGGTTCGCGTGAAAAGCGCCGGTCTGGCGCAACAATCCGTCCAGCAGCGTGGTCTTGCCGTGATCCACGTGTGCGATGATGGCCAGATTGCGCAGGTCCTTGCGAGGCTCTTGCATGAGGCCGGGCAGGCTAGCAAATCGCCGAATCCCATGGGGTTTCGGCCCCCGGGACCCCCCCCCGGGAGCTGGTATCCTCCGGCCCGCGCATCCGGCAGCGAGGCCCCCCCAGTGACAGGCTCCCCGTGACTCCCCCCCGGCCCACGCCCCTGCGCGTCGCCATCATCGGTTCCGGCTTCTCGGGCCTGTGCCTCGCCATCCAGTTGAAGAAGGCGGGTTGCGAGGCCTTCGAGATCTTCGAGAAGGCCGATCGCCTGGGCGGCACCTGGCGTGAGAACATCTACCCGGGGGCGGCCTGCGACTCGCCCTCGTTCGCCTACTGCTTCTCGTTCGAGCAGAAGACCGACTGGTCGCGGAAATGGGCGCCCCAGCCCGAGATCCTGGACTACATGGAGCACTGCGCCACGAAGTACGAGCTGTGGCCGCATATCCGCTTCGGGAGCGACGTGGCCCGCGCCCACTTCGACGCGGACGCGGGTCTCTGGCACCTGCACACCGGCGACGGCCGGGAGATCGCGGCCCAGGTGTTGGTGAGCGGTGTCGGGCAGCTCAACCGACCCCACATGCCGGAGATCCCCGGGCTCGAGAGTTTCGCCGGAGAGAGTTTTCACTCGGCCCGCTGGAACCCGGAAGCAGACCTGCGGGGCAAGACCGTCGCCGTGATCGGCAACGCCGCCAGCGCCATCCAGTTCGTTCCCCCGCTGGCCCGGGAGGCGAAGCAGCTCCACATCTTCCAGCGAAGCGCCAACTGGATGCTTCCCAAGCTCGATCGCGAATACAGTGAGGCCGAGAAGCGCCGCTTCGCCCGATACCCGCTGCTGGCGCGCCTCTACCGTGCCTGGCTCTGGCTCTCTTTCGAGCTTCGCTGGCCCGTGTTTCGCGGCAACCGATTCCTGGGTAGGCGCATCGAAAAGCTGACCGTGGACAGCATCCACGACCAGATTTCCGATCCGGAACTGCGCAAGGCCCTGGTTCCCGACTATCCCATCGGGGGCAAGCGCATCCTGATCTCCGACGATTACTACGCCACATTGGAGCGCCCGAACGTGAACGTGGTGACGGCGGGGATCGATCATCTCATTCGCGACGCGGTCGTGGCGCGCGACGGAACCCGTTACCCGGTGGATGCCGTGATCCTCGCCACCGGCTTCGAGTCCACCTCGTTCCTGGCGCCCATGAAGATCGCCGGCCTCGACCACCGCTCGCTGGAAACCGAGTGGAAGGACGGAGCCCAGGCGTACCTGGGCCTGAGCGTGGCCGGCTTCCCCAACTTCTTCATGATGTATGGACCCAACACCAATCTGGGCCACAACTCGATCATCTTCATGATCGAGTGCCAGACGGGTTACATCCTGGATTGCCTGCGCCAGATGGACGAGCGCGGCCTGGCGTGGATCGACGTGCGCCAGGACGCCATGAAGGCCTACAACCAGCGAATCCAGCACGAGCTGCGGGGAACGGTCTGGGCAGAAACCGACCACAGCTGGTACAAGAACGCCGACGGGAAGATCACCAACAACTGGTCCGGCACCACGTTCCGCTACTGGCGCCGGACCCGGAAGGCCGACCTGAGCGTATATCGCCAGGTGGTCCGCGAGGGGACGAGGGATCGACCATGCTGAACAGAGAGGCGAGCACACGACGCGTTGCTACGACATTCGGACGGGCACTGGCCTGCGCTGCCGCGGGCATTGCAGCGCTCGCGGCAGGCGCCGGCCCCGCCCACGCCGAGTTCCCGGAGCCGGACTACGCCCGGTCGGGCTGGTATCTGGGTCTGGGCGGCATCTACGCCATCGAGGACATCTCCATGGACACCACCCAGCTCGGGACCGTGCCCCCGGAACCCGCCGCCACCGACCCGAAATTCGACAACAGCGGAGGGGTGGATTTCCGGGCCGGCTACCGGGTGTGTCCCCGCGTGGCGGTCGAGTTCGACTACCAGTGGCAGGCGGGGTTCGATTCGTCGAACCCGGCAGTGGTGGTGCCCGGCTCGGATGGCATCGAGATCGATACGCACCTCCTGAGCCTGAACGCAAAGGTCTTCGCGGCCACCGGACGTTGGCAGCCCTACGGCCTGCTGGGCGCGAGCCTTCTGATCTTCAACAAGGAGATCGTGGACCTGACGCCGAAGCCGTGGGACATCGACTACGGGTTCGCGCCGCGCTTCGGATTGGGCCTCGACTTCTACGCCAGCGAACACTGGGTACTCACGCTCGAGGGGACCTACATCGTCCCCGTGGGCGTGGTGGACGGCGCGAACATGGGAACCGTCGGCGCCAGCTTCCAGTACCGCTTCTAGTCGAAGGGCCGTCGCGTTAGAATCTGACCCGTCGGCCGCCCCGGTCGAGTACGCTGTGCTTCGGGATTCACGGGAGGTGAGCGGGTATGTCCTTTGGCCTCGATTTCGTGGTGGATCGCGACGATCTTCGTCGCTGCGATTTCGCGCAAGCCCCGCCCCCCGAAGCCCGCACCCTGCAGGGCGACCAGGTGCTGCTGCGCGTGGATCGCTTCGGGTTCACGGCCAACAACATCAGCTACGCGGTGTTCGGCAGCGCCATGTCGTACTGGGATTTCTTTCCTACGCGCGAGGGCTGGGGGCGCGTGCCGGTCTGGGGATTCGGCGACGTGCTGGCTTCCACTGCCGAGGGCGTGAGCCCCGGCGAGCGCTTCTTCGGTTACTGGCCCATGTCGACGCACCTGCTGGTGCAGGCGGGCTCCGTGTCCGGCGGGGGCTTCACGGATGCGGCGCCGCACCGCAAGTCGTTGCCCGCCTTCTACAACCGCTACCTGCGCTGCGGCGAGGATCCGGGTTACACGCCGCAGAGCGAGGCCCAGCAGATGCTGTTCCGTCCGCTCTTCCTGACGGCGTTCCTGCTGGATGATTCCTTCGCCGAGGCGGACTTCTTCGGAGCCACCTCCGTGGTGCTCGCCAGCGCTTCGAGCAAGACCGCCATCGCCCTGGCCCACCTGCTCGCAGGCGACCGCCGCCCCGGGATCGAAGTGGTGGGCCTCACGTCGCCGGCGAACGTGTCGTTCGTGGAAGGGCTGGGTTGCTACGACCGGGTGGTGGTCTACGACCAGATCGAGTCGCTGGCCGGCGACCGCGCCACCCTCTTCGTGGACATGGCGGGCAACGGCGCCGTGACGGGTGCCGTGCATGGACACTTCGGCGATCACCTGAAGCACAGCTGTCGGGTGGGAGCGACCCACTGGGAAGCCGCGCCGGGCCCCGCAAGCCTGCCGGGCCCGTCTCCCGCCTTCTTCTTCGCGCCGGCCCAGGGCCAGAAGCGCAGCGAGGAGTGGGGCCCCGGCGGCCTCCAGGAGCGGGTGGGCGGGGCCTGGAGCGACTTCCTCGCCCGAAGCGGCGGATGCGTACAGGTGGTGGAGGGCCGCGGCCGCGCGGCGGTGGAGTCGATCTACCGCGACACCCTGGAGGGGCGCATCCCGCCCGACCGGGGGCAGGTGCTTTCTCTCTGGGACGAGGGGAAATGAGCCAGCCATGAAGCCCCTGCGCGACGCACTGGTCGTGATCTCACCGCTGCTCCTGGTCGTGACCGCTGCGGTTGCACCCGCCGCAGACGACGCCGTAAAGGAAGTGGTGGACTGCGTACAGCGCAATCTGCCAGCTGAGTCGAGCCGTCAGACCATCGAATTCCAGTCCACCGATCGCGCCGGCGGCGGGCGTAGCCTCACCGGCCGGGTTTCGTGGCGCCGCTTCGACGACGGGCTCTCCAAGGTGATGGTGCGACTGCGCGAGCCTTCGGACCTGAAGGGTGCGGGTCTGCTCCTGGTGGAGAAGGAGTCGGGCGCCGACATGTTCGTCTACCTGCCCGACCTGCGGAAGGTGAAGCGAGTGACTTCGCGCATGCTCTCCGGCTCGCTCTTCGGGAGCGACTTCACCTACGAGGACTTCCAGCAGGTGCAGGGCATGGCCGCAGAGGGCGACGTTGCGCGACAGGCCGACGGCGACCTGGATGGCACGCCGGTCTTCGTGTTGGAGTACCGCCCTGCGGCCGAGGCGGGATCGGCCTACGAGCGGGTGGTGACCTACGTAGCCCGGGAAACCTGCGTGCCTCTCAAGAGCGAGATGTACGAATCGGATGACCGCCTGCGCAAGGTCCTGACCATCGATCCGACGTCGATCCTGGAAACCGCAGGCGCACGCATTCCCCAGCGCCTGACCATGGAAGATCTGCGGGACAAGACGTCGACCCGGCTGGTGTTGTCCGAGGTCGAAGTCGGAGTCGACGTCCCCCTCAAGATCTTTTCGACTTCCTACCTCCAGCGTCCCCGGGCCGAGTAGCCTCCGGGCGTGGGGAAGCTGTTCGCGCTGGTTCCCCGGCACGCGGGCCTCGTGTTCGCCGCCTGCCTGGCCCTCACGGCGCTTTCGGTGTCGGCCATCGTCGACCTGCGAAGTGGCGCGGTGCGCCTGGGCGTGGATGCGTCGGCCGACCGCCTGCTTCCCGAAGGCGACGCCGCCCGGGCATTCTACGACCACGTCCGCCACATGTTCGGCAGCGACGAAACGCTGTTGGTGGCCGTCCACGGCGGCGACGCCTTTGACAACGCGAGTCTTGCGCGCATCGATCGCCTCACCCGACGGCTCGAGAAGCTTGCGGGTGTGCACCACGTTCTCTCGCTCACGAATGCCGTGAACGTGCGCGGGGTCGACGACGACCTGGAGATCGCGCCATTCGTGTCCGGCCTCCCGCTGTCGCCCGAGGCCCTTTCGGACCTGCGCGAGCAGGTGATGGACAACCCCTTCTTCGCCGGGAGCCTGGTCTCGCGGGACGCACGCACCAGCGTGCTGGTGGTCTACTTCGACGACATGTCGCACAAGGAGTACGTGTCCTCGGGGCTGAATGGCCGCATCGGGCAGGGCACCCGGGAGGAGATCGGCGGCGAGCCAGGAGTCGAGTTCTGGATCACTGGCGGACCCCACGTGCGCGCCGAAACCGCCGCCGTGTTCATGCGCGAGACCCTGACGCTTCCGCTGCTGATGCTGGCGGTGCTGAGCGCCGTGCTGGCCGCGAGCTTTCGCACACTCCGGGGTGTCCTGCTGCCCCTGGCCACGATCGCCGTCTCGGTGGCGTGGACGCTGGCGTGGGTGGTGGTGCTGGGCTTCGACCTGAATGCGGTCACCTCCATGATTCCCCCGCTGCTCACCACCCTGGCACTCTCCTATTCGGTGCACGTCGTGGCCGAGTACTACGACGTGGTGCGGGACGACCCACTGGCGGGCGGGCCGGTGGAAGAGGTGTTGTCGCGGGTTTCGCTGCCCGTGGTCATCACCGGGCTCACCACCGCCGTGGGATTCGCATCCCTGTGCCTGAGCCCCCTGGGCGCCGTGCGCGAGTTCGGTCTGCTGTCGGTGGTGGGCGTGGCCTGCACCGTGGTGGCCTCGCTCACGTTCACGCCGGCCTGTCTGGCGCTGCTGGGTCCCCCCCGGCGCGTGCGGGCGTGGCGCCCGCGGCGTTCCGCCTGGAGCTTCGATCGCGGGGTCGAGCGGGTGGGCCGCTTCGCGGTGTCGAATCGCCGCCCCATCTTCATCGGGGCCGCCGGCCTGTTCGCGCTGGCCCTGTTCGGCGCGAGCCGGCTGCAGGTGGGGACCGACCAGATCGGGAAGTTTCGCCCGGACGCTCCGGTGCGCGTGGATTTCGAGGCCATCAACGAGAACCTGCAGGGCTCGAACCTCTTCCACGTGGTGATCGAGAGCGAGGTGCCCGAGGGGCTGCTGGACCCGGACGATCTGGGCCAGATCGATGCGCTCCAGACCTGGCTGGAACTCCAGCCCGAGATCGGCGGCACCGCGTCGATGGTGGACTACATCAAGCTCATCAACCGCGGTTTCAACGGCAACGATCCGTCGTACTTTGCAATTCCAGAAAAACGCAGCACCGTGCGTCAGCTCCTGGTCTTCGGCGGCAGCGACGAGCTGGACCGCTTCGTGGACGCGCGCTACCGCACCGCCAGCATCCAGGTTCGCGCCCGGGTGATGGATTCCCAGGAAGTGTCCGATCTCACCCGGCGCATCGAGGCGCGCCTCGCCGAACTCCCGCGTCGCATGCTGGCCACGGTCACGGGGACGAGTATCGTCTTCAACGGCGCGCTCGATGCCATCATCCGGGGCCAGGCCACCAGCGTCGTGGCGGCGTTTCTGATCATCTACGCGATCCTGGCGGCCATGTTCGTTTCGCTTCGGATCGGCCTGATCGCGTTGATCCCCAACGCATTGCCCGTGGCCTTCTACTTCGGCGCCCTGGGACTCACGGGGATACGCCTGGATCCGGGCATGAGTCTGGTGGCCCCCATGGTGCTCGGGATCGCGGTCGACGACACCATCCACTACTTCGCGCGCTTCATCCGCGAGTCGCGGCGCCTGGGCGACGAGGGGCGGGCCGCCATCTCGGCGCTGAAGTCCGTCGGGCGCCCCGTCACGCTCACGAGCCTGGCCCTGTGCCTGGGCTTCCTGACCCTGAACGCCAGCGAGTTGGCCACGCTTGCCACCCTGGGCAACATGGCGGCGTTGGCGCTGGCGTTCGCCTGGGCCACCGACATGGTGTTGACGCCGGCGCTGTGTGCCAGGCTCCGCGTCGCCACCCTGTGGGATCTGCTCACCATCGATCTGGGGCGGGATCCTCAGCATTCGATCCCGTTGTTCCGTGGCCTCTCGGCCCGTCAGGCGCGGATCGTGGCGCTCATGGCCAGCATGCTCGACGTGCCGTCGGGGCGGCGTCTGTTCGAGGCCGGTGAGCCGGGCGATTCGCTCTATGTGGTGATCCAGGGGCGCCTGCAGGCGAGCCTGCACCAGGGCGGCGAACGGGTGGAGCTGGCGACCCATGAGCGGGGCGGCGTGTGCGGCGAGATCGGTCTCTTCCACGAAAACCGCACCGCTGACGTGGATGTGCTTTCGGACGCGCGCCTGCTGCGCCTGGACCAGGCCTCCATCGACCAGCTGGGGCGGCGCTACCCGCGGGTGGCCGCGGTGGTGTTCCGCAACCTGAATGCCATGCTCGCCGAACGCATGACCCGCGCCACCCAGCGCGAACGCGTCCGAATGGGAGGCGCGCCCGTGGATGCCGCCCGCCAGGCGCGGCTCGAGACCCGGGGGCGGGCCCTCGAAGACGCGTTCTTCCAACGCGAGGCGGACGCGTTTCGCTCACGACTGGGCGATCGCGACGCCGGCAAGACGGCGCCCGGGAAGCCGGACCCTGCGGAGCTGGTCGCAGGCCTGACGCGCCTGGGAATCGGCGCCGAGACCCTGGCCGCCCTCACGCTGATTCCGCTGGTGCAGGTGGCCTGGGCGGACGGACACATGGACGAGCGCGAGAAGCGCGCGATCCTGGCGGGCGCCGAATCCAGTGGCATCGACCCGGAAAGCCCCAGCTTCGGTCTGCTGCGGGTGTGGCTCGAGCGCCCGCCGGATCCGGGCCTGGACGCGCTCTGGCGTTCGTATATCGAAACGGTGTGCGGGGCACTCAGCGTCGAGGCGAGACTGCGCCTGCGCAGTGGCATCCTGGGTCACGCCCGGGATGTCGCCACTTCGGCCGGCGGCGTGATGGGTCTGGGTGCCATCTCGCGCTCCGAGGAGCAGGTGCTCTCGCGCCTGGAAGCGGCCTTCGACTAGCATCTCCGCCGCATGGCGCTGCGCCAACGAATCGAAAAGGCTCTCGGCGCCTGGGGCGGGTGGGTCTCGGGCCATCGAGCCCTCACCATCTTTGCCATGGTGGGCCTGGCGCTGGGCCTGGCCACCCGACTGCCCTATGTGGAGATCGACACCTCCACCGAGAGCTGGCTGCGTGGCCACGATCCGGTGAAGCTGGCCTATGACGAGTTGCGCGAGCGCTTCGGTCGCGACCAACTGGTGATCCTCGCCATCGAGCCGCCGAGTATTTTCGACCTGGAGTTCCTCGCAACGCTGCGGCGCCTGCACGTGGACCTCACGGATCGCATTCCCTACCTGGACCGGGTCACGAGCCTGGTCAACATTCGCTCGATCTACGGCCTGGGCGACGAGTTGGTGGTCGAGGACCTGATGGAGGAGATGCCGCAAACCGCCGCCGACCTCGAGGCGCTGCGCGCGCGGGTGATGAGCACGCCCTCCTACCTGGACGGGGTGATTTCTGCAGACGGCCGCATCACCAGCATCATCATCGAGACCGACGCCTATTCGTCTCTGGGCTCGGGAGACGATCTGCTGACGGGCTTCGACGACGAATCTCCTGCTGCGCCGGTGGCTCGCGTCTTCCTGAACGGAGACGAGAATGCCGAGATCGTGCGGGCGGTGAAGGACGTGGTGGCGGAGTACCAGGCCCCCGACTTCCCGATCCAGATCGCGGGGAGCGTATTGCTCCCATACGAGCTGCAGATGGCCATGGTGCGCGAGATGCCCCTCTTCTCCGGCGTGTCGCTCCTGGTGATGGGCGGTCTGCTGTTCGTATTGTTCCGCAGGATCGCGCCGGTGCTCCTGACCCTCGCGGTGGTGGTGCTGGCCATCGTTACCACCATGGGATTATCGGACCTGATGGGGATCGGCCTCACGCTCTCGTCCCAGATCCTGCCCTCGTTCCTGCTGGCGGTGGGTATCGGCTACTCGGTGCACCTGATCGCCATCTTCCTGCAGCACCTGGACGAGCACGGCGATCGCCGTGCGGCGCTCGTGCACGCGCTCGAACATTCGGGCCTGCCGATTCTCATGACGGGCGTCACGACCGTGGCGGGCATGCTTTCGTTCCTGGCGGCGGAGCTCTCGCCCATCAACGAGTTTGGCATCGTGGGCTCCCTGGGGGTGGGCGCCACCCTGGTCTACTCCCTGGTGCTGCTGCCGGCCCTGCTGGCCGCGGTACCGATGAAGCCGCGTCCCCAGGCCGCCGCCGGCGAGCTTCACGACCGGTTGCTCTCGGCCTGCGGGATGATGGCGGCACGCAACCCCTGGAAGGTAGTGCTCGTGGTCGGGGCGCTGGGCGTCATCTCCGTCGGTCTGGCCGCGCAGGTGCGCTTCTCCAGCAATCCCCTGGAGTACCTGCCCGAGAGTCACGACTTCCGCACCGCCATGAACTACGTGGACGAGCGCATGGGGGGCGCGCTGACAATCGAGCTCGTGGTGGACACGGATCGCGAGAACGGCCTGCAAGAGCCCGACGTGCTGAACCGGATGGAGGAGGTGCGCCGGCGTGTGGGCGTCTACCGCGACGAGGGACTCGCCGTGCGCGGCACCTCGTCGCTGCTGGACGTCGTCAAGGAGAGCCACCAGGCACTGAACGAAAACCGCTCCGAGTTCTACGCGATCCCACAGGATCGAAGCCTCGTGGCCCAGGAACTGCTGCTGTTCGAGAACAGCGGAAACGACGAGCTGGAGCGGCTGGTGGACTCCCAGTTCAGCGTGGCGCGGATGAGCGTGCGCAACATCTGGCTGGACGGCTTCGAGCTGGAGGGGCTCCTGGACCGGGCCGCCCGTGAATTTCCGGAGATCATGGGCAGCGCGGGCGAGATCACCATCACCGGCATGTCCGCCGTGATCACGGGAACCGTGCGTGCCACGATCCGGAGCCTCGCCCGCAGCTACAGCCTGGCGCTGATCCTGATCACCCCGCTCATGATGCTGCTGATCGGAAGCCTGCGATCGGGTCTGGTTTCCATGGTGCCGAACCTGATCCCCATCGCCATGACCCTGGCCCTCATGACCCTGATGGACATCACTCTCGATATGTTCACGCTCATGATCGGCTGCATCGCCATCGGCCTTGCGGTGGACGATACCATCCACCTGATCTCGGGCTTTCGCCGCTACCTGGCAGAGACGCGCGATCCGATGCGCGCCGTGGAGCGGGCTCTCGAAACCACCGGCAGGGCGCTGCTCTTTACGTCGGTGGTGCTCACCTGCGGATTCCTGGTGTTCGTTCTCTCGAGCATGGGCAACCTGCGGGATTTCGGCGTGCTCACGGCATTCGCCGTGGGTTCCGCCTTCGTGCTGGACATCACCGCCACACCCGCCTTGCTGATGCTGGTGACGCGGCGACAGTACCCGATGTCTGGAACGGTCTAGAGCAGGCCCGCGGCCTTCACGTCCAGGTAACGGTTCACCAGGGCCACAGGAAGCTCGGCGGCGCGACCGTCCAGCAGGATCGCGCCGGCGTGGCCCAGCTGCTGGAGCGCCCGTTTCCGCTGCTCCAGGTAGAGGTGCACCGAGGCGACTCGCGTGGCGTCTTCGAGCCGACGCACCGGAGCGCGAAGGGCCTCGGCCAGCCCCTCCTCGCGCAGGCTCGCCAGCAGCACCAGGTGCCGCCGCGACAGCAGGCGCAGACTCATCTGCAGCTCTTCGGTGTCTTCGTCGCGCACATTCGAGATCAGGATCACCAGGGCGCGCTTGCGAGCCCGCGTGACCAGGTCGCGAGCCGCCGAGTTGAAGTCGGCGGCCTGGGAGCTGGGCTCGAGGTCGTAGACCGCATTCAGGAGCCGGTTCAGGTGGCTCGAGCCCTTGCGGGGGGCGAGCCAGCGGCGTTCGCCGCCGAAGGTCATGAGTCCCACGGCGTCGCCCTGGCGCATGGCCACGTGCGCCGTCAGCAATACCGCGTCGAGCACGGCGTCGAAGTGGGAGCGATCGCCGTCCTTGGCACGCAGGCGGCGGCCGCAATCCAGCAGGAACAGGATCTGCTGGTCGCGCTCGTCCTGGTACTCGCGCGAGATGGTCTTGCCCAGGCGCGCCGTCGACTTCCAGTCGATCTGACGCAGGCTGTCGCCGGCGCGGTATTCGCGCAACTGGTGGAAGTCGAGGCCCTCGCCGCGCCGCGGTCGCCGACGGATGCCGAGCGCTCCGGTTCGGTTCTCCAGCGCCAGCAGCTCGTACCCGATGCTGGCCCGGAAGTTGGGGTAGGCGCGAACCTCCTGAACGGGGCCCGTCTTCGCGTGGCGCTCGACCAGACCCAGGCGCGAGCGCATGCGAATCTGGGCGGGCTCGAAGCGGTGCCGGCCGCGCGCAAGCGGCCGCAGCCGGTAGTCGATCCGGGTGCGGGTCTGTGGTGCCAGGACGAGCTCCACCGGAAGCCCTTCGATCGCCATTTCCGGCGGGTGGTGGTCGAACAGGCGCAGGGCGATGGAGCGTCGGCTCGTGTTCTCCAACGAGAGCGCAACCGGGCTCCAGACGCCCATGGGCAGCACGCTGGGAAGCGTGCGTGCAAGGTCAGGCACCCGGGTCCATTGTGTCCACAGGACGTCGAGCAACACGATGCCCGCGATGGCGACGCCCGACGCCAGCCACAGGGGTCCGAAATCCGACGAGAGCGAGGCGGCGATTCCCAGGCCGAACCAGGCCAGGAGCAGTGCCAGCGTGCGTCGCGACGGGCTCACCGGCGCGGGGCCTCCACCTCCTCGAGCACCGCCGTCACCACCATGTCCGCGGTGCGCCCCTCGAGTTCGGCCTCGGGAGAGAGCAGCACCCGATGGCGAAGGGCGGGCAGCGCCACCGACTTGAGATCGTCCGGAAGCACGAAGTCACGGCCAGCGAGCAGAGCCACCGCACGCGCCGCGCGGATGGTGGCAATGGCGCCTCGGGGCCCGGCGCCGATGGAGACGTCCGGGCGCTCCCGTGTGGCGCGCGTGATGCGAACCGCGTACTCGCGAACACTCTCGTCCACGCGAATTTCCGCGGCTGCGGCCTGCAGGCGCGACACGTCTTCGGGTTGGGCCACGGCACACACGCTCTCGATAGGCAGGGCATCTCCCACGCGACCGTCGGTCACGTGGCGCGTGAGCCTCACCTCCTCGTCTTCACTGGGGTAGTCCAGGTGGATCTTCAGGAGAAAGCGATCCAGCTGGGCCTCGGGCAGGGGATACGTGCCCTCCATCTCGATGGGGTTCTGGGTGGCCAGGGTCAGGAACGGCGCGGGTACCGGAAGCGAATCGCCCTCGATGGTGACCTGCCGTTCCTGCATCACCTCGAGCAGGGCCGACTGGGTCTTGGCGGGCGCCCGGTTGATCTCGTCGGCCAGTAGCAGGTTGGTAAAGACGGGCCCGCGACGCAGACGCATCTCGCCGCTTTTCGCCTCGTACATCACGTGTCCCACCAGGTCGGCCGGCATCAGGTCCGGCGTGAACTGCACCCGACGGGTCGAGCCCGAGAAGCTCAGGGCCAGGGCCCGGGCCAGCAGGGTCTTGCCCAGGCCGGGGACGCCCTCGAGCAAGCCGTGGCCAGCGGCCACCAACGTGATGATCACCTGCTCGACGACGGCCTGCTGTCCGATCATCGCCTTGGAGATCTCGTGGCGGATGCGCGAGGCCAAGGCGGTGGCTTCGGCCAGGGGAAGCGGAGACTGCACTTCGGTGCTCATAGGGCCTTTCGGATCCTCTCCAGTCTGGCGATCGTGGTGGCGAAGTGGTTCTCCTCCCTGGGGTACACCGATGCGTCGAGGGCGGCGGCCGCCTGGAGGGTGGTGAGTCCGGTGAGCTCCGACAGATGCCGAGCCCGGTCCCGGATCGGGAGCCGGGCCCATCCCGGGCGCCGCCGCGTGAGTGACCCTGCCACACTGGCACGCGCGGCTTCGACCAGGGTTCGCCCCCGGTCGTGACGCCAGTGGTAGCGGCCCACAGCCTCCAGATGCTCCATCCAGCGCCGGCGCTCGCCAGACGGGGCTGGCCGCAGCGGCCCGAAGCGGAGCGAAGCGCGCCACAACCAGGCCGCGATCAGCAGGGCGAGACTCAGCATCACGGGCGTCGCGTATTTTCGCGCCTGGCTCCAGAGCCCCGGCCACTCCTCGGAGAACACGATCCAGACGGGACCGCTGCGACCTCCCATCCGGGCAAGCCGCACCGCCAGCTCCGCGTGATCCAGGTCGCCCGCGAAGTCGTTGCTCAGGAAGTAGTCGTCCGTGGCCGCGGTGATCCGGCCGGCGCCGTGGGCAATCGTCAGCAGGTGGGTCCCCAGGTCGCCGGTGATTCTCCAGACTGGTTGGCCCCAGTCGGCGGCCTCCCAGTAGAAGTTCGGGTCGAACGCCACCTGCAGCGGCTCGTTTACGCCGGGCCAATGGGCTTCCGCCACCTCCCAGCGCGAGTCCTCCTGTTCGCCTCTGGGCTCGTCCCCACCGGGATCCGTTTCGAGTTCTCCGGTTTTGTCGGGCGCCAGCGGCTTCGCTAGCGGGCCATCGTCTGCGCGGTGCTGATACTGCTTGAAGCCGAAACGGTCCAGCAGATCGTCGGGCTCCCGCTCCGGGTCGTCCCAGAGCGCGTAGGTTACGGCGATCAGGTGTCCGCCCGCTTCCACCCAGTCGAGCAGACGCTGGTTGTGCTCGCGGGTCAAGGTCCTGCGATGGATCGGCAGGAAGAGGGTGCCATCGCTGGGCGGAAGCCTCTCCAGGAGTTCGCTCGGCCCGCCGAGTGTGACCGTCTCGTGTCCCATACGCTCGAGCGTCCGACCCAGCGCCAGGTAGCGGTTCCCGAGGGCTTCCTGCGACCGGCCGATCTCGACCTCATCGGTCTTTCGCTCGAAGCAGGCCAGGAAGAGCCCGCCCGCGCTGGCCGCCGCCATCACGGCGATCGCGATCGTCCGCAGCCGTTTCTTCACGACGGCGTTCCAAATACCGGATAGCGTTGGCAGAGGCTCTCGAAGAGAGAAGTGGGCGGCGGCTCTCCCGCGTAGCGCGTGGCAATCCACGCCAGGGTCAGATCGCCGAAGGTCCGGGCCGCGTCTTCCTCGAGGCTGCGGTCCACAAGGCGCACGCACTCGAGCTCGGTGGCGCTGTCGGGAATCGGCAGCAACCGGCGCTCGACCAGCCGAGACAGGGCTCCGCGGTACAGCAGGCTCAGCGCCTGGATGGGCGCCCCCCGGGCCCAATGGGCACGGGCGGCGGCCACCACGTCGTCTGGCAGTGAGCTGGGGTCGAGATCGAGACCCGACACGCGGGGTCGCCGCTTCGGCACGCCAGTGGGCATCGGATTGATTTTCTCCATCCGGCGCGCCACGGCCATCACCAGCATCACGCCAAGTACCGCAATGCCGATCCACAGACCGAGCTCGAACCCGGACGCCAGGAAGCCCGGCAGCCAGTCGGGAAACAACCAATCGAACAGGCCGTCGGGCCACGGCGCCAATGCACTCTCGTCGCCCTGGCGACGCACCCATCGGGTAACCTCGCGCACCGAGCCGAAGTCGTCCGACTCGAGGACCGAGCGGATGCAGGCGTTCGCCGAGCTCGGATCGTCCGGATTGCACACCTCCTGGGCGTCGGCGGCGGGAGCCGCCGCCAGCAGCGCGAATCCGGCCAGGATCGCGGCATGCAGGCGGCTGGAACGGTGCGTCTGCTCCTCGACCCTGCGCGTGAGACGCCGCAGAGCCAGGTCGATGTCCCAGCCCTCCAGATAGACCCGCCGGTTCAGGTAGAGAGCGAAGCCGCCGGCGACCAGCAGGGGTTCGACGACGCTCATGCCCAGGAAGTACACGATGGGAAGCAGGGCACCTCCGCTGGCGCTGTCATCCCACAGCGGTTCGAAGCACTGGAATACGCTCCACGCGACCTCCGAAGGAACCAGGAAATCCACCAGAAGCAGCCCACCCAGGATCAGGGCGAAGTTGAAGTAGGCGCCCGCGGTCATGAGTCCCATGGCCGATCCGGCGTCGCGGCGACCCAGGGCCGCGCAACGCTGGCGACGCGCCGCACCGCGCAGGCCTTCCAGCTGGAGCACCGGAAGCAGGAAGGTTCGCGCCGGAGACAGGCGCTGGATGAAGAGCGACGTGGCCAGCCCCGAGCGCAGCAGGTCGGGCAGGGCCCGGGCCGTCGTGAGCAACCCGGTGGGTTCTCCGAACAGCAGCCGGCTCAGGGTGGACAGGGGGATGCGCGCGAAGGCGGGGCGCAGCCACCACAACAGGGCCAGCGCCCAGAAGGGATGGTCGCGCAGGGCCAGGATGATCCCCGTGGCGATGGGCGCCACGAAGACCAGCCAGCCGGCCGCCAGCGAGCGCCACCACGCGCGCGCCATGCGAAAGCCCAGGTCCACGGCCTCGAGTCCCTCGCGGCCGCGCAGCACGGCCTTTATCTGGTCAGTTCGCACGGCTTCTTCCGCCCAGCCCGAGCCACCCGCCCACCGCCAGCCAGAGCCCGGCTCCGACTCCGAGTTTCACGGGCACGGGCACCCAATGGGTCGACGACCAGAACGCTTCGATCACCGCCGCCACCAGGAGCATCAGGATCAGGCCGTAGAGGATCGGGACGGTTTTGTGCGCCGCCTGGCGCAGCGCGATCTTGCGCGAGTCGCGGCCCGGCGCGATCAGGGTCCAGCCCAGCTTCAGGCCGCACACGCCGGCCAGCACGATGGCGGTCAGCTCGAACGGACCGTGCCCGATCACGAAGGGAAAGAAGGTGCTGGTCGACCCTTCCATCGTCAGGTGCGCAGCGATCACGCCGAGATAGATCCCGTTGAAGACGATCACGAAGACGCTCCCGATGCCGAAGAAGATTCCCCACGCAAAGGTCCTGAGCGAAATCCCGATGTTGTTGCTCACGTAGTAAGCGAACATCTCCATGTCGCCGGTCGTTTCGCGCTCGCCTCGGCGATGTTCGGCGAGCGGGTCGTACATCGACTCCATATCCGCCACCTGATCGGCACTCAGCATGTGGTAGATCAGGCTCGGCGATTGCATGTCCAGTACGTAGATCAGGCCCGCCGACCCGTAGAAGAGCAACGACACCAGGAGCACGAGTCGAGCCTCGCGCCGCACCGCCCGGGGAAAGGTCCGGGCCAGGAACTCGACGGGACGGATGCGATCCGCACGGTCGCTGTACAGGTGCTGGTGGCCGCGGAGCGCGAGCGCGTTCAGGCGATCCACCAGCGAGGCGCCGAAGCCCCGGGTCCGCGCCAGCGCCAGATCCTGGCACACCATGCGATACATGCGGGGAAAGCCGGGATCGCCAGCTTCGCGGGCTTCCAGGCCACCAAGGATTTCCTCGAAGCGGCGCCAGCGTGTTTCGCGGGTCTGCTCGAACGTCTCCTGTTTCACGGGCGGCTCCCGTGGCTGCGTCCTCGCAGCCAGGCGCCCATCCCCAGCAGGCGCTGGCGGGGCGAGCCTGCGCCGCCGAGGAGCGGGGTCGCCAGTGACGCCAGCTCGTCGGCGCGGGAGTCGGAGAAGAGCGCAGCGCGCTCCGCGAAGTCGATCACGGCCCGCTGCTCCTCGAGGGTCAGCGACAGCGGAGGTGCTATGGGCGCGGCTTCGAGGCCGGGAAGCTTGGGGCTCGGCCTCTCCACGTGGATCACCAGGGTTCCTGCCGCCAGGTCGCCCAGTCGCTGGAAGCTCGGGCTCGACAGCGTGGAGATCAGGCCCGCCATGTAGGTTCCAGGCAGCAGGTCGGCCGCGAGCAGCAGGTTGCGCAGCAACGAGGTCGACCCACCCACGCGCGTGCCGTCCTCGTTCACCACGCGCAGACCCACGAGCTTCTTGCCCAGGGTCTGTCCCTGGTTCAGCACCTCGAACAGCACCGGGTAGAACCACTCACCCACGAAGATCACGATCACGAGCAGCGGGGCGAAGAAGCCGGGGAGGGTGATGCCGATCACGAGCGACGCCACCGTGTAGAAGCTCACACGCAGGAAGAGATCCAGGAAGAACGCCAGGGCGCGAGGCACGGGGCCCGCCGCGCGCAATACCAGTCGGACACCTTCGGGGGTTTCTACCGTGTGAACGGTGTCCAACACCCCGGCTGCCATGGGTGCGGAGCTCAGGCGACCTGGCCCGCGATCTGGCGATAGGCGGACACCCACATCATCGAGACCACCATGGCGGCGGGAATCATCCCCACCACCAGCGCCATGACCCCGACGACCATGAAGAGAATGCTCAAGATCACCATGACCAACACCTTCCACCTGGCCTTGGCCGTGTCGGCCCAGGCCCGGGCGAGCGCCTCGGTAGGGGAGAGATCCTGATCCACGATGTAGAAGTAGGCAAAGTTGAGCCGGGGGGTCACCAGCAAGGCGATCACCAGGTTGGTCGCCATGCCCGCCCAGATGAAGGCGTTGTTGCCGATGGCCTCGCCCGCGAACTGCAGACCGGGGCCCACCATGCCCACCAGCAAGAGCAGGACGTAGCACACGAGCATTCCCACCAGGACTACCGCATAGCGTGAGAATCCTGCGAACAGATCGCCAAACTCGGCGCCGCCGTCGTGCACCCGAAGCAGAAAGTAGATTCCGCCCCACCACAGCACGGGCACCACGATGAACAGGCCGACCACGGTCGCAGCTGCCAGCATCATGGCGGAGATGCCAACGAAGCCGACACCGAGCCAGAGGGGAAAGTGGGCCCAGGTGTTGGCCCAGGCCTCGTTGACGCACTCCCCGATGTCGAAATCGCCGGCGCCCCCGGCCAGCCGTCGGCCCGGCTCGACGCCCAGGTCGGAACTGGGCGGGGTGTACGGATTTTCTGTCATCGGGTTCTCCCTCCCGGGAAGCCGGTGACGGGGATTCGCGGGCGAATGATATCACGGGGTTGCGTCGTTCCCGGCGACCGTGGGGGAAACCCCCGACCCGACCCGTGGGCACAGGTCTACCCGCGGTCCCACAGCTGTTGGGTCGAGACACCTGCCGGCCGCTCAGGGAGTTCGTGCCGGTGCTGGCTCAGGGAGTTCGCACCGGTGCTGGAGCTGGCCGACCGGGAGATCCCCAGTCCGTTCGAATCCACGCGTGTCGTAGTCCCGGGGATTCCGGGTGTGGCCGTGCAGGAGGTTGTCGGTGATGGCCACCGCGTTCCGCAGGTTGCGCACGCTGGGGGAGTCGTCCGGCGCGACCACGCGCTCCAGGGCGGGCAGCTCGTTGGGCGTGATAGGCTTGCGAACGTGGACGACGTCAACGCGCTCGAGTGGGATTCACCCATGCACCGGCTGGCGGTCGCTCAGCTCGACCAGACCGCCCGCCGCATGAACCTGGACGAAAACATCTGGCAGCGCCTGCGCACTCCGCAGCGCGCCCATGTGGTTACGTTTCCGTTCCGCCGCGACAACTACGACACGGTCTCCACGGTCTTCGGCTATCGGGTGCAGCACCTGCTCACCATGGGGCCCACCAAGGGCGGCATGCGCTATGACGCGGACGTGACCCTGGGCGAGGTGACGGCCCTGGCCATGTGGATGTCGTGGAAGTGCGCCATCGTGAGGCTGCCCTTCGGTGGAGCCAAGGGTGGTCTTCGCATCAACCCACGCACGTTTTCTCCCCGCGAGCTGCAGCGTGTCACGCGGCGCTTCACCTCCGAAATCATCGACGTGATCGGCCCCGAGCGCGACGTACCCGGGCCGGATCTGGGAACGGACGAGCAGGTGATGGCCTGGATGATGGACACCTACTCGCAGCAGAAGGGCTACTCGGTGCCGGGAGTCGTCACGGGCAAGCCGCTCGAGATCGGCGGCTCCCACGGTCGCAAGGAGGCAACGGGTCGGGGCATCATGACCTGCATGATGGAGGCCTGTCGCCTCGAGAACATCGACCTCCAGGAGGCTCGCATTGCGATCCAGGGATTCGGCGAGGTGGGCGCCACGGTGGCGCGCATCGCCAGCGAGCTTGGCGCCCGCATCGTGGCGGTCTCCGATGTGAACCACGGCCTCTACGATCCCAACGGTCTCGACGTCGCCGACGTCGAGGCCTGGGTGGCAGAAAACAGATTCCTCGAGGGATATCAGGGCGCGGATCTCGTGGGCAATCGGGAGGTCCTCGAGGTTCCCTGCGACATCCTGGTTCCCGCCGCGATCCAGAATCAGCTCACCGCGGAGAACGCAGCGAGGCTGCAGTGTCGGATGGTCGTCGAGGGCGCCAACGGTCCCACCACCCTCGAGGCCGACGAGATTCTCGCAGATCGCGGCATCGTCGTGGTTCCCGACATCCTGGCCAACGCTGGCGGTGTGACGGTCTCGTATTTCGAGTGGCTTCAGGGCGTCCAGAACCAGTTCTGGTCTGCTGACGAAATCAACGGCCGGCTGATCAAGATCATGCGCGACGCCTACGCGGACGTGCGGCGCACGGCGGACGAGAAGGTCGTCGACCTGCGGACCGCCGCGCTCATGCTGGGGATCGGGCGGATCGCCGAAGCCAAGCGCCGACGGGGCGTGTTTCCCTGATCCTCGGCCATTTTCGCGCCGGCTCGGACGGCGTGGCAGGATACGGCCCGTGGTTCACCCGTTCGAACTCTCACGCCGAAGCCTGCTTCGCTACGCATTGTGGGGAACGACGGGTTGGATGGGGGCTTCGGGACTCGCCTGCTCCGATCGCCGATTCCCCAATGTCGTGCTGATCCTCTGCGACGACCTGAACGACTCCCTCGAAGGTATGGGGGGACATCCCCAGGCGCGCACCCCCCACATCCGAGCGTTGATGCAGCGGGGAGTCACATTCGGCAACGCCCATGCCAATGCCCCCCTGTGCGCCCCATCGCGGGTGAGCCTCTGGACCGGGCTCTACCCATCCACGACGGGTTACTACGGGCAGAGCCAGGGCGAGAACTACTGGCGCATGTTTCCGGGCCTCGGGACGCAGCCGACCCTGATGCAGCGCTTCGCCGACAACGGCTACGACGTTCTGGGCACGGGCAAGGTCTTCCACCACAGCCGTGAAGACCGGGACCAGTTCCGCCGGGCGGATGGGCGCGCCGGCTACGGCCACGCGCCGAGCTTTGGTCCCTACCCCTGGGACGGCCGGTCCCGTTCTGCCGACGGCCGCACGGTGCCGGCTCCGCACCCGGCGATGCCAGCGGATCTGCGGCCGGCCGCCTTCCAGGGCTTCGGCCCGCTCTCGATGGTTCCGAATACGCCGCCCGATCCGAAGAAGGGGACGCCCGGCTACACGGGCTGGATGCTCTATGGCCAGCCCTTTCACTACGCCGGCGAGGGCGACCGCGACCTCATGCCCGATGAGCTCAGCGCAGCCTGGGCGGCCGAGCAGTTCCAGGAGGCCCGGGATCGCCCCTTCTTCCTCTCCGTCGGGCTCCACCGCCCCCACCTTCCCCTGTATGCGCCGAAGAAGTACTTCGACCGCTTTCCCCTGTCGGAAATCCAGTTGCCGCCCTATCGCAAGGGGGATCTGGACGACGTCCCGGTGATCCAGTGGCAGCGGGACAAGACCGGCGAGCGGACGCCCGCGGCGCGCGGTCTTCCCCGGCTTCTGAGGGCGGGAGGAGTCGATCTCTGGAAACGTTGGCTGCAGGCGTATCTGGCCTGCGTCGCATTCGTCGATGATCAGGTGGGCGCGATCCTCGGGGCGCTCGATGCCAGCGGCCACGCCGGGAACACGATTGTCGTCTTTTCCAGCGATCACGGGCAGCACATGGGAGAGAAGGACCATCTGCACAAGCGGACGCTCTGGGAGGAATCGACTCGCATCCCGCTTGCGATCATCGCGCCCGGTGTTTCGCGGGCCGGAGGCCGCTGCGACCATCCGGTGAGTCTGATCGACGTGTTCCCGACGCTCGTCGATCTGTGCAACCTCGTCGACGGACCGGACCCACGTCGCAAGGCGCTGGCGCCGGACGGCCACAGCCTGCGGCCGCTGCTCGAAGATCCGGCGGGAGGCAGCTGGGAGGGCCCGTCGGTGGCGCTTACGGCGCTCTTCGGGCCCACGCCGGTGCCCGTCAACACCGCGGCGCAGGCGCAGGATCAGCACTTCTCGGTGCGCTCCAGTCGCTGGCGCTACACACGCTACAGCGACGGCGAAGAAGAGCTGTATGACCACGAGACGGATCCCCAGGAATGGGCCAACCTGGCGGGCGATCCCCGGTTCGACGAGGTCCGCCGCGCGCTGCGCGCCGAGATGCAGCAGCTGACCCGCGCCGAGATGTGATGAATTCCGAATCCCGTCGGATGTTGCGTCGCACTCTCATGATCACGGCACTGCTGTTCGCGGTGGTGGTGTGCGCCGTGGCGCTCCTGGCATGGCTCGCCGGCGAGCCCGCGGACCAGCCCTTCGAATACGGCATCGGCCACCGGGGGGAGCTCCGGTGGAGCCGCGTTTCGGATGCCCGGATCTCAACCGGAGCCGGCGCGGCCGGGAAAATCGAAGAACTCGGCGATGCGATCGGCGGCCAGGCGATGGGCTCGCGGGCCCGGGTGGTGGTCGAAGTCGTTCACCCACAACTCCTCGATCCGGTCCGAAAAGGGCGCAAATGTCGGGCGTAGATCCAGACAGGGGATTTCCCGCTCCTGGCACTCCAGGAGCATCTGGTCGTGCAGGAATCCGGACGCGTACTCGCCGCCCAGGCTGCGCGTCAAGCCAGGAAACAACACGATTCCCATCTCGATGCCCGAGTCTTCGCAGCTCTCGACGAAGCGATCCAGATAGCGCATCACGGTTCGCCACCCGTGCCCGTTGCGGTCACCATAACGACCGCGGATGAAGCGCTCGTACTCTGGGAGCCAGGCCCCGCGCAGCTGAAGCGCTCGCCAACGCCGGTTCGCCACGTCGTAGAGAGCCGAGTGGTGCCGCAGCCAGCCCGCGACCTCCACATCGGCCAGCAGCGGCGGCAGGCGCGGGATGCCGAGTCTCGGGAGAGCGATGTCGTTGGTGGACCACTGCAGCAGCACGAAATCGGGCTCGGCGGCCAGCACGAAGCGCGTCAGGGTTTCCAGGTGGGTGTCCAGCTCGGCACCGGGGTGCGCGAACTGCAGCACGTCGAAGGCCCCGCCGCTGGTCTCGAGATCCAGACGCAGCCGGTCGCTGAATCGCTCCTCGACTGCGATCCCAGGCCCGAATGTCACCGAGTCGCCCACCACGGCGATCCGGTACGGGTCGCCGTCCGATCGGAATCCGCCCTGCCGCTCGCGGAAGCCCGAGTCGTTGCGCTGCAGGTGCTCACGCTTCCAGCGGCGAGAGAAATAGCCCTCGGCGGTGGAGGTGGTGGTGACGTTCCGGTAGGCGAGTCGGACGAGTCCTTCCCCGGCGATCAGCACCAGCGACGTCAGCCCGAGAAAGAATGCGACGCCGATCGCGAACTGCTTGCGCAGCATCTCCGTCTCCAGGAAGTGGGGGAACGGATTCTACGGCACTCGATCCCGCGACAGAAGGTCCTCGCGCGGCCGGGGTCATCGCAGCGACTTCGAGCCCAGGGGCTCATGAAGCAGGTGCTGAGTCGACCTGGCAGCGCAGGCGCACCAGGGAGACGCGGGTCGACCGCGGCTCCACGTCCGGGTCCGTATCCACCTCGTTCATGTGGATCACCTCCACCCCGTGTATCGATCCGTCCGGGCGCGGTTCCTGGTTCCAGCGGCGGCAGAAGTAATCGGCCAGATAGGGTCGGAAGGCGCTGACGCGGTCGCCGCTGATGCGGCTCCAGTAGATTCGCCAGTTGTTGTTGGGCAGGGTAGAAGCGTAGTGCGAGGGACGGTCGTAGGAGACCTGCGAGCGCAGATTCAGGGCATCGACACTTCGTCCATCCGCCAGGTAGCCGACCACCACGTACCACCCCTGCCGGGTCTCGTCGGTATTCGCGAACATCCGCCAACGCTGGTCGACCATCGCGTATCGCCCCAGGCGGTTGAAGGGCTCGCGAATGGCCAGGCGGTCGGGGGCGACGGACACCAGATTCGTGGCGATGATGTAGAGAAGGACAACGCCCACCAGGCCATCGCGACACGAGATCAGCCAGGTGGGCGGTGTTGGCGGCGGGTCCGGAGTTGCCGCGACCCCTTCGCGGATCCGGACGCGGATCCGGAGCCAGGGAATCCGCTCCCACACGCTTCCGGGCAGGTAGGGAAACACGGACAGGATCGCGAGCGGTTGGAACACACCGATGCTCACGACGCTCCAGATGCCGACCTGGAAGCCCAGGTTGATCGAGAACGCGGCGATCCGGAACACGTCCCGGCGCCAGGTCACGAGCAGGAATACGACGACGCTGGCTTCGACGAGCAGGGTTGCATACGTGAGGCTGCGCACCAGCGTCGGCGCATCCAGTGCCAGCTCTCCCAGGGGTCGCACGTAGCTGGCCTTGTGGAGCACCGCATGGAGCGCCCGCCCTTCGTGCCAGGAGGCCGATTGGGCCTTGGACACCGCTGCGACCCCGTAGAGGAGGAGCGGCTGCAGCAGCAGCGCCACGCTCGCGATCGAGAAGTAGCGGATCTCGCCGGGCGGCAGCGGGCGTTTCCGCGCATCCAGGGAGTAGCAGCGTCCCAGCGGCAGGAACATCGCCCACAACAACAGCGCCAGTTGCAGCACGTCGCCCGCGTGATTGACCAGCGGGTTGCGGTTCTGGATCGATATCAGCAGAACCAGGGAGGCGATGGTCGAGAGCCGCGTGTACAAGCCGAGCAGCATGGCGACGCCGGCCACCGCCGCGATCCCGAACAGCACGGCCTCGAAGCCCAGGCTGCCCCCCAGCGAATGCAGCGAGTAGAGCTGGTGGGTGTCCAGCTGCCGCAGCGCTGCCCGGGGCAGGATTCCGAAATCGGTGTAGTGGGCCTGGATCTGGTGGCTGCGATCGGACAAGTCGACGAGAATCACCGCGGCCAGCCCGATCCGGAACAGGCCCAGCGTTCGCAGGTCGACCGAGAAGTGGTCGCGGACGCTGGCGAGCGCGGAAGCGATGAGAGGGCGGGCCGTCACCGGGCCAGACTCTCACACGCGTGCGGACCCGTGGCGATCCAGGTCCAGGCCCGCGTAGAAGTGGAAGAGCGCGTAGAGACTGAGCGCACTCAGGACGTGCCAGATCGCGTGGCCCTGGATCCAGTGGTTGTCGGGGCTGCACCAGATGCGGGTCACGTCGAGAACGGAGAAGGTGGTGGCGAGTCCGATCGCCGCGAGGGCCGCGTACCAGAGTCGGTAATCCGGGCGGGGCGGATTCGCGCGCGACTTGAGCACCAGCTCCTGTCCGACCATGGCCAGGATCAGGAACAGTACGAGTCCCTGGATCGGCACCCCCTGGCTGAACAGCACGGGAACCAGGCCACTGAAGAGCGCCACGCCCACCATGTAGAAAGCGGTCTGCCGCTCTGGGGCGATCCAGCCCATCCGCCGGGCGTTGAGCGTGAGCACGACGAAGCAGAACAGGAACATGCCCACGAAGTCGAAAAACTGCAGGACCCAGGTGTAGGACGCGTGGTAGATCAGTGAGAAGAAGCCCGCCGCGATGCTCGCGGGTCCAAAGAGTGAAAGAGCACGGCTCTGGCGCCGCCGCGCCTCGCGCCACATGACGACGCCGATCACGACGTAGAGCACGTTCGACCAGGTGTTGGCGGGGTTCGTGACCCACGCACACAGCTCGGCTTCGCACCAGTCCACGTTCGGAGGCGTGAAGTCGCTCCAAGGGCATCCGGGCGGCAGGGGCGGTGCGAGCAGCGGCGCCATAGGGAGCGCATGCTAGTTGATCGAACCTCGGACCACTAGATTAGGGGCCGGAATGAGGCGCGTTCTCGCAAATGCCCTGCTGGCCCTCGCTTCGGTCGCGGGCGTATTGTTGGCTGCCGAGCTCGGGGTTCGTCTGTTCGTGGGCCCGGTGCCTCTCGACATGCGGGCCCCCTGGCTGCGCAACCGCATGCGCGTGCCCGAGGCCCTCCGGACCTCGTCGCCCATCCCGGGTGTTCCCTACCTGCTCGAGCCCAACGCAAGCGTGCGCCACGAATTCGTTTCGGACCCGCGCGGCTACTTCGGAGATGACGGCACGATCACCTACCACACGAATGCCCAGGGTTGGCGGGGCCCCGCCTTCGAACGGGAGAAGCCCAGGGGCACCTTCCGGATCGTTGCGCTCGGAGACTCGTTCACGTTCGGAGCCGGCGTGCGGGATGAGGATCTGTTCCTGGCACACCTGCAGGCCGCATTGGATCGCAGATCTCCGCCCCGCTACGAGGTCATCAATCTGGGCGTCATGGGATTCAACGCGGCCCACGAAGCTGCACTGCTGGAACACTACGCCCTCGGCCTGGATCCGGATCTCGTCCTGGTCTTCTTCGTCCTGAACGATGCGGAGGTGTTGGTGCCGCGCGGGCTGCGCCCGCAGGGGCTTGCGGCGTTGCCCAGGGTGCCGGCGGACGTGGAGCCCTGGTCGCTGCTCGTGGATCATCTGCGTGTTCGCCTCGACAACCGGGAACGCAATCGCAGCTGGGTGGCGGACATGCACGCCAATTTCGAGCCCGACCACCCCGGCTGGAGGAGCGCCCAGCAGGCGCTCGCGCTGGAGAAGGAGCTCAGTCGCAAGCACGCCTTCGATCTGGTGCTCGTGATCTTTCCGCTCATGTGGGAGCTGGACGATTACCCGCTTGCGGCAATCCACGCGAAGATCGCAGCGGCCGCCCGGGGCCTGGGGATTCCCACGCTGGACCTGCTCGATGCCTTTCGAGGACGCGACGCGGAGTCGCTGTGGGTGCATCCCTCGAACCACCACCCCAACGAGAGGGCCCATGCCATCGCCGGCTATGCCCTCTCCGAGTATCTGCGCCGCCGCGGAGACGCTGTCGATGCCTCGGCTCCCGGCGGGTGAATGTTGTGTATGCTTCCGGAGGCAGCCGATGGACACCCAACACCCGCAGAGTTCGCTGCGATCGGGGCCCGCTCCCGCGGTGCTCGCGCGCCTTCACCAGGCCGCCAAGGGGGATCGCCTCAAGTTCCTGACGCTGGCTCCCCGGCTCATCGCCGGGAAGCTGCGCGGACGGGGATTCTTCGACGTCATCACCCCCGAATCCATGCGCGACATGTACATCCCGGTCTCGCCGGAGCAGGGTCGACTTCTCTACCTCCAGGCGCGCCAGTCGGGCGCTCGCAATGTGGTGGAGTACGGCACCTCCTTCGGAATCTCGACGATCTACCTGGCGGCGGCGGTGAAGGACAACGGGGGCGGCACCGTGGTGGGCAGCGAGATCGAGCCCGGAAAGCACGCCCAGGCCGTGGCAAACCTCAAGGAGGCGGGGCTCGAGCCTTTCGTCGACGTTCGGCTCGGAGACGCCGTGGAAACCCTGGCAAGCGTTCCGGAGCCGGTGGACCTCGTGCTGCTGGACGGTTGGAAGGATCTCTACCTTCCGATACTGAAGCTCCTGACGCCCCGGCTTCGCCAGGGAGCTGTCGTTCTGGCCGACAACATCTTCACGTTCAGGAAGGACCTGCGTCCGTACGTCGAATACGTGCAGTCGGGGGAGAACGGCTTCGAATCCGCGACGCTCCGGATCTCCGACGGCTTCGAGTACTCCGTATACCTGGGGCGCCCCGCCGCCGGGTGAACGCCTCAGCTGGCGCCGCCGGCTCCCCATGGGTCAAGATGCGAGCGTGTCGCCGCGTCTGAAGCGCCGCCGGATATTGCTCGAGATCTTCTACCCCATCTTTCTGTTCGGGCTCGCGGCGCTTCTTGCCGAGACAACCGCCCAGATCGTGTACCGCCTGGAGCGGGACAGCTGGCGCCTGATGACGTTCCCGGGTGACCAGATCCACGGGGCCTTCCAGAAACACCCCTACCTGGTGGGGGTTCCCACGCCCGACTTCTCCCGCACCCTGGGCGAGGTCCACGTCAGCCACGACGCTCACGGGCACCGGGGGCCGGTCGTCGCCGGCGGCCCCGGAGTGGTGCGGATCGTGGCCATCGGGGGCTCGACCACCTACGCCGTCAACGTTTCGGACGATGCTACCTGGCCGGCCCAGCTGGGCCGCGATCTGGGCCCCGGCTATCAGGTGATCAACCTGGGCGTGCCCGGCTACTCGACGGTGGAGCACGTGATCCAGACCGCCTTTCATCTGTCGGATCTCGCGCCCGCCATGGCCATCTACTTCGTGGGGTGGAACGATCTGCGCAACAGCCATGTGGCGGGCATCGCGCCCGATTACGCCAACTTCCACGCGCCCTACCTGCACGGGGCGCTCGGTCTGTTCAACCTGCGAGTTGGCAATCGATCGGCCCTGCTCTTCTACGCCAAACGCTTCGTGGAGACCGTTCTGGTGCTCGACGCAACCGGGCGCGTGCAGTTCGCGGTGAATCGAGAGAGCCTTCGCCGCAAGCTGGACGTCCGCGTGCTCTCGCTCTACCGGCGCAATCTGGAGTCGATCATCGCGCTCTGTCGCCAGCAGGGGATCCGTCCGATTCTGGTCCCCCAGCTCTTCAATTCGGCAGCCGTCGGCAGCTCCGCGAACGATTGGACGCCCACCATCGCCGACCGGGATCTCCAGCGCGTGGTGGAGGCCTTCAACCGGATCCTGGTGGAGACCGCCCGTCGGGAGAGCGCGGACGTGGTGACGAGCGTGCTCGAGACCCACTTCGAGCCGGATGATTTCGTGGACGTGGGCCACTTCTCGGCCGGCGGAAACCAGAAATTCGCTCGGGTGCTGGCGACCTTCGTGCGCAGCCTGGAGTGAGTCCCCGGTTCACCCCCCGATCGGGGCGGCGTCGGCCAGGTCGGCCCGGTGGGGCGCCTGCGGGGCCAGCTCGGGTCGAACCGGGCGAGTGAAGCGGAAGCGCAGGAAGTCGCCGAGCATCCGGGGACTCCATTGCGTCGAAACCAGGTGGAAGCCGCGTCGGATGAAGAAGAGGGCGGTTCGCGCCGCCGACTCCGCCCCGTCGGGTGCCTCCGGGTCCGGCACCAGGATCGATCGATAACCCACTCGGACATCCTGGAAGTAGTGGCGGGCCGTTGCCGCGTTCGCCCGCGTGTGAACGGCCCACACCTCTGGGGGCAGCTTGCGTTGGCGAGTGGCGGCAGCGAGCGCCTCGACCCGGGGAACGACCGGCTCGTCGGGATCGCACAGCACCAGCACGTCCAGATCGCCCAAAGCCTCCGCGTCCTCCAGGTGTACACCTTCACGAGTCAGCTCCCGGCGCAGGGCCCGGCCGAACGCGCTGTCGCCGCGCAACGCGAAGCGGCGTTCGCGAAACGGGAATGCGCTCCCTACCAACATGTCCACGAGCTTCGTGTAGGCGCTGAAGTAGGCGTCGGGGTGCACGTGGTGGAGTGCGTGATAGGCGGGAGGGGTCAGGAATCCGGGTCGGTAGGCGTCGAGGATCTCGACGGGACGGTGGTTGATGTCGAGCCCGCCCGCCCGGAGGATCCCGACGAAGACGGCCGTTTGCAGCGCCGCCAGCACCACCACGAAGGGAAGAGGAAGCCAGAACGCGAGCGCTCCGGTGAAGGCGAGCTGCGTTGCGTACTCGGGCACGATGTGACACCAGATGTTCCGGCGCTGGTACTCCCAGCGCACGCGGAGCTCGCGGTCGATCCAGTGATGGTGCACCGAGTGGGGCCACGCCAATGCTCGCAGCAGCGACCCGCGCGAGCGCAGCATTCGGTGCAGGACCCAGTGTACGAAGTCGAAGAAAATGGCCCCGGCGAGCCACAGCCCGGGGCCTGCCGCAACGGCGAATAGCCATTGGCTCCCGGGGCCTGCCGCAACGGCGAATAGCCATTGGCTCCAGGGGCCCCAGGAACTCCAGGTCGGCACACCCCGAAGATACCCGGATCCGGCGCGGGGCTCAGTCGGGAAGCTGGCCCTGGCATAGCCGCTCGCATTTCTCCCAGAGCTCTCGGGCACGTGCGCCGTCGCAGGCCGGGTCGTCGGGACGAAGCCGCATGATCCCCCTCACGTTGTGGACGTAGGCGCCCGGGGGGATGTTGGGCTGCGTCACGCAGTAGAGCGGTGTCTGCGCTCCCTGGTTTTCGTCGAGCAGGACACGGCGGCTGATCGCTTCCGCGAGTCCCTTGCGCGCGCCGCCCAGGGAGGTGGCCACGACTCCCGGATGCGCCACCCGGACCTGGAGCTTCGGGTGGCGCCGCTGCAGTTCGCGTGCCTGCCAGAGATTTCCCAGCTTCGAGCGGCAGTAGGCGAGCATGCCCCCCAGCTGCGTCCGGTAGGGGTAATCGGGCGTGCAGTCGCGCGCCAGGATGTAGATGTCGCCGGTCACGATCACCACTCGCGCATCTTCCACGAGCACGCGCCCCACCAGGTGCCGGAGCAGCAGGAAGTGCCCCAGTACGTTGGTGGCGAACGCCAACTCGTGGCCCTGGGCCGACACACCGTGGCGCCGCGGCCAGAGACCCGCGTTGCAGATCAGGACGTCCAGGCGCCGTCCGGTGAGCCGCGCTTCCAGTTCTTTCGCGGCTTCCCCCACCCGAGAGAGGTCGGACAGGTCCAGGGGAAGATGGGAGAGCGGGTCTGCGGCGCCGAGCTCCCGGCGCAGCTGAGCGCAGGCGCGATCGGCCTTCTCGACGCTCCTGGATGCCATGGTCACGTGGGCGCCGCGCTCCAGCAGACCGCGGCAGGTCCCCAGCCCCACGCCCTCGCTGCCGCCGGTGATCAGGACGGTTTGCCCGTCGAGGCGGGGCGTCTCCGGACACACGAGAGACCGCGCCGACTGCCGCCACGAGGCTCCGAGCAACCGCGGCGCCCATTGGCTCGAGGGGTCGGCGGTCCCTGCCTTTTCGGCCCGTCGCAGCCCCATCCCGCTAGGTTAGCCTACGGGCGAATGGCGATCGTGGAGTCCCAGATGCGGTGGAAGACCCCTGCTCGGTGGCTCGGGACATTCTCGATCCGAATCGTGGTCTTTCTCGTAGCTCTCGAGATCGCGCTACGGGTTGCTGCGTGGCTGGTGGTGCCGGCCGGGCCCGAGTTCTCGGCATCCTGGCTCACCGGGCGCACCCGGATCCTCAGCATCGGCGACTCGAATACCTACGGCATGTGGCTCGATCCGGCGGAGTCCTACCCTGTGCAGCTCGAAGCTCTCTGGAACGAGACGGTGGACCACCCGAAGCTCGAGGTGATGAACCTCGGGTTTCCCGGTACGAACTCTTCGCGTGTCGTGCGAGACCTGGCGCGCCTCGTCGACACCTTCGAGCCGGACCTGGTGATCGTGATGGTGGGCGTGAACGATTTCTGGACCCAACCGTTCGAAACGGGAGACGCCCAGCCCCGAGTTTCCAGCCGGAGCTTCCTCGAGCGTCATTCGCTTATCTTCAAGCTCTACTACCTGATTCGGCGCTACGTGGACAGCCGCGAGCTGGAGCTGGAGATGGGAGAAACCCTCGACCTCGGAGAGATTCCGGATCGGGGAGACCACGTGGCGCGATTCGGAGACGAAGTCTTCGAGATGGGATTCGTCCGGCGCGACGGGGTTCCGGATACCGACCGGGAGGGGCTCACACGGAATCTCCGCACGATCGCGCGCCAGACAAGGGACCTGGGCATCCCGCTCTACTTCATGACGTATCCGGCGCGCTGGAACTTCTATGTGCTGGCGAATCCGATCATCCGCAGCGTGGCGCTGGAAACGGAGACCCCTCTCATCGATCTCACCCGGCCGTTCATTTCCCTGTGCCAGCAGAAGGAGTGTCCGTCCTACTTCTTTACCGACCAGCACCCCACCGCCGAAGGCTACCGGGTCGTCGCCGAGACGATCGTCGAGAAGCTTTCGAATGAGGTCTTTCGATGAGGAACGCGTGGATTCCGGCTCGATTCGGATTCGTGGCGGCCTTGTGCTTCGCCAGCCTCGCTTTCGGGTGCGGGGACGACGAGGCGGCCTCGCCGATAGCTGATGCAGCGCCGGGTGCCATCGACGACGCCCGGCTGGTGGCCGCGGCGAGCGAGCCGGACAGCTGGATCACTCACGGCCGCACCTACGCGGAGGAGCGCTTCAGTCCGCTGGACCAGCTCAACGCCGAGACCGTTGCGGGCCTGCAGCTGCGCTGGTCGTTCCCCACGGGCAGCGTCCGGGGTCTCGAGGCGACACCCCTGGTGGTGGACGGCGTGATGTACACGACCAGCACCTGGAGCGTCGTGTTCGCTCTGGACGCCCGCAGTGGCGACCTGCTCTGGCGCTACGACCCGCGCGTTCCCCGCGAGACGGGCAAGCGGGCCTGTTGCGACGTGGTGAACCGCGGCGTCGCCCTCTATCGCGGGCGCGTCTACGTGGGAAGCCTGGACGGGCGGCTGATCGCCCTGGACGCGAAGACCGGGCTGCCCGACTGGGAGGTGGTTACCGTCGATCCTTCGCTTCCGTACACCATCACCGGTGCGCCCCGGATCGTCGAGGGCCGGGTGGTGATCGGGAACGGCGGCGCCGAGCTGGGCGTCCGCGGCTACGTCTCGGCCTACGACGCGAAATCCGGCGAACTCGTGTGGCGCACCTATACGGTTCCTGGCGATCCGTCGCAGCCCTTCGAATCGGAAGCGTTGACCCAGGCGGCGAAGACCTGGTCGGGCGAGTGGTGGAAACTCGGCGGCGGCGGCACGGCCTGGGACTCCATGGCCTACGACCCACAGCTGCGCCTGCTCTACGTGGGCACGGGCAACGGCTCGCCCTGGGTGCGCCAGCTCCGGAGCCCCGGCGGCGGCGACAATCTCTACCTGAGCTCGATCCTGGCGCTCGACCCGGACGACGGAAAGCTCGTCTGGCACTACCAGACGACGCCAGGCGACACCTGGGACTTCACTGCCACCCAGCACATGATCCTGGCAGATCTCGTGATCGGCGGAAGCACGCGCAAGGTGCTGATGCAGGCTCCGAAGAACGGCTTCTTCTTCGTACTGGACCGGGCCACGGGTGAGCTGATCTCGGCCGAACCCTACGTAACGGTGACCTGGGCCTCCCACGTAGACGCATCGGGCCGGCCGGTCGAGGTGGCGGGTCAGGACTACGCGGGAGGGCTCGCCTTCGTGAAGCCCACCTTTTTCGGCGGACACAACTGGCAGCCCATGTCGTACAACCCGATGACGGGTCTGGTGTACATCCCCGCCCAGGAGTTTCTCGGCGCCTATCGCCGGGAGCCGGACTTCCAGGTGGTGCCGGACGAGTTCAACCTGGGAACCGACACCAACGTGTTCGCGGCGTTTCCGCCGGAGGTGGCCTCGGGCCACCTGCTGGCCTGGGACCCGGTTCGCCAGAGCGAGGCCTGGCGCGTGCCCTACGGGTTGCCCTGGAATGGGGGCACGCTCACCACGGCCGGCAACCTGGTCTTCCAGGGAACCGCCGATGGTCGCTTCGTCGCCTACCGCGCCGACGACGGTCGCACCCTGTGGGTCGCGCACACGGAGACGGGGGTGATTGCGGCTCCGATCACCTACTACCTGGACGGTGTGCAGTATGTGACCGTGATGGCGGGCTTCGGCGGTGCGTTCGGCCTGCTGGGCGGCACCGCTGCAAAGGGGGTGGCGAAGGGTCCCGGCGTCGTGCTCACGTACGCGCTGCCGGACGCCGCGCCCACACCGGCACAGATCGAGGCCTTCATCACCCGCCCCGGAGAGCTGGCCGACGGCGAGCGCCTCTACCACAAGTGGTGCGCGCGCTGTCACGGCAGTGGCGTGGTGTCCTCGAGCGGGGTGCCGGACCTGCGCGCATCGCTTCTGCGCCTGGGCGGCGTCTTCGACCAGGTTGCGCTCTCCGGCCTGCCAGGTACTGGCATGCCGAAAATGGAGCTCTACATCGGCCCGGACGAAGTGGAGCTGATCCGGCGCTACGTGGAATCGCGACAGCCCGCACCCTAGGTCCCGCCTTCCCACGGTGCCTACAGCACCACGGGGAACACGCCGATCCGTAAGGCGTGTTTCATGCCTGCGCCAGCCTGAATCCCGTTCTCGTAGGGATCTCTGCCTGTCTGACCATCATCCTTGGGGTCGTCCCCGGCGACCCGCGAATCATGCAGTGGCACCGGTCCGCGACCTGGTTCCTGCTGCTTGCGACCTTCCTGTTGTGGCTCCAGACGCTGCTTCCGCAGCGCTTTGAATTCTCATGGGCGGATCTGGCGCGAAAGCACGGGCTTGCGCTGGCCGTGGCGATGCTGCTGGGCCTGGGCTTCACGCTGGTGAGCGAACCCAGATTCCGGATCTTCAACGACGAGATCCACCTGGCCGCGGTGTCGTTTTCCATGTATTACGAGCAGTCGGTTCTCGTGGCCTGGGAATCGCTGCGAACGCTGGGCAACTACGAGATCGTCACCCAGTTCGTGGGTCGGCGCCCTCTCTTCTTCCCCTTCTTCGTGTCCCTCGTGCATACCGTTTCGGGATACCGCGCGGACAACGTGTTCGTGGTGAACGCCCTGTCGGCAGCCATGAGCCTGTTCATCTTCTACGGCGTGTTGCAGCGGGAATTCGACCGTTTCTGGGGAATGATGGGGATGGTGTTTCTGGCTTCCTTCCCTGTCCTGATCACATGCACCACGTCGGGGGGGTTCGAAGTCTTCCAGCTGCTGTTTCTGCTGCTGTCCTTCTGGCTGTTTCAGCGGTTCCTGCGGGAGCGAAACACACGGGATCTGGAAAGGCTGGGCCTCACGCTCGTGATCCTGGCGCAGATCCGTTACGAGTCGCCTCTGTGGGTCCTGTGTTTCGGCGCGGTATTGATCGGGATCCTGCGCGCGAAGGACTATCGGGCGCTCAGCTACCGCTCTGCGATCCTGCCCTTCCTGTTCCTCCCGATTCTCTGGCAGCGTCGCCTCGCCACCCAACGCGGCGACTTCGGCGTTCGGAACGGCGAGTCATTCTTCGCCCTCGACCGGATCCCGGCGAATCTCGGTCATGCCTGGGACTACTTCACCCGCCAGGAGGTCTGGTACGGATCGGTGCCGCCGGTGTTCTACCTGGCGCTCGCGGGCCTGGCCTATGCGGCGTACCGACTCTGGCGCGACCGGGGAAGCCTGCGCGCCGATCGGGTGAGCCTGCTCGCTCTTCTCGCCCTGTGCGTGCTCACCCAATCCATCGTCGTCTTCAGTTACTACTGGGGGAACCTGACGGTGATCTTCGCGAGCCGCTTCGGAATCCTGTTCCTGCCGATACTTGCCGTCGCGGCCGTATCGCTCCTGGCGGCGTTGGCTCGGCACTGGAATCTCCCGAGGAGCTACGTCGGGGTGGCAGCGGTGGGTCTGATCGTCGCGTACTGGCCCTTCGCTGCGGAAACCCACGCTGCGAGCCAGACCGTTGCGATCCACGACTACCACCAGAACCTGGACTACCTGGACGAGCACTTCCCCGATCGCAACAACCTGATCATCTTCGATACGCCCTATTGGTACGTCGTGCAGGGCTGGGGTGTCGTGTCCGGCGAGTACGCAAACACGCATCGCGAAGAGCTGTTGGGTCGCCTGGAGACCCACGCGTTTCCCAACATCCTGGTGATCCAGCAGGTGCGTTACGAAGATGAACGCCCGTCGGACGACTCGGTGCATCTGGACGCGCGGTGGCGCCTGGAAACGCTGTACGAGGCCCAGGTGAGCGAGGAAGTCTACACCCGGGTGTCGAGGGTCAGGCTCTGAGCGAAGCCCGGGACCCAGGCTAGACTGGCTGCATGTCGGAACACGCGGCCACGATCTCCTGGGAGCGAAGCGGCGGCGATTTCTCGTACGAGGGCTACACCCGCAACCACGACTGGCGCTTCGGGTCGGGGGTGGTTGTCGCCGCCTCGGCCGCGCCGGGCTATCTGGGAGACCCCAGCCGGGTCGACCCGGAGGAGGCCTTCGTGGCGGCCATCGCCAGCTGCCACATGCTCACCTTCCTGGCGCTCGCCGCGCGCAAGCGCCTGGTGGTGGATCGCTACACAGACGCCGCCGTGGGCTTCATGGAGAAGAACGAGCAGGGAAGGCTCGCCGTCACGCGCGTCAGCCTGCGCCCCAGGGTGGAGTTCCGCGACGGCCCCCCGTCTGATGGCCAACTCGCCCGGCTCCACGAAATGGCCCACGAGCACTGCTTCATCGCCAACTCGGTTCGCACCCAGGTGAGCGTCGAACCGGGTTAGCTCCGGGCGTGGGTCAGAGGTGTCCCGCTAGCGCCTTCGCAATCTCCCCGGGCGGGACGCCCGGCCCAAAGCGTGCGATCACCTGGCCGTCACGCCCCACCAGGAACTTGGTGAAGTTCCAGCCGATGTCCTCGTTGCCCTCTTCGTCCGGGTGGCCCGCCTTGAGGAACGCGTAGAGATCGCAGGCACCGTCTCCGTTCACCTCGGTCTTCGCGAACATGGGAAAACCGGCCCCGAATTTCGACTGGGCGAACTCCAGGATCTCCTGGTTGCTGCCGGGCTCCTGGGCGCCGAACTGGTTGCACGGGAAGCCAAGGACACTGAATCCCCGGTCTTCATGATCTTCGTGAAGGGTACGCAGACCTGCGTACTGGGAGGTCATTCCTCACTGGCTGGCGAGGTTGACCACCAGGCAGACGCGGCCCCGATACTGCGAAAGGCTCAGCGTCTCACCAGTGATGGAATCCATCTCGAAATCGTGCATGCTGGCCATGCTGCTCGCTCCCTTCGCCGGTTTCTCCGGATTCTACACGAAGCCCGCGAGTCATTCGTCCGGGAGAGGCTCACCCGACGAATCGAAGGCGGCTTGGCACTCCTCGTCGCCTCCTTGGAGGTGCACGAAGAAGGCCTGGGACGGCGCGACGGCCTCGACGTAGACCCGGGCCACGTCCTGGCAGGAAATCCCCTCGGCGCCCGCCGCGTCACAGGTCACGACCTGAGTGTCCGGGGGGATCTCCTCGTCCAGCACGGCCTGCATCTCGTCCTCGTCGACGAGGGCCTTCACCAGCTGGAGCATGTCCCCGAAATCCACCACCATCGCGATCTGGCAGCCCGCCGCGCGCAGCTCATCCGTGCCGGGGGCGGTCAGCCCCGACTGGGCGATCTCGATCGTCCCGCTGGCGGCCGCCAGTAGCTCTTGACCCATCTCACTCTGGAAGAGCCAGATCGCAGCGCCGCCACAGGTGAGAGCGCCGCAAACGACCAGGATGGTGATGACGGACGCGGCGGTGCGGGCGCGGGCGCGTCTGTGCACTTCCTCGATGGGCGGAGGCAGATTGACCATCCTTGTCCCTCCCGGCGCGGGAATCGCGCGGTCCTCGAAGAGGGGGGATTGTAGGCGCAATTCTTCCATCAGGGGTGTCATCATGAGATTCGATTCCCATGCCGGACATCGTCACCGAACCGGGCGCCCTCGATACGGACTGGCTCACCGCCGCCCTCCGCGAAGTCGGGCTGCTGCCAGAGGGGCGAGTACGAGACGTGCGCTGGCAGGTGATCGGGACCGGGAAGATGGGCGACAACGTCCGCTACACGCTCACCTACGAGGACGCTTCTCCCACCGCGCCCGCCTCCCTGGTCGCCAAGCTGCCGGCGGCAGATGCGACCTCGCGTGCCAACGCGGGCACCGGTGGCGCCTATCGCCGGGAGGTCTGTTTCTATCGCGAGATTGCGTCCCGGATTCCCATGCGCACGCCGCACGTGTATCTGGCCCGGATTCACGAGAACCAGACCGATTTCGTGATCCTGATGGAGGATCTCGCTCCTGCTCGGCCCGGTGATCAGATCCTGGGTTGCGGTCCCGATCGTGCGGAACTCGCGATTCGCGAGGCGGCCAAGCTGCACGGTCCTCTTGTCGGCGATTCTCGACTCGAGCACCTGGACTGGCTGATGTCCACCACCCCCGAGGCCGCCGAGTTCGGGCAGATCCTGCTCCAGCAGATGTGGCCGGGTTTCTTCCGGCGGTTCGAGGACGTGATCTCGCCCGAGGGAGCCGCCATGGCCGAGCGCTACATCCGATCGTTCGCCAGCTGGTCCCTCGGGTTTCCCGGCTGCCGGACCCTGGTGCACGCGGACTACCGCCTGGAGAACCTGCTGTTCGGAACCGGGGAGGGCGGCCCCCCGATCGCCGTCGTGGACTGGCAGACCGTGCAGCACACCTGTCCGCTGATCGACGTGGCCTATTTCCTGGGCGGAGGGCTAGCTGTCGCGACGCGGCGTGAACACGAATCGGAGCTGGTGGAGATCTACCGGCGCGAGCTCGCGTTCCTGGGCATGGAAATCGCAAGCGACGAGTGCTGGCAGCTGTATCGACGTAGTGCTCTACACGGAATCATGATCACCGTGCTCGGTTGCATGTTCACGGGCCAGGACGAGCGCGGCGATCGCATGTTTGCGGCCATGATCGAGCGCCACCTGCAACACGCGGTCGACCTGGAGTGCTGGGAGTTTCTGGCGTAGCGACGCTCCGCGGCATCCCGTGCCGTGAATCGTGGACCCCGTCTCGAAGGCCGCGGGGGAGTCGTGGTGATTGCCCCCTGACCGGCCACCCTGCCGGATCCTGCAGGATCCTGCCGGATCCTGCAGGGCCCGTGCCGATTCCGGCAGGGATGGGGCGACGGCGGGCTTGCGGAACCGCTTCAGGGCGCCCCTGGGGTGGCACGAGGCTTGCGAATCAGAGGCCGTGTTTCTTCAGCTTCGTCCACAGCGTGCGCTCCCCGATCCCGAGCAGCGAGGCGGCCTCGGTCTTGTTGTCCTGGGTGACGGCGAGCGCCCGCAGGATCGTGCGTCGCTCGATCTCGGCCACCGCGCCGGCCAGGTCCAGGCTTTCCTCGCCCGGGTGCGCTGCGGCGGGCAGGAGGGTGTCGACCAGCTCCTGGTCGACGGTCTCGGAGAAGGCCAGCACCGCAGCTCGTTCCATGACGTTGCGAAGCTCGCGCACGTTTCCCGACCATCGGTAATGCTGGAGAGCGGTGGCGGCGTCCTCGCTCAGGCCCAGTGGCCCCTTTCCCACATCCCGGCCGAACTCCCGGAGAAATGCCGCGGCGATTACCGGGATGTCGCCTGCGCGTTCGCGCAGCGGCGGAAGTTCGATCCGGAATACGTTCAGACGGTAGAAGAGATCTTCCCGGAAGCTGCCCTCCCGGATCGCGGCTTCCAGGTCGCGATGGGTCGAAGAGACGATCCGCACGTTCACCGGGACACGACGATTGCTTCCCACCGGCTCGATGACTCCGTCCTGGAGCGCGCGCAGCAGCTTCGCTTGCAGACGCTGATCCATGTCTCCGATCTCGTCGAGAAACAGGGTGCCGCCGTCGGCCGCCCCGAACCGACCCTCCCGATCGGACTGGGCGCCGCTGAAGGCGCCGCGCACGTGCCCGAAGAGTTCGCTTTCGAGAAGTTCCGACGGAATCGCTGCGCAATTGAGCGGAACGAAGAGATGTTCGACGCGCGGGCTCAGCTTGTGGATGGCACGAGCCACCAGTTCCTTGCCGGTTCCCGTCTCTCCAGTGATGAGCACCGCACTCTTCGTGGGTGCCACCTTCCGGATCAGCTCGAAAATCTCCCGCATGGGCGGCGAGGAGCCAACGATGTCCTCGAATTGGGGAACGCTGTCTACCTGCTCGCGCAGATACCGGTTCTCCACCCGATGTCTGGACATCTCGAGAGATCGCTGGATCAGCAGCTCGAGGGCATCTACGTCGAATGGCTTGGCCACGAAGTCCACGGCTCCGAGCTTCATTGCCTCGACGGCGGCAGCGACGGTTCCGTAGGCCGTGAGAACGATCACGGGAACCTGTTCGTCCAGCTGGCGGAGGCGCCGCATGAACTCGATCCCGTCGGTGCCCGGCATCTTGAGATCCGTCAGGATCAGTGCGGCAGACTCTGCGTTCAGGTCCTCGAGCGCGGCTTCGGCGCTCTCGAACGCGACCGACTCGAGGCCGAGTCTCTCCACCAGGATCTGCAGGATCCGCCGCGTCCGGCGATCGTCGTCGACGATGAGAACCCGCTTCATCGGCTTGCATCCCGCATGGGGAGTCGGATCCGGAAGCAGGTTCCCGAGCCCGGCTCGGATTCCACCGAGATGCTCCCGTGGTGGTCGTGAGCGACGCGCTTCACGAAGGTCAGGCCGAGGCCGACGCCCCCGTCCCGCGCGGTCACGAACGGGTCGAAGATCCGATCTCGCAGCTCGCCGGGGATCCCCGGTCCATCGTCGCTCACTTCGAAGCCTCCGTGTCCGTCCTTCGTCGCCAACACCCGGATTTCAATGCAACCCCCGTGCCCAAGCGCCTGGATCGCGTTGACGAGCAGATTGACGGCCGCCTGGTGGATCAGCTCCGAGTCGCGCGGAAGGCTGACCTCATCGTCCGGGACCGTGCGCACGATGCGAATCTCCTTGTCTCGGGCCTGTGGAGCCACGAAATCCGCCGCGCGGAACAGGGGCTCGGACAGCAGGCCGGATTCCAGGGAGAGCGGGTGCGGTCGCGAAAGGGTCAGCAGATCGTTCACCACGTTGGCCAGCCGTCCCACTTCCGCCCGGATCATCTCCGCGAGTTCGGCGGCCTCCGGATCGCCGTCCGCGGGCAGCGAACGCTCCAGGATCTGGGTGGAGCTGCCGAGCACGTTCAGCGCCGTGCGGATCTCGTGAGCAACGCCGGCGGCCAGCTCACCCACGAAAGCGAACTTCTCCGCCTCGACCAGGTTGCGCTGGGTCCGTTCCAGCTCGGAGGCCATCTGGTTGAAGGAGGCGGCCAGGACGCCCACCTCGTCGTCGGTCCGAACGGGGACCGGGCGTGCGTTCGCGCCTCCCTTGGAGAGCTCGCGGATGGCACCGGTCAGTTCGCTCAGGGGTCGCACCACACGCCGTGCCGCGAGGGTGGCGAGGCCGAGTGCCGTTACCAGGGCGAGCCCCATTCCCACCGCGAGACGCTGGCTCGAGCGCCGGGCCGGGGCGAGCGCATCGGCCCGCGGCTCGACCACCATCAGCTTCCATTCCGGGAGGTCCGGGTCCAGCGACGCGCGCCCGATGATGAGCCCCGATCGGGCGTCCACGATGTAGTCCGGGCTCGCACCGTTCATGCCCTGTGCGGCCTCCGACAGGTCGGGCGGCCGGGCGATGTTGCCAGCGTCCCCCGTCGACTGGGCCCCGCCGATCACCGATCCGTCGGCGCGGCTCACGAGCACCTGGGCCGCCACGCCCTGGGCGGCGAGATCCCGTCGGACGGCCCCGGTAACGCGCGTCAGCTGCGTCCAGTCGAAGACTCCCACGAGGGTCGCGAGGGTGCGACGCGGATCGTCGGGGTCGGGGATCGGCGTCGTCATCAAGAGCACGGGTGTCGCCTCGGTACGGAGGGGACCCACGAGGCTCTCGCCGGGGCCCGCGCTCGCCCAGCCGGCATCGACCCAGGGCGGTGTGGTTCCAATCAGGCTGGGATCGCTGGCCGCCACGACACTGCGTTCCGGATCCACTACCAGGTAGTCGGTCCGGACCGGGCTGCCCTCGCGGAGAGTCGTGAGGGCCATGGACACGCGCTTGTCGATGTCGGCGACGCGGATCTCCCGCATGAGGTCCTGTCGCGCGAAGCTGCGCAGCGTCTCTCGCACCGTTTGGAGCACGGCCGAGAGCTGGTGGGCGGTATGGCCGGCCTCTCGGGCGAGTTGGCGTCCAATGACACCCTCGAGTGATTCGCGGCTGCTTCGCTCGGCGATGAGCACGAGCAGAACTCCCGGCACGAGCACCAGCGCGGCGGTAAACAGGAGAAGCTTCGTGCGCAATGACGTCGAAGCGAAAGCTGCCACCCGTGTTCCCCGTCGCGTGTTAGGGTTGCTCATGCTCCGGCTTGCCCGTTGCCTGGCGCTCGTCTGTTGCCTTGCCATCGGCTCAGTCGCGCGGGCAGAGCCACCGGCCTCGCTCGAACCGACCCCGACTCCCGACGATCCCTTCTTCAGCATCGGGAGTCCCGTCGGCTCCATCGATTATGTGCTCGGCCGGGGCCTCAGTCTAGGCCGCACCGGTCTCCACATCGGTGGCTTCTCGACCCTCGAGATCGACAAGCTGCAAGGCGAGCCGGGAATGCTCGAGCTCGACAGCATCAATTTCCTGGTGGCCTGGGAGCCGTTCGAATTCTTCCGGGCCTTCGCCGACCTCGAGTTGGGGAACCTCTTCGCCTGGAACCTCTCCAGCGGGGGTACCGATTCGGATGTATCCCTGGTGGTGGAGAGGCTCTTCGCGGATCTGAGCCTCGGCGACCCCCTCAACCTGCGCTTTGGAAAGTTCCAGACCCCTGTCGGCATCTGGAACATGATTCCAGCGGAGCCGTTCACGTGGACCGCCAACGACCCGATCTTCCTGGAGACCGCCTTCGACGAGCACCAGACCGGGCTCTCGCTGTTTGGCTCCATCGACGCCGGCGGCGGCGGAGTCAACGGCGCGAACACCCTGAACTACTGGGTCTACGGCCAGGTGATGGACGCCCTCGATCGGTCCGAGGATCCCATCCCCGCCGATCGCAGCGCGGGCGGCCGCCTGCGCTACGCCGATCCGCTAGGGGACTGGGCGGTCGGCTCTTCTTTTCTCGCCTCGGAGCTCGACGGCGACTGGAATTATCTCGCCGGGCTCGACGCCTTCTGGCAGAAGGGGCCAGTCGAGCTGCAGGGCGAGTGGACCATCGTCCGGGGCGACATCCCGGACCGGAACCTCTGGGATATCTACACCCAGGGTGTCTATCACCTGGGCTACCACACCCGGGCCCTACGCGGTCTGCATCTGGTGGGGCGCTTCGAATACTTCAATCCGTCCGGGCCCGAGCCAGCCTCCCACATCGGAAACCTGGGGATGGCCTGGACGCCAACGCGCTTCCTCATCATCAAAGCCGGCTACCAGTTCACGGATCAGCGGAGCGACTTCGTAAACCGCGGCTTCTTCTCCTCCATATCGGTGCTGTTCTGAATGCTTCGGCACAGCTCCTTGATCGCGCTTCTGGCAACGACCGTGGCTGTCTCCCCGGCGATTGCAGAGGATCTCGTCGTGATCGTACACGCCGACCGGAATCTGCAGCTGACCCGGACGGAGCTCGCCCAGATCTACCTCAAGCGCCGTCGCTTCTGGGAGAACGGGGAGCCCATCGTTCCGGTGAATCGAAATTCGGTGAGCGCCGCGCGCGAGCTGTTCGTTCGCCAGGTCTTCGGTGACGACTCCCGTCGCCTCGAAGTCTATTGGAATCGCCAATACTTCGAGGGGGTGCTGCCGCCCGCCACCCTCGCTTCCGACGAGGCCGTGAAGAGATTCGTGGCCAGCGAGCGTCTCGCCATCGGATACATCGCGTCAGACCTCGTGGACGAGTCGGTAAAGGCCGTGCTTCGCATCCGCGACCCGAGCCCGGTCTCTGAGAACCCCAGCCACCGATAGCCGGGGAAGCCGGGTTCCCGGCGGTCGCCGCGGTGGCATGCGGCGGACCCGCCCGCGCCCCTCAGTCCAGATAGCCCAGACGGCGCAGCTGCTCGCGCTCCTCGGGGTCACGAGTCAGGTCGCCGTGCTCGAGGAACTCCTCCCCGTGATCCGCGGTGATCACGTTACGGCGTCGAGCTGGCGCTTTCCCGCCTTCAGCTCAGCCTTCAGGGCTCGCAGGTTGCCATCGCCTGTCGCTGGTGGTCGGCTACCTGCTTCGGGTCCACGTAGTGAAAGGAGTCGAAGCCTCGATCGAAGCCGAAGCGCTAGGCGACGAAGGGTCCGTTCACCACCGCCGCGACACCGAGGTCGGCCTCAGCCCGCATCGTCGGGCGAGAAGATGCGGAAGATCTGCACGGGCAGGAACTCGTGGCGCGCCTCCACGCGATAGCCGGCCTCGAGCATCTCTTCTTCGACGCTGGATGCGGAGCTCTTGTGTCCCTCGTCGAGGGCGAGGCTCAGGATCCCGCCGAGGTCCTCGTTGGGCTCGATCACCGCCACGCGGCCGCCCGGCCGCAGGTCGTTCCGGAGCCGGCGAAAGTAGGCGGGTCGGTCCTCGATGTGGTGATAGGTGTTCACGATCAGGACCACGTCGATCGAGCCGTCGGGAAGCATGGGGTCTTCGTACTTCCCAAGCACCGCGGTCACGTTGCCGGATTCGGTTGCGAAACTCTTGCTGAGCTCCGCTACGATCTCCTCGTCCACGTCGACGGCGTAGACCTCGCCCGTTGGACCCACCGCATCCGCCAGGTGGCGCACGAAGTAGCCGTCGCCAGCGCCCAGGTCGGCGACCCGGTCGCCCTTTTCGAGCTCCAGGGCCTTCATCACGTCGTCGGGTCGTTGCCATCGGTCGCGGCCGCCGGCCAGGAGGTCGAGCTTCCCGACCCCCTGACAGCCGATCGCGAAGCAAAGCGGAAGCGCCAGCGCGATCCACCTCATGACGAGGTCTCCGGCCCCGGAACGACCAGCCTTCCCGAATCGGCCCATCCCTTGATTCCCGCTGCCATGACCCAGACGTTGCGGTAACCGGCGGCAACCGCCTTGCGCGCCGCGTCGCCGGCCGCGCCGCACATCTCGCTGTGGCAGTAGAAGACGAGACGGTCGGACTTGTCGGCGGGCAGCTCGGTGGCCGTGTCGTAGTCGCGGTAGCTCGAGAGCAGAACCGCCCCGGGGATCACGCCAAAGCGGCGCCGGGTGTCGTCGCTGTTGGCATCGCAGATCGTGAGGTCGCTGCCCTCGGCGCTCCAGGCCGCCAGATCTTTCACTTCGATTACCTGCAGATCGCTGAGATCGGCGCGACACGCTCCGAATCCCAGAGACAACAGAAGCGTTGAAATCACGAGGAGTCGGGTCATGGCATACCTCCGTTGGGGAGAACGATCAGGAAATTGCATGCTGCCCGGGAGCTTCACGGCGCGCCTCCCGCGAGGGCGCGGACCACCAGCTGTACCACCGTCTCCTCGGCGGCCCCGGGCTCGATGGGCTGAGGGGAGGGATCCCAGTGGATGTGCACGGCCCAGATGGCGACGGATTCGATCACGAAACGCGCGGCGACGGCCACGTCGGGCACCGGCGCGAGCATGCGAGCGCGGATCCTGGCGTCGAGATAGCGGCTCAGTGCGTCGAGCTGGGCGAAGCGGCCGCCGCTGTAGAACGCCTTCGCGAGTTCGGGGTGATCGCGACCGCAGCGGTCGATCAGTTTGATGGCCCTGCGGTGGCGATACGAGATTCCGTAGAGCTGTCGCACGATCCGCTCGAGCTCTTCCCGCGGGTCCGACACGCGCCGTTTCTCCAGCGCCTGGGCGAGCGCAGAGGGAAGCACCACCCCCGCGAGCTGCTTGCGAAGCTCGCGGGACAGCTCACGCGGGCCGGAGGCGCGCAGCGGGAGCTCGATCTCGGAAGCCAGGGGCGCCTTGCGGTCGGCGTAGCGCAGGGCGGTCTCGAACAGCGCCTGCTTGCTCTCGACGTAGAGGTAGACGGTTCCCTTGGCGACCCCCAGGGCCTCGGCCACATGGGCGATCTGGGTGCGCCGGTAGCCCTGCTCGATGAAGACCCGTGTCGCGCAGTCGAGCAGATCCTGCAGGCGGCTTTCGGGGATGATCCGCGGCGGCATGGAGATACTATAACTGACTGAATAAGTCAGTCAATTCAAATCAACCAGGCCTTCGGGGGGCGGTTCCGGGGCCGCGCCCATCCCAAAACCTGTGAGATGCGTGCCACTTGGGTGGCACCGGCCTGTCGATGGAGGGATCTCCCCCGACCGGTTCCTGGCCCTCCGCGACCTCGACGAACCGCGGTTCCATCCCTCGAGTCCTGCATGGAGGGACTCGCAGCTCCTCGGGGGCTTCTTGATTATTATGAACTCGTAGCTTACTATATTACACTTACACCATGCAAGAGTCGATCAAACCCCTCGGAATCTTCCCCCGGCGGCTGCGCGCCGCGCGGGAGATGCGGAAGCTCAGCCAGGTAGACCTCGCGGTGCGGGCCCGGCTGCAGCAGGCCGCCGTATCCCTTTACGAGAGCGGTGCGCGACGGCCGTCCCTGCGGAATCTCAAGGGACTCGCAGAGGCGTTGGAGGTCACGACCGACTATCTGGTGGGCCGATCCGAGAGCCCCGCGCCGCTGCCCTCGCCCGACGAGCCCCTCTTCAAGGACTTCGAGCGCCTGACGACCGCGGACCGCGAGCTGGCCCGCCAGCTGGTCGCCCAGCTGGCGCGTCGATCCGGCCCCGAGCCCGCATGAACGTGAGAGCGCTCCGTTTCGTCCCAGCACGGCGGCCGGGCTCATGATCGAGGCCCTCCTCTCGGTCCGCTTCGCCGAGCTGATCGACCTGGTCGTCGTGTGGGCCATGGTCTGGGCCGGAATCGCATGGCTGCGGGCGACCTCTGCTCGCCTCGCCCTCGCGGGCCTCGGGATCCTGGTCACTTTCTATCTGATCGCGCGGCAGGTCGGCCTGGTGCTGACGACCTGGGTCCTCCAGAGCTTCGCCGCTGTGGCCGTGCTCGTTGCCGTCGTGGTCTTCCAGCAGGACCTGCGGCGGCTCTTCGAGCAGATCGCGGCTCTTGGCCTTCGCCGCAGGCTCCTCCCGGCAAGCACCGACGCCATCGACACCCTCGTTCGCGCCATCGTGAAGCTCGCCGAGCAACATCACGGCGCCCTGATCGTACTGCCGGGCCGAGAGGCCGTGGATGGTCACGTGGAGGGAGGCCTGCCCCTCCATGCGGACATCACCGAGCCCCTGCTGCTCTCACTCTTCGACCCCCACTCGCCCGGCCACGATGGGGCCATCATCGTGGCGGGCGACCGGGCCATGCGCTTCGCCGTGCATCTGCCGCTCTCCGCCGACCATACCCAGCTCGGTCAGCGCGGCACGCGGCACGCAGCCGCACTCGGTCTGGCCGAGAGGACCGATGCGCTCTGCATCGCAGTCTCCGAGGAGCGGGGCACCGTCTCGATCGCGGAGGCCGGACGCATCCGAACGCTCAGGGCGCCGCAGGAGGTCGCTGGCGAGATCCGCAGCTTCTTCCATCGCCTCGCACCCGCCACGGCCGAGCGCCCTGCCCGGGTCAAGCAGCTGCTCCACCAGTGGCGCGAGGGCCTCCTCGCACTGCCGATCGCGGGCCTCCTCTGGTTTCTCGCCATTCCCGGTGCAACAGTCGTCGAGCTCGAGCGCGAGGTGCGCGTTTCGGTGAGCGGCCTGCCGCAGGCCTACGAGATCGAGAGCGTCGAGCCGGAGACAGTGCGGGTGGCGCTTGCCGGCCGCCGGCGTGACCTCTACCTGCTCGGCCCCGAGGCGCTCGTGGTTCGGGTCGACGCGACCCTGGTCGAGCTGGGGCGAAGGAGCTTCTCCGTCGTCCCGGCGAACGTCCACCACCCCGAGGGCGTCGAGGTGCGCGGCGTCGAGCCAGACCGGGTGAAGCTGGTCGTGCGGGAGAGCAAGACTCCGCCACCGGAATCGGGCGAGTCGTCCGGAGGAAAGAGCCGGTGAACCGGTGGACGAGGGGAGGCGGTTCGACAGCATGACATCGGGTGCTGAGGTCGCGTAATGGAGGCCGAACCCACATCGATCGACGCGCTGGGCATTGCCTGGCGGCTCGGCGCGACGCTCTTCTTCGTGCTGATGAACGGATTCTTCGTCGCCACGGAGTTCGCGCTGCTGAAGGTGCGATCGTCGCGCATCGACGAACTCGCCGCCGCGGGTGGAAGGCGGGCCGGGTCGGTGAAACACATCCTGCTCCACCTCGATCGGTACCTCTCGGCCTGTCAGCTCGGAATCACGCTGGCGAGCCTGATCCTGGGCGCGCTCGGCGAGCCGGTGGTCTCGGTCTTGTTGGTCGCGACCGTCGGCGCGATGGGCATCGCAATAAGCCCCGAGAATCCGTGGCTTCCCGTCACTTCGATCGCTCTTGCGTTCGTCGTCCTCACGCTGCTGCACATGACGCTCGGTGAACAGGCGCCGAAGATGTGGGCGTTGCGCCGCGCCGAAGCGACTTCCCTGCAGACTTCCTTCGCCCTCCGCGCCTTCGCCCTCGTCTTCGGGCCCATCATTGCGAGTGTGAACGGGATCTCGAACTGGATGGTGCGCGTCGCGGGATTGCCCGTGAGTGCCCTTCACGAGCCCCACACGGCCGACGAGATCCGGAGGATCCTGTCGCTCGCGGCGCGTTCGGGCCACATCCCAGAGCACGAGTACGAGCTCACGGAGAACGTCTTCCGGATGATCTCGATGGAGGTCCGTCACCTGCTCGTCCCGCGCGTCGACGTCGACTTCGTCTCGCTCGAGAAGACGCCGGAGGAAAATCTCCGGCGGATTCGGGATTCGAAGCACAGCCGGCTGCCGCTCTGCGAGGTTGGTCTCGACTCGGTCGTCGGGGTCGTTCACGCCAAGGATGCGATGGATCGGGCACTGGAGTGCGGCGCCGTGGACCTGCGCACGTTGGCCCACGAGCCGATCTTCGTGCCCGACACGATGTCGCTCTCGAACTTCCTGCTCGAGCTGCAGGCGAAGCAAGGTCATTGTGCGATCGTCCTCGACGAGCGTGGAACCAGTATCGGCCTGGCCTTCCGGGAGGACGCCCTCGAAGAGATCGTCGGTCCGCTCGGCGACGAGTTCGACGACCCCGAGCAGCTCCTCCGGGCCACGGGAGGCGGAGTCTGGGAGATCTCGGGTCGAATGTCGCTTCCGGAGCTGTGCGATCGGCTGGATCTCGAACTCGCCGAGGAAGAGGACGAGGGAGAGGACACGATCGGAGGCCACGTGACGGCCCGATTGGGGCGGCTTCCCAGGAAGGGCGACAGCACCCAGGTAGGTCCCTACCAGGCGACGGTGCTCGATGCGAGCCGTCGCCGCGTGCAACGCCTGCGTCTGAGGCTCGAGGATCCGGACTCCGTGGAGGGAAGGGCCTCGTCGGACCCCGATCGCGACTAGCGGCGAGCGAGGGACATTCGTCCATTGGGTGCTCCCTGCCGGGTTGCACTCGCTTGCGGAAAAGGGGGCAACCGGATGGATCAGCTGCCCGAGATCAACTCATGGCGCAACGTCCTTCTGCAGGCGGCGAACGTCGGCGCAGCATGATTGGCCGCTTGCGAGCGACACCAGGCGGGGTACTGGCGGTTCTCGGGCTCCTGGGCGGATGTTCGGACTCCGGCCCGCCTTCGCCCCCTCGGGAGGTAGTCGTCTATGCCTCCGTCGACGAGGTGTTTGCCCGCCCTGTCGCTGAGCGTTTCGAGAAGAGAACGGGCGTCCGCGTCCGCCTCGTGCCCGATACGGAGGAAACCAAGAGCACAGGTCTGGTGAACCGGCTGATCGCCGAGAAGGAGCGGCCGCGCGCGGATGTGTTCTGGAGCGGCGATCCGGTTCGTGCAGCCATCCTGAAGGAGCGGGGCGTTGCTGCCGCTTATCATCCCCCGCAGGCGAAGCGTGCATTGCCAACCCGCTGTTTGGAACCACGTCGATGCACGCTGCGGCGCTCTTCGCCGTGCTTGGCGAAGACGAGGCACGCCAGTTCTTCGAGAGCTTCGCAGCCAACGGCGGCAAGATCCTTTCGTCGAACGGCGAAGTTCGCCGCCGGGTCGCAACGGGAGAGTGCGCCGTTGGCATCGCCGATTCGGATGACTACAACGTTGCCCGGATCGAAGGCAAGCCGGTCGGCGTAGTATTTCCCGATGCGGAGGGCATGGGCACGCTGGTGATTCCAAACGCCGCCCTTCGAATCGCAGGCGGTCCGAACGTGGGACCGGCGGAGCAGTTCATCGACTTCCTGTTGACTCCGGAGGTCGAGCAAGCCCTCGCCGAGAGCGAAGCTGCGCAGATGCCGGCGCGGCCCGGCGTCCCGATCCCCGATGGGGTCCGATCTCCGGAGAGCATCACCCCCATGCAGGTTGATTATATGGAGTTGGCCCCCATTCTGGAGCGGATTTCCCGCAGCTATCTCAAGGAGTGGGTGGACCGGAACCTGCCATGATCTCGCCACTGCGGCTCGAAGCTCCGGGACACTGGCGAACGCTCGGTCTCGCGGGTTGCTTCGCACTCGCGATCGCTCCAGCGATGCCACTGGCCTTTGCGGCCGTCGGGTCCGGGCCCTGGGACGAGCTGCTGCATCGCCCACAGTCAGCGCTTCTGCGGCTGTTCCGCAACCGGGTTCGGGGGAACGTTTCAGAGGCGAGCGACGACGGTCTTGCGTGAGAACATGCTGGTTCCTCGAGGGAGGTTTTCATGAATCATCGAAGCCTGCTCGCAGCGTTCGCGGCCGTTGGACTCGCGTGCAGCTCCTCGGCACAGCAGGTCCGCGAAAGCCATATGGGTCCGCCCCGGCTGATGTCGGCCCGTGTGGCGAAGGCACCGACTCTGGACGGCGTGGCTGACGATGCGGCCTGGAAGGCGGCGATTCCGCTGCAAGTGATCGCCCGAAGACCGCTGCCGCCGAACGAGGGTGCCTCCGTCCCCATGACGCTTCGCTCGGTCCACACCGATACCCAGATCTTCTTCCTCATCACCTGGGAAGACTCGACTGAGAGCGTCTCGCACAAAACCTGGGTCTGGAACGCGGACAACCAGATCTACGATCAGGGAGACGATCACGAAGACATGTTCTCGCTCGCCTTCGAACACACCGGGCCCTTTGACGCCGACATGCTCGCCGGGGTCGAGGCCATCTGGGACGTGTGGCACTGGAAGGCGTTCCGCACGAATCCCCAGGGATACGCCACGGACAAGACGCACCACTACACGCTGACCGAGCCGCAACGAGATGCGAAGTCCTACACGGCACGAAACGAAAAGGAAGTCTGGATTGCCCGTCCCGAGGATTCGGGAGATTCCGTGGAGGGGAAGCGACATGCTCCGACTGCTTTCAGCGGCGAGCGGGTCCCCGCGTACGTGCCAGCAACACCCAGTGGCAGCGCGGCCGATGTGCGAGCCAGGGGCGCGTGGTCCAGTGGAGAGTGGATGCTAGAAATGTCGAGGCTTCTGGATACCGGGCATCCCGACGACACCGTTCTCGATCCGAAGCGCACCTACAAGGTAGCTGCCGCAGCCTTCGACCATACCGGCGACATGGACAAAGCCAGCGGAGTCATCCAGCTGGCGTTCGTTCAACTGGCCGCGGCGAGTGATTTCGAGTCCGATGAGCCTGGGGCTGCCCCCTCAGGCTTCAGCACCGCGAGGACGGGGCGCGGGGACCCCGGCGAATGGGTCGTGCGAGAGGAGATCGACTCCCCGTCGGGTCGAAGAGTGGTCGCCCAGATCAGTGACGACTCGACGAACTATCGCCTGCCCCTGTTGGTGTACGACGGTCTGACGGCGACCGACGTGGATGTGTCCGTCCGATTCAAACCTGTTTCCGGGAAGGTCGACCAGGGCGCTGGCATTGTCTGGCGGTACCAGGACGAGGATAACTACTACGTCGTCCGTGCCAATGCTCTCGAAGACAACGTGGTGGCTTACAAGGTCGAGAACGGAAAGCGCAGCAACATCGGCGTGAAGGGAGCTGGATCGGCCTACGGCGTGAAGGCGGCGATTCCCTCGGGCCAGTGGAGTCGCTTGCGCGTAGTCGCCGACGGGGACCTCTTCGAGATCTATTCGAATGGCCGAAAGCTGTTCGAGGTCGAAGATGCGACGTTTGCGGAGGCCGGGCGGGTCGGCCTCTGGACCAAGGCGGACAGCGTGATCTACTTCGACGATCTGACTGTCGTGCGGCTGGATCGCCGCGCGCAGTGATCGTCCACTCCCGGGCCGCGTGAGGGGTCTGTACGCCGCGAACTCGCTCAGCGCTCCAGGTCCAGCTTCGCCAGTCCGTTGCGTGCCTCCCGGTGACCAGGGCGCACCGCCAGGGCCGCTTCGAACTGGCTGCGGGCTTCGTCGAAGCGGCGCTCCGAGACGAGGGCGCGCCCCAGCCACGCCCGCGCGTCGGCGTCTCCAGGGTCGAGCTCCACCGCCCGGCGGAGCGCGCCCTCCGCCTCCCGGATGCGCCCCTGCTCGTAGCGCACGACGCCGAGGCCTTTCAGGACGCGTGCAGACTCCGGCGCCGCCCGTGCTGCGCGCTCCAGAACCTGCTCGGCCTCTGGATGTCGACCGAGCTGGCGCAGCGACTCCGCCAGTAGCAGGTGGGTGTGTGTGTGCTCCGGCTGGAGTCGTAGCGCCTCGCGGAGCTCGGCCACGGCCTCTTCGTGACGCCCCTGTCGGAGGAACAGTATGCCCATGTTGAGCCGCGGTTTGGGGTGGCTGGGAAGGATCTCGACGACGGAGCGGAATTTCTCGAGGGCCTGGTCGTCGTAGCCCTGCTTGGCGAGAACCACGCCCAGGTTGAAGAGCTCCGCGGCGCGCCTCGCGGGACCGTCGCCGTCCTCCGATGTCGCGCCCCGCTCCGGCCGGCGCACGGCCGCGTGGAACACGCTCGGCTCGGCTCGGCGCTGCTCTCCCAGGAAGCCTTCCTCGAGCAGGAGCGTCCAGAGCGCCAGTGCAATCTGCTCGTGCGCGGCGGGAGTCGGGTGCACGTAGTCCTCGAAGTGGTCGAAGCCCAGCAGTCGGTGCGGCGCGTCAGCCTCGAAGAGCTGCTCGACGTCCACCAGGGGAACCCCCTCGGTGCGGGACACGCGGCGGATGGTGTCGTTGAACGAACTCGGCGCACGCGTCGGGCTGCCATCCGCATCGCGCGCGCGCACGTACGACGCGCGCGCCTGCTCCCAGCGTCCCAACGCCTCGTAGGCGCGGCCCAGCTCGAAGTGGAGGCGGGCATGGCCCGGCGCCAGAGCGAGCGCCTGCTCGAGGTCCCCGACCGCACTCTGCGCTTCACCCCGCGCGAGCGCCCGCTCCGCCTCGAGAAGCGCCGCGCCCACCACCCGCTCGTCGTTGCCCGGCGTGCCCTGGGGGAAGAACGACTGGTCCGGTGCCCAGTCCCGCACATTCGACGGGACCGTGCAGAGGACAATGGGCACGCCGGCGCCTCGCGCGAGCCTGATTATGACCCGCAGGTTCTCCTCGAAGAGCGCGCGGACCTCGTCCTTCTCCGCGTCGGACACGTTGAGGGACGGCTCCCGGGTCACGGCGAGGTCGAACCCGGCCGGAGCGTCCGTGGCGGTCCCGTCCGCTCCGGCGCCCTTTGCACCTCGGTCGAACGAGCTCTGGTAAATGCGGGTGAGACTGGAGTACAGGCGCGAGTGGTGCAGCATGCGGCGCAGCGCGTCGAGCTGGCGGGGCTGCTCGAGGATGCTCCCATAGAAACGACGCTCGATGAACTCGTTGTGACCACCGTAAATGACGAGGAGGTCGGGCTCGTACTCGAGGATCTCGTGGGTCAGGATCCGCAGCCGGTGCGACGCGTAGGACATGCCGGCGGCGTTGACGACCTCGATCGTCCGCTCCGGCCAGACGGCTCGCAGTCCCGCTTCCAGCTGCTGCGGGAAGGCCACGCGCGCGCCCCACGGAAACCCGTAGGCACTGGACCCGCCGAGCACGAAGATACGGAAGCCGTCCGGCGGCTTGGGCGCCCGGAAGCGCTGCTCGTTGAAGGAGAACGCCGCGCCGGGGGCCGTCTCGTACACGCCGTGCTCGGCGTCCAGACCGGCGTTCAGACGGAAGACACGTACGTGCTCCGAGAAACCTTCGAAGGGGTCTCGTCCCCCGGCGAGCGGCCTCACCCCCCCCGCCCAGAGAGCGATCTCGATGGCTCCAAAGAACAGGAGGAGGGTGACGGCGGCGAGAAGCGGGCGTTGCCAGCGCACGCTGAACTGGAGGGACACGCGCGAAAGTATCGCACGAAGCGCGCCTGACCTGCGCGATCACGCCGACCGGCAGCGACCCCCCGCCGGACGCCTCGTTCTCCGCGAGATCCGCGCGTCAGAGGCGCAGCCGGGAGAAGACCTTGCCCTCTGCGAGGGCCCCCCGGCCGGTCCAACCTCAGGCCTGCGCGGGTTGTTCCGCCTCGAACCAGTGCCGCGTGCGGTTGCAGAAGGCACAGACCGAGAGCATGACCGGCACCTCGACGAGGACGCCCACCACCGTGGCAAGAGCGGCTCCCGAGCCCGGGCCATAGAGGGCGATCGCGGTGGCCACCGCCAGCTCGAAGAAATTGCTGGCGCCGATCAGCGCTCCGGGCGCCGCCACGTTGTGGGGAACCCGCAGCCACTTCATGAGCGCGTAGACCAGGCTGGAGTTGAAGTAGACCTGGATCAGAATCGGGATCGCGATCAGGACAACGTGGAAGAAGCGACTCGTCAGGTTCTCTGCCTGGAAGGCGAAGATGAGGACGAGCGTGGCCAGGAGCGCCAGAGTCGTGACGGGCTGAAATGTGGCGAGGAAGCGATCCTCGAACCACGCGGTGCCCTTGTGCCGCAGCAGGAGCACGCGGCTCAGGCTGCCCAGCGTGAGGGGAACGACGATGAAGATCCCCACCGCATAGAGAAGCACTTCGAAGGGCACCGTGAGGCCGCTCGCCCCTGTCACGAGGAAGGTCACGATCGGCGCGAAGAGCAGCAGCATGATGAGGTCGTTCAGCGATACCTGGACCAGGGTGTAGGCTGGGTCGCCGTCCGTCAGGTAGGACCACACGAACACCATGGCCGTGCAGGGCGCCGCAGCCAGGATGATGACACCGGCGACGTACTGGTCCGCAAGAGGAGGATCGATCCACGGGAGGAAGAGGTGCTTGAAGAAGAGCCAGCCCAGGAAGGCCATGGAGAAGGGCTTCACCAACCAGTTCACGAAGAGCGTGACCGCGATGCCCTTCGGCCGGCGGCGGACCCCGAGCACACTCGCCAGGTCGATGCGCAGCATCATGGGGTAGATCATCAGCCAGAGGAGTACGGCGATCGGGATGTTGATCTGGCTGCTGTCGCTGAACTCAAGGCGGCGCAGCACGTCCGTGAGGTTCGGGAAGAGCCTCCCCAGGGTGACGCCAACGACCATGCACAGCGCCACCCAGAGTGAGAGCCAGCGCTCGAAGACGTTGAGGCGCTTCGGCTCCGCCGCCGGCTGGCTCGTCGTCGTCACCGCCTCCATCACCTCTGCTCCCCGACCGGAGCCTCGGCCTTACCGATCTCGTTGAGCCGCGCCTGGAGGCTCAGGCGGTCGAGCGACTCGACGGGAAGGTTCGTGAAGAGAGCGATCCGCCGCTCCAGCTCCAGGTAGACCCGTCGGAAGACCCCGCGCTGCTCTTCCTCGGAGCCGCGGAAGGCGGCGGGATCCTCGACGCCCCAGTGGGCGGTCATCGGTTTGCCAGGCCACACCGGACACGCCTCACCTGCGGCGTTGTCGCACACCGTAAAGACGAAATCGATCGCCGTCGTTCCGCGTTCCGCGAACTCGTCCCAGCTCTTCGAGCGGAGCGCAGCGGTCTCGTAGCCACGTTCTCGCAACACTCTCAGCGCCATCGGGTGGACTTCGCCCTTCGGATGGCTACCGGCGCTATAGGCGCGGAAGCGTCCAGCTCCGAGCTGGTCCAGGATGGCCTCTGCCAGAATGCTGCGGGCGGAGTTCCCGGTGCAAAGGAAGAGGACGTTGTAGGTTCCCTGCGTCACGGCTGGGCTCCTTCGCGCCTAGTTGCAGCGCACCCGCGGCTCGATCGCCGCGAGGCGCCTGCGATCGGCGGCAAGCTCCTCGAACTCGCTCAGGCAGGTGCGCACGCAACGCAGAAGCGTTCGGTGGAGAGGCGCTTGGGGCTGGGCCAGGCTGTAGAACTTCCACTTCCTTTCCGAGCCCGGGCCCCAGCGCTCCCCGGGGTGACACCAAGACCGGGGAGCCGGGGGATTACCTGGTGAGTGCGGAGCTGCACGGCTGGCTCGCGGCGTGCGTGGCGGCGGTGGTGGAGTACGTCCCGCTCTACCGCGCGACTAAGCCCCAGTTGCTGCTGGCTTCTGACATCCGGTGACGGCTCGCGTCAGCTCCCGTAAGCCGGCCGTGGCACCCGAGGGCGCTCGCTGAACCCTAGCGCCGACGCCTTTTCTTCTCCTTCGCGAGCCGCCGCCGGTTCAGTCGGCCCAGTAGCAGCAATCCGGCTGCGAGCGAGAGGCCCTGACTCGGCTCGGGAAGTGGCGTCGGGTCGCAAACGTCCCCGAGCCCGTCGGTATCGGTGTCGGTCTGATCGTCGTTCGGCACGCCCGGGCAGTTGTCCGGGCCGTCGAGCAGGGTGTCCAGGTCCCGGTTGATCCCCATCCGAAAACCGGAGCCGGGCGGCGCCGCCGTATAGGTGACCTCCTGGCCCGGCGCTCCTGCCAGCGCGCGCAGCGCCGCGTCGTCGATCGCCGCGCCGCCGTCGTCCGGATCGAAGAGGTTGCTCGCCGGATCGTAGACGTAGCCATGTTGGCTCCCGCCCTGATCGAGCTTGGCGACCAGATCGCACTCGTTGACGGGTCCGCCGTTGAGGTCGACCAGGATCTTCGAGTCGAAGCCGGTATCGCAGCGCGCCAGAATCAAGTCGATGCGCGGATCGGCTACACCGGAGTTCGTCTGCGTCAACGTGACCTGCTGGCCTACGATCGGCGCGAGGTCGGTGTCGAACGCGATCATGAGCGCCTGGACCCGGTTCTGCTCGGTATTGTTGATGGTGAATACCGATGCGCTGACGAAGCGGAACAAGGTGTCGACCGAACCGTCGTGTGTGTACCCGAAGCCGCGGACCTGATCACCCGTGTTCGTGAAGGGACCGTCGAAGGCGGTGGTGCTCCCGAGCAGTGGGACGCTGACTTCCTGTGGCTGCGCTTCACCGAACATTCCGACCTTCTGGTACATGTTGCGCAGATGCGGGACCTTGAAGATCTCGGTACCCGCGTCGAAGGTCGAGCGGCCGTCGCCGCCAAAGAACCCGTTCTGCGGCTCGAGGGTGTGGCAATCGTTGCAACTGGCCACCTGATCGGTGTCCGGGTCGTTGAAGACCGTGAGTCCCTGGTTCTGGATCGTCGTCAGCGAGTTGTCCAGATTGCGGGTCGGGTTCGGCGGGTAGCGCAGCTGGAGCGCGAAGTCCTTGAAGGCCGTCATGTCCGGTCCGCTGAGCGTCGTGTTGCGTCCCACGAGGCCCGGGAAGGCGGCGTTGAACGCCAGGAACGACGACGTGGCATCTCCTTCGCGGTCGCCGCGCCAGTGCTGCGGACCCTGAAGATCCAGACCCCGCAGGCTCTGGGTCGTCATCGGCCCCTTCATCGGGTGGAAGGTGCAACCGTTGCCGAAGATGAGATTCTGGATGAAGCAGGAGCCGACGCCGAGGTCGACGAAGGGCTCGTCGTTCATCGGGTTGGCGTTCGGCTTCTGGTCGTCGTCTGGATTTCCGAGGTCCCAGGCCAGGTCATCCATGTCGCCGCCGACGTGGCAGCTCGAGCAGGAGGCCTCGCCGTTGCTGCTCGTGAGGTTGGCGTCGTAGAGGAACGGGCGACCGTTCACGACGCTCGCCGGCTCCGGGTTGTGGAGCGCCAGCATCTGGACCTCGGCCTTGGTTCCCGTGTCGACGACGGAGATCGAGTTGTTGAAGCGGGTCAACACGTAGAGCCGCGTCCCCTGCAGGGCGAGTCCACTCGGTCCACCACCCGAGAGCGCGATGTGATCGATCGAGTTGGGAACGAAGGCGTTCGTCTCGAGTGCGCCGGTGTCGAAGACACCTACCTTGCCGGAGCCGTGCGACGCCACGTACAGGGTGTTGCCGTCCGGTGAGACGACCATGCCCATCGGATTGGCGATGCTCTTGTCCTTCACGCCGGCCGGTGCCGGCAGGGTGGAGTAGACGATGTGCTTGTTCAGGTGGCGTGGCACGACGTTGGCTCCGTCGAGCACCGTGATCCGCGCCTGGGCCAGATTGCCCTGCACGGTGGATGGCTCGCCGAAGGGCTTGATCGGCCCCGCCAGCGTTCCGGGTCCTTCGAAGCGCACGTGATTCTGCGATTCAGTGTTCGAGACGTAGACCTTCCCGGAGATCGGATTCACCGCCATGTTGAAGATCGACGTTCCGACGCCCGCCCAGCATCCCGCCCCGTTGCTACAGTTCGAGCTGCCGTCGACGGCCACCGGCGGGTTCGCGTTGGCGTTGATCTCGAAGACGTCCCGGTCCGGCAAGCTGAACTTCACCCAGCTGCTCCAGTCGCGGCCGAGTTCGTCCTGCCAGGCGTTGGTGACCCCGTCGCGCTTCCACTTGACGATGATTCCAACCTCGGGGCGGTCGATCTCCTGCGGGGTCTGGTTCTGGTGCGGCGGCGCCGTACCGCCGGGGGAGGTGCCGCCGTCCAGGACGCACGACGGCTCCGGGGTGTTGTTGTTCAGCGCCGTCGACCCCGTCGGGCAGACGAAGCCGGAGTTCAAGGTCATCGTCTGGTTGCCCGAGTGGAAGATCGCCGCATAGACCTTGGAGCCGTCGGTCGAGCGCGCGAGGGCTCGCGGCTTGTCGCCGAAGACGGTGATCGTCGTGAGTGCCGTGCCGCCGAGGGAAGTGCCCAGGTTGGTGGCGTCGAAGACCCAGATGTCGGCGCGTCCGATGCCCTCCGTATCGAAATCGCCGTCCGGGTAGGGGGTATTCTGGCCGCGGTGGGCGGTCGTGATGAAGGCGCGGTTGCCGCCCGGCCCGGCGAAAACGATGTCACTCGGCTCGTCTCCGACGAGCAGCGTGCGGGAGACTCGCGCAACGGCGCCCGAGACATCGACGACACTCACGCTGTCGGAGAGGAAATTCACCACCCAGACTTCGTCGTTGCTGCGCGCGGCAACGGCCGTGGGCTCCATACCGACCTGAACTGACCCGGCGAGCACGAGATCGCCGTTGATGTCGATGTCGAAGATCTCCAGGTGGTTGTCGGGCGTATTGATCGCGAACAGCCGGGTGCCGTTGGGCGAAATCGCAATCGGGCGCCCTTGCAAGGTGTCGAAGGTCAGGAAGCTGCTCTGAGCGCCAGCGAGCGGCGCTCCCAGCGCGAGCGTCAGGCATGCCACGAGCAACGCAACCGCCCGCCCGAGGGCCCGATCGCGGCGACCGCCAGTGTCGTTCCAGCTTACAGCGAAGCGAATCATGTCAGCCCTCCTCGGGTCAACTCCTCGGGTCACCGATTGGCCTTTCCGGGTCAACGATTGGCCATTCGGCCGTCCCAGCTGGCCGTCCCAGCTCGCACTCGACGCACGAGCCTCCCGGTACCCACCTCCACCTGACGTTAGCGTGCGGGGCTTCGAATTCCCCGTTTTTCGGCATCAGAGCAGCAGGAGGCACGGGGAACCGGCAATAAAGGGGTGCGCCGCGCGCATTCGGGGCCGAGTCGGCGAATCCGGGACTATTGCACGTAGCCCAGCGCCCGCAGGCGCTCGAGCTCCTGGGCGTCCATCCCCTCCGCCGCGTCGTCGTCGGCCTCGAGCCGAAGGGCGGCGGTTCGCTCGCGCCAGGCCTCGATCTCGGCTCGCAACGCCGCCACCCGCTCCGGATGGGCGTCGGCGACGTTGTGTTGCTCCGCGGGGTCCGCGACGCGATCGAAGAGTTCGAACTCGGGTCGACCGTCGATCCGCACGGTGTTGTGAATGAGTTTCCAACGTCCCGAGACGGCGGCCACCGATTCGCTCTGACCCTCGTTGGCGGCGAGGGGCAGCCGCTCGGCGATCGCCACGCGTTCGTTCGCCGCCGCGGCTGTATCGGAATCGAACCACGGCGTCAGGCTGCGGCCCTGGAGGGTAGAGGGAGACTCGAGACCCGCGAGCTCGAGCAGGGTGGGCATCAGATCGAGGGTCTCGACGGTTGCCGCGACATCGGTGCCCGCGGGCACGCGCCCGGGTCCCCAGATGACCAGCGGAACCTCGAGAACCTCGCGGTACAGAGAATGGCCGTGGGTGATGTCGCCGTGGTCGTGGAATTCCTCACCGTGGTCGCTCACCAGGGCCACCACCACGTCGTCGGCGAGTCCCAGGGCCCGCAGGCGCTCGAAGAGTCGCCCGACCTCGGCATCCATGCCGCGGATCGATCCGTCGTACCAATCGAGGTCGACGCTGATGTACCGCTCGGAGTCGAGCCCGGCGGCCAGGACCTCGGCGCGGGTGGGTGTCTTCCAGTCGCGCCGGCGCGGATGCTTGATGAAGGGAAGCACGGTCTCGATGTTGCGCAGGTGCTCGGCGCGCCGCTCGGTGTCGGCCCAGAGCGTTGCGTAGGGGCTACGCGGCTCGAAGGGGTCGTGGGGGTCGAAGACGTGGATCATGGCGAAGAAGGGCACGTCGCGGTGCGACTCGAGCCAGGGCAGGAACCGATCCACGAACTCGCGTGCGGTCTTGGCGCTGCGGCCGCCGTGCGCGGCCGCCTCCGAGTCGTGCACCGAAGTGGACTCGTGCAGGGTTTCGTAGCCCTGGTGCATGTTGTTGAACCTGCCGGTGAAGGGGACCGACGAGTAGCCGATCGTCGCGTATCCGTTGCTGCGGAAGATCTCGGCCAGGGTGTCGGCGGAGCTCGGCAATCGCGTCGAAAAGTCGGTGACGCCGTGGGAGCTCTGGTAGAGGGAGGTGAAGAGCGAAGGCGTGGATACCTTCGTCCAGCTTCCCTGGGAGATGGCGTCCCGGAAGAGGGCACCCTCTCGCGCCATGCGCGCGATGTGGGGCGCGGTTTCGCGCTCGAATCCGTAGACGTCGAGGTGGTCGCGGCGCAGGGTGTCGACGAGCACGACGATCACGCCCTGGGGCCGATCGTCGACGGGGCCGAGATCGCGCACGACCGGGTTTCCGAACAGGCCGATGGATCCCGGGAGCTCGGATTCGAGGGAGAGCTGCAGTTCGACATTCCGCCCGGCCCAGGCGGACAGGTCGCCGGTGGCGGCCTGCCAGCGGTCCGAGGTGGTGAGGGTGCGCTCCAGAACCGTCGTGCGCGCGCCGTCGGCGTTCACTGCGGCGACGAAGCGCAGGGCCCCCGCCTCCAGGGAGCCGAGTTCGAATTCGAGGCGCGGGTCTTCCGGAAGCGTGACGGGGAAGCGCAGGGCCTCACCCGCGCGTGCGAGCAGCGTCTCGTGGTAGATCTCGCCCAGCCCGTGCCAACCGGCTCCGGAATCGAGGCTCGCCATGTGCTCGCGGTGGAAGACGAGCCGGATGGATTCGATCTCGAAGTCGGCGCCGGCCTCGTCGACCGGGCGCACCACAAGGTGTCGGATGCCTCGTCGCGTCGGCACGTCGAAGATCGGCGTCAGGGTGTAGGTCTGCACGTCATCGCCCGGAAGCAGCGGGGTCGCCAGACCCCAGCCCAGGCTCTCTGGGTTGTCGATGGCGGGCGCGAAGCCGTCTTCGAAGTCGGGCTGGATTCGAACACGCAGGTTCTTGCCTCCGCTTGCGCGCACGCGCACGACGACGGCGTGGAGCGCATCGTCGTCGACCGGGTCGCCGGGCACTTCGAGGTGCACCAGGGGCAGCGTGTCGGCGCTGGTTCCCGTGAGGCGTCCCGCCGCAACGGCGAGCGCGCCGATGCCGGGTCCCGCCGTCCAGGCGGGCATCGTCTCGCCGTCGAAGCGAAGCTCGGTCGAGGCGATGGCTTCCGCCGGGGCTGCGCTGCCCCGGAGCGTCGCACCGTCGTAGCGATCGAACAGGCGCACCGGTCCCCGCGGCGCAATGGCCCCGGGCGGCGCCGATTCCACGGACGCCGGCACGGCGGCGGGTCCACAGGCGGTGAGGAGTCCGAGCAAGGCGAGCGCGGCCGGATTTTGGGCCTTCACGGGACCTCCCGCCGAACAAGATCCGGCCCGACGACAGCGAAAGTCAAGTCGCAAGCACGCAGCAAGCGCAGAGCGCTCCGAGCGAAGGCTACGATCTTACGCGCACCCCCGATGGACGCCCTTGCTATTTTCCAGACATGGGTTCCCAGATCCCAGACATGGGTTCCCAGATGGCGTTGCGTTACTCGTTGGCCTGGATCCGCGATCCAAGCACTGTGCCGCCTGGCAAGAAACTGGACTGTATCGAGGCTGACCTGGCGCCGATCTTCGTCGCGGCGGGAGTTTCCGAGCTGCAGGACGGAGATAGCCCGCTCTCGGGCAGTTACTCAACGAGCAACTGGCACTCGCGGCGCGGAGAAGAGGCTTCCCGCAAAGACCGGCAAATACCAGCGGCAAATTGATGGCGCGCCGGGACGTCCCCAGTTCCCACTTCCCACTTGCTGCTGGCCAATGAAGTTCCGACGGGGAACTCCCGCGGCGGGGTCGAACCTACCGCTTCTTGCGAGCCGTCTTCTTCCGGGTCGCCTTCTTCTTGGTCGTCTTCTTCCCGCCCGCTGCCTTCTTGAGCTTGGTGATCTCGGCGGACGCCTCTCTCCTGAGCTTCGCAAGCTCTGCTCTTGCCCTCTTCCTGGCTGCGGCCACCTGCCTCTTCAGCGCTGCGGCCTCGTTCCTGTGATTGGCCTTGAGCGAGGCGAGGTCCTTCGCCACCGCCTTCCTCAGCTTCGAAAGGGTCCCCGCCTTCTTTCTGGCAGCCATCTTCGTTTCCCCCATCACCCCATCAGGGCAGTGTCGCCCCGCTGATCAAGAATGTTCGTCCCGGCTCGTGACGAATTTCGTCGACGATGCGGCGAACGAACTCTATCGTCCGGGATCGCCGCGCACAATCCCCGAGCCGGGCGCCCATCTGACGTAGTGAGCCCAGTCGACATAGTGAATCCAATCGCCACTACCGAAAACGCCGCTTGTTCTTCTTGAGCCCGGACGTGCTGTACGGCCACGTCATGAACGGGAAGTTCTACTTTCCTCCTACCAGCTCGTAGGAGCGAAGGAGTTCGCGGGCCTGCTCCCCGGACAACACGCGAAACTCCATGATGGGGATTGTCGTTGGTCCCTCCGCCGTCCAGGTTGGCGTTGCGTCTGCGGTGTCGGTTTCCATCCAGGGCATCCTTTCGTGTAAAGGATGTGCCCGGACTTTTGTAAACCATCAACCCGACCGTTCACCCCTACGGGGAGCCTGCGGCGGGGATCCGGTGTATCTGACAGGCCGTCAGTCTACACGGTCGCAGCAAAGGAGGGGGCCGTTCCGAATGCGCTGGCCCACTGTCTGGTGTTTCCTACGGATGCCTTTACTTGCCCTCGCTGCGGATCCCGCATGCGACTTCTCGCGGCGATCTAGATGATCCTCGGCTACAGCATCATCACGGTTCCGACCGGCATCGTCACGGCCGAGATGGTGGAGGCAGCCGTTGCATCGCGAAGGCTGACGACCCGCTGCTGCGCACAATGCATGGCCGAGGGCCACGACGCCGATGCGCGCTTCTGCAAGGTCTGCGGCGCCTCTCTGGAGTCGACCGCCCAGCAGTCCTGACAGCAGGGCCCGAGGCCCCGGGAGACCGGCCGATGCGCGGCGGTGCGGCAATCCCCTCGGGGAGCCGGGCCAGGTCTCCGCGTGCTTCCGCCCGTTCCCGTGTTGCGCCGACCGACTCGGCACCGATCCGAATCACGCGGGCGGCGGGTGCAAGAGACGACGGCTCGCTTCACACACACACGCCGCGCAAAGCTCGGATGGCATCCCGATTGCGCGCTATAATGAGGGGCTCGCAATAGACCCCCCCCCGCAGAATCCCCGGGCCGAAGTGACGGGCCATCACGCAGAAGGGTGAGAACGCAAGTTGGGGCGAACGCAGACGTTCCAGGAGTTTCTCGCGACCCATGCAGGGGAGGTGAGCCTTGCGGGGCTCTCCGCCAATCTCCTGTTGACGGCACTTTTGTGTGCCCTCCTCGCGTTCTTCTACATCCGATTCGGAACCACCCTGACGAACCGGAGGACGTTGGCCAAGACGTTCGTCCTGGTCGGCATCACGACGACCCTCATCATCACGGTCGTCAAGTCGTCGCTTGCGCTGTCTCTTGGCCTGGTCGGAGCCCTTTCTGTGGTTCGCTTCCGGGCTGCAATCAAGGAACCGGAAGAGCTCGGCTACCTTTTCTTGACGATCGCAATCGGGCTCGGATTTGGCGCCGACCAGCGGATGGTGACGATCGTATCGTTCGTTCTCATCCTCGGGACCGTTTTCCTGTACGACACCCTCAGCGGCTCGAGTCACGAGCGAAGCAACCTGCTGCTCACGCTGAGCACGCGTCCGGACGGCAGCAGCCTGGACGTCGAAGGCGTCGTGGCCCTGCTTCGAGACTCCTGTCAGAGCGCGAGCTTGCGCCGATTCGAAGAACTCGGTGATCGAACCGAAGCAATTTTCGACATCGTCGTCGGCGACTTCTCGGAGTTCGCAAGCCTGCGAAACACACTGCAGCAGCGGTTTCAGGGGCTCGATCTGACGTTCGTGGAAGACGTTCGGCTCACCTGATGCCGATCCCCATCGAAGGCCTCAGCACAAACGGGCGAGGCGACAAGCCAAGTCGCCGAATCCCGGCCCGGGGATGGAAGCTCCTCGCGCTGGGGCAACTGTTCATCACGCTGCCCGTCGTCGTCTTCCTCTATCTCCTGGTCGGCCATTTCCGCTACCAACCCCCGCCGTTCTACCGGATCGGTGCCTACCACCTCGCTGTCGAGTTCTTCGAAAGCGTCCGAAGCTACCGGTTTCCCGTCCTGCGCTGGCTGGGCTTCAATTCGGATTTTCCGGAGCTCTACATCGACATCAGTCAGAACAACTATCGAAAACTCGAGTTCGCCTCCCAGAACGATCTCGCGGTGATCGCGGGCAAAGAAGGGGAGATCCTTCGCAGGGAGGTGGAGGTTCCCGCGACGTTTCGCCTCGACGGCGAGTCGGTACCCGTGAAGATCCGCCTCAAGGGCGAGAGGAAGGAGCATTTTAAACAGCCCGATCATTGGTCGTTCCGTGTCGACGTGCGGGGCAACCGCACGATCTTCGGCATGGAGGGGTTCTCGCTTCAGAAGCCCGTGCTGCGAAACTACGCCTACGAATGGTTCTTTCAACAGATTCTCAAGCGCGAAGGCCTGATCGGGCTCCGCTACCAGTTCATGAAGGTCCACGTGAACGGGAAATCCCAGGGCATCTACGCCCTGGAAGAGGGTTTCGAGAAGCGGCTGATCGAGAGCAACGAACGGCGCGACGGACCGATCTTGAAGTTCAGCAAGGAGGTTCCGAGTATGGACTCCTGGAACCTGATGGCGGTGGAAGCGTACGAAGAACGGCGCTGGAGCGAAGAGAATCCGGAGCTCCTGCAACAGGCGATCTACCTGATGGAGGGTTTCCGGGATGGACGCTTGCGCCTGGCCGAGGCATTCGACGTGCGATTGCTGGCGCGTTTCTATGCCCTCGTCGACCTGCTGGAGATGTGGCACGGCGCGTTGCCCAAGAGCATCAAGTTCTACTACAACCCCATCACGCTCAAGCTCGAACCCATCGGTTTCGACCTGGAGTACTATGGCAGGAAGTTTCCCGTCCTGACCGCAGAGCTGAGCGATTTTCGCCAGCCGCGCGGCTACTCGATGTCCGACTACTACGATGCGTTCTTCGGCCCCGACATCCGGGACAAGCGCGAGTTCTTCGAGGCGTACGTGCGCGAGCTCGAACGCGTGTCACAGCCGGCCTATCTGGATGCGATCTTCCAGGACCTCGATCCGGAACTCGACCGGATCCTCGATTTCCTCTACTCCGAGGTTCCGTTCATCGACACGGCAACCGGGCATCCCCTGACGACGGGCGTACCGCTGCTGTTCCATTTCGCGAAGCGTAAGTTCTACGAGCGGCAGTACTTCATCCGAAGCCGCGTGCGCCCGCGAGCCGCAGTGGTCGGCTATCTGGAGCAGAACGTCGACGGAAGATTGAAGCTGGCGATCGGAAATGCCCAGAAGCTCCCGATCGAAGTCGTGGAGGTGGTGTACGGTGGCCTCGTCTATCGCCCGGGCGATCCCCTACTCCTCAACGGCAAGCCGCGCTACGAGCCCATGGACTTCGAGACGTTCGATTTCGAGCCGGTTGGCGAAGTCGCACAGATCATTCCGGCACGGAACAAGACCGACTCCAACCTCGGGCGAACTCCGCCCCCGGAATCCGCGATCCGATACCGGCTACCGGGCTCGAGCTCCATTCTCGAGCGGGAACTGTATGGCTGGTTTCCGTTCGTGGCGAAGATTCCCGACCCGACATCCCACCACCCGAACGCGCCGCTGGGTGATTGGCCGTTTCTGGAGGTCGACGCGAAATCCAAGCTGCTGACGATCAGGCCCGGATCCTGGACGCTGACCCGCGATCTCACCGTGCCGGCGGGTTACACGCTTCGGGGCGGCGCCAACACCATGCTGGATCTCCAAAACGGCTCGAGAATCACGAGCTACTCGCCAATCGAATTCGAAGGAGGCGAGTTCGGTCCGCTGACGATCACGTCATCCGATGGGACCGGTAGTGGCTTGATCGTGTTGGACGCCGAGGGACGCTCGTTGCTCAGACACGTTCGCTTCGAGAAGCTCACCGTGCCGGCGAATTCCCTCTGGCAATTGACGTCTTCGGTCACCTTCTACCACTCCGACGTCACGATCGAGGACACGGTCTTCGAAGGCAACGACTCGGAGGACGCGCTGAACATCGTGCGCTCGAACTTCGAGATCACTCGTGCGCGGTTCTCGAACACACGCTCCGATGCCTTCGATTCGGACTTCTCGGATGGGCGCATCGACGCTTCGACGTTCACGAACATCGGCAATGATGCGATCGACGTCTCGGGCACGCAGATCACCGTCCGCGAGGTCAATATCTCCAACGCCGGGGACAAGGCGCTCAGTGTCGGGGAAGCGAGTCGGATGGAGGGGGAGTACATCAAGATCCAGAAGGCCAAGATCGCGGTGGCCGTCAAGGACAGCTCCAACTTCGACGGAATGACCATGACGGTGATGGATTGCGATGTCGGATTCGCGCTTTTCCAGAAGAAGCCAGAGTTCGGCCCGGCGTCCGCGTCGATCTGGCGGACGGTATTCGTCAGGACACGCGACACGCACTGGCTCGAGCAGGGCTCGAATCTTCTCTTCGACGGATCCCCCGTCGCAGCGAACAAGGCCGATCTCGCCAGCTTCCTCTATGCGAAGCCCCCCGAAGCGGATTCCGGTGAAGTCCAGGCCCCTCTCTGAAACCGACTTCGCGACGGCTGGCTCCGAGCTCGAGATTCCGACTCCGGAGGACCAGCGTTACGAGCGCAAGTTCACGCCGGAGACGTGCTCGGCGCGACAGGTGGCTGCGCTGTTGAAAATGCATCCGGCGATGTTCCGCACGGCCTTTGCCGATCGCTACGTCAACAACATCTACCTGGATACGATGGACGCGTCCTGCTACCGGGACCACATCGACGGCTCTGCCCGTCGCGCAAAATTCCGGATTCGCTGGTACGGTGACCTGAATCAGGCTTCTGCGAAACCCACGTTCGAGATCAAGCAAAGGGCGGGCCTGGTGGGGAGCAAACTGCGATTCAAGCTACCGGATCTCGACACACGATCGGATATCGACGAGAAGCGAATACGCGGGTTGCTTTCAGAGGCGAGGATCCATGTGGGCATCGCGAGCCGGGTCGCGAGCATGCGGTGCGCGCTCGGAAACCGCTATCGCAGGAGCTACCTGCTCTCGGCCGACGGTGCTTTTCGGATGACGATCGACCACGAGCTGGAGTTCTTCTCCCCAGCGATCGGCTCTCGTGCCGGCGTCGTGATCCGGGATCCTTCCCTGATCATCGAGATGAAGTACCGCCGCGAACACGACTCGGACGCCGAGGCGATCACGGCACGCCTGCCCTTCCGGGTGAGTCGGTTCTCGAAATATTGCGCCGGCGTCCAGCAGCTTTCTGCGCAGGGCCTGGGCTAGGCACCACCCGCGGCCGGCGGGGGCGCCGGTGTCAGTCACTCTGCCCGTACTGTGCCAAAACTCAACCGACCGTCTAGGCGGCCCTCCGATAGTAGTAGTTCAGGATCCCACCCAACCGTTCATGCCGTTTGACATCGCCATTCATGTCGGCCGCTCCACATCGATCCTCGATCAGCTCGTTCTCGAGCCCTTGATGATTCCGCTCGACGTGGTAGTGCTCGGTGTATGCCTTCACGGCCGTCCGCAGGTGGCCCTCGCCCAGCGGGATGATCTGCGCCAGACACTCCGACTTGATCGAGCGAACGAATCGCTCCGCGTAGGCGTTCAGGTTGGGACTGCGAGCGGGAAGCTTCACCGTCCTCACACCGGACGATCCGAGAACTCCCCCGAACGCCTCCGTGAACAGCGGATCGCGATCATGGATGAGATAGCCGACTCCAGTCAGGAATCCATCATCGATATCGGTGAGATTGCGGGCGATCTGCTTCATCGATTCTCCGTCCGGCTGCCGGGTGATCCCTGCAATCTCGACTCTCCGAGTCTCGAGATCGATGACGAAGAGCACGAAGTAGCGGATCAAGCCCCATCGTGTGAGCACTTCGACGCTGAAGAAATCCGTTGCTGCGATGGCATTCCCGATGCGCCTTCAGGAAGGTCTTCCACGACATCCCCCTTCTCCGAAATCGGGCGGATTCGGGTATAGCCCCAACGACGGTTGTCGCGGGCCATCCGGATGACGAGCTCTTCGATTTCGGTTGCTGTGCTCGGGCGGCCGGGCTTGCGAGCTCTGCTGCCATCGTACTTCTTGGCAATCTGCCGCCGGTGCCAGCGAAGCAACGTGTCTGGTGTCACCAGCGTGTCGATCCCAAAGAGCCCTTTGCGGCCGATGGCCTTGGCCCTCTCTGCGAGTCGACGGCGCTGTCCGTCTGTGAGGAACAAGCGCCCATCGCCGAGTTGCTCGCGGAGCGCCCTGTTTTCCGCCTGCAGGTACTCGATGACATCTTGTTGGCTGCGATTGACCCATCCGGCGATGATCAAGATCAGGAACTGAAGATGCAGCGTGTTCATCCGCATCAGCTTACGCCAGCCAGAGTGTCGAACACCGGGCTGAGAACGACGATCGCGCCACCCTGCACTATTCTGGAATTGCTGGCGTTTTAGATCAGCCGACTTTTGGCACACCACGCCGAAAGTCGAGCCAGATTTCTATTCAAGTCAAAATATCGCGTAGCCACCGTCTACCCGAATCGTGTCGCCCGTGTGAAAGCGCGAAGCATCCGATCCCAGGTAGATCGCAATGCCTTCCATATCCTCCGGCTGTCCAAGACGGCGCGCTGGAGTCCGGCGCAGGATCGCATCTTTGAGCTTCTGATTGGCAAAACCCGTCGCAGTCGCCTCCGTCTCGATCCAGCCGGGCTCGACCGCGTTGACCTGGATGTCGTACTTCGCCAGGCGGACCGCAAAAGAACGCACCATCGATTCGATGCCTCCCTTGCTGGCGGCATAGTGGGGCTGAAGAGGTGTACCGTGCTGGGCCGAGACCGACGAAATTGCGATCAGCTTGCCCCCACCCTCTCGTCCAGCCATGTGTTTGCCCAATTCTCGCAGCGTCAAGAAGACACCATCCAGATTGACAGCCAAGATTCGATGCCACTCGTCGAGCTTCAGCTTGAGCGAGTCCGCGGCAGCCCCGACACCCGCATTTGCAATGCCGATGTCGACTCTGCCGAAGCGATGCAAGGTCGCCTGAGTGGCCTCTTCGACGGCCCTCTCACTTGAAACGTCACAGCCGACCGTTTGAACCTCGACACCCGATGTTGCGAGCTCTTTGGCCGCTGCCTCATTTCGGGCTTCGTCACGCGCCCACAGCGAGATAGCTGCTCCTGAACGTGCGAGGCCGCGTGCCATCCCAAACCCGATGCCACGATTGCCCCCCGTCACGACAGCCACCTTGCCCGACAGATCAAAAAGGCTCTTGGTTCCAGATCCCATCTTCGACCTCTCCCTTCATCCCTCACCAGTTCCAAGCAGGGCCAAGTAGATCAGCCTCCTGCCTGGCGCGCATGGGGGGCGCGCCCAGCTAGGCGGGCCTCCGTTCGCTGAGGGCAGCCGTGTTCCGGTGGAGGATCTTCTCCTGGTCGGCCACAGAAACGCCGTCGACTTCCTCGAAGATGTCGCGCGGGTGCTCCATGCCTTCCATGTGGGGCCAGTCCGACCCGTAGATGACCTGGTCGGCGCCCATGTGCTCGATGACCTCCGGGATCTTGTCCTCCCAGAAGGGATTGATCCACACGTGCTGACAGAAGAGCTCGGCCGGGTCTTCCTTGTAATAGTGGGGCATCCGCTGCTTGGAATGCTCGAGCTTGACGAAGAGATCGGCCAGGAATGCCGATCCGTTCTCGACGGAAGCGAGGCGCAGGTTCGGGAAGCGCTCGAACATCTTGTCGTAGGCGAAGGTCAGCAGAAAATCGTTGATCGCGCGCTCGGGGATCAGGCCCGCCACGGAGGGCTTCCGCCCACCGCCCAGCACCGCGAGCGCCGAGTTTCCCCCGTAGCCGTTGGCGGTGTACCCGTTGCTCCCCACGTGGGCCACCACGCTGATGCCGGATTCGTTCACCCGCGCCCAGAATGGATCGAAACGCTCGTCTCCGGGCGAGAACCAGCCGTCGCGCGTACAGACGGCGGACGGCCGCATCACCAGCACCCGCGCGTCGCGCTCGAGGGCCCACTCGAGCTCCCGGCACGCCCAGTCCACGTCTGCCAGCGTGATGTAGGGAGCGCTGAAGAGCCTCCCCTGATACGTGAGGCCCCAATCCTCGTCGAGCCAACGATTGAACCCCTCGGTGAGCGTGCAGAGGGCCTCGATGTCGTGACACAGCGCCTGCTCGTAGAGGACGCCCGCGGTCGGAAAGAGCCAGATGCCTTCGAGTCCCTGCTCCTCGATGCGGGCGACACGCGCGTCGCGATCCATGTACTCGGGCGGCATCGGTTCGAGCGCGGAACGGGTCAGTTCGATGAACGTCCTTCCGTCGGGGTTGCCGCGGTAGTACTCGCGCAGCACGCCGGGCCTGGAAATTGGATTGAACGTCGGGTTGCCCACGGCCATGTTGAGCTTGCCGGCGACCAGGTGATACCGCTTGCCGTCCATCTCCACCCATTGGACGCAGCGCTTCTGCATCTTGCGGGGGACATGCCGCATGAAGGCGTCCTCGGCCTCGTAGTAGTGGTTGTCGCAGTCGAAGAGGAGGCCGTCGAAGTGGTCCATGAGAAGCTCCTTCGTGCGCGGCGCTAGCGGCCGCGGAACTCGGGCTTGCGCCGTTCGAGGAATGCCCGGACCCCCTCCCTGGCGTCGTGGGAGCGGCCCGCGATCTGCTGATTGCGGGCCTCGAGATCGAGAAGACTCTCGAAGGGCAGGTTCGCACCCTGGTACACGGCGGCCTTCGCGAAGCCGTAGGCCAGGGTCGGCCCCTGCGCGAGACGCTCGGCCAGCTCGGACGTGGCGCCCGCCAGCTCGTCCGCCCCGACCACCCGATTCACGAGCCCGAGCCGCAGCGCCTCGCTCGCGTCCATGAGATCCCCCAGGAACAGGAGTTCCAGCGCTTTCGCCGGGCCGACCAGATTTCGCAGGAAGTGGGAGGCGCCGCCGTCCGGCCCGAGGCCGATGCGGGAGAAGACGACGCCAAAGCGCGCCGTGTCCGAGGCGATCCGCAGATCCGTGGCCAGAGCCAGGCTGCAGCCGATGCCCACCGCGTCGCCGTTGATGCTGCCCAGAACGGGCTTCGGAAGCCCCCGCAGGCGAAGGATGCAGCGGTTGCCACGATCGAGGATGTCGCCGCCCGGATCCCCGGGAAAGGACGAGGCCTGGGATCGGCGACGCTCTTCTTTGGACACGGGCTTCAGGTCCGCCCCCGCGGAGAACCCGTGGCCGACTCCCGTGAGGACCACGACCCTCACCTCATCGTCGGTCCCGATCTCGATGAGCATGCGCTCCATGTCGAGAAACAGGGCGGTGGTCAGCGCATTGCGAGCGGCGGGTCGGTTCAACGTGAGCGTCGCAATTCCACCCTGCTTCTCGTAGAGAAGCGCAGCCTCGGTCTCCGCTTGCCTCGATCCCGTCATTTCAGCCTCACCGGCATTCGCTTGATGCCACTGATGAAATTGGATTCCAGCCGTTCGGGTGGACCCGTGAGGCGCACGTTCGGGAATCGTCGCAGGAATTCCTCGAGGGTGACGCGCATCTCGAGTCTGGCGATGTGGCTCCCCATGCAGAAGTGGGTGCCGGTTCCGAAAGCGATATGGGGGGTCGGCTTCCGGGTGATGTCGAAGACTTCGGGGTTGTCGAAGAACCTCGGGTCTCGATTCGCGGCACCGTAATACATCACGACCTTCTCGCCCTTTCGGATCTCCTGATCGCCGATCTTCGTGTCACACGTGGCCGTTCTTCTGAACTGCATGACGGGCGACACCCAGCGCAGCATCTCCTCGATGGCCTGCGGCAGAAGAGATGGGTCGTGGCGCAGTCTGTCGAACTGCTCGGGGTGCTCACAGAGGGCCTGGATGCCGCCCGATAGCGCGTTCCGTGTCGTCTCGTTGCCCGCGATGATGAGCAGGAAAAAGTTGACCTGGATCATCATGCGCGTGAGAGGTTCACCCCCGAATTCGCCATTGACGAGACTGGAGAAGACGTCGGCTGCGGGCTTCTTCCTGCGCGCTCGGGCCAAAAGGGTCGACTGGAGAAAGATCAGCAGCAACGCGAATCGAGCGCGGAGCAAGGTGGTGACGCCCGGCTCGCCAAAACGCATGATGGTATTGGTCCATCTGTAGAATCTTCCCGTGTACTCGTCGGGTACGCCCAGAAAGTTCGTGAGCACCCGTAGCGAGACGGGCGCCGAGACCGCGTCCACGAAGTCGCATTCGGATTGTCCTTCCAGTCCATCAAGCGTCTCGCATACGATCTTCCTCATATGCGCTTCGGTATCACGGATAGCGCGCGGCTTGAATTGCGTGTTCATCAAATTGCGTAGCTCGGTATGGCGAGGCGGATCCATCTGGATCAGCTGGTAGCGGGCCATGGCGAACTCCCGGGGACGGAGTTCGTTGAGAGCGGAGCTCCCCACTTCGGAGGAGAAGATCTCGGGGTGCTTCGAAACAAAAGTGATGTCCTCGTAGCGTGTGAGCGCCCAGTAACCGGGGCCCGGCAAGAAGGCGGGGATCTCGCATTCCTCTTGCCAGTGGACGGGGGCTTCCTCTCTCAGCACGCGAAAGTATTCGTGTGGAACACCCTGAAGGAAGGTCTTGGGATTGGACAGATCGATGTCGCCCGGACGGAGGCCCGCGATGGGCGCAGCCGGCTGCGATGCAGTCATACCGGGGCTCCAGGGGCGGTCAATGATCGGAATCGATCCAGGCGACCGGCTGCTTCAGCTCGTCGGGAGCCGTCTGCTCCCAGTAGCGCGCAGCGGCAGCCAGCGACTTCTCCATTATCGACCGGGCTTCCTCCGGCTCTCCGCTCTCGATCGCCCGGAACGCCTTCTCGTAGTTGCGCAGCGCCAACCGCCTCTGCTTCTCGTCCCACTTGGCCGCCGCGTCCTCCGACATCCGGTGCAGCGCGCCCACCAGGAGCGCGAGGACCTGATTGCCCGATGCCGTGGCCATGAGACTCATGAAGCGGCGCGCCTCCTCCTTGAAGAGCTCCGAATCGTCAACGCAGGTGCGCATCCTGGCGATGCTCTCCTGCAACGTCGCGACGTCCTGGCGGCTCGCGTTCTCCGCGGCCTGGAATGCCAGCACCGGATAGATCGCACGGCGCGCATCCACGACCGAGTTGAAGGAGGCGTCGGCGAACTGCAGGTGGAGTGAGAGCACGCTCGCGAGATGATCGGCGCCCGGAACGCTCACGACGGGACCGCCGCCGGGGCCGGCCTTGATCCGGAGCGCGCCCTGGAGCTCGAGGAAGCGGAGCGCCTCCCGGACGGTGGCGCGTGCCACTCCGAGCTCTTCCACCATCCGATGCTCGGAGTCGAGCTGCGCGCCCGGTCGCAGGCGCAGGCGCCGGATTTCGCTCACGAGCTTCCGGGCGACGCGGACGGCGGCGCGCTCCTGGGTCAGTTTTGCCCTCATGCCGTCGGCTCCTCCGCGAGTCCCGCCGGTTGACGGTTGAATAACTAGTATCATAGTATTGCCGGCCCAGGATCCGCCTGCAACGCCTGGGAGGACCCCATGTCGATCGCACTCAGTGAGGAGCATCAGGAGCTCGCCCGCATGGCCCGTGCCTTCCTGGACTCCCACGAGGCGCGGGCGGAATCGCGAGCGTTGTTGGAAGAACCGGGCGATCGGCTGGCAAGCTTCTGGAAGGAGATGGCCGAGCTCGAATGGCTGGGGCTTCACGTCGACGAGGCCCCGGGCGGCCAGGGCTTCGCGATGGCGCCCGGTCCCTTCCTGCCCGGGCTGGCGGATGGCTCAGTGTTGGGGGCGGTCGGGCTCGGTGGGGACCTCGAGCTCGACACAGGCGGAAAGCTGGGGGGATCGGACGGGCTGGTGCTCGGTGCCGAGCTCGCCCAGCTTCTCGTGGTCTGCGTGGGCGAGGACGTCGCGCTCCTGGAGGCGGACCAACCCGGCGTGACCGTCGAGCCGCAGAAGAACCTCGATCCCAGCCGTCGGCTCTGCGCGATCCGCTGCGACGCCGTCGAGGTCGCTCCGGCGAACCTGCTGCGGGCGGCGCTCGGGCCTGCACGGAGATGGCTACCGAGTACGCGAAGGTGCGACAGCAGTTCGGCCGTCCCATCGGCACCTTCGGTCCCGTCAAGCACCACTGCGCGAACATGCTGGTGGCGACCGAGCAGGCCACCGGGGGCGACGACGAATTCATGGTCCGGTCGCACCGAGACGGGCTCAAGTCGGCCCTGAAGTGGCGTGACGAAACCTTCGGAAACCAGTACCGCGCGGCGGACGAGTCGACGTCCGACGAGGCGCCCGACGAAGAATCGGACTGATCCCGGGCAGTCCGCCCTGGCCACGTCGATGGACAACATCCTGTAACTGCGACACTATTTGGCCGCCATCGAGTTCGAGTGAGAGACGATGGCCCATCACTCTGGAAAGGACCCCCCCAATGTCTGAACAGATCCCCTTCGTCGACTACCTGGTCCTGGGCGACTCCCCCCATCTCGTCGCCAACGAGTGCACGGCTTGCGGTGCGCGCTTCTTCGATCGTCGCAACGCCTGCGCTGGCTGCTCGGGAACCGAGTTCAAGTCGGCCGACGTCTCGACCCAGGGCGAGCTGCGGTCCTTCACGATCGTGGCCTTCGCAGCCCCCGGGATCGACGTGCCGTTCGTCTCGGCCATCGTCGACTGCGGTGGCACGAGTGTTCGAACGAACCTCGTGAACGTCGAGCCTTCGCCAGACCACGTGAAGCTCGGCATGCCGGTCAAGCTCACGACCTTCCCGATTGGCAAGGACGACGAAGGCGTCGAGGCCATCAACTTCGGTTTCGAACCGGCAGCCTGACGTCGACTCTTCACCCCGAACGCCGCGGCGCCACGCGAGCCCCACACACAACCAATCGATCAAATCGATCCAGGAGAATCCCCATGAGTTCGGAAGACGTCTACATCCTCGGCATCAAGATGACGAAGTTCGGAAAACACAAGGAGCTCGACACGGTCGACCTCGCTACCGAGGCCACCCTCGCCGCACTCGCCGACGGCGGGGTCACGATGAAAGACATGAACATCATCGCCGCCGGCAACCTGATGGGCGGCGCAATGCCCATTGCCCAGGTGATCCAGAAGGCCTGCGGGCAAACCGGCATCCCCGCCTACAACGTTTCGAATGCGTGCGCGACCGGTGCGACTGCGTTGCGCGTCGTCGGAATGTCGATCAAAGCCGGCGAATCCGACTTCGGCCTCGCGGTGGGTGTCGAAAAGCTCGCCGGAGCCGGCCTTCTCGCGGGCGGCTCGCGCAAGACGGACGGCAAGGCGTGGGCGCGCTCGGGGCGCTACGGAGCGGTCGCGAGCGTCGACGGCCGAATCGGCACGGACATCATGCCGGGCGTCTTCGCCCAGATCGGCATGGAGTACGGCTACAAGTACGGCGGCGCGAACTTCGAGCTCTTCGCCGAGATCTCTCGCAAGAACCACTCGCACTCGACCCTGAATCCGCTCGCCACGTACAGCAAGGAGATGAGCCTCGAACAGATCATGGGCGACGTCATGATCGCCTACCCGAACACACGACCCATGTGCTCGGCGAACTGCGACGGCGCGGCAGCGGCGGTCCTCGTGAGCGGCTCCAAGCTCAGGACCCTGTCCCAGGAGCAGCAGCGCCGCGCGGTCAGGATCGCGGCGTCGGTGCTCACGAGCGACCCCTACGACGAGGCCTGCCAGGTGCTTCCGAACGTCAACACCCTGACCCGCAATGCCGCCAAGCAGGCCTATGAGCAGGCAGGCGTCGGACCGAAGGACCTCGACCTCGTCGAGCTGCACGATTGCTTCGCCACCGCCGAACTCGTCCACTACGACAACCTCATGCTGTGCGAGGAGGGCAACGCAGTCGACTTCTTCAAGTCAGGCGCCACCTGGCGAACCGGCACGACGCCGGTGAACGTCTCCGGCGGCCTGCAGTCGAAGGGGCACCCGATCGCTGCGACGGGCATCGCGAACGTATGGGAGGTCTGCCACCACCTGCGAGGGGAAGCCGGCCCGCGTCAGATCGAAGGCGCGAAGGTCGGTCTCGCACACGTCATCGGACTGGCATCCGCCTGTGGCGTTCACATCCTCGAAAGCAATTCGGCCTAGCACCGTCACAGCGGCGCCAAGGTCCCGGGTGCTGGGACCTTGGCGCCGCATTCTCCGCTCCGTAGCTTCGATTCCGGGTCAAACCTCACCATCCAGCGAAGGAGCCTCCCCTTCCATGAGCGAGCAGATCCAGATCAACGAGATCGACGAGGGCGAGCTCCGCAAGCGAGTTCGCGATCTCCTCGACGATGTTCATCCCGAGAAGGCAGGGTCCGGGGAATAGGGCATTCAATCTGCGTTCTGGCTCAACGTCCGGGTATGGGCGTTATGTCAATTCCGGTACGGTCCGGTCACATCCTTTACAGAAGTCCAGGCACATCCTTTACACATTCTCGCTTCCGGTGATCTTACCGGTTTGCAGATCGATCCGTCCAAGGACGGTGTTGTAGTAGCCGATGTTCCACACCGCATCGCCGACCTCCTCGAGTCCGATGTCCTCGCCCGCGAGCGCATTGCTCAGGAAGTATTGACCGGAGAGTCGGAAGGTTCCGCAGGAGCTCACCCTCCGGACCTCGCAGTGGCCGGGGTACTCGGGTTGCCGGAGGCGTCCTGAGTACACTTTCGTGGACGGTTGCCATCGCTCGGCCGGGAAGTCCCCATCGAGTGCCTCATGCGGTCGTTCGTAGTTGTAGCGCTGCTGGAAGAGATCCAGCTGCCGTTGTTGCTTGGCGAGATTTGCAGCGGGTGGCATGGCCGCCTCTCGCTTCATGTCTTTGTGCATGCGCTCGTGTTGGCCGTTCTGTTGCGGACTCGAAGGGCGGATTCTCTGATGAACGATGCCGAGTTTCATCCACCAGACATTGAGTTCACACAGCCCGTGGATTCCCGTTGAAGCGAATGGAGCCCCGTTGTCGGTCCGGAT
>JAQBHB010000030.1:0-47988 GCA_032128115.1 Deltaproteobacteria bacterium | reverse complement strand
CTTCACCGGAAGCGCCTGTTCCCCCGGCGCGGGGGGAATCCGGAACCGCTCGTCGTCGGGCGGCGGCGGGGTGTAGGGGCCGTGCGGGTCCTGGTAGTGCACCCAAAGGAAGAACGGGCCATCGCCCGCCTGGGAAAGCCACGCCAGGGCGCGCTCGGTGGTGTCGGCGGCGCGGCGTTCCACCACCAGCGGCCGATTGATCTCGGGGGTTGTGAGTTCGTCGTCGAAGGTGTCGAATCCGGCGCCGAGTCCGAATTTGGCCTTCAGCAGCAGGTTGCTCACGAAGGCGGCCGTGGCGTAGCCGTGGTCGCGGAAGACCCGGGCCAGGGTCGTCTCGTCGCGAAGTGCGGCGCCGCCGTTGTTTGGCCCGATTGCGTGCTCGCGCGTGAAGCGCGACGTCATGATCGAGGCGTGGGCGGGGGTCGTCAGGCTTGCCGCGGCGATGGCACGTTCGAAGACGACGCCCGCTTCCGCCAGCGCATCGATCTCGGGGCTGGTGGCATGTTCGAATCCATACACACCCAGGTGGTCGGCTCGCAGTGTATCGAGGGTGACCAGCAGCACGTTGGGCGCGGATCCGGACGGCGAAGGCGCGCCGCAGTGAAGCACGCCGAGAGCCATTGCGACGCTCCCGACACCAGTGGCTATGCTCGCGAGAAGCCGCCGCATGGCGCGGGATGATACGGAATGCCGCCGATCGAGACCGAGCGAAGCCACGGAGTCCCGTCATGGAGCCCAGGCTGGAGCCCAGGCGAACGGGAACCGGCTCTGGCGGAGGCGCTGCGCGAGCACCGCAGCCAGCTCGGCGACGCCTTTCCCCGCATCGCGCTCTTCTTGTTCGACTGTCCTGACGCTCAAGCCCTGCACAAGATCCTCGACCGCATCCCCGATCCCCTGCCGAACTGGTTCGAGGAGGTGGTGGTCATGCAGGACCGGCCGGCGTCCAACGAGTTCGACCTGCCGCCCGAACTGGCCGCGGGCCGGCCCTACTCGCTGCAGGTACACCGCAACCCCCGGGACTATGGCCACGGGGGCGGGCGCAAGGCGGCCTTCGAATACGCGCTGCGAATGGGCTTCGACCGCGCCGTCTTCATGCGCGGCGACGGGTTCGATCCGCCCGAGGTGCTGCCCCGGCTGCTGCATCCAGCGCTGGTGGAGGGGCAGCCGCTGGTGACCGCACCCCGGCCCCGGTCGAGTCTTTCGGCCAGGCGGGCGGCGGCCCGTTGGCTAGCCACGACCTTCCAGAACGCGGTGTTGGGGTTCCGCCTGCGCGATCTCCATGCGGGCATGCGCGTCTACGCGCTCTCGGCGGTGAAGTGCGCGCCCTTCCAGCTCAACGCCAACGACGCGCTCTTTGACGCCCACCTGCTGATGCAGTTCCGCGCCCTGGGCCTGGCGGCCTGGGAGGTGCCCATCTCCGCCCCGTCTGGCGGGCCCGACGTGGAGCACGAGCGCTTCGCCCACCTGCGCACCTGCTGGGCCGCCGTAGACTACCGGCTCCATCAGCTGCACGTGACCCAGCAGGGTCGCTATCTCGTGCAGCGCGATGTCCACTACACGCTCAAGAGCAGCGAGACGGGTTCCCACATGCAGATCGTGGGCGCCATCCGGGAGGGGAGCCGGGTGCTCGACCTGGGTTGCTCCCAGGGGTTGCTGGCGCGCCCCCTGCGCGAGAAGTCGGTTCGGGTGACGGGGGTCGATACACGCCCGCCCGAGCGCCTGGCCATCGAGCTCGATGAGTATTTCCAGCGCGACCTGGAGGAGGCCCTGGAGCTTCCCACGGGCCGCGTCTACGACTACGTGGTGGTGGCCGACGTGATCGAGCACGTGCGCAACCGGGCGCAGCTCCTGCGCAACGCGCGGCGTTACCTGAAGGCCGACGGGCGCCTGCTGATCTCGACGCCCAACATCGCCCTGTGGTTCTACCGGCTCTCGCTGTTGGCGGGCCGCTTCGAGTACGGCCCCCGGGGCGTGCTCGACGAAACCCACGTGCACCTGTTCACCCAGGCGAGCTTCCAGCGCGAGGTGGAGAAGGCGGGCTTTCACGTGTTGGAGAAGCGCGCGACGGCTCTGCCGTTCGAGGTGGTGTTCCAGTCCACGGGCCGCAGCCGGCTCGTGCGCGGCATCGCCCGCCTGTATCACGTCGTGGCGCGCATCTGGCCGTCCATGTTCGCGTACCAGTTCGTTCTGGAGGCGGAGATCACCACCCTGGACGAGGAGTCCACCGCCCCCCTGTGATGACGGCGGCGTCCGGCGAGCGATCGAAGGCCGAGCGCGGGATCCGACTCGCGGTGCTGGTGATCCTCGCCGCGTGCACCCTCGGCGTCCTGCACAGTACCTGGGCGTTCGGACAGAAGCGCTTCTTCACCGTCGACGAATACCAGTTCGGGCACGCGACCTGGCTCGTATCCCAGGGCTCGAAGCCCTATGTCGACTTCTACGAGCACCACTTCCCGGCCAGCTACGTGCTGCACGCGCCGCTGCTGCGAGACGATGGGGGGTTTCCGGAGCGGGCGCTTCGACTGCGCACGATCTCCTTCGCCTACCTGGCGCTTCTCTGCGGGGTTCTCGGCGTGGCGACCCGGACCAGCACCCGCAACGCCTGCGCCGCGTGGCTGGCGGCGCTGTTGCCGCTTGGATTCGGGTTCAGTCTGATGTCGGCGGTGGACTACCGGGCCGACACCTTCGCCACGTGCCTGTGGCTTTCGTGCCTGGCGCTGCTGGACGCCAATCGGATCTGGCGTCGCAGGCTCGTCGCGCTCGGGTGCGGCGCGCTGGCCGGCCTGGCGATCCTGATGACCCAGAAGATGCTGCTCCCGGTAGCGCTCGTCCTCTGCGTGCTGCTGGGGCGCGATCGCTGGCGTGCCAGGGCGGGCGGATCGGCGGGAGACGCCTGGCTGGTGCGCCCGGAAACGGTCCTGGCGGCGACGGCCGGCGTGCTCGTGCTGGCGTTGGGGATCGCGGGCGCTCTGGGCCTGATCCCGGCGGCCTTCCAGGCCACCATCCTGGATGCCTTCCAGCACGAAGCGGTGTATCCCGAAGCGCCTGCGACGCTCGGGCAGTTCGTCGCTCCCTTCTGGCGCGACACCTGGCCCTCGACCCTGCCGATCGCGGTGTTCGCGATCGGGTTCCTGGTCTCCTCTTCACGGGGCTTCTGGCTGGTTCCGGCAGCGGCGGCCGTCGCGGCGGTCGCGCTTGCGGTGGCCCAGTACCCGTACAACTACGTCTTCGCGTGCATGCTCGGGGTGTGGTGCGCGGTGCGCGGCTACGCCGCCGCGGTCGAGCGGCTGCCGGACCGGGGCCGCCTGGGATCGCTTCGCCCGCTGTTGTATCTGCTGCCCCTGGCCCTGCTCCCGGACCAGCTGGGCTTCCTGGGTCGCGCTTCCAGCAACGAACAGCAGATGAACATGCTGCGAAAGATCGAGGCCTGGACGGGAGAGGACGATGCGGTGATCGACAACGCGGGCGGCGCGCTATTTCGCGACCACGCCAGCTACTACTGGTATCACGGCGACGCCCACCAGCAGATGTTCGCAGACTATTTCGAGCGAGAATTGGCCCGCGACTATCGCCGCAGCCAGGCGCTCTTCTGGATCATCGACTTCCGGCTCAAGAAGCTTCCCGCGTCGGTGCACGAGTTCCTGCGCCGCCACTACATCAGCGCCGACCGCGGTCTCTACACCCTGGGCTTCGAGACTCCCCGCACCGGTGACGAGGCGCGTAGCCTCGCGATCGACGTGATCCGGGCCGGCGACTACCACGTGCACCCCGCGCCTGACGACGGAAGCGAGCCGGCGGCGAGCGGACGGCTACGGATCGACGGGGCGTGGCTGAGCGGCGGCAGCGTGCACCTCTCGGCCGGGGAGCACGCCATCGTGGTACCTCCCCACTCGCCGGGGATGCGGCTGTCCCTGCTGCCCCCCGCGGCCTTCGAACGCCAGGTGTTCGGCGAACGTCCCTACACGCCGCTCTTCCAGTACGACCCGCCGGAGTCGCCCTAGGGGGCGTCCGGGGCCGCGCGGGGCTGCTGCGGCGTGATCTCGCGTCGCTGTACCTGGATGCCCGGCGCCGGTGGCTCGCCCGCGCTGTGCAGCGTCATGCGGGACCGCCCGAAGTCGAGCCGGAGGCGCTCGCCCTCCAGCAGGCGGACGATCGAACGCGCGCCCACTTCGTCGATGGGTTCCTGCGGTGCGTAGGTGTATTGCAGGTGAAGCGTCTGCCCGTCCGCCAGCGGGATCCGCCACGTGGACAGCTGGTCGGCGCCCGTGAGGCGCAGGATGTGCTCGATTTCCACTCGCGCACCGGGGCCGCTGGCTTCGATGTGCAGCTCCACCTCGATCCAGTTTCCGGGCTCGAGGCTCACGAACTGGCCCCCGTGGATCAGTTGGTCGCCGGGGCCCTCTGCCACGAAGACGGGATCCGAAAGTAGTGGCAGGTTTCGGCTCGCGCGCTCCGTCCCGGGCGTGCGCACGCTGCGCCGGACCAGCTGTCGCAGCGCGTCCACTTCGTCGTTCCGCGCCGGTTCGACCCGGCGCGCGGGATCGAACGGCCGGCCCCCGGGCGCCTGGAAGGCGCGACAACGTCGAAATCCGTCGGTGCACACCAGCACGCGTCCATCGGCCGACAGCGACCCGGCCGCACCGTGGTTGGTGTTGGCGAAGAAGAGGCTGCGTTCGCGGTCGTAGCGGCGGAAGACGCTGCGGCCGAAGAGGGCGCCACCGCGGTCGGCCAGCCCCACGAAGTCGAGAATCGAGAGCGCGAGATCCATCTGGGCGAAAGGGGCGGTTATGCGCTGGCTTCCGGTTTCGGGGAGCAGCGCGATCAGGAAGCCCCAGTTCTGGCTCAGGATCCGGGTGAGCACGTCGTCTGCGGAGCGCACTCCCGCGGATTCGTCCGACGTCAGCAGAATCAGGGTGTCGTCGCGCACGCCCAGCTCCTGCAGGCGGTTCACGAAGGCGCTCACCGCAGCGTCCAGATACAGCAGGGCGCGGGATCCGTCCGGTCGCACGTCGCGGCGGAAATCGCTCGGCACCACGAAGGGGTGGTGGGTGCCCACGGTGAGCAGGGTCAGGAACCAGGGGGCCTCCGCCGCTTCGAGTTCTTCCACCAGCGGCACGGCCTGCTCGAAGAAGGCGCGGTCGTCGATCCCCCACACGCTGCGGGCGTAGGCCGCGCCGAACCAGTCGCGGCCGTGGACACGATCGAATCCGATGCTCGGCATGAACTGGTCCTTGAGCATGAAGGCCAGTGGGGCCGCCTGCAGGTAGGCCGTGGTGTAGCCGGCGTTGCCCAGGATCTCGGGCAGGCAGGTACGCCAGCCGTTCTCGGCCGCATCGGTCATCTTGGGGATTCCGTGGCCCAGGTTCGGCAGTTCGCCGCACAGGATCGCGTACTCGCCGCGGTTGGTCTTGCGTTGGTGGGTGAAGAAGGCGGACCAGGCCAGGTTGTCGCGAGCCAGGGCGTCCAGTTCCGGCATGGAGATCTGGGAGATATTGGCTGCCTGGTCCGCCGCCAGCGTGGGCAGGTAGCTGCCGGAAACAGACTCCAGCACGATCAGCAGCACGTTGAGGTCGGGCCGTGCCAGCGGCACGATGGGCTCGCCATCCAGATTGGCGGCGAGCTCGGGCACCAGGTCGAGCATCGCCGAGGGCGGGTCGGCAAAAAAACGGGCCTCGGGCTCGGGGCTCAGGGCGGCGAGCACGGCGAGGCGACCGTCGTTGTGCAGGAAATGGACCTGCCGCCAGGTGGCCACCGCGTCGCTAAAGGGCCACAGCGCCTGGGCGACGAGCCCGAGAGCCGCCACCCCGGCAACGATTCCAGCCGACCGGAACGTCGCCCGCTCCAGGCCGAACCAGGCCAGCGCTGGGCCGGCCAGCAACAGGATCACCAGCAGCACCGGTTGCGCGGGCGAGAGGGCCGAACCTCCCACGAACGTGGGGTCGGCGAGATAGGCCGCGTCCCGGATCGTGGCCAGGGTGCCCAGCTCGCGCACGTGCTCGAAGTTGGCGTACTGGCCGAGCGTCCACGGTACCACCAGAAGAGCGGCAGCGATCCGCGACCCCCGGGCCACGAGCATCAACACCGCGCAGAAAAGGAGCGCCGCAATGGTGTCGGAGGTGAGCCCGCTCAGGTCGGCGGGCGCGAAACCCAGATCGTGAGCGTGCAGGGCGGCCAGGCGCAGGGCGAAGGGGGAGAGGGCGACCGAAGCGAGCGTCAGCAGCGTGGCTGCGCGGAACGCGCCGCGTGCGGTCGCAGGTTGGGGAGTGGTCACGATGTCGGGCCGCGCGTCTCTTCCAGCTCACGACATACCACGTCGCGGGCGCGATTTCCCGTCTTGCCCCGGAGAATCGATCGTTCGCATGCTAGGCTCGATTCCGAATTCCTCCCTCCGTATTCCCCCCTAGAGGGCTCGGTGAAGGACATCGGTCTCACCCACGTAGCGCTCCCGGTGCGAAACCTGGACACCGCGGTCGCCTTCTACGCGAAATACGCACGCATGCAGACGGTGCATCGCCGGCCCGGTGTCGTGTGGCTGAGTGACCAGACGCGACCCTTCGCGATCGTCTTGCTCGAGGCGGAGGACGTGCCGAATCCGCTGGTTCCGTTCGCCCACCTGGGCGTCGGCTGCGAGAGCCGCGAAGAAGTGGATCGCCTGTGCTCACTGGCCCAGAACGAGGACTGCCTGATCGGCGGGCCCCTGGATTACGGTCCGCCCGTTGGCTACTGGGCCTTCATCCGCGACCCGGACGGTCACACCCTGGAGGTATCGTTCGGGCAAGAGGTGGGCCTGGCCGTCGACGCGTCGCACTAGAACGGGGACGGGGTTATGCTGGACCGCGTGGCGGATCAGCCGGACATCGATCTACTCGACGGAAAGTTCTACGCCAACGATGCGCATCCCGCCTTTACGTGGATGCGGGCGCATGCGCCTCTCTATTGGGACGAGAAAAACGAAATCTGGGGGGTTTCGCGGCACGCCCACATCATGGGTTTCTCCAGGGATCCAGGCACGTTCTGCAGTCGCTTCTCGTCCCGGCCCGACGCGCCCGCAATCCCGTCGATGATCAACCTGGACGACCCGCTTCACAAACGGCGACGCAACCTGGTGAATCGCGGCTTCACGCCCCGTCGCGTGGCCGACCACGAACCCAAGATCCGTGCCATCTGCAACGAGCTCATCGATGCGGTGGCCGCGAAGGGTCGCTGCGACTTCGTTCACGACATCGCCGCACCGCTTCCCATGATCATCATCGGCGACATGCTCGGGGTTGCGCCCGAGGACCGCGACATGCTGCTGCGCTGGTCCGACGACCTGATCCTGGGCACATCCGCCAGCGCCACCCCCGAAGCTGCGGCTGGCGCCATGAAGGCCGCGGGAGAGTATGCGGCGTACGCGCGCAGGGTGATCGCCGATCGCCGCTCGCGACCGCCCCTGGACGACCTGATGAGCGTGCTCGTGCACGCGGAGATCGATGGCGAGAAGCTCGACGACGAGGAACTCCTCCAGGAATCGCTGCTGATCCTGGTGGGTGGCGACGAGACCACGCGCCACGTGATCACCGGCGGCATGCACCAGCTGATCCAGCACCCGGACCAGCGCCAGAAGCTGGTGGACGACCCTGGGAAGATCCCCACTGCGGTGGAAGAGATGCTGCGCTGGGTGACCCCCATCCAGAACATGAACCGCACGCTGACCCGCGATCTGGAGGTCGCTGGCCAGAAACTCCGCGAGGGCGACAAGGTGCTGTTGCTCTACCCGTCGGGAAATCGGGACGAGAGCGTCTTCGAGGATCCGTTCCGATTCGATGTGGAGCGGACCCCCAACGATCACGTGGCCTTCGGCGGCTACGGTGCGCATTTCTGCCTGGGCGCGCCGCTGGCTCGCCTGGAGCTGCGGGTCATGTTCGAGGAACTCATGCGCCGGCTGCAGGACCTTCGGCTGGTCAGCGACGATCCTCCGCCCCTGCGACCCTCCAACTTCATCATCGGCCTCGAGACACTGCCGGTGGCGTTCGAGCCCCGCTGAGGCGTCGCACTGCGGACCCCGGCTCGGCTCGCCGACCCGCGCTGCTGGCTCGTGGCCTTGCTCGCCGACCCGCGCTGCTGGCTCGTGGCCCTGCTCGCCGTGGCCCTGGGCCTGCGCCTCGCCGTGGCCTGGGATGACCTCCCGCGTCTGATCCGCGACGTCACTTCCGACGACGCCTACTACTACTTCCAGATTGCCAAGAATCTGGCGGCGGGTGCCGGTGTGAGCACCGACGGCGAGACCCCGACCAACGGCTTCCACCCCCTGTGGCTGCTGCTGCTCACCCCCGTCTTCGCCGTTACCCAGCAGGCCTCCCTGGGGCTGCATCTGGGCCTGAGCCTGTCCGCCGTGTTCGGAACCGGCACGGTGGCGCTCGTCTACGCCACCCTGCGCGAGCTTGCAGTGCGGCCCGCCGCCGCCCTGGCCGCCGCCGCCTTTCCCGCCGTGCATCCCCTGTTGGTGGCGGAGAGCGTGAACGGGCTCGAGACCGGGCTGGCCGTCTTCTGCATCGCCTTCGTCGTGTGGGGCTTCGTGCGCCTGGCCCGCCAGCCTACGCCCCCCCTGCGGGACACTGCCCTCCTGGGGGCGGGCGCGGGCCTCATGATGCTGGCACGCACGGATACGCTCTTCGTATTGCCACTGATGGCCGGCTGCTTCTTCCTGCGCCAGCCGGGACGTCAGCGCTGGCAGACGCTGGGGGCCCTGGCTGCTGCCGCCGGTGTCGTGCTGCTGCCCTGGGTGGTCTGGAACCTGGCTGCGTTCGGCACCCTCGTCCAGGTGAGCAGTGTGGCCATCGCCGGACCCCACCAGGCCCACTACCTGGCCGAGCATGGCGAGGGACTTTCGGTCTGGCTGTCGCGGGGGGGAGACCTCACGTGGCGGGCCTTCACCGGCCAGCTTCCCCATCTCTACTGGGTTCCGCGCGGATTCTCGACGCTGCCCTTCTTCGCGGCGCTGGCGGCGGGCGCCGCGCTGCTGGTGTGGGCCCCGCCGGCGACGGAGCGGCGGCGAACGCTGCGTCAGGTCGAGCTGCTGATGGTGCCGGGCGCCGGCATCCTGCTGGCGTTGCTCTACCACGCCGGCATCCGCTGGTGGCTGCGCGAGTGGTACTTCGCCCCGGTGGCGCTGCTGGCAACGCTTCTGCTCGGGGTGGGGCTCGACCGGCTCCAGCGGGGACTCGCCGGGTCGCGGGGCGGCGATCGCGCCGTGGTCGCCGCCTATGCGATCTACGCGCTGGCAGGACTGCTGTGGTTCGGCCCGCATCGCTCGGATCTCTGGATCCACCCCTCGCCGCACCGGGAGAACCAGTGGGCGGCGGCCCGCTGGATCGAGGCCTACACGGCGCCCGGCGCCCGGATCGGCTCGTTCAACTCGGGCATCCTGACCTACTTCAGCGATCGCACCGTGGTGAACCTGGACGGGGTGGTCAACGCCGACGCCTACCGCGCGAAGCGCGAGAACCGGCTGCCCGGGTACATGCAGGCGGCCCGGCTCGACTACCTGGTGGACCTCAATCCCGCGCTCCTCAACACCCGCTGTTGGACCGGGCCGGAGGTCTGGTGCGAAGTCGTGACGGTGGTGGGAGAGCCGCATGCGGCCCTGGGCGGCGGGCGCGTGAGCATTCTGGCGCTCGACGCGGATAGAATCCCGGAAAGGGGGAAGCCATGAAGGGGGTCCGGTTCGCGGCGGGATGCGCGTTGTCGCTCGCGATCGGGGGCTGCGCGAGCTTCCAGGTGGTCAACGAGCCGCTGGAGCAGGTGGACCCGACAAGGGGCTACCGGCAGTCGCTCAAACACCGGGGCCGCGAGCCGGGAGGCGTCTGGCTCTCGCTCGCCTTCTCGGGCGGCGGCACCCGCGCGGCCGCCTTCGCCTACGGCGTGATGGAGGAGTTGCGCGACACGCTGGTGACCATCGAGGGCAAGCCCGTCCAGCTGGTGCACGAGATCGACGTGATCAGCGCCGTCTCGGGTGGCACCTTTCCGGCCGTCTACTACGGGCTCTTCGGCGACCGCATCTTCGAGGACTTCGAAGAAAAATTCCTGAACCGCAACATCCAGCGGGCGCTGTTCTTCCAGGCCCTGCGGCCCTGGAACCTGCTGCGCCTGTTTTCGCCCTATCTCACGCGCAGCATGCTGGCCAGCCAGTATTACGACCGGAAGGTCTTCGACGGTGCCACCTTCGCCGATCTGGCCGCGGCTCCGGGGCCCCACATCCACATCAACGCCACGGATCTCTCCCACGGCTACCGCTTCACCTTCAGCCAGGGACAGTTCGACGTGATCTGCTCCAACCTGGACGTGCTTCCCGTGGCGACCGCCGTGGCTGCTTCGTCGGCGGTTCCGGTGCTCCTCACCCCCATCACCCTCCGGAACTTCGCGGGGACCTGCGGCTTCGTGCTCCCGAAGCTGATCGAAGACGCGCTGCAGTTGCGGGGGATGGACCGGCGGCGCTACGAGGCGGCGCTCTCGTTCGCCGACTTCGTGGATACCGACCGCAGGGAGTTCATCCACCTGGTGGACGGGGGGATCGCGGACAACCTGGGGCTGCGCTTCAGCATCGAACTGACCGCCGCGGCCGGCGGCGCGGATCGCGTGCGTGAGGCGATGGGGGTCGAGGCGCCCGAGCACTTCGTCTTGATCGTGGTGAACGCCGAGACCGACCCGGACCCCAGCATCGACCTGAGCGCCGCGTCGCCGTCATTGGCGTCCATGATGAGTTCGATCTCCGGCTCGCAGATCCGTCGCTACAACCTGGAGACGCTGCTGCTGGTGCAGGATTCCATGGATCGCTGGGCGGCCGATCTCTCGCGGGGAGGCCAGCATGCGATAAAGCCCTACCTGATCGACGTGAGCTTCGACTCGATTCCCGACCAAGAGAGACGCAGCTACTTCAAGCTGATTCCCACGAGCTTCTTCCTCGACGACACCACCGTTCAGGACCTGCGCGAGGCGGGCCGCCGGCTGCTGCGTGAGGAGCCCAACTTCCAGCGGCTGCTCGAGGCCCTGAAATAGTTCAGGGGTCCACGTAGCCGAGCTCGCGGAGGGTCTCGATCTCTTCGTCGGTCAGGTGGCGGATGTCCGGGGCGGTGGCGCCGTCGCGGGCGCGTGATAGCTGCTGGTCGAGTTCGCGCACCAGGCGGTCGCGTAGCTCGGGTCTCGCGTCGGCCAGATTGTCCGTCTCACCCGGATCTTCCTGCAGGTCGTAGAGCTCGAGCGCGTCGGTCTCCTCGTCGCGAATCAGCTTGTAGCGCTCGCCCATCAGGGCCTTCTTGAAGGCGCGTTTGGCACCCTGGGGCTGGCCGGGGGGCAGGAAGCCCACCTCGGCCAGCACATAGCCGCTGCCCGAGGCCGGCTCGCCGCGGACACGCCCCGCCAGGGATGGCCCATGGAAGGCGAGTCCGGACTCCTCCACGCCAAGCAGCTCGAGGACCGTAGGAAGAATCGAGACCAGCGACACGGGCTCCGGCACCACGCGCGCCTGGTTTCGCTGATTTGGCGACGAGATCAGGAACGGGACCCGCACGAGTTCCTGGTAGAGGGTGCGCGTGTGTCCGATCCAGCCGTGCTCCCGGAACTCCTCCCCGTGGTCCGAGGCCATCACGATCAGCGTCTCGTCGTAGAGGTCGAGCTCTCGCAGGTGATCGAGCAGCCGGGCGATCCCCGTGTCGGTGAAGAAGATCTCCTCGTCGTAGAGGTCCATCAGGAAGTCGATTTCCTGCTGGGAGAGGTGCTTCAGCAGGTTGCGAAGCTGGTGGATGTCGTGGCTGCCGTCGAGCCGGCCCACACGCGGGGGGGCGAAGTCGACCTCCGGGTGGGGCAGGTAGTTGAAGTGGGGGTCGAAGTAGTGGACGAACAGGAAGAAGCGATCACCCGTGGTCGCAAGCATGTCCAGGTTGTGAATGGCCTGGTTGGTGATGCCGTCGGTCGACATGTGGTCGTGTCCCTTCGACTCGGATCCCTGGTAGATCTCGAAGCCCTGGGTGAATCCCTTGCCGCGCCGGTTCATGATCAGGTGGTTGCTCACCACGCCAGCCGTGCGGAAGCCGCGGCCGTACAGGATCTCCGCCAGGGTGATGGCACTCTGGGGCATGGCCGTCATGGCCGTGAGCACGCCGTGTCCGGTGGGGTAGCGACCGGTGATCATCGATGCGATCGAGGGCATGGTCCAGGGCGCCGTGGCGTAGGCCCGCTCGAAGCGCGTGCCCTCCTCGGCCAGGGCGTCCAGGCTGGGGGACGTGACCCGGTGGTAGCCGTAGGAGGCCAGCCGGTCCCAGCGCAGGGTGTCCACCACGATGAACACCAGGTTGCGCGTCTCGGCCGGGCCTCGGCAGGCCGGGAGGGTCGCGCAGAGGGCCAGCAGCCACGCGCTGGCGGCGCCCGCGATCCTGCTTCTTCGTGCGCGGGCTCGGGCCATGGGGGAAGTCTATCGAGCCGCGCCAGGGGCGGCCGGCGGTGTTTCGAGTTCGTAGATGCGGATCCACTCGCCGTCGAAATGGCTCGGCAGCTGCGTGCGGTTGCGCACCCGTTCCGCCGCCTGCGCTTCGAACTCGCGGCGGGTCCACCAGAAGCAGACGGCGTAGTTGGCGCCGGCTCGTCCCAGCAGGTCCGGCTCGCGTTGGAACCGCGTGGTGACCGTGGTGCGGTCCGAGAGCAGCGAAACGATCGGGGCGAAGTCGGCGGCGATCACGGCGTCGCGGGGCGTGTGCTGCCGGAGCCAGTCCGCGGCGCGCCGGTAGTCGGCCCAGCGGTCGGCCTGGGTGCCCAGGGAGCGTTGCTCGCCGTCGCTGCTCACGCCCATGGGGCGCTCCCCGGCGGCCAGGGAATTGGGCACGGCGGCGGCGTTCACGCACAACAGGGCGGCGGTGTTCACGCACAACAGGGCGGCTGCCAGACTCGTGCAGCCGCGCTGCCAGCGCAGGCGGTGCCCCAGGTATTGACCGGCGTGCTCCGCCGCCCAGACGGCCAGGGTTACCCACCACGCATACGCGATGGGAACCAGCGGGAGCAGGAGCCGGGGCACATAGGCGAAGTACGTGAGCAGCAGAACCAGATAGGCGGCGCCGAACCACTCCAGGAGCCCCGCGCCGCGCCGGAGTGCCAGCGCAAAGCCTGACGCGAGGGCGGCGACCACCAGCACCTGCGCTCCCGCGGCCGCCGTTCCCAGCGTGGTGGCGGTCAGGTCCGCCGCAATCCGCGAACCGTTGCGCCTCACGCGTCCGATCCAGTCGCGGGCATGCAATCGCTCGGAACCGGGATCGCCGGGATCCTGGTGCCACATGGCGGTGGCGTAGTCGAACAGCTTCAACTGCTCCACCGGGCGCCGGGCATCGTGGGCGCGGGAGGAGGCTTCCAGGGCCCAGGGAACGCTCAGCACCAGCGCCGCGGCGGCGCCGGCCAGGCCCCGCCACAGGCGGCTCCGGAGCCCCGTCCACACGGCGCCAGGCAGGGCGAGCAGGGCCACCGTGCGAAGCTGGACGGCGCCCGCCAGCAACACCGCGCCAGCGGCGGCCGCGAGTCGGCCGTGTCTCCCGTGGCGGTCCGCCGCCTCCAGGCACGCCACGCCCGCGAACAGGCACGCGAGGAACGGAAACTCCGAGTCCACCCAGCCGAGGCGTTGCACGAACACGGCGGAGGTGCCCGTGAGCAGTGCGATGGCCAGGGCTCCTGCGTCTCCGTGGCGGCGGCGAAACGCCAGGAAGATTGCGGCGACCGCCGCCGCCGCGCTGGTGGCGATCCCCCGGTTCAGGAGCGGGTAGTCGAATTCGCCGTCGACCGTGAACCACGACAAGGCCACGGAGAGTCCGGGCGGCCGCAGGAAGAGGGGCTCTCCCAGGTAGCGGTAGCCGTTGCCCCGGTCGATGGAACGGGCACCCAGCAGGTAGACGGCACTGTCCCACTCCGGGCGCCAGTGCTCTTCCGGAGTCAGGGCGATCAGCCCCAGCGAGAACGCGGCCAGCAGGGCCGCCGCCACCCAGCGCAGGGTCACAGCCGCTCGATGAGCGCCGCTGCGAACTCTCGGGTGCCCGCGCGCCCGCCCATGTCGCGGGTGAGCCGCTCGGGGTCGCCCTGCTCGAGCACGGCGTCGTAGGCCGCCTTGATTCGTTCGGCCGCGACCCGCTCCCCCATGTGGTTCAGCATCATCACGCCGCTCATGATCAGGGCCAGGGGATTGGCGAGGCCCTTGCCCGCCAGGTCCGGCGCGCTGCCGTGAACCGCCTCGAAAATCGCGCACCCGTCTCCGATGTTCGAGCCGGGCACGACGCCCAGGCCGCCGACGAAGCCCGCGCACAGGTCGCTCACCACATCGCCGTAGAGGTTCTCCAGCAACAGCACGTCGAACTGGGTGGGGTCGCGCACCAACTGCATGCAGCCGTTGTCGATGATGAGCTCCTCGTACTCGATCTCCGGGGCCACCTCCTGGTGCATCTCGCGGGCGCACTCGAGGAAGAGTCCGTCGGAAAGCTTCATGATGTTGGCCTTGTGGAACACGGTGACCTTGCGGCGGCCGCGCTCGCGGGCGTAATGGAACGCGAATCGCGCGATCCGGGTGCAGCCCGTGCGCGTGGCGATCTTGAGGCTCTCCACCACACCCGGGACGACTTCGTGCTCGAGCCCCGAATAGAGGCCCTCCGTGTTCTCTCGCACCACGACGAGATCTACGTCCTCATAGCGGGTGCGGAGTCCGGGTAGGGAACGCACCGGGCGCACGGCGGCGTACAGGTTGAAGCGCTTGCGCAGCTGGACGTTCACACTGGGGAAGCCGCCGCCCACCGGAGTCGTGACGGGACCCTTGAGGGCCAGCCGGTGCTCCGCGATGGCGTCGATGGTGGCCTGGGGCAGCACATCGCCGTGTTCGTCGGCTGCCGCTGCGCCCGCGTCCAGACGGATCCAGTCGATTCCGGGACAGGCGGCATCGATCACGGCGCGCGCCGCTTCCGTGACTTCCGGGCCGATTCCATCCCCGGGAATCAGGCCGATCGTGTGCGCCATGGCGCTCCCCCCCTGGGATGCTCGAACCGGCGAGGATAGGTCACGCGGTATCTGCGTGGGAGGCGGGGACCGTGGCTCACGGCGCAAGCGTGCGCAGCGGCGGTGTCACTTCTTGCGGCGGAACGTCCGCATGGCCTTCCTGGGCTGCGGGGCCTTGTCCCAATCCGGATACTTGTTCTTGTTGCCCACGTAGTGGACCTGGAGCCTTTTCGTCGCGTCGAAGAGCATGAGCTCGCGCACGCCCACCAGGCCCAGGCGCGTGTGGATGGTTTCGGCGCCCTGCTTGCGCTGCGAGCGCTCCAACTCGTCCCACTGGCTCGCCAGGGTCCCGATGAAGACGGGGCCCTTGCCCGCCTGGTTGCGATAGCCCTGCGCCAGCAGCGGGGAGAGGATGCGAAGCTGCTCCGGGGTCAGCTCGCCGGCGGTCCGGGAGTTGGGGGCAACCTGGTTCGCCAGCGCCGCACACAGGCCCAGGGCGACGGTCGCCAGCGTCCAGCGCAGCATCTGGCCGCTCTGCTTCTTGGGCTTCTGGCGCGCGGGCCGGTGCCCACGCGGCTGCGCCATGCGATTGGCGATGCGCGCCAGGTCGCCGCCATCCAGCGAGCCAGCGGGCGCCGCGCTCTTCCTGGGCTTTGCGGGAGCCTGGGCCTGGCGGGCCTTGATCAGGGGATTGAACAGGTAGCGGGACTGCAGCTCCGAAAGGATGCGGGCATGCTCGTAGCCGTTGCTGGCGATCAGATCGTTGGTCTCGCGCCGCACGCGCTCGGAGGTCTCGAGCAGCTGCTCCTCGAAGAAGCCGTTGCTGATTCCCAGGGCCGCTCGCTGCGGCGCAAGCTCGGCATGCTTCTCGGCCACCAGCCCGAGCACCGCGATCCGGCGGATCAGGGTCTGCACCTCGCTGGTTCCGCCGCCCTGGAAGGCTTCCCTGACCTCCGGCGGGATCCCGGCGATGTCGACGCGGTCGGCGATCTCGCCGGCGGTTCCGGCGGCAGACTCCCGGCCGGCAATGCACTGCCCGATGGCGGCCTCGATCGCAGCCAGCCCTTCGGCGCCGAGCGCCGTGGGCGGGGTCTCCGGGGCGGCCGCGGGCGCAGCCGTCTCGGGGGGCCGCTCGGCGGCGATCGGGTCCAAATCGACCTCGCGGTCCATGGCACGAACCGCCGCGATCTGCGCCTCGCGGTGGGTGCGCACCGCCAGGTTGTAGGAGACCACACAGCGCATGATCTCGGGCGCGAAGAAGTACGCGCCGATCTCCTGCTTGTATTTTCGCATCTCGCCAAGGACCGAGTCGGCGTTGCCGCCGGCCTTGAGCTGTTCCATGGCATTCAGGAACCGCCTGAAGATCTCGTTCTGACGCTCCGGATCGCACGGCGGAGTGCCCAGGGATCGCGCCCGCGCGCCTTCGCTCACGTTGGGTGGGTCGACGACCATGGACCAGGAGTCCCCCTGGCGAACCACGCACAGCAGTGTGATCAGGTAGTCGATCACTGACATGCGCGAGTCGATCCCCCCGTCCTCCTCGATGAGCAGGTCGAGAAGAGCCACCACCTCGTCGCGCTGCTGCTTGGCGAGCTCGGGAAGCGAGGCGCGGAGCTGTGGCAGCGTCACGCCGCCGGCCACCAGCCGCAGCTGGCGGGCGTAGCCATCGAGGGCCATGTCGGCCCCGAAGGTGTCCAGGGTCGGGTCGGCGGCTTCGCCCTTGTCCCGGCTCTCGACGGCCGCCATCAGCGCCTGGAGCTGGCTGCGCAGGGCGCGCAGCGGGACCAGGTCGGGGAGGGTTTCGGGCGAGCGGACCGAAGGGCTGAGCGCCCGCTGGGCGGCACGCAGGGCGGCGAAGCGGCGCACGCGTGCGACGACGTCCGACCTGGTGATCTTTGCCTGTTCTTCTGTCACGTCGTCCTTTTTCGTCCGGACGGGCGCCCAGCCTGAAACCGAATCGCGGAGGTGCGGCGTCTCGGCCACGAGAAGCGTCCGCGGCGTGTATCCGGACCGGTGCGGCCGCTGGATTCCACGGGGCGTGCAGCCCCCCGGTCCGGGTCTTCCTGGAACGAGATCCAGAGGGTCCGCGTGGGCCCCGCCACGTAGTCGACCAGCAGGTACAGGAAGAGGCTCGCTCCCACCATCTCCATGGATTCCTCGACCAGGTCGATCATTCCGTACACAAAATTGTCGCGGCCGGCGCGATCGGCCCACCAGCCCAGGGGCAACTCCATCAGCAGGGCTCCTCCCACGTAGAGCAGGCCGGCTTCGATGAACCCCATGCGGGTTCGGACGGGCAGGTGCCACAGGAAGCGCAGGTAGACGATGCCCAGGATCAGTACCAGCGCCGACGCGGGCACCACCCAGTCGAAGTACAGAACGCCTCTCAGGTGGATCAGGTCCCCCGCGTCCTCGTGAAGCTGCACGATCTCGTCCAGCGAGATGTAGGCGAAGCCGGCGGCGAGACCCCACCAATGGCGGGCATAGCGGGCGCCCTCCTGGCGCTTGGCTCCCCCGATGCCGACGAGCACCAGTGCGCACGAGAACATCAGGATCGACGTGAACCAGGTGGGCAGGTTCCATTCGTGGCTCAGACCGAAGAAATCGATCAGGCCGTCGAACTCGTGGGCCTCCCAGACCTTGTCGGCCACCTCGGCCACGAAGCCGGCGCAGATCAGCAAGATCAGGACCGACGTCAGGAAGACCTGCAGACTGCTGAGACGGAGCGCGATTCGCATGCCCGACGCCGGTTGGCGGCTCTAGACCTGTTGCTTGCTGACTGACCAGATGAAGCCGTCGTACCAGAAGTGCATGATGGAGACGGCGATGGTGGCCGCCCACAGCCACTGGAGATCGGTGTCCATCCACTCGACGAAGCAGCCGTAGGCCAGCGCCACACCCAGGAAGACCACGAGGGTGATGGGCTTGCCGAGTCGCAGATTGTCGACGCGGAACATCCGCATCATGTTCCGGTTCTCGGTCGCCCACACGATCCCGAAGTACTGGAGTGCGTGGAAGAAATTCATGATGAAGAAGGCCTCACCAAAGCTGTTGAAGCCCCAGGTGTAGATCGAGGTGAGGCCGGTGCTGGTGAGGAGGTAGACCTTGAGCCAGGAGACCTGGTGGCCCTGGCGGTGGAAACGCCACTGGGCGAACAGGTAGTACGCGAGGAAGGCGCTTCCCAGCGCCAGCACCGCCCAGGTGAAGTAGCGCTGGTTGCCCTCCAGATACGCCGGGATCGCGGTGAAGAACGTGGCGCCCACTTCGTTGAAGGCATTGAACTCCTTGGCGTGGTCCATCAGGGTGGCGCCCGCCAGGATGGGGCCGGCGTAGAGCAGGTGGTTGAGCCACCAGTCGAGCCGGCGGCCCGCTTCTGGGTGGTTTCCCAGCTTGCGGTCGTAGATCCGCGAGAACCCGAAGGTCTGCAGTCCGGAATGGTAGACGTCCCACAGGGTGGAAATCACCGAAATGGTGATGATGGCCCACGTGGACCACACCATGGCGGCATAGAGCAGGATCGGCGCCACCAGGAACCGGAAGGGGTAGAGCTGCGCGATGTTTTCGTTCCCGTGGCTCCGGAAGAACACGATCACCAGGTGCGCGTGGATGAAGACGGCGATGGCGATCCCGGCGGCGGTGACGCTGCCGAAGAGCGGGATGTAGATCGCCTGCTTGGTGAGCGGCGTGTCGGCGATTGCGATCCCCAGCGCCAGCGCCAACACCGGGGGCAGGAGGAAGAAGAGCCAGTCGTACACCGGGGAAACGATGTACGGGGACGGGCTCGCTTGTGCAGCCTGCGCTGTCATGGTCCGGCCGACCCCTTCTGGTGCGATCTCGAACTCGCTCGGCGCGGAGTCGAGCGTCGGGCACCGCCTGTTACGAACGGCGCCCGGTGGGCTCGCATTCCCGGTCTCGGTGCCCGTGTCGCCGCTCTCGCCGTCCGCGTTGCCGGGCGGCAACGCGGACGGCTCCGAGCTGTTGACAAGGAGACCGCTGTCCGAATCGGACCGCTACTTCTTCGTATCGGTCTTGCTCACCACGGTCTTGCTCACCGGCGCAGGATCAGGCTCAGGTGCAGCAGGCGTAACGCCGCAAACGGTGGTCGTCGTGGTGGTTGCCGTCTTGCTCGTCTTGGCCTTGGTCTTGTTCCAGTCGGTGATCGTGACGCCCGAGCTGCCATCGGCGGCGCAGGTTCCATCGATCGTGCCACCCTCGCCATCGCCACCGGTGGTCGAGACGACACCTGTCATCTGGTTGGTCACGTCATCGGAAATGATGACGGGCTCGTTCGCATTGACCATGTGGTCGGCTAGCGCTGCGCCACCGCCGACGATAGCCATCGCCGCGGGAACGAAGAGCAACCGCCACAGGGGGGGGCGCTGTCTCGTATTGTCCTTCATCTCGGAGATCTCCTGTTGTGGGAATCGGAATCGTGGGAATCGGAATCGCGTTACTGAACCACGGTGAGCTGGTTCTCGATCACAAGGATGTCGAGAACCGCGTCTCGGGGGTCGATGTCCCCGGTGGCCGTGACGCGATAGTTCGCGTTGGTTTCGCCGTCCACGTCCCAGCTCTGGAGGACGTAGGTGTAGTACTGGCCGATCACGGTGCCGTCGGCCTGGGTCGAGGCGCCCACCATTTCGAAGCCGAGATCGTCGAAGGTGTTGGCGTACTCCAGGTTGTCGGCGTAATACGTTTCCTGGAGGGTGTGGATCGTCTTGAGGGCGATCAGGGCTTCGGAACGCCGGGCCTTGGCCGAGTACTTCTGGAAGCCGGGCACGGCCATCGCGGCGAGCGCACCGAGGATGATTGCGACGAGCATCATCTCGATGAGGGTGTATGCGCCGCTGCGTCGCGCGCGACGCGTGGCTCGCCCACCTGCCTGTGCATGCGAAATGGATCGCGGCTCGAAGCTCATTTTCGCTCCCTTCGGCGGCCGTTCGACCCGTCCCGGTTTCCCGGGATTGGGCAACTGGCTTTGCGTCACCGTCTCTCGACGGCTTTGCCTCTTCGGGGGAGCCCATGCTCCCGAGTCCCGATCCCCACACCCTTGTGGGCTGCTGGGACCCCTGCCGTTCCGTACTGTCTATACGGTTGAATGCTTTCGGGGCTTTAGCGGTATCCAGACTGGAAGATTCCAGTCACACGCGAACGCGACGCTCCCAGAAACCGCTCCCAGGAACTATTGAAAGAATCAGGCCGCGTTGCGTCGACGCCGGCGTGTCCAGGCGTACGCCAGGGGCGGCAGGATCAGCGCGAGCTCGAAGCCGAGTCCGCACGGAATCATGGGTCCCGCCGCCAGCGGGTCGGGTGTGCAGTCGAGCTTGCCACCGCTGTCGGTGATCTCCTCGAGCCGCCAGTCGTTGATGAGCCCCGGGTCGTTCTCCTTCCCGTTGCCCTCGTTCCGACCGCAGTCCTCGACTCCGTTCATGTCGGAATTCGAGCACGACAGGTGGAACACCGATTCGCCGATCTTCACGTTCGACGGCGCGGTGGTGAAGCCACCCACCTCGACCACGTCACCCGGCGCAACCAGCGGGAAATCGGCCAGCTGCGTGCTGCCCACCGCGCACTTCCAGACCACGACGCGCACGTCCTGGAGGCCGTCCCACAGCATGGCCAGTCGCTTCATGGGCTTGTCGCACTCGTAGGGGCCGGCCGGCGGAGCCGTGACGATGACCTCGACCGAGTCGTTGGCTTCCTGGCAAACCTGCCCGTTTTGCTCCCCCGTCACGGTCGCCACGTTGACGGTGGTGGAGAAGAGCGTCCGGGTGTCGAACACGATCGTCATCTCTCCAGGAGCCAGGCTGATGCCACTGGCGATCGGGCCGGGATCGACCTGGTCGTCGGTCCGATCCATGGCGAAGACCACCATCGAGCCGAAGCGGTCACCGAGATTCAACGGCTGCGAAAAGGAGGTGTGCATCTCGATGGACTGGGTGCCGCCGGCGCCGATCACGTCGAACCCGGTGCTGGCCTTGAGCGGACCCTCGCTGCCGGTGAACGTGACCGTCTGCCCGGTGATCACGTCCATTTCTGGGGCGATGATGAGCTTGCCGGCGTCCTTGCCGGTGGCCACCAGGTCGACCGGAGTCCCGGGGGCCCCGCCGCTGCAGCTGGCCTTCTTGCCCTGTTCGTTGTCCGAGGCGGAGCAGTCGTCGCCGGTGTACTCCAGCACCATGCGCGTCAGTTTGCCCCGGCAGCCGTCGCCGAAGGGGACGTCGGGCGGGGGAATGCAGCAGGTCTTGTCGATCTCCAGCTTGCAGTCGATGGGGGGGCCTGTCCGCCCAGGGAGACCCGGGTTTCGTCGGCGTCGCCCGGCAGCAGCGGCGAGCAGATGAAGAGCGGGTCGCTGGAGGTGCCATTGGTGATCGGCGGTACCTTGAACTCCCAGGTCACCACGTCGGTCTGGGTGTTGACGATCGTCGCGCTCGGAGACACGTCCGCGCCGGAAATGAAGCCGGCGCTCGAAACGTTCGTCGCCACATTCGGCACGGCCACGTCGAAGTTCGTGATGGCCGGAACGAAGGCGCTGCTCCCCCCCAGATGCGTGAGGGTATAGAGGTAGGTTTTGTCTCCGGGGGCGCAGACCGCGGGAGCCGTGGGGTTGCCGGCCAGGTAGACCTCGGAGGACTTTTCGACCGAGCATCAGCGTCAACAGTCCGGCGATCAGCGCAACGGCTAGTGTCCTGGACATCGGCTCGTGGAGGCCCTCACGATGTACGCGGGAATCCCTTCGAGTCGGAGGCGCACGCATGGCGCGGCCCGAACGAACGGACTCCCGGCCCCCTTCCCAATGGTGGCAAGAACGGCAATTTCCGCGCTGAAACAGGGACATCGTTGAATCAATGACTTACGAGTGTTGGCCGCGCGGAAAAGTCAGAGGGTTTCCCAAAATGGCGAACTTTCTTCTACGGCTCCCCGTGGGCGACAAGGTTGGGGATCGGTGAACCGGTCGAACTGGCGCGCACGATCGCTTCTGGGGGTGCTCGGTCTGGGGGTGGCCCTGGCCGGCGTGGCGGCGACCGAAGGGCTGCTCGCTGTACTGGGCGTGGGGCGCTCGCTCGACTTCTTCGTCCCGATCCCCGGGGCGGCAGCCTGGGGAACCAACCCGCGCTTCCCCGAGCTCTATTTCGCCCCCTCGTATGCCATCCAGCCAGACCCGGTTTTCATTTCCGACCCGAAATCCCCCGGGTCGTTCCGGGTGTTCGTGCTGGGGGGGTCCGCCGCCTTCGGCGACGTCGCCCCCGAGTACGCCTTCGGGCGCTCGCTCCAGGTGATGCTGCGCGCCCGTTTCCCCGGCCTCCCGGTCCAGGTGGTGAATGCGGCCCTGCCCGGGATCGATTCCCAGGCCGTGCGGACGATCGCGAGCGAGGCGCTGACCCGCGGCGCCGACTGTCTGGTGATCTACATGGGCAACAACGAGGTGGTGGGGCCCCACGGTCCAGCGACGCTGATCGAGGGGATGGCGGGCGCTGGGGGAGGCGCGGGCCTCGGTCTGGGCCGCTGGCTTCGCCGGCTCCGCATCGCACAGTCGTTGGATCTGCTGACGGAGGCTGGGCGCGCGCGCCTGGCGCCCCCGGCTCCCGAGCCTCTCGATCCTGCGCGCTACCTCCGCACCCAGTTGGCGGCGGACGACCCCCGGCTCGAGTCCGTGTACGCGCGTTTCCGCGACAATCTGGAGGCGATCCTGGCCGCGGCACGGGACGCAGGCGTTCCGGTGGTGCTCTCTACGGTGGCGTCGAACCTGGCCGACTGGCCGCCCCTCGCATCGAGACACCGGTCGGATCTCTCCGCGGACGAGCTTCGGGCGTTCGACCGCGCCTGGGACGAGGCGAGCGAGCGCGAGCAGATCGGGGATCCCCGGGTCCTGCTCGAGGTCTATCGCCGCGCCGAATCCATCGACGATCGGCATGCGGCGCTCCAGTTCCGGATGGCCTCGGCCCTGAAGAATGCGGGCAGCCTCGACGAGGCCAGGGAGCACTTCGTTCGCGCCCGCGACCTGGACGCTCAGCGCTACCGCGCCGACAGCCGCATCAACGACACGATCCGGAGCGTGGGCGGGGGCCGAAGCGATCAGGGCGTCTTCCTCGTGGACATGGAGCGGGCCTTCGCGAGCCATGCGGTCGATCCGGTGGGCCTGCCCGGTGGTGACTTCTTCTACGACCACGCGCACCTGAATTTCGCGGGCAACCATGCGGTGGCGAGCATCCTGCAGCGAGCCGTGGCGGCCATCGCGTCTCATCGTCTTTCGATCGAGGCGTCAGCGGACGCCCGGGTTCCGAGCCCCCGCCAGGTGGCGAGCCGCCTCGTCTTCGGCGACTGGGACCGGGTGCGCGTCGATCACCGCATCGCCGCGAACTTCCAGAATCCCCTGCTTGCCGGTCGTGAGCCCGCCGCCTTCGACACGCGGAATCGCCGGACAGGAGACTGGAGCCAGGCGGGCTACCGGGCGCGCATTCAGGGCGAAGCCGCTGAACTCTATGGCGCGGCGATGGAGCGCTGGCCAATGGATCTCCACATCCGGCGCAACGCCGCCTCGTTGCTCGTCGACATGGCGCGCTTCGAATTGGCCGCGACCCAGCTGGAGCTGCTTCTGGATCGGGTGCCCAATGTCGTGGAGTGGCGCACGACACTGGGCGCGATTCAGCTGCAGCGGGGCGAGGTCCAGCAGGCGATCCAGGCCCTGGAGCAGGCGCTCCAGGTGGATCCCCGCAACGTGGCGGCGCGCGTCGCGCTGGGTGATGCGCGGCTGGCAGCCGGCGATCCGGAGGGAGCCGTCCGAAGCTACCGACGGGCCCTTCGGATCCACCCCTACTTGATTGAAGCCCGCGCGCGCCTGGCGTTCCTGCTCTTCGATCAGGAACGCTACGAGGAATCGATCCCCCAGCTCGAGGCCCTGGTGCGCATGGATCCCGCGGCAACCCGGGCGCGCGAGCGCCTGCGTGAGGCGATCCTGCGCAGCGGTGGCCCGACTCTCGCCCTCGAAGACGATTGAGCTCCGACGGGTGTGACTGCGGACCGGCTGTGAGCCGCGTCACGCAGGCGCATGCCCGGCTGTGCGATGAGTGAATGGACGCTGGCTCGACGGGGGTCGATCGGGCCGCAAGCGCGCCGGCTGGGCGCATCCAGGGCTGGGCGCATCCAGGAAAGGGGGGGACCATGGCGTTGAAGGATCTCGTGGCTCGGGTCGACAGGACGGAGAACCGGGGGCTGGTGGACACGCCGCGCGCGCCGGCGCAGGCGCCGCGGACCGTTGCGCCGCCCACCTCCATCGATGCCTCCACACACTTCACTGGCGAGTTGCGCTGTCAGGAGACGGTTCGAATCGACGGCAAGCTCAAAGGTGCGCTGTACTGCGACAAGTCGGTGATCGTGGGCCAGGCCGCCATCATCGAGGCCGAGATCCAGGGCGACGAGGTGATCATCGCTGGCAGCGTGAATGGCAACATCCTGGCGCGTCGCAAGATCACGCTCTCGAAAACTGCCCGCGTCGTGGGAGATCTGACGACTGCCGGCATCGTGATCGAGGAGGGGGCCGTACTCGATGGCCGCATCATGATCGGCGCAAGCGATTCGGCTCTCCGGAAGTCGGCGCAGACCCAGAAGTCGGCGGCGGACACGGCGCCCGGGAGGGCCGGGGAGAAGGGCGCGACTGCGCCGGCGCCGGGTCGATCTCGCAGCACCACGTCACCTCCGACGCGCTAGCAGCGTGCGCCCAAGGAAAACGGGGCCCCGCCGAAGCGGGACCCCGTTGCGAGGGCTCGCGATTCCGCGTTGGCACTACGGAATCGGGTAGAGCTCGAGTCGCACGTTGCGAATCGTGGCGGTCTCGGTGGTGTCCAGGTCCTTGTAATCCACGTCGATCGTGTGGGCCGCGTTGGTGAGCGTCACCACCGCGAAGCCCGAGAACACGGTGTAATTGCCCGCCACCTGGACCTTCGGGCTCATGCCTCCGGCGATGGTTGTGGTGTCATCCACCTGAACCTGCACGAGGGTCTGGGCGTTCTTGTTGCTGCTGGTCAGCTCCATGCTGTACCCGATCCGGTAGTCGCCGGCCGCAATCACGCCCGTCGCGAGACTGAGCTTCTGCACGAAGCTGGAACTGGTCGTCGAGGACGTTGCGTCGCTCTCGGTGTGCTGGTAGTTCGCGAAGGGATCCGGCCCCGTGGCTCCCGTGGCACCGGTCGCCCCGGTCGCACCGGTGGGGCCTGCCGGGCCTGTCGCCCCGGTTGCGCCTGTCGGTCCCGCCGGCCCGGTCGCGCCTGTGGATCCTGCCGGTCCGGTCGCGCCGTCGGCACCCGCTGTGCCCGTCGGTCCTGCCGGCCCCGCCGGCCCTGCCGGTCCCGTGGGTCCTGCCGGTCCGGTCGCGCCATCGGCACCCGCTGCGCCCGTCGATCCTGCCGGCCCCGCCGGCCCTGCCGGTCCCGTGGATCCTGCCGGTCCGGTCGCGCCATCGGCACCCGCTGCGCCCGTCGGTCCTGTCGCGCCGGTTGCTCCCGTCGGACCTATGGGTCCCGCGGGTCCTGTCGGTCCGGTGGCGCCATCGGCACCTGCCGGTCCGGTCGCACCATCAGCGCCTGCCGCGCCCGTTGGTCCGGTCGCACCATCAGCGCCTGCCGCGCCCGTTGGTCCGGTCGCACCATCAGCGCCTGCCGCGCCCGTCGGTCCGGTCGCACCATCAGCGCCTGCCGCGCCCGTCGGTCCAGCCGGTCCGGTCGCGCCATCGGCACCCGCCGGTCCCGTCGATCCGGTAGCTCCATCAGCTCCATCAGCGCCGGTCGCACCGGTTGCGCCAGTCGCTCCCGCCGGCCCCGCCGGTCCGGTGGCTCCATCGGCCCCTGGCGATCCCGTCGGCCCCGCGGACCCGGTCGGTCCTGCGGGTCCTGCGGGCCCCGAGGGTCCCGTCGCGCCGTCGGCTCCGGCCGGTCCAGCTGCGCCGTCAGCCCCTGCCGGTCCCGCGGACCCTGCCGGTCCTGCGGGTCCCGTCGATCCCGCGGGCCCTGCCGGTCCGGCGGCACCATCGGATCCGTCCGCGCCCCCCGGGCCCGTCGGGCCCACCACGGCACCCATCTGCACCTGGCAGTCGCCGCCCACCGAGACGATCCCGCTACCGCTCACGTACAGGTAGAGCGGGGGCGTCAGTGTCGAGGAATCGAGCACGGCGTTGAGCCGGGCCATCTTGGGCGCCTTGGGAGCGCCCTTCACCTTGGCAGGCTTGAGCGTTTCGATCAGGATCGAGGCGTCGATCGTGGGGACGTCTTCGATGTGGAGCAGGTTGCTACAGCTCGAGTTGCCGTGCAGCTCGAACGTCAACAGGCCGAGCGGGTCCAGGGTCTTCATGCCCTTGGCATCGATCATGTAGTTCACGGCGATATCGTCAGCGGCCGCCTGCTGAAATCCGCCCAGCCCCAATGTCAGGGCCAATGTCAGGGCGAGCACGCCAGCGGCGAACGCGAGAACGTGGAGGGGTTGCTTGCGCATGTTTGAAAGCTCCTTCGAGACACACACCCGACCCGTGGCCTCGTTTCGCCCCAGAACATCGGTGCAGCTGCGCACGCACTTGAAAAAATGCGTGATACAGATCACGAATGAGGCGAAGCTGCGCGCGAACGGGTGTGCACTCCACGTGCGAAACGCTCGTTTGCACGGGAACTCTGGGAACCGGTGCGCAGTTTCCGTCGAAACGGAGGCCTTTTTCCGCCGGGCGATCGCCCCAGAGGGATGTGCGCGTTTCTGTAACTTGGCAGGGCAGCGGGGGGGCAAGTTGGATGCGAATCGCCCCGATCGTCTAGGATCGGCGCCGGGTGAAGATTCGTGCGCACACTCCCGGTCGTTGAAGCGCGTCGCCTGGCGTTGGCGCGCGCGGGCCTGCTGAAGCCCGAGTGGACGGGGCTCCCGGGTCGGGCGTCGGGCCGCGGCGCGCGCGCCCGCGCCGGAGCCCACAAGGTGATCCGGCGCTTCGGCTATCTGCAGCTGGACACGGTCTCCATCGCCGGTGCGCGCAGTCATGCCATCGTGCTGCTCTCGCGCCTCGAGGGTTTCGATCCCGGGCTGGCCGAAGAGCTGCTGCGTCCGGGCGAGCCCCTCTTCGAGTACTGGGGACACGAGGCCTGCTGGATTCCCCTGGAGCTGTACCCGGCCCTGGATTTTCGGCGTCGCGAGTTTCGCCGCGACCCCTGGTGGGGTGATCCGGTGGGCCAGCACCCGGGTGTGGCTCGCAAGCTTCGGCGCCGCATCCGGGAGAAAGGGCCGCTTCGCTCGCTGGACATCGAGGGACCCGGGAGTCGCGGGTGGTGGGACCTGAGCGCTGGCAAGCGGGTGGCCCGCGCTCTGTGGTCCCGCGGTGAGCTGGCCGTGTGCGAGCGCAGGAACTTCCAGCGCAGCTTCGATCTGGCCACGCGTGTGATTCCCGAGACGCTGCGCAGCCGGCCGCTGCCCGTGGCGGAGGCTCTGGAGGTGCTGCTCCTCAAGGCCCTGGACGGACACGGCTGGGCCACCACGGGAACCCTCGCGTCTACCTGGCGCCTGGCAAACCGCCGGCGTCAGATCGCGGCGGCCCTTGCGCGGCTTTGCGCCCGGGGGGCCGTCGAGCCGTGCGCGCTGGAAAACCGGGAGGGACGTCCCATCGCTGGTTGGATCCGGCCCTCGGATCTGGAACTGGCCGCCCGCCTTCGGCGCGTGCGTCCGCGCCGCGATCGCGGCGTGCTGCTCTCGCCGTTCGACCCGCTGCTCTGGGACCGCGCGCGGGTGAAGCGTCTGTTCGAATTCGATCAGCGCCTGGAAATCTTCAAGCCGGCCCGCCAGCGCGAGTACGGCTATTACTGCCTGCCCGTTCTCGCCGGGGATCGGCTGGTGGCGCGCTTCGACCTGAAGGCCGAACGCAAGCGCGGAGTGCTGCGTGTGCTCTCGTGCCGTTTCGAGTCCACGGGAACGCGCCGTCCGGAGTCGCTGGCCGAAGGCCGTGCCGCCGAGACCGGACTCGCGCGCTACGCGAAGGCGGTGCGCCTCGAGCCGAAGGGCTGGCGCCTTTCGATCTAGCCCCTCCAGAGTCCATCGCGCACCAGATCGTTTGGCGTAGAATGCGCGCCGTGCGGCGACTCTTCTTCGTGACGGTGTTCGTGGCTACGCTGGCGACGATCCTGGCCTGTGCATCGGCCGAGGAGCGAGCCGATGCGGCCCGAGAGCGTTTCCGCGAGGCACTCGGGCGTGGCGATCGCATCGAGGCGCTCGCGGCCATCGACGATCTGCGCTCGAGCCTGCCCGACGCGCCGGAGACCCTCATCGAGGTGGCGCAACTCCAGGTACAGGCCGGGAGTGCGCCGGACGCTGGCTGGCTGTTGGAAGAGGCGGTGCGGCGCTTTCCCGAGCGCGCGAACGTGCGCGTTGCGTCGGGGCGCGTGGCATTGCTGCTTGGCAATCCGGCCCTGGCGCGCGCATCGGTGCTTCCCATAGGGGCCGATGCGGAGGAGCACCCGGTGGCCCTGGTGGTGCGGGCCCAGGCGGAACTCGAGATGGGCGACCTGAACGCGGCCCTCGCGACCCTGGCGGAGACCGAGAAGCTCTATCCCGAGCGCCCCGAGGCCCGCTTGCTGCGCATCGCGACGCTCCTGAAAGAACATCGCCGCGACGAGGCGCGCGCGGCAATCGACGAGGCGCGCGCGGCGCTCGCCGGGGACGACGAGGAGTCGCAAGGCATCCGGCGCAGACTCGATCTCACCCTGGCCCAGATCGAAGCGGCGCAGGGGGAGCCGGATGCGGCGATCGCGATGCTGGAAACGATGCTCGCTTCGCAACCCGAAGACCTGCTGGTGTGGCGTCAGCTCATGCAGATGCTGATTCAGCGCGAGCGCGGCGAAGAGGCACTCGCCCGGGTGGAGCAGGCGCTGGAGGCCGAGGATGCGCCGGTGGGGTTGTACGCATTGGCAGCCGATCTCTATGTGGCCCTCGACCGGGAGACGGAGGCCGAGGCCGCGCTGCGCCGTTTCGTCGCCCACTCGGACTCGGCGGCCGCCTACCTGCCCTGGGTCACGTTTCACTCGGTTCGCGACGACGCGGATGCGACGGTGGCCGTGCTGGAAGAGGCGATCTCGCGCTATCCCGATGAGCCCACCCTGCGCCTGCTCCACACCGAGGCGCTGCTGGCTCGCGAACAGCTCGAGGCCGCCCGGTCGGAACTCGATCGCTTCCGCGATCTCACCTTCGACGACGATCCCCAGATCGACTACCTGATTGCCCGCGTCGAGCTGGCCGAAGGCGACGCGGCGGCGGCGGCCGAGCGCCTGCGCGCGCTGGCGCCCCGGCTGGATCGCGCTGCGACCCAGTACTGGCTGGGCCGCGCACTCGAGGTGCTGGGAGATGGCGCGGGTGCGCGCCGCCGCTACGGGTTGGCCATGCAGCGCGATCCCCAGTGGGTCGCCCCCGCCGCGGCGCTGCTCTCCCTGGAACAGCGGCGGGGCGATTGGCGCTCGGTAGTCGCGCGCTCGCAGCATCTGGTGACGCTGGCTCCCGATCGGATCGAGGGCTGGCTGGCGCTGGTCGAGGCGCTGGAGAACCTGGGAGAGGGCGAAGCGGCCGAACGCGCCGCCACTGCGTGCGTCGAGCGTTTTCCCGATCGGCCGGAGCCGTTGCTCTTGCGGGCGCGAGCGCTGCGGGCGCAGCGTCGTCATGACGAGGCGCTTGCCGCGCTCGACGCGGCCGAGGCGGGTGGCGCGGCGCCCATTCCGATCGAGGCCCAGCGCATCCTCACGCTCGGAATGGCCGGTCGTGTAGACGACGGAGTGGCCCACGCGCGCCAGGCCCTGGCCCGCCACCCGGATGCTGCGCCCCTGCACGCGGCCCTCGCGGCGCTGTTGTTCGCGGCGGGCGCGGCGGAAGAGGGCGCCCGTGCCACCGACCGGGCCCTCGACCTCGATCCCGCTGAGCCCTGGCCCTGGCGTGTGCGCTGTGAGTTTCGCGCAGCCAGCGGTCGCTGGGCGGGAGCGGTGGAGGACTGTACGAGCTACCTGGCCGCGCGTCCCGACGATGCCGGCGCCCACTTCATGCTGGGTGTGGCGCGGCAATCCCTGGGGGAGTCCGCGCCGGCGGCGCTGGCCTACCGACGCGCCGCAGCACTCGACGAGCGCGACTCGCGGCCGCTCAACAACCTGGCCGAGCTGCTGAGCGCACAGGGGGATCTCGATGGCGCGCTTGCGGTGGCGCAAGAGGCCTACCGACTCGACGCTGCGGATCCCTATGTCATGGACACCCTGGGTGCACTCTATCTTCGCAAGGGGTTGGCCGATCGCGCGGTGTCGATCCTCGAGGAAGCCCACGCCGCGGCTCCCGAACTTCCCGACGCCGTCCTGCACCTGGCGCTCGCGTACCGCGACACGGGTCGCACGGACGAGGCTCGCGTGCTGCTGGTTGGCCTGGATGCAAACGGCGGCGCCAACGAGGCCTTGCGCGTTGCGGCCCGGGAGGCCCTCCATTCGCTGCCGTGATCTCCGCAGGTTCGGGCTGGTATGCGTGCTGGCCGCGTGGGCCTGCGCCCCGCCGACACCGCCCGCCGAAATCCCGGCTCGCCTGGCTGCGCTCGGCCGACCCAACCTAGTGTGGATCGTGGTCGACACCCTGCGCGCCGACTACACCACCCCCTACGGGTTCGAGCACGACACGGCGCCCGAGCTTTCGCGCTGGGCCGAGCGCGGCGTGCTCTTCGAGCGCACCCGCTCTCAATCGTCGTGGACGAAGATGTCCGTGGCCTCGCTCATGACGTCGCTCTGGCCGCGCAGCCACGGCATCCGGGAAGCCCAGGACGGGCTCGGCGAGAGCGCCGTAACGCTGGCCGAGGTGCTCCACGACGCGGGCTACGCCACCTACGGCGTTCAGACCAACGGCTGGCTGCACCAGAGCTTCGGATTCCACCAGGGCTTCGACCGGTACATGTTTCCCAAGGGCGGCGTCAATCCCAACCTGGGGCGGCCCACCCTGTGGCCCCACGCCGACCGCGTGTACGAGGAGGCGGTGCGCCTGATCGAAGCACACGATCCGGACCGACCCTTCTTCCTGTATCTGCACTTCATGGACGTGCACGAGTTTGCGGCGCCGCCCCCATTCAAGACCTTTGGCACCGACAGCCGGGGTGCGTATCTGGCAGCCGTTCGCTGGGTCGACGACGCGGTGAAACGGGTACGCGAGAAGCTCGATGATGAGGGTGTACTCGACCACACAGTGATGATCTTCGGCGCCGACCACGGCGAGACGTTCGGCGAGCACGGAGTGCACGGCCACGCGCGCAACGTGCTGACACCGGTGATCTGGGTGCCGCTCGTCTTCCGGTTCCCGTTTCCGGTGGAACCCGTACGCGTGACGGCCCAGGTGCGCAACCTGGACGTGGCGCCCACGCTGCTCGACCTGGTGGGTCTGACCCCGCCGCCAAGCTTCGAGGGGCGTTCGCTGCTGCCGCTGATGACGGGGGGATCCGAGTCCGACCGCCCGGCGTTTGCGGCTCTGGGGGTGCCGCTGTTCCCCGACGCGTCGGTCCAGACATCGGTCAACGACGGCGAATGGACCTACGCCCGCAACGCTCTACCGGAGGAGGGCGACGAAAAGGCCTATGAGGGCCGCGCCGTGGCGCCGGGCGCCGAGTACCTGTTCGACCGCCAGGTCGATCCGGGCGAGAACGTGAACCTGATCACTCGCGAGGGCGATCAGGCCGCCCGCATGCGCCAGCTCCTCGATACCCACCTGGAGCAATCGGGCCCGGGCGTAGTGGAGAAGGGCGTGCGCATCGACCCCTCCATCGCCGACCGCCTGCGCGCCATGGGCTACCTGCGCTAGACGCCGCGGCGAAGGCTCGGAACCGGGAGCGGATCAGTAGTAGTAGGGCCGGCCGTAGCGGACGGGCGAGCCCGGCATGCCGGCGGGTGGGTAGGCATCCCGATGGGCGCCGCGGGTGTAGTAACCGTCGCGGGAGGCGCCACTCGAGGCGCAGCCCGGGCTCGACGCCAGCAGGCCTGCGGCCGCCAGCGAAAGCGCGATCGCGCGCAACGGACTCATTGCGTCGCCTCCGTTCGTCCCGACCAGACCTGGATCCCGAAGGGTGCGCCGCCGGGATCGACCAGGATCGCATTGCGATCGTCCTGCAACACGATGCGCGCGCCCAGGCTCTCGGCGAGGCCTGCGCTGGCCGCCACATCCTTCACCCGCACGTACGGGAGCCACAGGGGATTGACGTCGGGCGGCGCTTCGAGCACGCCGGCGCGGGGCCGGTCGCCCTGCTTGAGCACGTGATAGCTCTGGCCGTCCAGCTCGATGATCTCGGGCTCGTAGCCGCCGAGCGTCGAGTACAAGCTCACGGCCGCAGCCACGTCGTGGGTCCAGAGTTCCCGCCACAACCAGCGACCCACGGCCGGGGCCACGTCCGGGGGGTCGCCGCCGGTGGCGCGGACCAGCAGGACACGCGCCTCGTCGGGATCCCGCACCAGGGCCAAGCGACCGCGCTGGGGAGCGTCCACCGGTCCCCGTTCCACGCTGCCGCCTCGCCGGGTCATGAAGGCGGCCGCGCGATCCACGTCGGCCACCGAAAGGTTGCCCACCCACTCGGACCCGAACTCGGGATGCGCCGCCGCTACGATGCCGGCGATGGCGGTTCCCTCGTGCAGGATCGAGACGTAACGCACGCCGTCCTGAAAGGTCCACCCGAAGAGCTGGCCGTAGAATTTCTTGGACTCGGTCACGTCGCGACTCACCAGATCGATCCAGACGAACTTGCCCGGGAGCACGAGCCCGGTGGGAGAAGACGTTACGGGCAGAAGCTCCGGCAACGGTCGCGACGCACAGGCCGCCACGAACGCGAGACACACGGCAACGATCGCCAGCCGTGTCTGGCGACGGCTGCCGCGGCTCCCGGAAGCTGTCGGATTTCCCGCGCTCATGCTTCGAACTCCTCGCACGTTTCGGGGCCCTGTCTAGCGCAGATCACCCGGGCCGCCCACGAGGGGCGCCGAGCGTTCCCACGAAGACAGCGATTGCGAAGGCCAGAAACGGCAGTGCCAGGGCGAGGATCGCCGTCGGCAGGACCGGAAACCAGAGCGCCCATCAACAGATTCCAGATCTCGGGTTCGATTCCATGAGCCTTCACGTTACCGGCCCGGGCCACCAGTCGCAGGAAGAAGGCTCCCAACAGCGGCGTGCTATTGCCCATACCCTCGCCCCGCGGAGACGGCCCGTGGCAGCCAAACAACCCTGCCCGGACCGGGTGATACACTGGGGCCCGAGTGCACACATGGGGTCGAGCTTGCTGCGGGCGATCGTCTTTCGATGCGTGGTCGGGATCGCCGTCGTGGGTCTGCTCGGGGTACCCGCGGGCGCCGACCCGATCCCGCCGCCGAACGTCCTCCTGATCGTGCTCGACGACGTTCGCATCGACGGCATGCCGGTGCTGCAAGCGCGTCTGGCGGGCGAGGGCGTGCGGTTCGACAACGCCTTCGTCACGGATCCGGTCTGCAGCCCGAGCCGAGCCTCGTTGCTCACGGGCAGCCATGCCTTCCACCACGGGACGCGTCAGGTCGGCGGTCCGATCGGTGGAGCCGACACATTCCGGGTGAGCGGCGCAGACCAGCAGACGCTCGCGGTCTGGCTTCAGGACGCGGGCTACCGCACGGGGCTCTTCGGCAAGTACCTCAACGCCTACGGCGAGGCGACGGAGGGCAGCGCCGGACCGGGAGGCGGGTTCTACGTGCCGCCGGGCTGGGACCGCTGGTGGGCGTTGGTCTCGACGGAGCACTACGGCGGGATCCACGGCGAGTCCTACGAGATCGTCGAGGAGGACGGTGCGCGCACGATCTACGCCGACCACGCGACCGACGCCGAATATCTGACCGACCTCTCGGCCCAGGTTGCTCGCGCGTTCATGAGCGAGGCCGAGGCCGCTGGCGAACCGTTTTTCGTCTACTGGTCCCCTTACGCGTCGCACGTAGAGACGCCGGGCTTGCTACCCGCGCCGGCAGACCGGCACTTTGGTGCGTTCGCCGGACTGCCGCTCTGGCGTCCGCCGAGCTGGGACGAGGCAGACATCAGCGACAAACCCCGGTGGCTGGGCTCCCTGCCGGATGCCAGTGTTGCCGGAGCATTCACGGACGCGATGCGCGAGCGCGCCTACGAGACGCTCCTGGCGGTGGACGAGCAGATCGAGGCTTTTCTCGACCACCTGGACGCGCTGGGGATCGGAGACGACACGGTTGTGTTCGTCACCAGCGACCACGGCGTAGGCTGGGGCGAGCATCGCCTGTTCGACCAGCTCAAAGACTGCCCATACGAAGAGTGCCTGCGCGTGCCGCTTGTCGTGCGCTACCCGCGGCAGATCGGGACGACGCCGATCGTTCGCACGGCGCCGGTGCTCAACATCGACGTCGCCCCCACCGTGCTGGCGCTAGCCGGCGCGGCGGGCCCTGCGGGCCCGGCGGGCAGCGACGGAGAGAGCTTCGACGGCTGGTTGTTCGGACCCCAGCCGAACGGGTGGCGGACGGATTTTCTGATGGAGTACTGGCGTCCTGGTCGCGACGCCACCCTCTGGCTTCTTGGCCCGGTCACGGAGGGAGACCGACTCCGACTCTTCCATGGAAAGACGCGAGCGATACCGCGTGCCTCCAAGGTCTTCGAGTTCGACGCGGGCGACGGTGTGTCGGCCGGGGCGATCGCCGTGCCCATCAGCCAGAACTCACTGGAGACCTTCTCGAACCTGCGGAGTGCGGTCGAAGCGAACGTGCCCGATACCACGGCGATCCTGACGTTCGGTCCGTCCGCGGCCAGGCTCGGGGTCGTGGACGAGAGCCTCGATCACGACGGCCTGTACTGGTGGGAGGAGCTGGATCAGGCCGACGTATTCACGCTCGTGTACCCACGCACCGACTATTTCGGCGTACGCGACGTGGCGAACGGCTACACGTGGGTCGAGTCCGAGACGGGCGAGCGCGAGCTGTACGATCTGGCCCTGGATCCCGACCAGCTCGACAATCGCGCCGCCGATCCCGCCTACCAGGTTGTTCGGGCGCAGCTCGAAGCGCGCCTCGTCGCGCTGCTCGACGCGCCCTGCCGCGATGGCGTCGACAACGATGGAGACGGAGCGATCGATCACCCGGGCGACCCGGGCTGCCGCGACCCGAACTGGCACACCGAGAGCCCGGAGTGCGACGACGGCCTCGACAACGACGGTGACGGTCGTATCGACCTCGACGACCCCCAGTGCAGCAGCGCGTGGCGGCTCCGCGAGGCCAGGCGCCCCGGGTGCGGTCTGGGATTCGAGCTGCTCGCGGTCGCGCCGCTGCTGGCGTGGCTCCACGCGCGTCGCCGCCGCGCTCTCGCTCGTGAAGCCGGGCCGCACGCTCGGTAAACCGCTGCAACGTCGCCTTCGCCACCGCCAGCCCCTGCGGGCCCAGCCGGTAGCCCAGAAACTCGAACCCCTTCGCCGCGCGCCGCAGCTTCCAGCGCGTGAGCGCGAGCACCAGGATGTCGTCCATGAAGCACACGCTGAAAAGCCCCGTAGCCTCCAAGCACAGGTCCAGCTCGCGCAGGAAGAAGGCTCCCAGCAGGGGCGCGTTATCGTCCAGTCTCTCGCCCCGCGGAGACTGCCCGTGGAAGCCAAGCAGACGGTGCGCGAGCTTCTCGACAAGCTGCCGGACGACTGCACGCTGGACGACGTTCTGTACCACCTCTACGTCATCCATCGCGTCACGTCGGGCCTCGCCGATGCCGAGGCGGGTCGCACGATCCCCCACGAGGAAGTCGAAGAAGAACTGCGGCGGCGGTGGCTTCTCGGCGCCGAGTAAGCTGGACCCGTCAAGGGCAGCACACCCTCGAGGAGGTCGTCTCCTACCTCGCGGAGGAAGCGCCGGCCGCAGCACGCCAGGTGTGGTTCGAGGCTGTGGAGGCGGCCGGTTCGCTCTCAACGCTTGGCGCGCCGGATCGCACGGAGGCGTCGCGGTTTTGAACTGGATTTAGATCCAGTTGGCGCTGTTGAAGAGAATTGGTGGCAATCGGGCTCGGGCCCGATTGCGCTCCAGTTGACCGCTTGACCGCTGGTGTTGAAGCCGACGAGCGGATTCGAACCGCTGACCTGCTGATTACGAATCAGCTGCTCTACCAACTGAGCTACGTCGGCCTGGTGGGGCGTTCGGGGACCGCGTTGCGGTGCCCCGGCAGCGTCGACCGGCGGATCTTATCGGCCGGGCCGGGGGGGTGCCATGAGAGGGTCCAGTCCGTCCGGATTCGCAGCCGAAGTGGGGTTGGCAGGCCTCATCCGGCACACGGATTGCGGCCCCGGGCGCTGGTTTCGTTGACCCGGAGTCACTGCGCGCCGTAGGATGGGCCCACCTGCCGGGTCGGCCAAGGTCGGGCGGGATCGCATCCAGGCTCGGATCCAGGAGGTGTCGCGGTGCCGGTTCTGCCCATCATCGATCTGTTGATTCTCGTGGGCTGGACCAGCCTGGGGGTGGGTGCGGTGCTGAAGGCCGTGGCCCTCACCACCGTGTACCGGCCCAATATCCTGAGCCTGTCGTCCATGGATTTCGTGGTGGTGGCCGTGGTCTGCTTCGTGTTTTCCCTGACGCTTGCCGCCCGCACCTGGGTGAAGCTCAACGAGCCGCGTCTGATGGCCATGGACCAGCGCGAGGCCGATGCCCGGGTTCGCCGGCTGTCCATGGAGCACGATCTGGAGCTGGCCGAGGCAGGGGCTGAAATCGCGCCGCTCCGGCCGGAAGAGGCCACTGCCGGCCACCGCTAGGCGGTGGCCGGCCCCAGTGAATTGGAGTTGACTGGGTAGGCTCGGGAAGTATCAGAGGTTCGCTCGGCTCAGCCGCCTGGTCGTCACCAAACGCGTCGCCGAATAGGCGAGTTCTCGATAGAGCTCAGCAGACAGCGTTAGTACTGCAGTCACTTTTCCGATTACTCGCCGCATACGCTCGTTTCTTCCCTCCAATGGGTGTGTGGCGGGTTTCTCCAAGAAGTGACGCGGATTTCGACCTAAAAACTGCACTTTCTCGCGGAGCCGTCCCGCGGGGACCGTGATACAGTCCCAGCGTGGCTGAGAACGCTTCCCGGCCCTCTAGCTCCCCGGAGCCGCCCGACCGCCGGATCTGGCTGGACGGCCGTCTCGTGCCCTGGGCCGAAGCCACCGTTCACGTGCTGTCGCACAGCCACCAGCGGGGCTCCCTGATCTTCGATTACATGAGCGTTCATGAGACACCGCGGGGGCCGGCCGTGTTCCGGCTGCGGGAGCACGTGGAGCGCTTCCTGGCCTCGGCCGACCTGATGGGGCTGCCCCGACCCCTGGACCGCGAGGCGCTGGAGCAGGCCATCCTGGCCACGGTGCGGGCCAACCCGGGCGCGAAGTCGGTGAAGGCGAGCGCCTATCTGGCGGCGGTCGAGGTAGACGTGGTTCCCATGGACGAGCGCGTCACCGTGGCGATTGCCGCCTACGACCCCTTCGAGGACGTGATCCGGCGCAATCCGGGCAGCTACCCGGTGCGCGCGGTGCTGCGAGTCTGGATCGAGAAGAACCGGCGCAACCGCCGGGCCGACATCGTTTCGCCCCAGGCCAAGGTGGCCGCCAACTACGCGTCGCCCATGATGGCCAAGTGGGCCGCGCGCAAGGCCGGCTACGACGAGATCCTGCTGGTAGACGAGGAGGGCTTCGTGGCCGAGGGCCCCACCACCAACGTGTTCTGGGTAGACGCCGCAGGCGCCCTGCGCACGCCCCCGGAAGCCCGGGTGCTGCTGGGCGTGACCCGCCGCACGGTGATCGAAATCGCGAAGCACGATGGCATCCCGTGCTCGGAAGCACGCGTGCTCCCCGAGGATCTGGGCGACGCGGCCGAGGTATTCCTCACGGGCACCACCGCCGGGGTCTGGCCCGTGGGATCCCTCGACGGACACCCGGTGGGCAATGGCGAGCCGGGACCCTTGACGCGCCGCCTGCGCGAGCGCTTCGGCCAGGTGGTGTCGGGCCAGGACCCGGATTTCGAGCACTGGCTCGCCCCCGTCGACGCGGCCTGACAGCGTGCGGATCCTGTCGGGCATCACCTCGTCGGGCGAGTGCCACATCGGCAACTATTTCGGCGCCATTCGCCAGCACGTGGAGTTGCAGGCCAGGGGCGACGCGATCTACTTCATCGCCGACTACCACTCCATGACGTCCGTGCGCGATGCCGCCGAGCGTCGGCGTCTGGTGCGCGAGGTGGCGCTCGACTATCTGGCGTGCGGGCTCGACCCGGAGCGCGCGGTGCTCTACCGCCAATCGGACCTGCCCGAGGTCTGCGAGCTCAGCTGGATCCTGACGTCCATCGCGCCCATGGGACTGCTCGAACGCTCCCACGCCTACAAGGACAAGGTGGCCCAGGGAATTCCGGTGGATCTCGGCCTGTTCGCCTACCCGGTTCTGATGGCCGCCGACATCCTGATCTACGGCTCGGACATCGTGCCCGTGGGGCAGGACCAGAAGCAGCACCTGGAGATGACTCGCGACATGGCCAAGCGCTTCAACCATGTCTACGGCGAAGATGTCTTCAAGCTGCCGGAGCCCTATATCCTGGACGATGTGGCGGTGGTGCCCGGGGTGGACGGCCGCAAGATGAGCAAGTCCTACGACAACACCATCCGGATGTTCTGGCCCGAGAAGCGCCTGAAGAAGGCCGTGATGGCAATCGTCACGGACTCGACGCCGGTCGAGGATCCCAAGAAGACCGACACGACGGTCTTCGCCCTGTGGTCCCTGTTCGCGAGCTCCGACGAACGCGAGCAGATGTTCGAGCGGGCGCGGGCCGGGGGGCTCGGCTACGGCGATGTGAAGGTGGATCTGTTGCGGCGCCTGCTGGAGGTCTTTGCTCCCATGCGCGAGCGGCGCGCGGAGCTGGAACAGCGGCCGGACGATCTCGAGGATCTGTTGTCATCCGGGGCCGTGCGCGCGCGAGAGATGGCGGCGCCCGTGGTGGAGGCGGCGCGCCGCGCTGCGGGCCTGGGGCCTGCCTGACCGTCTGATTGCCTGAGCGTCTGATTGCCTGAGCCGGACCGAGATCAACCGGCCTCGCGCAACGAATCCTTCAGCCGCCTTCTCACTTCCCGCCCGGAGCTGCACCGCTCGTCCGGGTTCTTGGCCATCATGTGCAGGATCAGCTGGGCGAGCGATTCGGGAAGCTCGGGCACGAGTTCTCGCGGATCCGGCGGCGGCGTGTGGCGGTGGTGGTAGGCCACGTCGCCGTCGCGGAAGGGGACGGTTCCCGTGGCCATTTCGAAGAATGTGACGCCCAGGGCGTAGATGTCGGCCCGGTGGTCCACGGCGTGGCCCAGGCTCTGCTCCGGCGCCATGTAGTAGGGCGTGCCGCCAATCACCGTGGACGACTTGCGCACCTCCTCGACCATCTTCGCGAGTCCGAAGTCCATGATCTTCACCACCTTCTTGTTGGTGAAGAACAGATTCGCGGTCTTGATGTCGCGGTGCACGATGCCCTGCTCCTCGGCGTACGCGAGGCCTGCAGCAACCTGGGAGCCCAAGCGCGCCACGTCGCGGACCGAGAGTCTGCCCTTGCGACCCAGGATCGACTGCAAGGGGGAGCCCTCCAGGAATTCCATGGTGATGTAGAAGGTGTCGCCTTCCTGGTCGGCGTCGTAGAGGGTCACGATGTTCAGGTGGTTCAGTGCCGCCGCCGCCCGCGCCTCGCGCAGGAACAGCTGCACGGCCTTCGGGTGCTCGCGCAGGCTCTCGGTCAGACGCTTGAGCGCTACTACGCGTCCCAGCCGCCGGTCGCGAGCCTTGAACACCACGCCCATGCCGCCGCGGCCCAGTTCCTCGAGGATGTCGTAGCGGGCGCCGTCCTCGCCGAAGCCGTCGGGCCGGGGCGCAGCGCCGCCGCCCTTGGTGTCGGTGTTGGTGATGCGCTTGCGCAGACCCTCGATGCGTGTGGCCACGCCCGGATAGCTCACGTCGCGTCGCCGGATCACTTCGAGCACTTCGATGGCGCGCTCGTGCTCCTGGGAACTCTCCAGCATCCGGGCCAGGCGGCTGCACTCGTCCAGCGGCACCTCCTCTTCGCCCCGGTAGGCCACGATCCGCTCCATGGTGCGGATGGCCAGGTCGCCGTGTCCCTCGCGCTCGTAGGCGTCGGCCAGCAGGTTCGCGGCCTCCAGATATCGCTCGTGGCTCTGGTCCACGTTCTGCAGGCTGCGAATCGCGCGGGACCAGTCGCCCACCGCGATGGAGATCTCGGCGGCTTCGAAGGGCTGATTGGCTTTCTCCAGGGCATCCACCAGGCGCGTTCGATCGCCTCCCTCCCGGAAGCAGTCGACCGCCATCTCGTGCTGGCCGGACCGTTCGAACAGCTCGCCGGCCTTGAGCAGGTCGCCGCCGCAGCGCAGCATCTCGGCCGCGCGTTCGGTCTCGCCGGAAAGCTCGTACAGGTCCGCTGCCGGTGCGAATTCGAACAGGGCTTCGTGAATCTCCGCGGCCTCGACCAGGCGACCGGCCAACTCGAAGTGTCGGGCGGCGCTCTCGCGGTCTTCCATCGCCAGGGACTGCCGGGCCAGCAGCAGGTGCGAAACCTCAGCCTGGCCCTCGCGTTCCAGCGCGCGGGCCGCTCCGGGCACGTCTCCCAGCAGGTACGGCTCCACCGCTGGCGGACAGCCACTGAAGAGCAGCAGATTCCGATCGGCCAGGTCGATCTCCACGTGGGTCGGCTTGAAGGAGACGACCTCGATCTGCATCTCGGCCACGCGATCGCCGCTTCCCACGATCAGCGTGTGCACGCCGGGCTGCACACCGATCCGCGCCGGGCCGTTGCGCGAGAAGCGAAGGGAGCTGGGCACGCCGCGCACGGCGACGCGGGCGTCTTGCACGGGCCGCTTGTCCCAGCTCACCCGCGCCTCGATGACGCAGGTGGTGGGATGGAAGTCGAACTCGGCCCGCACGGTGCGGCCGCGCTTGACGCGAACCTCGACGGTTTCGCAGTGGGTGGCGAGCACATTGCCCTGGTCCGGGGCCTGCAGGAAGCCGTCGGCGGTCACGAAGTAGCGGCCCGACCGGGTCTCCCGGAACTGGGTCTCGCGCGACACCATGTGGTGCTCGGTGCGGCTCGAGGCGGCGGCCTGGGCCTTGGCGCGCTGGGCCGACGCGGGCGACAGGATGCGACCGCGCAGGCGGCCCTTGGGCCTGCGGTTGGAGAGCCGGAGGCTGAAGGTGCCGCGCAGCTCGGCCGGGTACTCGATGGCTACGGCTACGTCGCCCCGGCCCCGCACCAGGTGCACCAGTGCGATCAGGGCAAACAGCAAGCCCCCCGCCTGGAGTAGCAGCATCTCGGCACCCGTTTGCCGGGCCTGTTCGACCAGCTGATCCAGGCGCTGGGTCGCGGGCGGCGGCAGGGCGCGCCTCAGCTCGTACCAGGTTTCGGCGCCGGCCGCCTGCATCTGGTGGCCCACTCGGGCCCAGGCCTCGAGGGCCCCGGGCGGCAGCCAGGAGACGAGCGAGTCTGGCTCCAGAGGCTCGCTGCGGGCCGGCTCGGCTGCCGGTTCGCCCCGCGCCTCCTCCAGGAGCACGTCGATCTCCTGGCCCAGGAGCTCATCGATCTCCTGGCGCGCGTGGGGCGTGGCTTCGGAATCGGCGGCGGGCGCGGCCTCACCCGCGTTGGCTTCGCGGTTCCCGTCGGGCGTCTGAGCGCTCGAGATTCCGGGCAGCGTCAGTGCGACGAGCGCGAGGCTCGCAATCCAGGCTCTGGACGGGTGCAGGGCATGCATGGGTACTCGGCCTTCATCGGCCCTGCGCGCGGGTCGGTTGAGCGCAGTTCGGCCGACCCTTGTACCCCTAGTTGCCGGTGTCTGAGGCGCTTCTCGGGCCGGTTCGCCTCAGCGGACGACGGCCAGCTGGCGCGATTGGGCCAGCAGCACTCCATCGCGGCTCCAGATCTCCCCGGCCTCTTCGAGGAAGCCGTCGCGTGCCAGCTGGGAGCGAAAGACCGCAAGCACCCAGTCGTCCGGGTAGGCGTCCACGCGGGGCAGGGCGGTGCGGAAGTGGATGGTGAGCTCCACGGTGGGGACCCCGCCCGTGATCTGCCCGTGTCGGACGCTCGAGAACAGGGCGGGGGGGAAGGCATCGCAGAAGGCGGCCACCGACAGGGCGTCGTTGACCCGGGGCTCGGGCAGCCGGATCCACCCCCCGCAGAGGGCCTGGTCGCCCCCCTGGAAGGGCGGCGATCCGATGGCCCAGCGCTGCTCGTAGCGATCGTGGATCTCGATGTGCTTCTCCATGAGCGGGCATTGCTCGGGCGGCAGGGCGTCGGGCATGGGGGCGTGGCAGTACTCGAGGGCGTCGTGGGGCTTCGAGAAGGCCGCCAGGCCCAACGCCAGCAGGCGGTCGTCCTGGAGCAGGCGGGCGGAGACGCTGGTGAGCGAGCGGCCGGTTCGCTCGATCCGGGTTTCGATCCGGGCCGGACCCTGCAGCGGAGGGGCCGTGAAGTGGAGAGTGAAGCTGCGCGGCCTGCGCTCCGGGTCGTTCACGCTGCGCGTCAGTGCCCGCAGCACCAACGCCGCGATGTATCCGCCGTTGGGACCCGCCACCACCCACCAGCCGGGATCGATGCGCGCGCTGTAGTGGCCGTCGCCGGACGAATGCACTGCCGTGTCGGCATCGAAGCGCGTGCCCGCCAGCTCCCACGCCGCATCGCGCTGGGGGGGGCGCGGTGACGGCAAGGGCCCGATGCGCGACTTCGCGCGCCCGCGCGTGCGCTTGGGCTCGGGGGCCGTGCGCTTCTCGGCCGTCAGCACCAGCAGGTCCTCGTCGATGGCGCGGTATTGCTCCCGCAGATCCCACTTCTCGTCCTGGGCGTCGGTGATCTTGGTGACCACGAAGTACGCCAGGGTGGCGGCGACCGCGGCGCCGGCGTCGGCCAGGATCGAGACGCCGCGGGCGAAGCGGAACTCGGCCGGTACGTCGCCGGCGGAGAGCGCCGCGATCAGCACCACGATCTCGAGGCAGGCGAATGCCACGAACACCAGCCACCAGATCTGGAGCAGCGGCGGGGTCGCAGCCTTCTTCCAGGCCACGGCCTCGGTGGTGGCCGGGTCGCTCGCCTTCCAGATCTCGGCGATCACCTGGTAGGGGCGCACCAGGTTGAGAACCGGAACGAACCAGCCCGCCACGGCCCATTCCGTGGTGTAGTCGAGGCGGCGCGCACCCAGCGCCCGCAGGTTGCTGCGCGCCGCGTAGGTCCAGATGATGAATCCCGTGGCCAAGGCGCCATACAGGGCGACCTGCAGCGCCAGCAGGGCGGCACCGGTGAGTGCGTAGGCCCGCTTCTCGGCCGGCTCGACGAGGCGGCCGGCGGCCTCGAGTGTCAGCACCCGGGCGTCGGCGATATCGAAGCCCACCGCCATCCACGCGACCAGGGTGGTCGCCACCAGCAGCATCACGATCCAGCCCGAGATGGTCTTCAGGGACACATACGGCGGGATCATGCTGACGGCAGAACGCGAGGCGGTGGGCGCCTGCACAAAGGCTTCCGGCGCTTCCACGCGCGCAAGGTTGCACCCCGGTGGGCGCGGATCAAGTCCCGGCGCGGAGCAGGTAGTAGCGGTTGAGGTCGCCTTCGCGCCCGTCGGCCCCCCAGGTTTCCAGGCACTCGAGGCCCGCGTCGGCCACAACGGCCTGCACCTCGTTCTCGTCGCTGAAGTGGCAGAAGCGCACCGCCGCTTCGGAGGCCGGCCCAAAGGGCAACAGATGGTCGCCGGCCTCCAGCTGGGCGGCATCGATGGGCTCGTCGCTCTCCCGGTTGAAGCGGTCCCAGGGCAGCAGCCGGTCGCGGAAGCGCTGGAACGCCTGGAACTGCCAGGCCGTCAGCGCCAGGCGGCCGTCCGGCGCGAGCCGGCGGGCCAGCGCCTGCAGCAGCGACACGCGTTGCTCGCGCCCCGGCACATGGTGAAGCACCCCGAAGAGCACGATCAGCGAGAAATCCAGTTCCGATCGCCAGCCATCGAGTGGAGCCTCCACGAAGTCGATCTGCGCGAACTCGATGTCCCTGGAATCCGCGATCCGGGCGCGGGCGTCGTCAAGCAGCGCGGTGCTGGCGTCGATGCCCAGGTAGCGGAACACCCGGCCTCGTTCGCGCAGGAAGCTGGCGAAGCGGCCGTTGCCGCAACCCACGTCCAGGACGTGAAGCGGCTCCGCGGCGGGCTCGTCTCCCAGCGATTTCATCAGGTGTGTCCAGCCCGGCCAGGGAGTGTCGCGGGTCTGGCTGAATTCCTGCGCGCGGTCGCGATAGAAGCGGCGGTTGATGGCGTTGAGCGCGCGAACGGTGGTCGGGTCCAGTGGTTCTCTCCGCTCGTTCCCCGGAGCCTGCGATACAGTAGCCACCCATGACCGCGAAGACCGCCGCGACCTGGGCCGATTCCGAGCGTGCGCGCTTCGACCCGGCTCGCCACGAGCGCGAGCTCGTCGCCATTCTCGACGAGGTGACGAGCGCCCCCGTACGCGATTCCCAGGCCCTGGATCGGATCCTGAAGAAGCACCCGCGCGACGGCTGTGGCCTCTTCTCGCGCAGTGAGTTGATCGCGGGCTTCCGCCACTTTGCGGCCCGCCGCCACTGGCCGGTGGACGAAGCCGAGATGTTGGAGGTGCTGCGCCTGCGCCCCGTTCGCACGCACAGCGGTGTCACACCCGTGACCGTGCTCACGAAGCCCTTTCCGTGCCCGGGCCGCTGCCTCTTCTGTCCCAGCGACGTCCGGATGCCCAAGAGCTACCTGGCCGACGAGCCGGGCGCACAGCGCGCCGAGGCCAACGGCTTCGATCCCTATCGCCAGACGTGGAGCCGGCTGGATGCGCTGCGCAGTGTGGGACACCCGGTCGACAAGGTGGAGTTGATCGTGCTTGGCGGCACCTGGTCGCACTACCCGGAGCCCTATCAGATCTGGTTCGTCGAGCGCTGCCTGCGGGCCCTGTGCGACTTCGCCAGGGGTGTGGACGCGCGCGAAGCCCCCGCCCGGGTTCGCGACGAAGATCTCCCCGAGCCCGTAGACGGCCTCACGCCGGGTCGCTCGTACAACCAGGTGATTCGACCCCTGCTGGCCGCCCGCCATGGAAACTCGCTGCTGGCGGCGAACGAGTGCGCCAGCTGGGCGGATCTCGGGCGGGTGCAGCGCGAGAACGAGAGCGCCGGCTGCCGTTGCGTGGGACTCTCGCTCGAGACGCGACCCGATTGCGTGACGCCCGACGAGGTCCATCGGATCCGGCGCCTGGGCGCCACCAAGGTCCAGATCGGAATCCAGAGCCTCTCGGACCGGGTGCTGGAGGCGAACCGCCGGGGCCACGATGTGGCGGTCTCGCGGCGGGCGCTGCGCTGGTTGCGGGCTGCGGGCCTGAAGATCCAGGCCCACTGGATGCCCAATCTATACGGGTCGTCGCCGGCCGACGACGTGGCGGATTTCGCGCGGCTGTTCGACGACGCCGACTTCCGGCCCGACGAACTCAAGTTGTATCCCTGCAGCCTGATCGCCAGTGCGGACCTGATGGCCGTGTACGCGTCGGGCGACTGGCGGCCCTACTCGGAGGCCGAGCTGCTGGAGGTGGTGGAGGCGTGCCTGGTGCAGACGCCGCCGTACTGTCGGGTGACCCGGGTGATTCGCGACTTCTCGTCCGGTGACATCGTCGACGGGAATCGCACGGCCAATCTGCGCGAAGTGGCCGAGCGCCGCCTGCGCGACCGGGGGCTTCGGTGTCGGGACATCCGCGGCCGCGAGATCCGGGGGCGTTCCTGCCAGGAGCACGAGCTGTCGCTCGGCGCCCTCGAGTACGCAACCTCCGTGGGGCGGGAAGTATTCCTGCAGTTCACGACCCACGACGATCGCATCGCGGCCTTCCTGCGCTTGTGCCTGCCCGACGGGCCCTCGTTCCTCGACGAAGTGCGCGAGAGCGCGCTGGTCCGCGAGGTTCACGTATACGGGCCTTCGCTTCCGGTGGGCGAGCGAGCCAGCGGGCGACCCCAGCACCGGGGCCTGGGGCGGGCATTGCTGGAACGCGCGGCCCAGCTGGCCCGGGAGGCGGGCTTCGACACACTCTCGGTGATCTCTGCCGTGGGCACCCGCGCCTACTACCGGGATCTGGGCTTCGCGGACGGCAGCCTCTACCAACACCGCCGCCTCGGACCCTAGCCCTTCCGGAACTCCAGGGCGTCGCCGGAGACGCGCGCCTCTACGTCCACCTTCGAGCCCTCCGGGAAGTCGCCCTCCAGGATGCGCATGGCCAGCGGATCCTGCAACATGCGCTGGATCACCCGCTTGAGCGGGCGCGCCCCATAGTGGGGGTCGTAGCCCTTCTCGGCCAGCAGCTTCCGGGCGTCGGCGCTCACCCGGATCTCGATGCGCCGATCGTCGAGCAGCTTCTGCACCCGCTTGAGCTGGATGTCGACGATGGTGTCGAAATGCTCGCGCCCCAGCTGGTGGAAGAGGATGGTCTCGTCCACCCGGTTCAGGAACTCGGGCTTGAACTGGGCGCGAAGCGCCGTCTGCACCTGCCGCTCCATCTCATCGCGCTGGGTCGCCTCGTCCAGTTCCACGATGTACTGGCTGCCCACGTTCGAGGTCAGGATCAGCACCGTGTTGCGAAAGTCCACGGTGCGGCCCTGTCCGTCCGTCAGGCGCCCGTCGTCGAGCACCTGGAGCAGCGCGTTGAAGACGTCCGGATGGGCCTTCTCGATCTCGTCGAAGAGCACCACGCTGTAGGGGCGCCGCCGCACCGCTTCAGTGAGGGAGCCTCCCTCTTCGTATCCCACATAGCCCGGGGGTGCGCCGATCAGGCGCGACACCGAGTGCTTCTCCATGAATTCGCTCATGTCGATGCGCACCATGGCGTGCTCGTCGTCGAACAGGAATTCGGCCAGCGCCCGCGCCGTCTCGGTCTTGCCCACGCCCGTGGGCCCCAGGAAGATGAACGAGCCGATGGGCCGGTTCGGATCCTGGAGGCCCGCTCGAGCCCGGCGCACCGCGGCCGACACGGCCGACAGGGCGTCGTCCTGGCCCACCACCCGCACGCGCAGCTGATCTTCCATGGAGAGGAGCTTCGCCTGCTCGCCCTCCAGCATCTTGGTCACGGGAATGCCGGTCCACTTGGAAACGATCTCGGCGATCTCTTCCGACGTCACCTCTTCCGAAAGCAGCGAGCCCTCTTCCTGGAGCTCGCCGAGGTGCGCCTGCCCGCCTTCGAGATCCTTTTCCAGTTGCACCAGGTCGCCGTAACGGATCTCCGCGGCCCGCTCGAGATTGCCGGCGCGCTCGGCGCGCTTGAGCTCCGCATTCAACTCCTCGCGCCGCTCCTTCAGCTCACGCACGTGGGAGATGGCGGTCTTCTCGTTCTCCCAGCGGGCCTTGAGTCCTCCGCACTGGTCGCGCAGCTCTGCGATCTCGGCCTCGACCCGGTTCAGGCGCTCCGCGCTGGCCGCGTCGGTCTCCTTCTTGAGGGCTTCGCGCTCCACTTCCAGCTGCATGCGCTTGCGCTCGAGCTGGTCGAGCTCCTCGGGCATGGAATCGATCTGCACGCGCACCCGGCTCGCCGCCTCGTCCATCAGGTCGATGGCCTTGTCCGGGAGGAACCGGTCGGAGATGTATCGGTTCGAGAGCGTGCAGGCCGACACGATGGCCGAGTCCTGGATGCGCACACCGTGGTGCACCTCGTAGCGCTCCTTGAGACCGCGCAGGATCGAGATCGTGTCCTCCAGCGAGGGCTCGCCGACTACGACCGGCTGAAAGCGGCGCTCGAGCGCCGCGTCCTTCTCGATCCGCTTCTTGTATTCGTCGAGGGTCGTCGCTCCGATGCACCGCAGCTCGCCGCGGGCGAGCGCGGGCTTTAGGAGGTTCGCCGCGTCCATCGCGCCTTCACCGGCGCCTGCTCCGACGATCGTGTGGATCTCGTCGATGAACAAGATGATCTGCCCCGCTGCGGCCTCCACCTCCTTAAGGACGGCCTTCAGGCGGTCCTCGAACTCG
>JAQBHB010000029.1:0-4442 GCA_032128115.1 Deltaproteobacteria bacterium | reverse complement strand
GTCATCGGGCGCCCAAAACCGGCCACCGAGGGGCGCTTGAAAACCGGCCACTTGAAGGAGTCGCCTTGCCCGGACCATGCCGGGCATGGCGAACGAACTCAAGATGGCCGATCGACACGCGATCGAAGGACTGCTGGGCCGTGGATGGTCGTACCGGCGGATCGCCCGGGAGCTGGGCGTCCATCGGGAGACGGTGGCGCGATACGCGCGGCTGAGGGCCGACGAATCAAAACCGGCCAACTGATAGGACGGTTGATTCTGGGCGATCGGGCCGGCGTGTCCGGCGGGGGTCGTCCGGGTCGGGCGGGGCCTCGTGGAGGGACCCAGGGAGAGTGCGATCGGGTCCGCAGCCTGTGCCGGGAGGCCTTGAGGCGCTCGGGCGGCGTGGGCCGGCCCCGCCAAACCCGCACCGCGGTGAAATCCGCCCGCACCCCCCGCGCCGGGCCCGGCGGGGGCTTTGTGCAAACGACGGTGTGATCACGATTCCGACCAGGCGGGCTCCGGCGGCGCGGGGTCATCAACGAACTCCAGATCACTGACGTACTGAAGCTCGCGGAACACCGGTGCCGGTGGCTGTGGCGGGGCGCGCGGGGGCTCCTGCGGCAGCCCGCAGTGGGTGAGGATCCGGTCGATGACGTCGGGCTGGGTCGGCTCGATGAAGCTGACGATCTTCATGGTGCCCCCGCAGCGGGGGCATTGCAGGGGATCGACCTGCCAGACGCGCTTGATCAGGGCGGCCCAGCGGCGGCGGGCTGCGCTGGGCGAGAGGGACCCGGTGGACTGCTGTTCGAGCGGCGCGTCGTCGCCGACCTTGGCGCGGATGCCTCGGCTCTTGTTGGAGTACCAGCCGAAGTACCGCACGAGATGCGTGCGGGGGTCGGGGACGTGCTGGGTGAGCTCGGCGATGAAGTCCAGTGGATCGAACACCTGGAAGTTGCGTGCGACCCCCGGACTGATGCCCTCGAAGAGGTCGGGGCTCGCCGGATTCGGGAAGCGTCGGCAGGCTTTCTTCTCGGCGAGGTAGATCACCTTGCCCTGCTCAGTGACGCGGATGAGGCGCTCGAGACTGAAGGGGCAGCGAAGCATGGAGTGGGCGAGGCGCTCGCGTCCGGCCAGATCGTCGGCATCCAGGCGGACCGCATGGTGCACGCCGAAGCCCGAGTGGGTCCAGCCGAGCATCTGCGTGACGAGCGACTCGTTGATCCTGCCGCGCTTCAGCAGCAGGTTGAAGACCTTCTTCTGCCAGAGCTTCTCGAAGGGCTCGTCGTCGAGCGCGGGCAGCGCGATGAATGCGCCATCGGGGGCAAACGCGCCGTCGGTCACGAGCGCATGCAGGTGTGGGTGCCAGCACCACCACCCACAATGCCATGGGTTCGAGCAGCAGCCGCGCGGTCACGGTGCACTACCCGTTCCACCCGCTCCGCGGCCGGACGCTCGAGGTGGTGCGCGCGCCGAGGCGCGAGGACGGCGCGTTCACCGTCGTCGATTGCGCAGGCCGTCACCTGAAGGTTCCGGCCTGGATGATGTCACCGCAGGTGGGTGAGTTGACGCTCTCGCCCCACGCGACGATCCACCCTCGCGCCCTGGTCGGCCTGGCTGAGCTGCTGGATGACGGCGTTGGCGAGCCCAACGGCACGGCCGCGCTGCGCCGGGGTACGCTCCGCACGACGGGCTCGCGCCCGGAAAGGAGAGCACCTCGTGGAGCAGCTTCGACTGGACGTCGATCTGGAACGGCCGCCCGAGGTTCCGATCCCGCTGCCCCCGGTGGTCCACAAGGACGTGGTGGCGCGGATGGCGGAAGCGATCGTGGCGGTTCATCAGGCGCAAGGAGGTGAGGACGATGAGCAGTCCCGGCAGCAGTCATAAGCTCATGCCCGGGCACCTGGCACGCAAGGCGGTGGTGTATCTGCGGCAGTCGTCCTTGAAGCAGGTGCGCGAGAACCTGGAGAGTCAGCGGCTGCAGTATGCCCTGGCCGATGAAGCCCGCCGGCTGGGCTTCCGGGAGGTGGAGATCCTCGACAGCGACCTGGGATCCAGCGCCTCGGTGGGCGCGGCGGAGCGCGACGGATTCGATCGTCTGGTGGGCTCGGTGGCCCGGGGCGAGGTGGGGATGATCCTGGGGCGGGAGCTCTCCCGTCTGCTCCGCACGGACAAGGACTTCTGCCGCCTGGTGGAGGTCTGCCAGGTCTTCGACACGCTGATCGCCGACGAGGGGCAGATCTACGATGCCAGCTCGCTGGACGATCAGCTGGTGCTGGGCATCAAGGGGACGCTGAGCGTCGTGGAGCTCAAGACGCTCAAGATGCGGCTGGTGGACGGGCAGCGGGCCAAGGCCCGGCGAGGTGAGCTGGTGAAGTTCCCGCCGACCGGCTACGTGCACGAGGCCACGGGCCAGGTCGTCAAGGACCCCGACGTGCGCGTCCAGGAGGCGATCGGGCTGGTCTTCCGCAAGTTCCGCGAGACCTGGAGCATGCGGCAGACCTTCAAGTGGTTCCACGATCACGATGTCGAACTGCCGGTCCACCGGTTCGAGGGTGGCCAGCGACGGATCGTCTGGCATTTGCCGAGCCAGTCCTTCATTGCCGCCGTGCTGCGCAGTCCCTTCTACGCGGGGGCCTATTACTACGGTCGCCGCGGGACGGAGGTGATCTTCGAGGACGGGAAGCTGCGGAGGCGCAGCGGCCGCGTCCGCGAGCCCCAGGAGTGCCCGGTCTTCATCCACGATCACCATGAGGGGTATATTGCCTGGGAGACCTGGCAGGAGAACCGGCGGATGATCCGGCGCAACGGGCTGAACCAGGAGCGGGACGACTCGACGTCGGCGGTGCGCGAGGGTCACGGTCTGCTGGCGGGCGTGTTGCGCTGCGGTCGATGCGGCCGCAGGATGCACGTGCGCTACTGGGGGCGCCACGGAACCGCGGCGCGGTACGCGTGCAAGGGGGACTACGACGCCGGCGGCGCGTACTGCCTGGCCTTCGGCGGGGGCACGGTGGATCGGCGGTTCGGCGAGGAGTTGCTGAGGGTGATCTCGCCGCTGGGGATGGAGGCGAGCCTGGAAGCGATCGAGACGTTGCGCCTGGGCGAGGACGATCGTCGCCAGGCGCTGCGGCGTCAGCTCCAGCAACTGGAGTACGAGGCGCGGCGTGCCTTCGAGCAGTACGACGAGGCCGACCCCCGGAATCGCCTGGTGGCCGCCGAGCTGGAGCGGCGGTGGAACGACAGGCTTCGGGAGGTCGAGCGCACGCAGGCGGCGCTGGTGGAGCTGGAGCGGGAGGCTCCGGCGCTGAGCATCCAGGACCAGGAGAAGATCAGGGCGCTGGGCAGGCGGTTCGCCGAGGTGTGGCACAGCGGTGCCTGCCCGATGGAGCTCAGGAAGAAGATCCTGCGCAGCGTCATCGAGGAGGTCATCGTCGATCTGGACGAAGGCACGCAGCGACTTCGATTGGTGATCCACTGGAAGGGCGGCACGCACACGGCCTTCGAGATGGACAAGCCCCGCTCGGGCGCCGGCCACAGGACCTCGATGGAGTCGCTGGAGATCATCCGGCGCATGGCCGTCCGGTACGGGGACGACCAGATCGCCCTGGTGCTCAACCGGCTGGGTCACCAGACGGGCAAGGGCAAGCGATGGAACGAGCATCGGGTGGCGACGGCGCGGCGGAACCATTCGATCGAGGGCCGCCATCGCTGCACGCCCGATCCGGAGATCCTGAGCCTTGGCGCGGCAGCGAGACACTGCCAGGTGAGCGAGCGGACCATTCAACGTCTGGTCGGCAGTAGTCTCTTGAAGATGACGCAGCTCGTGGCCTACGCGCCGTGGGAGATTCAGAAGCGCGACCTCGACGCCGAGCCGGTCCGCGGGATCCTGGAGCGCCTGCGCCGCACCGGGAAGCTCGTCCTGAAGGGGGTCCATTCGGACGAGGCGCCAACGCTCTTCCTTGAAAACAAAGGACTTGATAATGCCAGGTAGTGTGAGTGTCAGTACCAGTGAACCAGCTCGCCGAAGGTGTGGATGGCCCCGACCATGCCCGGCGTCACGTCCGGGCGGTCCAGGACGGCGAGATAGACCTCGAGCACCGTCTTCCATGGGAGCCGGGGCAGCTCACCGAGAAGCCGGCTGTCATACCAGTCCACGGGGTTATGGGCGTGCTGCCGCAGGTAGGGGCTCGTCTCGCCGGCGAGCCGGTTGCCGCGCCGGGGCGCCTCGGCGCCGTCGTCGTGCTGGGGCATGGTCGTGCTCTGGGGTGCCGCGGCGGGCCCGCCGCCCAGGAGGCTGGCGGCGACGACGATCGCGGCGGCGAGGGTGTGCGGGGGGGCATGGGGGACTGTAGGCGGCTGGGGGGAGGAGAAGCGGCGAAGCGGCGCAGGATGTGGTCTACGAGCAGGTCCAGGACCGGGCCGACAACATCACGCGCTTCCTCGTCGCCGGCCGCGAGCAGGCC
>JAQBHB010000028.1:0-18790 GCA_032128115.1 Deltaproteobacteria bacterium | reverse complement strand
ACGACTATCCCCCGAGTCCGGGTGGCCTCGCGACTCAGGGTGATCTGCTGTTCCGCGGACTCGTCGATCTCGGCGTAGACGCCCAGGCAGTGCATTTCGAAGCGCCGCAGGAGAAGGAATGGTACTACCGCTGGTTTGAACCGGATGTCGTGGTCGGTATTGGATACTGGGGACACACGCCGCACCTGATCCAACACCCTCAGCGATATGGCGCTACCGCGATCCCCTGGTTCGTCGCCGATGGGTATATCGCCAACTACCAGGAGGTGCTCAATGATCTACCGCTGATCTTGGTGACCTCGACGTGGGTCAGGGATACCTATGTTCGCGACGGCATACGGCCTGGCATCATCGAGGTGCTCCCGGTCGGTCTCGAAACTGAGCGCTTCGTTCCAAGGGGCCGGGACGACCCGAAAGTTCGCGCCGTCCGAGAAACGCTGGGCGTGGCTGATGACCAGATCCTGATTCTGACCGTCGGTGGCGATGCCGCCTCCAAAGGTGCCCAGGAAGTGATGCAGGCGCTCGCGAAAATCGACACGGAGGCTCCCGACTGGAAATACGTGTGTAAGGTATGGCCGCAACCCCGCACAAAGCGGCAGAATCTCCTCGACCTGCAGCTCGCGGCGCATCTAGGGATCGACAAGAATGTGACCATCTCGACCGGGCGCTATTCGCGCAACATCATGCCTTACCTGCTTGCGGCCTGTGACATCTACGCGGCGCCCTCTCGCCTCGAGGGTTTCGGAATGATCCAGGTGGAGGCCAATGCGTGCGAGAAGCCGGTCATTGCCATCGACGCGATGGGCTTTCGTGACACCATGGTTCATGGTGAGACGGCATTCCTTGCGGGCGTGTCGCAGGAAATCATGATCGGCGAGGCTGTCCTTGGCGAGGATCAGGGATTCGAGAAGAATTCCCTGGTCGTCTTTCCCCAGCCGCGCACGTCTGACTATCGCGCCAGCATCAATGACATCGCCACCTATTTACTAGCGCTCATGCGGGACGCCGAGCTGCGGGAACGTATGGGCAAGGCTGGGCGCAAACGCGTGGTCGAGCGATTCGACTACCGAACCGTCGCCAGGCGTTTCACCGAGATCGTCTCCGATCGATTGGGAATCGAGTAGCCCAGTGACAGTTGTCTCCAAGAATGGCAAGCCTGGCGACCCCCTGCCGGAATCGGTTCGGCAGGCGAAGCAGGCTGCCGTCGAGGTTCTGCTGCACAACGCGCACGGACCCGTGGACGGACTGCCTCGCACGGCCGGATGGGGTTATCCGGAGCCCTACACGCGTGACCTCATGCTTTCGGCCCTCGGGATTCTTGTCAGCGGTAACGAGGAGCTCATCGAGACTCTAGGCCGCACGCTAACCGTTCTCGCCCAGAATCAGACTCAGCACGGTCATATCCCGTCGATAGTCAACGATCCTGAAAACCTGGGTTCCAGCGATACGACACCGTTGTTCCTGATCGGTGTCGGATTGTACCGACGTGCGACGGGCGACGATGGTTTTCTCGACGGCGCGGCCCAGAAGGCGTTGACCTGGATGCAGTACCAAAGCCCGGACGATCTGGTGATGGTAGGTCAGCTTCCAACCAGCGATTGGCGCGACGAGCATTGGGTACTGGGCTACGGCCTGTACGTGAACAGCTTGGTCTATGCCTATCTCAGACTCTACAGTCGAACCGACGAGGGCGACAGGCTTCGCTCCCTGGTGAATCGATTTGATGTGCGGCGGGACATTGGCAATCGCCACATTCACGAGGGGCTGGTCGTACGCTCCAAACCGTACTACGCGATGTACTCGTACAAGGTCCACAATAATGAGCGATTCGATCTTCTGGGCAACTGCCTCGCGTCGCTCTCGGGGCTGGCTTCCGAGAGCCGTCGCCAGAACATTGTCCGCTGGGTAGAAAGCGAGTGCGCTGCTCTGCGGGAGCAAGGCGAGTTGGCCGTCGATTTGCCGCCGTGTCTGCTGCCGTACATTCGCGGCGACGATCCTGATTGGCGGCCAAGGTACGAGAACTTCAACCTGGCAGGTGAATACCACAACGGCGGGATCTGGCCCTTTATATGCGGACTGTACGTGGCGACCTGCGTGGCTGCAGGCCGTTATGACCTCGCGCGCCAGAAGCTACTGGCGCTAACGGACGTGGTCAGCTTGCATCGGCGGGAGTCCCTGACGTGGGGCTTCAACGAGTGGATCAAGGCGCAAACCGGTGAACCGATGGGTTGTGACTGGCAGAGTTGGTCGGCCGCAATGTATTTGTATGCGGCCGCGTGCGTCGAACGCCAGAGCACACCGTTCTTCGATTAAGTCCGCGCCGTGCCTTGGCACTGAGGTTGGGGCGGACCCATCCAGACGCCATGGCACGCATCACGGTAGAAGACTGCACGCGGCGGATCCCGAACCGCTTTGAGCTGGTTCGGGTGGCGGCGATGCGCACGAAGCAGCTCAAGCGCCGCGCGCGGCCCGTCGTCCGGAGCCCCAACAAAGAGGCCGTGACCGCGCTGCGCGAGATCGCGGCACCACGCGATGACCAACAGAAATCTGATGAAGTTGCCGCTGATAGCGAAGTAATTGAAGGTGTAGATTGTTTGATCGCTCACCTCGAGCTCTGTAGCGACCTCGGAGACCTTCCGACCGCCTTCAACCAGCTCCACTACGCGTCGCCGAAACTCCGGCGGGTAGCCCCTTCGTGCCATCTCGTCCTCCTCTCACGATGGTGGCAGCGAAGTCCAGTTTTCTCCCTCCGTCAAAGTCAGAGCACGCCAGCCAGCCGAACCAGGCAATCGCGGCTCGTACCTTCACGTGACCTCCCCGATTGAAGTTTCCATGCGACTGCAGTTCTCCCGAGGGGCGGATCAGATCGTGGTGGCGATTCCGCCGTCCACCGGAATCACGGCACCAGTGACGTAGGCACCGGCGCGCGAAGACAGATAGATCGCCACTCCGGCCATGTCCTCGGGCTCCCCGATGCGGCCCAGGGGGCACGATGCCACGATGGCATCCCTGAAGCGATCCAGGGTCACGGCCATCATCTTGCTCTCGAAAGGACCCGGAGCCACGGCGTTCACCGTGATGCCCCGGGTCGCGAGCTGCTTCGCCAGCACCCGGGTCAGGTGGTGCACGGCCGCCTTGCTGGTGGAATAGGCATAGGTCTCGAGCAGAGGCACGTGCAAGCCGTCGATCGACCCGATGTTGATCACGCGGGCCGGGTCGCCGGGACGAGCCGCCTGCGCGAGCTGCGGCACCAGGGCCCGGGTCAGGTGGAACACGGCCTTCACGTTCAGGGACAGCACCTTGTCCCAGGCGTCGTCGGGATACTCGGCGAGCGGGGCGCCCCAGTTGGCGCCCGCGTTGTTCACCAGGATGTGCAGGCCCGACTCGCGCTCGGCGATTTCCTGCGCCAGGCGATTCGCCTCGGCTTCGCTGCCGAGGTCGGCCGGAATCGCCACGCAGGTGCCCCGCTTCGAGAGTTCTCCCGCCACCTTCTCGCAGACTTCCGCCTTGCGCGACGACACATAGACGCGCGCCCCCGCCTCGACGAAGCCGCGGGCGATCATGAGCCCGATTCCCCGGGAACCGCCGGTGACGAGCGCCACCTTGCCTTCGATGGAAAACAGATCCTTCACGATCAACCTCCCGGCGGGAAAGGAGCGAATAGCCGACTTCCAAGCTCGACGCGCGCAGCGGAGTGCGGCACGGACTGGGGTCGCACGGCTCCCGTGGCCTCGCCCCACACCTGGCTGATCGTGAAGTCACGATCGCGGGTGGCGTAGAACGGAATGGTCCGGACCTGATAGCCCTGGTCCCAGGTGAGTCGAACGCTCTCGAGCGTCTCCTCCAGCGACTTCCCTGCCCGGGCGGCGGCCTCCACCTCGCTCCACAACTCCTTCAGGAAGCGCTGGAAGCCGAGGATGCCGTCGCGGTCGGTCACCTCGCCGTGGCCCGGGATCACCTTGTCGAAGTCCAGCTGCAAAACGCGATCCAACGCATTCGCCCACTGGCGCGCGGAGCCACCCGCTGCCACGTCCACCGACGGATACAGCTGGTTGAACAACAGATCGCCCACGTGCACGACCCGGTCTTCGACGAACAGCACCACCAGGTCGCCACCGGTGTGGCCGGGTCCCACGGGTACGGCCCGGATCGTCTTGCCGCCGATCCGCATCTCGTGTTCGGAGTTGACGGTTTCGAGGGGGAGACCGCCCTCGCCGTCGCCCTGCCAGTATTCCGAGTCGAAGTGGAGCAGGTAGTCACGCGTGCGCTGTGTGGAAACGAAGCGCGCGCCGGATGCGAACCCCAGATTGCCGTGGGTGTGGTCCAGGTGATAGTGGGTGTTGAAGATCGCCTGGGTTGCGCCTCCGCCGTGTCTCTCCGCGATCTCACGCACCTGCTCGCCCTGCATGCGGAACGCCTTCGAATCAACCACCACCGCGCCCAGGTCGGTGCGGAGGATTCCCACGTTGCCCGCCAGCGAATCGAAGATCACGCTCACATCTTCCGTCACGGGTTCAACCCGGAAGGATGTGACGCGTTGGTAGACGAATACGGCGGCGATCCCGGCCAGCAGGATCGCCGCCGTCGAAATGATTCCCAGGGTTCGTCTCATACCGCTGGAAACCCTAGTCGCCCTAGCCCGACATCTCCTCTTCGATCAGGCCCTTGAACGAGGGGCGCGCATGCACCCGCTCGATGTAGGCGGCGAGATTGGGCCAGCGCCCGGCGTCCACGCCCGCCTTGGCGTGCTTCATGTTGACGATGGGAGACGCAACGGCGATGTCGGCGATCGAGAAGTGCGATCCCACCAGGACGTCCCGATCTCCGAGCTCCCTCTCCAGGTAGTCGAAGATCGGGGGCAGCTTCTCCTCCAGCGACGCCTTCACCAGATCCTCGTCCGGCTCCTGCTTGAAGAAATTGGGACGCACGAAGCGCTGGAAGAACACGGTGGTGGCCGCATCCACGAGCTTCGTGTCCGCGTACTCTTCGTACCAGAGCGCGCGCCCGAACGCCTTGGGATCGGCCGGATAGAGCGCGGGATCCGGCTGGATGCGCTCGAGATACGCGATGATGCACGACGAGTCGGGGAGCGCCCAGTCGCCGTCGGTCAGGCACGGGACCTTGCCCAGCGGGCTGATCTTGAAATACGCCTCGGGCTGCCCGAACGGCACCTGCGGTACGTGTTCGTATTCGATTCCTTTTTCAGCGAGAGCGACACGCACCTTGCGTACGAACGGAGAGAGACCGACTCCATGAAGGGTAGGCATGATCAGTTTCCTTTCGGGTTGGGGGATGTGGCGCCGGAACCGTCGATTGGCTCCGGTACCTGGAACAACGAAGAAAAGGCAGCAAGCGCCTGGAGATCGCCACCGGCGTGGATCGCGCCGCTCGCGATCGCCTGGTCCGGGTCGAGCAAGCCCGTGGCGAGCCCCATGACGACCGGCGCCGGCGCGCGGATCGAGGCGTCGGCGGGCGCGTCGCCGGGCACCACGGCGGTGCCCTCGGGGCCGCCTTCCACCCGGAACGCCACGTCGCACAGGTCGTCGGGGATCTGGATCGCGTAGGAGTAGGGCGGCGTGGGTCCGCGCCGCGCGAAGGCGACGAGGCCCAGACGCACCCAGTCGGACTCCATGTGATCATCCGGGCGCCGGGTGAAGAGGAAGTGGAAGCCCCAGCGGGCCAACTCCACGAGTGCCGGCTCGAAAGCGCGCCCCAGGGGGGTCAGCGCATACAATGCGGCCGGGGTGGGCGGCGCCGTCGATTGACGCCCGACGATCCTCCGCTCCTCGAGACGCTCCAGGCGCTCGGCGAGGATGCTGGGACTCAATCCGGGAAGACGGCGCGTCAGGTCGCTGAAGCGCTGGGGGCCGAGCAGGAGTTCCCGCAGGACCAGGAGCGTCCAGCGCTCCCCCACGATCTCGGCCGCGCAGGCGAGGGGACAGAACTGGTCGTAGCGGAACCGGGCCACGACCCACTTTGGCATCAATCGAGTTCGAAAGTCAAAGCTTTTCGTTCGGATTCAGAAGAATCAGACGTCGTGGCGCAGGGGCATCGGTTTGCCGAACAGCCAGCCCTGACCGAATTTGATGCCGAGCTTGCCCAGCATCTCCAACTCTTCCAGGGTATCCAGGCCCTCGCCGATCATCTGGGCGTTGATCTGTTCGGCCACGGTACGCAGCGCACTCACCAGCTGCTGGCGAGCCGGGTCCTCGTCGATTCCCTTGATGAAGGCTCCGTCGATCTTGATGAACTCGGGCGAGAGCTCCATCACGGCCTCCAGGCTGGCGTAGCCCGCACCCGTGTCGTCCAGGGCGATCTGGAATCCGAGCTTGCGATAGTAGTCGCGCACCTCGCGGAAGATCGCGTAGTTCCCGATCGACTCCTGCTCGGAGATCTCGAAGACCACGTCACTGGGCTGGAGACCGCACTCGGCAAGCGTGCGGCCGAGCAGCTCTTCGCGAAAGTTGGGGTCGTGGATGGTCGTCGGCCGCACGTTCAAGAAGAGCTTGGAATCCGCCGGGAAATTCCGAGCGCCCTTGAGCGCCATCTGACGACACAGGCAGTCCAGCTGGAACATCAGGTCCTGCTCCTCCGCGGTTCCGAACAGGGCCTGGGCCGAGTACAGGTCCGTTCCTTCGGGCCCGCGCGAGAGGGCCTCGTAACCGAAGACCGTCCGCGACGCGACGTCGACGATGGGCTCGAACACGGCCCGCACCCGCCGGTTGACGAGCACGTCGAAGAGTTCGCGGCGGCGGCGCCGATCGTCGAGGCGCTCGTTGAGCTTCGAATCCCGGCGTGCCTCCTCGAGCACGCTGCGCACCTGGGTCTCGGCATCGAGGGTCGGATTGCGCAGGGTTGCGCTCACCCCGATCTTCAGGGTCGGGGCCCCCTTGCGATACGGATAGGCCAGGCGGTGCCCGCGGCTCGCGATGCCGTCCCGCAGCGCGCGGGAGATGTCGGGCAGCTCCCGCTCGTACAACTCCGCCTCTCCCGGCTCGCGAAACAGCAGCACGAAGATTTCCGCCCGGCCCGTTTCGCCGAAGACCAGCATGTCGTTGATGCCCAGTCGGCCGCTGACGATCTCGCCGACCAGGGCACCCAGGTTGTTCATGGCCGATCGCAGCACCTGGTAGCCGTAGGAGCGCTCGATGCCGGCGAAGCCGGACGCGTCGATCAGAACGAGTCCGAGGATGCCATCGGGCCCGAAGCGCCTCTCGATGTCGCCGATCGCCTCCCCGAATCGGGGCAGCGCTCGGTTCAAGGGCTCCGAATCCACCGAGTGGGGCGGCGCCTGGAACTCGTCCATGCCGGGTGCATCGGCAGGTCGCCACGAGCCGTTGAGGCGGGTCCGGCAAAGCCGGCTTTCAGGCTCAGTGGACTCCGCGCGTCGCCACCAGGGTGGCGGGCTCGACGCCCAGGCTGCGCACCACGTGCTCCCACATGGCCGCCGCGGACACCTGGAAGATCACATCCGGCGACACGGGAGCCAGCAGCCACGAGCCCTCGGAGAGCTCCATCTCCAGCTGGCCGGGCCCCCAGCCGGCGTAGCCAAGCAGCAGGCGCAGGTTTCTCGGGGGTGCGCTGGCCACCTGGCGCAGCACCTCCAGCGAGCCCGCGAAGCGCACCCCTTCCGCCAGACGGGTGACCGATTCTCCGGCCTCGATCTCGTCGTGGTCGCCGAAGATCACCCAGCCGGTCTGGGGATCGACGGGCCCTCCCCAGTCGATGCCGTCCTCGGGAGAGCCGCACCACTCGATCTCGAGAGTCGAGCACAGGTTCGGGGCCAGGATCGGGGTGGGCCGGTTCAGGACGACGCCGAAGGTGCCGTTCTCGTCGTGCTGCACCAGCAGCACGACGGCGCGCTTGAAATTGGGATCGAGCAGCTGCGGCATGGCCACCAGCAGCGAGGGGGCAAGGCTCGACTCGAACACGGCCCGAAGGTAGCAGCAAGGCTCTCGACCCGATCTGGACCGTGGGGGTCCGGGCGCTTCCGCTGTACGGTTGCCACACCGTGAGGTGGCCCGGACTCCCCGACGCGATGTCGGTCGCGCTGCCGGTGGCAGCCGTGGGTCTGGGAATCTGGGCCCTGGCGGCCCGAATGGAGAGCCCCGCCAACAGCATGGCTCTGGGCACCCTGGGCCTGGAGATCCTGATCGCATCGGTGGCGGTTCTGGGGGCCGGCTTTTCGGACTCCTCCTGGGTGCGGCGCCTGGATCTGGGCCCGAGCCGCATCTCGGGTCCCCAGTTGGGCCTGCTGGTCCTGGGTATGCTGGGTGCGAGCGTGGCCCTGGACGGCGTGCTCGACTGGACCGACCTGGCCCGCCATAGCCAGCTCGCCGAACTCGACCGGCAGCTCCAGGGCCTGCGAGGTCCCTCGTTGGCCCTGGCGTTCCTGGGCTTTGCCGTGGCCCCGGGCTTCGCCGAAGAGCTTCTGTGCCGGGGTCTGATCCAGCAGGGCCTGACGCGGCGCCTGGGGGCCCCGGTGGCCATCGTCAGCGCGGCCGTGGCCTTCGGCGTGCTGCATGCGGAGGCCATCCACGGAATCTTCGCGGCCGGGTTGGGCCTCTACCTGGGGGTCGCCGCCTGGCTGGCCGGGAGTGTGCGAGCGGCCATCGTCTGCCACCTGGTGAACAACCTGGCGGGGGTCGCTCTGGGCGCACTTGCACCCGAGTTGCCGCTGTCGCCGGCCGTTGCCGTGGTCGCGGGCCTGATTGTATCGGGAGGCTGCCTCGCGAGGGTGTGGTCCACCGCGGGCCGACTCACGGGAAAGAGCCTTCAGCCGCCCCCCGGAACGGACGACCCGTAGGGAGTCTGGGAAGTTCCGCCCAGGCGAAGCGTGAGTTCCATGGGTGATCCGCCCGTAGTTCTGATACTCGACGACGGGGAGCTGGACGACGTCCAGCGGACCCTGGAGCTGCTCGACACCCCGTTTGCCCGGGTGCGCGGCGGCGCCATTGCGCCCAGCACACCCGCTCCCAGCACGCTGCTGATCGCCACCGCGCGACGGGTGGATGCGGTGCAGGGGAAATCCTCGCACCGGGGCGGCCCACTGCGGATCGTGGTGTTGGACGAAGACTCGAATACCCTGCGCGAGAAGCTGCGGAGCAGCGACTTCGACTATCTGGTCCGGCGGCCGGTGCATCCGGAGGCCCTGCGCCTGCTGCTGCTGCACTGCCTGTACAGGGGCGAGGAGCGTCGCAGTGAGACCCGGGTTCCGGTGGGATTCGAGATCTCGTTCCGATCGGGGCTGCTCCCGCGACGCGCGACCCTGGCCGATTTGTCGGTGGCTGGCTGCCGGTTGCTCTCGCGCTATGCCCTGGAGCCGGGCAAGCGCATCAAGCTGGAGATTCCCCAGTCGCTGGGAGCATCCGAGCACCTGGCCCTGCGCGGCCGGATCGCCCGCACCACCTTCGATTCGAAGCTGGGCTCCGAAGGCCTCTACCGCACGGCGGTGGTCTTCGAGGATCTGGAGCCGGACGCCCGCCACGAGCTGGAGTGGCTGCTCGAAGAGCGCGCCAAGGGACCGCCGAGCCTGCGCTGCGAGTCCCGCGACGATTCCAAGCTGCAGCCGTCGCTGCCATCGGCCGTCCCGCAGGCGGAACGCGTCAGGATCCGCCCCGACGATCCGCGAGTCGAGCGGGCTTCCCCGAGCAAACCCGCATCCGACGACGTCGACACCGGGTTTCCGCCGCTCGAGTTCGAAGAAGACGATGAGACCCTCAGCCTGGAGGTTCCGGTGGACGTGCGCCTGGACACGAGCGACGAATCAGACGATACGGACCTCGAGGAGTTCTCGCCCGAGTCGGCTCCCGAGCGGCGACAGGGTCCGCGGGTGTCCTACGACCGCAAGATTCCCGCGTTCGGGGATCGCGCCCTGCGAGTGCTGGTGGGCCGCGACCTCTCCGCCAGCGGCATGCGGGTCACGACCTCGCCCGGGCTCGAGATCGGGGATCGCATGCACCTGGCCATCTACGGCGATGCCAGGGAGCCGTTCCTGGTCTGGGCCACGGCATTCCGAGAGAACGAGGGGCGCGGCATGGTGCTCAGATTCGACGAACTCACGCCGGAAACCGCGGCGGAGCTCGAGAAGCTCGTGGCAAAACTGCCGTCGGTGGAATCGCTCAAGGACTCGGAGACCGATGCCATGGGCACCGTCCTCAGCGAGGTCCTGAACTAGGACCGCTCGCGCGCGGCCCCCTACGACTGGGCCGAGGCGGCGGCCTTGAGGCGCTTGATGCGGCGCTTGCGGCGCATCTTGTGTCGATGCCGCTTCACCTTCTGCTTGTTCTTGCTGCTCGCCATTGCTCGTCCTCCCGCTTTCCCGTTTCCCGTTTCCCGTTTCCGATTGGATTCTCTATTCCCCGGGATTCTCTATTCCCCGCCCATGAGGACCACATCCACCTGGCTGCCCCGGGGGCCTTCATGAATCATCACGCTGGCCGTTCGCCGCTCCTTGGAGGCCAGGATCCCCCCGCCCTGGTCGCTTTCGATCCACCAACCGTTGGACTTCAGGGACTCGGTGAAGAAGTCGCCGACCTGATCGCCGTCGTCGTCCGTCTGGAACGAGACGATCATGCTGGCACCGGACTCGACGGAGACGTCGGTCAGCGTGGCGCCGGGATAGCGGGGCACGTCGTCGGGGAAGCTCTCGGGCAGCGCCACTCCTTCGAAACCAGGAGTGGGCACCAGGCTCTCCTCGGCCCCGGGCAGGTCGACGGATCCCGCGGACGGCGGGCTCTCCGTCTGGGAGCCGCAGGCGACGAGGCCCACCGCGAGACCGGCGACCACGGCACAGACCAGGGCTTGATGGGCCATCCAGCGAACCGACATTCTCACTTCGACTCCTCCCGTGCGGCGAGTCGCGCTAGGGTAACCCGAGCCACCACGAGGAGGTAGGCCATGGCCATCGATCCCACCGCCGTCGGCAGCCGGGGCGGACCCACCGAACGCAGCTGGACGTCGAAGGATTGCCTGCTCTACGCGCTGGGCGTCGGTGCTGGCGTGGACGAGCTGCCCTTCTCGACCGAGAAGGGCCAGCGGGTCCTCCCCACCTTTGCCGTGATCGTGGGTGGCGGGGGCGTGCCCTTCGACAAGATCGGGAAGTTCAACCCGGCCATGCTCGTGCACGGCGAGCAGGCCATCGAGGTCAGCGGGCCCATCCCCGCCGACGGCAGCGTAACCAGCACGGGCCAGATCGACGCGATCTGGGACAAGGGCAAGGGAGCGGTGGTGGTCACGAGTTCCGAATCCCGGGACGCGTCTACCGGCGACCTGCTCTTCAAGACCCGGATGTCCCTCTTCATCCGAGGAGAGGGGGGATTCGGGGGCGAGCGAGGTCCTTCCGCAAAACAGGAGGTGCCGGATCGCAAGCCCGACCACGAGGTCCAGTACGCGACCTCACCCGACCAGGCCCTGATCTACCGGCTTTCTGGCGACCGCAACCCGCTCCATTCCGACCCGGAATTCGCGAAGATGGCGGGCTTCGAGCGCCCGATCCTCCACGGGCTGTGCACCTACGGCTTCACGGGCCGGGCGCTGCTCCACAGCCTGTGCGACTCGGATCCAGCCCGCTTCCGGTCCATGGAGGGCCGGTTCTCGAAGCCGGTGCTGCCGGGTGACACGCTCTGCGTCGCCATGTGGGTCGAGGGCAACGAGGCGGTCTTCCAGACGCGATCACGGTCCGGAGACGTGGTGCTCGATCAGGGGCGCTTCGGATTCGAATGAATCGACGCGGCGGGCGCCGCAGTCAGAGCGGTCGCACCTGTGTCGCCTCAGGGCCCTTCTGGCCCTGCGTGGCCTCGTACTCGACCTTCTGATCTTCCTGCAGGGTCTTGAACCCGTCTCCGTCGACGTTCGAGTAGTGCACGAACAGGTCCTTACCCCCATCGTCGGGCTTGATGAATCCGTAACCCTTCTGATCGCTAAACCACTTCACGGTTCCAGTTGCCAACGGGCACCTCCTCGCTCTCCCTCGGGGCGCTCGAATTGTCCTACAAAAGATCGGCTGTTCGCCAGCATCGGCGGCGAGGCGCGGCCCGAAAACTCGACGCCCGCCCACCCCCCGCGGGGCCGATGTGCGCCGGGTACATCAGCGAGCGGTTGGCTCGACGAGGACACCGTCCTTCCACCGGCCGGTCTCGACCCGCCCGTCCGGATACCGGAGCGTCCCCTGTCCTTCCCGCTGGCCACGGCTGTAGCTGCCCTCGTACACCACGCCGCTCGGGTGGGTCATGATGCCCTCGCCGTCCATGCGCCCCTCTTTCACGAAGCCCACATAGCGCCGTCCACCTGGCCAGGACATCGTTCCACGCCCATCGGGCTGTCCCCAACGCCACTCACCCTTGTACCGGCGCCCCCCCGGAAGCGTGGCTTGTCCCTGCCCGTGGCGTTGGTCGTAGAGCCAGTCGCCCTCGTACAGGCGACCGTCGGGAAACTGGATCACTCCCTGCCCGCTGCGAAGCCCGTCGCGGAACTCCCCGACATAGCGAGCACCTTCCGGGAAGGTCATCGTCCCCCACCCGTTGGCCTGATCCATCTCCCACCTGCCCACGTAGATCCGGCCGTCGGACATGATCCCCGTGCCCTCGCCGCTCTTGTGATTGGCGCTCCACTGGCCCGTATAGCTGGACCCATCCGGGTAGGCGTAGGTGCCCTGACCCTCGATCTCCCCGTCCCGGAACTCCCCCGCGTAACGGGATCCGTCCGCTCGGACGACCGTGCCCATGCCCGAGACGCAGTTGCCCGAGACACAGTCGCCAAGGGGCGACACGGGGGTGACACATGAGAGCGTCATTGGGGAGAGCGTCATTGGGATCAGGGCGGCCAGGGCTATCGCGGCGTGCGAATGGAACGGACGGACGATCCGCCTCATCGCGGCCCCGTGGCCACCACCGCGTAGACCCGGTGGGGAGTGGCGACGACATCCCCGGGGAAGCGGTCGCGCAGCAGGCTGGCCAGGGCAGCGTCGAAGCGCTCCACCGCCTCCAGCGAAAGGGACGCCCCGACGCCCGCGCTCGCGCGCACCCGGCCCCGCCACGCCTCGGGGGTATAGGGAACGTTCACGTCGTAGGAGAAGGTCTCGAGTTCCCGGAACGAGGCCTCCGTCAGATCCCGCAGCCACCAGGGGTGCAGCCCGAGGCCACCCCCGAGCTTCCAGTTGGGATTGTGTTCCTGGATCAGCTTCTCGGTGGCCTCTACGGCGCTACCCGCCAGCGGGATCCAGTCGAAATGAGCGATCACCAGGCGTCCGTCAGGTACCAGGATCCGGGCACACTCCGCGGCCGCGGCCGCGCGATCGAACCAATGCCAGCACTGTCCGGCCGTCACCACGTCGACCGAGGCGTCGGCGAGGCCGGTCTGTTCGGCCCGACCGATCCGGTACTCGACCCCCACGCCCGCCTCCGCGTCCAGTCGCTGCGCCTGCTCGAGCAGCGGCCCGGCAGGGTCGATTCCGATCACCTGGCAGCCCCGGCTGGCGAAGCCTCGGGCCAGGGTTCCCGTGCCGGTTCCCAGGTCCACCAGGCTCTGGCCCCGCCGCCCCACGCCGTGGGCGCGGAGCCGCTCGAACAGGCTGTCGGGAAAACCCTGCCGGAAGCGCCCGTAGTCCACCGCGGTCGCTGCGAAGTCGGGGGGCGACGGCGAAACGGGTCGGGGCATGGCGGTGAGAATGGTAGCGACCCCCTCTGCCCATCGGCGTCAGGAGCAGTCCCCCCCAAAAAAAGCAGGCCCGGAGTCCGATGTGAACTCCGGGCCTTCCCTGGGAAGGGGATATGGCTTCTACAAGTTAAGTGGCCCAAACCGCTGGGAGGTGTCACGGAAAGTTCGAAAAAACGCTTTCCGGGTGAAGCAGTCCAGTCCCAGCGGAATCGGGCCGGCTTCATCAAGACGACGCCAGGGCCTGCCGAAAAACGATTCGTAGGCGCGCCCGTCCGACGTCCCCCCGAGCCAGGGCCCAGGATCAGCTCGCGACTTCCGGGTCTCGCGAAGCCGGTCGCGGACGACGGGAGTTGACAGTGCCGAGACCAATCGAGCGATCGATCAGCCGCAAGCTCACACTGACCGTGCTGTTCACCAGCGCGGGCTCACTGCTGCTGGCGTGCCTGGTCTTCACCGCCTACGACGTGATCACCCTGAAGCGGTCCATGACCGAAGGCGCCGGGACCGTGGCGCAGGTGATCGGGATCAACAGCGCCGCAGCACTCACCCTCGACGACTCGGCATCGGCCGCGGAGACCCTGGGGGCGCTGAGCGCCGCCGATTCGGTGCTGGCCGCAGTGATCTACGACCGTCAGGGCAACGTCTTCTCCCGCTACGTGTCCAACGAGAGCGCTGCCGGTGGCTTCGTCCCACCGCCGCCGGGAAAGGCCGGACAAGAGTTCCAGGGCGAGCACCTGGACCTGAGGCGGCGCGTCGTCTTCGACGGGACTCCGATCGGCACCCTCTTCATCCGCTGGGACACAAAGGCGCTGAGCCGGCGCATCGAGCGCTACATGGTGATCATCGCGGGCCTGCTCATCGCCGTCGCCGGCGTCGCCGCGGCCATCTCGAGCCGGCTGCAGCAGCAGGTGGCACGCCCCCTGGAGGCGCTGGCGCGGAGCGCCAGCGCCATCGCCGCCGGCGACCTTTCGATCCGTGTGGCCATCATGACCGACGACGAGATCGGGGCCCTGGCCCGCGCCTTCAACGCCATGGTCCTGGGCCTGCAGAAGCTGGTGATCCAGGTGCGCGAGAGCATCGGCGAAGTGGGCGAAGTCTCGGACGCGCTGCGAGAGAGCGGCAGCCAGATGTCCGTCGAGGTCCAGCGCCAGATGGCCGCCATCGCCGACACTACCGATTCCGCCGAGCAGGTGCGGGTCTCGAGCCAGGGAGTAAACGCCAACGCCGAGCAGCTTGCGGTTTCGGCGCGCGCAACCTCGTCGTCCATCTACGAGATGGAGATCTCGATCGGCGAGATCGCCAGCCACATGGACCTGCTCAACGAATCGATCGACACCACATCCACGGCCGCCAACCTGGTGGCAGAAAACATCGACCAGGTGGTGGGAGGCGTAACGACCCTGCTCACCGCCACCGATGGCGCCCTGGTGAGCCTGGCGCAGCTGAGTGCGTCGGTGCGTCAGGTCCGGGACAACGCCGATGAAAGCCACGCCCTCTCGGAAGACACCAGCCAGGAGGCCAGCAAGGGCATGCAGGCGGTGAACGAGACCATCCTCGCCATGAAGGAGATCTCCACCAGCTTCGCCCAGCTGGAGCACTCCGTGTCGGGCCTGGCCGAGCAGTCCCAATCCATCGACGAGATCGTCCAGGTGATCAGCGAGGTGGCAGAGCAGACGAGCCTGCTCTCGCTCAACGCATCGATCATCGCGGCACAGGCCGGCGAGCACGGCAAACCGTTCTCCGTGGTGGCGGAGCAGATCAAGAGCCTGGCCAACCGGACCCATCACTCCACACGGGAGATCGCCCGCATCATCCGCGCGGTGCAGAACGAAACCGCCGCCGCGGTGGCCGCGGTGGACGGTGGCTCGGCCGTGGTCGAGAAGGGCGTGCAGCGCTCCAACGTGGCGGGCAAGGTGCTGGCGAAGATCATCGAGAAATCCGAGAACTCCACCACGCGAGTCCGTGAGATCGCCGATGCATCGGCTCGCCAGAGCGAAGATCTCGACCGGGTGGACCAGGCCATGAACGACGTGCGGCGGATCGTCGAGGCGATCGACCAGTCTGCCCGCGACCAGCATCAGGGCACCACCGAGATCGCGAAGGCCGTGCACAACATCCGCAGGCTGGGCGAGGACGTTCGTCGCTCGACCGACGAGCAGAGGCAGGGCAGCAGCCTCATCACCAATGCGGTGAACAACGTGGCCGAACGCATCCACCAGATCGCGGAGGCCACCCAGGCCCAGACCCAGAGTGCCGAAACCATTCACCACGCCCTGGAAGTGTTCCGCCACGTCATGGAAGAAAACAGCCGGCACACCGAGGCCATCAACACCATGGTGGCGCGCCTGCTGGCTCGATCCCGCCAGCTCGACGAAGAGATCGGTCGATTCAAGACCGACTGACTCCCGCGCCGATTCCGGCCCGTCTGGGTTTCCCCTGGGTTAAAATGGGGGGCGACCAGCCCAACGGACGGCGGAGCTGCAAAAGATGCGCAACTCCTGGAATCCCCGGCTTCGAAAGCTCGCGCCGATGGCAACGGCGGCCCTGGTCCTGGCCAGCGGCCCCTCCATCGCCCGGGCGGCCACCCTGCAGTGGCAGGGCACCCTCTTCGTGTCCCTTTTCACATCCCAGGCGGTCGCCGGCGTGGGCACCGGCGTGGCAACGGTCAACGGCTCCGGGGGTCTCGGGCACCTGAACACCCTGCGCCTGGCTGGGGGCATCACCACGGCCACAGTGGTGCCGCTCACGGATCCCAGTTCGCCGCTCACGCTCATCACCGCCGTGGCCACACTCGGCACCGGCACCCTGGCACGCACGGGCCCGGGTGGCCCCCTCGCACCGGGCTCGAGGACGCTGGCGGTGGGAGGAGCTGCCACCGTCTGTGTCTTCGGCTGCTTCTTCACGGGAAACATTCCCCTCACGGTGGCAGGCACCCGGGGCGTCGGGCTCGGCGGCGGATCCATCTCGGGCTCAGGCGTCATCAATCTGAACCTGCAGGGGAACCCCTGGACCCTGGGCATCGCCTCCACCGCCAGCGGAACCACCACGGTCGCGGGCTTCGCCCACGGCCCGGCCTCCCTCAGCTCGTCTACGGCCGACGATGGCGGCGTGGTGCAGTTCGTGACGCCGTCCACAGTGGTCACCGACGTAGGTCCGACTCCGGTATTCACGGCCCTCCGGCTCCGCTTCGTGCCGGAGCCCGGCATGCTGCTGCTGCTGGGCGTGGGAACTGCAGGCCTGGCGGCGATCGGGCGCAAGCGCGGACGGCGTTAGTCCGACTCGATCTTCACCACCGCGCGGATCTGCTTCTCGAAGACAGCCGGGTCCGACGTGGGAAAATCGCAGACCCGGTTCTCGCACACGTAGGCGGTGACTTCCCCCAGGCGGGCGCGCTTGCCCGCCACCAGGGGCACCAGGGAGGCGTGGGCCTCGAGATCGTTGCCCTCGGTCACGACCATCAACACCCGGTTGGGGACGAACGCGCCGCGCAGCGGGGCGAGCAGCGCCGGCAGGTCTCCGCCACTGGCGGGCCGCACCACCACGATCTCCTTGGTGGCGTCCAGGTAGTAGTCGAGCGCGAGCAGCAGCTCCGAGACGGAGGTGGGGGAGCGCGTCAGAAGCTCGTGATAGGCCGAGAAGAGCATCACCACGCGCTCCGTGTAGGCGTCGTCGCCCGTGAGCTCCGCCAGGCGCAACAGGTTGAGGGCGGCCACCGAGTTTCCCGACGGCACCGCACCGTCGCGCCCGGGCTTCTCGCGAGCGAGCAGCTGCTCGTGATCGGCGGCGGTCCGGAAGTAGCCGCCGCCACCGGTATCGGCGTAGTGGCGGTCGAGCGCTTCCTGCAGCTCGATTGCGGCCTTCAGCCAACGCGGGTCGGGCTGCGCTTCGTAGAGATCGATCAGCCCGGCGATGAAGAAGGCGTAGTCGTCGAGGAACGCGGGGCCCTGCGCCCTTCCGTTGGTGTAGACGCGTTCCAACCGGCCGCCCTTGCGCATGTGCGCAAGCGCGAAGTCCGCCGCGCGCGCCGCCGCCGAAACCCAGCGCTCGTCGCCAAAGGCGAAGCCCGCCCGGGCAAAAGCCGAAATCATCAGTCCGTTCCACGCCACCAGGATCTTGTCGTCGCGGTGCGGCGGCGGGCGGTGGCTGCGCACCCGATAGAGGCGTTCGCGCGCGGCGGCCAGGGTGGAGTCGAGCTCTTCCGGGCGCAGGTCGAGCTCTTTCGCGACCTTACGACGATCGCGTTCCGTGTGCAGGATGTTGCGTCCCTCATGATTCCCAGAGTTGGTCACCCCGTACCAGGCCTTCACGGCGGCGGCGCTGGGCCGATCGAGGGCCCCGTCGATTTCGGCCGGAGTCCAGGTGAAGAACCAGCCCTCCTCGGGCTCGCCCTCGGGCCCGGGACTGTCCGCGTCGGTGGCCGAGTAGAAGCCGCCCCCGGGCGCGGTCATCTCGCGCGAGACATAGGTCAGGATCTCGCGCGCCACCCGCGCGAAGTCTTCGCGCCCGGTCACCTGCCACGCCTCCAGGTAGTCCAGTGCCAGCAGGGCGTTGTCGTAGAGCATCTTCTCGAAGTGGGGGATCAACCACTTGTGGTCTACGGAATAGCGGGCAAAGCCTCCGCCGATGTGGTCTCGAATCCCTCCCCGCGCCATGGCGTCGAGTGTCTGATGTAGCGCCCTCGCCGCCTCCGGAGCCAACCCGATGGCAGTGGCCCGCAGCAGGAATTCGAGAGTCGGGGTCTGGGGGAACTTGGGTGCTCCCCCAAAGCCGCCATGGGTGGGATCGAAGTCCCGCACGATCGCGGCGACGGCCTCCGTCAGGGCGCTGCGGTCGGGGATCCCCGAGGCGACGGGGGCGGGTACGGCCACAGTCGCGGCGAGATGGTCTGCCTGAGCGGTGACCTCGGCCCGCCGCTCCACCCACGCCTCGCTTACCGCCGCCATGACCCGGAGAATGGAGGGGTGACCATGGCGATCGGTCGGGGGGTAGTAGGTGCCGGCGAAGAAGGGTTTGCGCTCCGGCGTCAGAAACACGGTCATCGGCCACCCACCGCGCCCGGTCATGGTTTGAACGACATCCATGTACACCCGGTCGACGTCGGGACGCTCCTCTCGATCGACCTTGATATTGACGA
>JAQBHB010000027.1:0-29261 GCA_032128115.1 Deltaproteobacteria bacterium | reverse complement strand
CAGGATGTCGATGCGGCCGTAGCGGCCGATGCAGGCGGCCATCAGCGCACGGCAGTCGTCCTCGCAGGTGGCGTCGGTGTGGAAGGCGCTGGCCTCCCCGCCCTCGGCCTCGATCATCTTCACGGTCTCCTCCGCAGAAGCGAGATTGCGGTCCGCCGCCACCACCCGCGCGCCCTCGCGCGCGAAGAGCAGCGCCGTGGCGCGGCCGTTGCCAATGCTGTCGCCCGGTGTCTGCCCGGCGCCCACCACCACCGCCACCCGATCGGCGAGCCGTCCACTCATTGCGAAGGAAATCCCGCTGCGCCGTCCTCCAGCTGCACTCCAAGCGTGTTGAGCGCCATGGAAACCAGGTTGTACTGGCCGACGGTGAAGACCAGATCGATCAGCTGCTGGTCTTCGAACTCGGCGCGCAGCGCCTTCCAGGTGGCATCCGAGACGAAGGCGTCGCCGTGCAGTTCATCGGTGGCGCGCAGCAGTGCACGGTCGATCTCGCTCCAGCCCGCGGCCTCCGGGCCCTCGGCGATGCGTTCGATTTCTTCGTCGCCGAGTCCCGCGCTTCGGCCAATCACGACATGCTGCGCCCACTCGTACTCGGCGCGGCATAGCCACCCGATGCGCAGGATCACCAGTTCGCGCTCCCGCGGCGGCAGCGTCGACTTGCCGAGCACATGGCTTCCGAACACCAGCCAGCGTTTCATCAGCTTGGGGTGATGGGCCAGGGTGCGAAAGATGTTCAGCACCGGGCGGTCGCCGAACTGGGCGCGCAGCTCGGGGTCCATCTCCTCGTCGGCGAGGGGCGCGATGCGAGGCTCGTTCAGTCGCATGGGGGATCTCCTTCGGGACCAGCATACAGGGAATCGATGTCGGGCTGGAGAAGATCAACGAGGAGTGGTGCAGGTCTGGAAGATCTCGCGGGGGCGATCGTCATCCTGGAGCGCCACCATGGTGAGGCGCAACGAGCGATCGTCGTACTCATCCAGCCGGACGTACCCAGGTGCCGCAATCGCCATCAGAAGGCTGTCCATCGCCTCCACCCGATCGACCTTGGAAACGCTGCCCGCGCCGCTCACGACCTGGATCCGATCCTGCTGGTTGCGGTGAATCTGCAGGCTGTGCTCGTGTCCGGCTGCCAGGATCGCGGGGGAATGAAAAGTCTGGGCGGCAATCAGCTTCTCGACGAGCCGCTGGTAATCCTTGTTGCTGAGGTCGGTGTTGGTGACACCCCACTGGCGCGACAGCGGATACAAGCTCCCCACCCCAGGCAGGGGAATCCAGGCGTGGGGCCAGAAGTCCGTCAGTGGGAAGACATGCTGCTTCCAGGTGAAATTTCCTCCGTGGGGCCCCGCGGTCACCAGGGGGTGGTGCATCAGCAAGATTTCCGTCCGGCCGTCGGCCCGATAGACCTCCCTCAACGCCGCCTCGATGCGTTCCGACTCCCGGTGCCGACAGCTTGCGGGGACCTGATCCGGGTGTCCGATCGCCAGGAGCCACCCCATGAGGTCGATGAAGACGAAGCGCAGGTTCTGGCCGAACTCGACGACACGCGGCCCCGCGCAGCCGGCCGGCGGAAGCAGTCGAGCCCCGACGGCGTGGCCCTGCAGATAGTGACCCTCCAGCAACGCGCGATCGCGCCCCCTGGGTCCAACCGGGTCGGACTCGTTCCAGTCGTGATTGCCGAGCGTGAAGAAGAGCACCGCGTCACCCGACGCCCGGATCTGTTCATTCAACACGGCCTCGCCGTGGGCCCGGTCCCTGTGGCCCTCGGGCACGAGACCGGCCGGGTAGACATTGTCTCCCAGATAGACGACCGCAGTACGGTCTCTGCCCACGCGTGCGATCTGTTCATCGACGTCTGCGCGTACGGCCCGAAGCACCGGATCGGCGAACGCCCCGTCGGTCGTGTCTGCCCCCCCGAGGGTCGTGTCTGCCCCCCCGAGGGTGGCGGCACCGGCGTCGCCCACGAGCAGGACCGAAGCCGTCTGACGGGCGAACTGGCTGCAGTACATCGGGGCGACCGCCCGAGGCAGCGGCCGGGTCGAACATCCCGCAAGTGGCCAGGCCATCGAGGCGGCCAGGACGCCCAGACACAGAGAGCGTATCTCCTCCCCCATTCCGTCGAATCCTACCCCCGGGAACGACCTTCGTCAGCGACACGAACTGATGCTCCGCGCACCGGGCAGACCGCCGCCCACTGAACCCGCTCGGCGGTGCGGAATTGTTGCTTCGCCTTGAAGACTGCGGCAGCGTGGCCGCAGAGTGGTGTCGATCGGCCTGCTCGGCAGGGTGTGGGTCGTCGACCCGAGCTGATCCAGTCGAGCCATTCGCGGGCGAGCGGGTTCAGCTTCATATCTATCTGAATTTATTGACAGAAGTTTCGATAGAGCGCATGGTTCCCAAGGCTCAGGTCCGGACCACAGGAGGCGATCCGCGCGATGAGTACCTTCGACCGCTACGCGATGCCCAGCGAAACCGACTGGGCGGTGCCCTCTTCGTTCGAGACGGCCTTCCGCTTCGAATACGACGACGGGCGAAGCGATCTCCTGAACCTCTATCGCAAGGGCAAGAAGCTCCAGTGGGACGCCGAGGAGCGCATCGACTGGTCGCAGGACCTGGATCCCGAGAACCCAGAAGGTCTTCCCGACGAGTCGATCCCGATCTTCGGTTGGGACGGCTTCGCGAAGCTCACCGATCGCGAGAAGGCGGACGTCCGCCGCCACTACCAGTCGTGGCAGCTTTCCCAGTTCCTCCACGGAGAGCAGGGGGCCCTGATCTGCACCGCAAAGATCGTGCAACAGGTTCCCAGCATGGACGCCAAGTTCTACGCCGCAACGCAGGTGGTGGACGAGGCGCGCCACGTGGAGGCGTATTCCCGGCTGCTGCACCAGAAGTTCGAGCTCGCCTACCCCATCAACCCGCAGCTTCGAACCCTCCTCGACCAGATCCTGCGCGATTCCCGCTGGGACATGACGTATCTGGGCATGCAGATCCTGATCGAGGGCCTGGCCCTGGCGGCCTTCCAGTTGATTCGCGACGGCGCGAAAAACCCGCTGGCCGCGGCCGTGAACGCCTATGTCATGCAGGACGAGGCGCGCCATGTGGCCTTCGGACGGCTGGCCCTGCGCGAATACTACCCGCAGCTCACCGACAAGGAGCGAGACGAGCGCGAGGAGTTCGTGGTCGAGGCCTGCCTTCTGATGCGCGATCGCTTTCTCGCCGAGGAGGTGTGGGAGCGGCTGGGCCTGCCCGTGGACGAATGCATCCACCACACGGACAACTCCGCATGGATGGAGGAGTTTCGCTCCTTCCTCTTCACGCGAATCGTCCCCAACATCAAGGCCATCGGTCTGTGGGGGCCGCGCATCAAGGACGCGTACGCGAAGATGGGGATTCTCGGCTTCGCCGACGTGGACGCCGAGGCGCTCCAGAAGGACGACGAGCGGGTGGCCGAGGAGTTCGATCGACACCACGGAATCCGGCCCGCGGCGTTCCCGTCATGAAGGCGCCCGACGGCTACGGCTACTCGGGAAGGCCCACGCGGAACCCCTTCCGGTACCTGCTCGCCCTGTGGCGATCGTTTCGCGATCTCACGAACACCGAGGAGGTGGCCATCGTAGAGATCGGGCTCGCGCGCACACGTCTGGGGCGGCGCCTCGCACGCTGGGAGGGAATCGTCGCGCAGCTCGAGGCCGATCCCCGCACCGCCCCGATGGTCGACGAGAAGGATCGCTTCGGCCCCATCGATCTCGAAACCCTGGCACGGCTACCCGAGGGAACCCTGGGCCGCGTCTACGCGGACCACTGCCGCACCCGGGGCCTCAACCCCAATCTCGTTCACATCCCGGGAGACGCCCCGGTGGATCGGATGCTCGATCGGTTCTACGCCACCCACGATGTCTGGCACGTGGCCACCGGCTGGGGCAACGACGACACGGGAGAGGTGGGGCTCGGCGCGTTCTATCTCGCACAGTTCGAGGCGCCGTTCTTCCTGATCCTGATGGCCGTGATCTTCCTCAACACCGCCTTCCTGGCGCCGCAAACGCTTCGGGCACGTATGGACGCCCTGGTCGCGGGCTACAGCGCCGGCCGCCGCGCCGAGCCCCTCTTTGGCGCCGACTGGCACGCGCTGTGGGCGACGCCGCTCACGGACGTCCGCCGCCGCCTCGGTCTCGAGGGCGCGGAGGTCGTCGGCGAAGGCATCCTCGCCGCGGCGTAGCCGCCCGCACGGGACTCGGGGTGGTGGCCCTCCAGGGCCCCGTCCCTGGCCCGCCCGGCCCGGACCGGACCGGCGGACCGGCGGACCGGCGCTTGGCCCTTGACAACCCGACCGACAAACGAGATATAGCGGCCGATGGGGGCCAGCACGCCCGGCCGGAAGCGGGACATTCCCGGATCCGGAAGGCGGCTTGGATGGGGGGCACTCGGGAAGTTGGAAACGTCGAACCCGTGGCTCGCGCGCCGCGCGGCCAAATCTCTCCGAAAATCGGATACCAGTTCCGTAGGTCTCGCGTCGGGCTTCGAACCAGAACGCATCAGCACCGCCTCCGTTCCTCCAGGTTACGACTTCGCCATCGGCCCGCGTGCGCGGGCCTACCGGGAGCGCTTCCACCCCGACGCGGGGGAGCACGACTGGAACGACTGGCGCTGGCAACTGCGCCACCGGCTGCGAAGCCTGGACCACCTCGAGCATGTGCTGCGGCTCTCCGAGGACGAACGCAAGACCATTGAACGCATCGGAGGGCGCCTGCCCGTCGGGATCACGCCCTATTACGCCTCTCTGATGGATCCCGAGGATCCCATGGAACCGATCCGCCGCACGATGGTTCCCGTCGACGCGGAGTTCGTGCGAGGCTCGGGGGAGGCGGACGATCCGCTCGACGAGGACGGCGACAGCCCGGTGCCCGGCCTCGTGCACCGCTATCCCGATCGCGTGCTCTTCCTGGTGACGAACTTCTGCGCCACCTACTGCCGCTACTGCACGCGAGCCCGCCTGGTAGGTCATGTGGGAGAGCGCCACTTCAACACGGAGCAATACGAGCGCGCGATCGAGTACATCGCGGCGACGCCGCAGATCCGCGACGTCCTGCTCTCGGGGGGCGACCCGCTCACCATGGGCGACGATCGGCTGGCCTGGATCCTGGAGCGACTGAGTGCAATTCCACACGTGGAGTTCCTGCGCATCGGAACGAAGATTCCGGCGGTACTGCCCCAGCGTGTGACGAGCTCGCTGCTCGCGATGCTGCGCCGCTTCCACCCGCTCTGGCTCAGCATCCACTTCATGCACCCCGCCGAGCTCACGCCCGAGGTCCGGCAGGCCTGCGAGCGGATCGCAGACGCCGGGATCCCCACCGGAAGCCAGACCGTCCTGGTGCGCGGCGTCAATGACGATCTGGACACACTGCGCCTGCTGTTCCGCGAGCTCCTGCGCGTCCGGGTGAGGCCCTACTACCTCTACCAGTGCGATCCCATCTCGGGCTCGGAGCACCTGCGCACGACCGTATCGCGCGGCCTCGAGCTGATCGCCGGGCTGCGCGGTCACACCACCGGCTACGCCTGCCCGACCTACGTGGTGGACGGGCCTGGCGGCGGCGGCAAGATCGCGCTGCTGCCCGACGCGGTGGTGGGGCGCCAGGACGACCAGCTGTTGCTGCGGGGCTGGTCCGGCGAGATCTCGGCGTATCCGGATCCCCCGGACAAGGCGTCCGAGGGTGGCGCAGCGTGAGGATCGGCCTCTGCTACGACCTGCGCGACGAGTACCTGGCGGCGGGCTACGGCGAGGAGGAGACGGCGGAGTTCGATCCCCTCTCCACCGTGGAGGCGATCGAATCTGCGCTGCACGGTCTCGGCCACCGGACGGAGCGGGTGGGAGGCGTGCGGGCCCTGACCGCGCAGCTCGCGCGAGGCGCCCGCTTCGATCTGGTCTTCAACACCGCCGAAGGACTCGAAGGCTTCGGACGCGAGGCCCAGGTGCCCGCCCTGCTGGATGCGTTCGGGATCCCCTACACCTTCTCGGATCCGATGGTCTGCTCGCTCACGCTCCACAAGGCCATGGCCAAGCGCGTTCTGCGCGACGCGGGCATCCCCACGCCAGCCTTCCATCTGGTGGAAGAGGAGGAGGACGCGGCGGCGGTGGAGCTCGATCTGCCGCTCTTCGTGAAGCCGGTGGCGGAGGGCACCGCCAAGGGAATCGACGCGAGGTCCCGCGTCGACAGTCGGGAGGCCCTGCGGGCGGCCTGCAGGCGGGTACTGGCGCGCTACCGGCAGCCGGCGCTGGTGGAAGAATACCTGCCGGGAAGCGAGTTCACCGTGGGCGTGCTGGGAAGCGGGCGGCGCGCGCGCGCCCTGGGCACACTGGAGGTCTCGCTGCGCCCCGGCGCCGAGGCGCACTCCTACACCTACCAGAACAAGGAGCACTGCGAGGAGTTTTGCGACTTCGCGCTGGCCGACGCCTTCCAGGCATCCCGGGTCGAGCCGCTGGCCCTGGCCGCCTGGCGCGTCCTTTCGTGCCGCGACGCGGGGCGGGTGGATCTGCGTCTGGACGCCGCCGGCCGGCCCCAGGTGCTGGAGGTGAACGCGCTGCCGGGACTCCACCCGACACACTCGGACCTTCCAATGATCGCCACCGCCGTCGGCATGCCGTACGCGGCGCTGATTCGCACCATCGTGGAGTCGGCTGCGCTGCGCAGGGCTCCTGCGCCCAGGGCCGCGCCCGAGTCGCTCCCCGCCGCGCGCGCTGGGTAGCGATGAAGATCGCCATCCTCCACGACGCGCTGGGCGTGGCCTTCACCGGCTCGGGGAGCACGGCCTTCTTCCTCACCACCCACAAGGTGCTGGCCAAACGGCTGCTGCGGGCCGACGGCCTGCCCACACCGTGGATCCTCGAGCTGAATGCAAATCCGTGCCTCTCGCCGGGCGCCGGCTTTCTGGCGGCGGCCGGTCGCGCGGGCCTGGAGGAGCACCCGGTGGTGGCCAGGATCGTCGCTGCAGTCCGGAGCTAGGACCGCGTGTTCCGGATCCGCCGCGTCTTCGACGACGTGTTGCCGATCGACCGGCGCGCCATCGGGCAGGTACAGGAGATCCTGTGCCAGCAGTTCCCCCACGCCCGGGCCGAGGACGTGGCCGATCTGGGAGAGCGCCTGCGCGACCCTCTGCGCTTCCGGTTCCGCAGCCTGCTCTTCGTGGCAGACGACCTGCGCGGCGGCGTGAAGGGCTTCGCGCTCGCCTCCCACGAGCCGAAGCATCGCTTTCTCTTCCTCGACTACGTCGCGAGCGGCGCGCGCCTCACGGGCGGCGGGATTGGCGGGGCCCTGTACGAGACCCTGCGGGACGAGGCCCGCGAGCTCGGCGTGATCGGCATCTTCTGCGAGTGCGCGCCGGACGAGCGCGAGGAGTGCGAGAGCGAGGCGGCGTACCGGGCCAACGTGGCGCGCCTGCGCTTCTACGAGCGTTACGGCGCTCGGCCCGTGGAGGGAACCGAATACCAGGCACCGATCCGCCCGGGCGATCGCGGCATGCCCTTGCTGGTATTCGACCCCCTGGACAGCGACGCGGGGCTTCGGCGCAGCGCGGCCCGGGCCGTCGTGCGGGTCATCCTCGAGCAGAAATACCACTACCTGTGCCCGCCCGAATACGTCGCGCGCGTGGTGCGTTCGTTCCGCGACGATCCCGTCCGGATCCGGGCCCGGCGCATCAAGCGCTCCACCTCTGCGGCGCCCAGGCCGGAATCGGCGCGCCCGGGCCCGATCCCGCTGGTGATAAACGACAAGCACGACATCCACCACGTGCGCGAGCGCGGATACGTCGAGTCTCCGGTGCGGATCGGGGCGATCCTGAAGGAGATCGAGCCGACGGGCCTGTTCCGCCGCGTCGAGCCGCGTCGCCATCCGGACCGCTTCGTCCTCGCGGTGCACGACGCGCGCCTGGTGAACTACCTCCGCCGCTGCTGCGAGCAGGTGGCGCCGGGGAAATCCGTGTATCCCTACGTCTTCCCGATCCGCAACGCCGCGCGCCCGCCCTCCGAGCTCGCCGTGCAAGCGGGATACTTCTGCATCGACACCTTCACCCCGCTCAATCGCAACGCCTACCCGGCCGCCCGCCGGGCCGTGGACTGCGCGTTGACAGCGGCCGAGGAGGTGGAGCGCGGCGCACGCCTCGCCTACTCGCTGGTCCGTCCGCCGGGCCACCACGCCGAACGCCGGGTCTTCGGCGGCTTCTGCTACTTCAACTCCACCGCGATCGCCGCCGAGCGCCTGAGCCATTCCGGTTCCGTGGCGATCCTGGACGTGGACTACCACCACGGCAACGGCCAGCAGGACATCTTCTACGAGCGCGCGGACGTGCTGACGGTCTCGATCCATGGCCACCCCCGATTCGCCTATCCCTACTTCAGCGGGTTCGAAGACGAGTGCGGAGCGGGCGCCGGCGAGGGCTTCAACGTCAACCTGCCGCAGCCCGAGCGGCTGGACGGCAAGGCGTACCGCGCGGTACTGCGGCGGGCGCTGGAGCGCATCCAGGCCTTCGAGCCCACCTTCCTCGTGGTCGCCCTGGGCCTGGATTCCGCCAAGGGCGATCCCACCGGCAGCTGGTCGCTTGGCACCAGAGACTTCGAAGCGAACGGCCGGATGATCGGGTCCCTGCGCAGGCCGACGCTGGTGGTGCAGGAGGGGGGCTACCGTACGCGCACGCTGGGGTCTAACGCGCGCCACTTCTTTGCGGGACTGTGGCGCGCCCTGAAGGACCCGGTCGTCGCCGCCGCGGGCGCGCGCGCGCCGCGCCCGTGAAGACCACCGACGCCCGCCTGCGCGAAGTGCTGCGCGAGGGCGACGCAGACGCGGTGCAGAAGCTCGTCGAGACCTCCGGGGTCTTCAGCACCGAAGAGGTACGTCTGCTGGGGACCCATCCCGTTGGCTCAATCCGATGCCTCCCGGGAATTCCGGGCATACCAGCCCGCCCTGACGCCCCGGATCGCGGCGAGCAGCGCCCGCTCGATACAGGCAAAATCGTGCCGGGACTTGATCAAATAGTCGTGTGCTCCGGCTCGCAGCGCCAGATCGGTGAGCGCCGGATCATCGCTGGCGGTCAGCACCAGGATCGGCACAATGCGGGCCACGCTACACGCATAGATCAACGTGCTCGCGCCTCGCGAGTCGAGCAGGCTCAGGTCGAGGATGATCGCATCCGGCCGTCGCACCTCGAGACACGCCAGCACCGCCTCGAGGTCCGGCAGACACAGCACCCGGTAGCGCGCGGATTCCGAGCATGAGAATCGTCGTATCAGCGCGCGCGCGAAGTCGGGATCGTCCTCGGCGAGTATCAAATGCAGCGGGCGCCCGTAGCCGACCCTCGGGTCTGATGTTGAGAACGGCGTACGATCACCGGTGGCGCGGATCTGGATCATGTCTTGTCCTCCTCGATTGCACTGCGCCTGGGAGTCCGCGCAACGGCTCGTCGCGGCTTGGCACGACGCGGGACGCGAAGCAGCGAGCGCAGAAAGGCTCGACACTCGGAAAGCGCAAAGGGCTTGAGGAGAAATGGAGTCCCGGCGCCACCCACGGAATGCAGATAGTCGGAAAGCGGCCAGGCCGACATCACGGCGAAGATCGCCTGCGGCTGGGTCTCCCAGCAGCGCGATCGCAGGCCGAGGCCCGAGCCTTCCTCACCCAGACACTGATCAACGAGAACGACGTCGTAGAGATTACGCTCAAGCAGAGCCCGCGCAGTCCCGGCATCGCGGGACCAATCGACCGTGACATCGGAGCGGATCGAGTGGGCCAGGCGCCGCATGACCGGCTCGAGATCGCAATCGTCCTCGACCACGAGCATTCGCGGATCGTGGCAGAGGATCTCCTCGGGGAACCAGCCGAAGAGCTTGTCCGTCAGAGCTGTTTGCGTCGAAGTTGCGGTTTCCATAGTTTACCCCCATCGCTAGACTACTCGCTAGCTGGGGATTCTATCGGTTCACACTGCGATGCCCGCGTGCAGACATCGTGAAGTTTTCTTCACATTCCCAGGCGAGGGTGGGCCCGACGCGAATGCCGTTGGCACTGCTAGTCGAGGACGACCGGGATACTCGAGCCTTCATCAAGAGGGCGCTCTCTCCAGAGATCTCCGTTGTGGAGTGCGACTGCGTGGCGACCGCCGAGCGCTTTCTGGCAAGCGATCTGCCGGACGTCATCGTTTTGGACGTCGGACTCCCCGATGCAAGCGGCCACGAGTTGTGTGCGCGGCTCCAGGCGGATCCGCGCACGCGCGACGTACCCGTTCTCTTCGTCTCTGCGTCGGTCGAGATACGAGATAAGCTGGCCGCGTTCTCGCTCGGCGCGGAGGACTACATCGAAAAACCCTTCAATCCGACGGAGCTTCGCGCTCGCGTTCACGCGCGGATCGCACGCTCACGGGGCCGACGCGAAGCGCCCGAGATCTTCGAAAAGGTGGATTTGCGGTTCGACGTGGCTCAGTATCGCGTATTTCGAACCGACACTGTCGGCAGTTTCGATCTCGGACTCACGCCCCATGAATTTCGACTTCTATACCACCTCGCTCGGCATGAAAACCAGGTCTTGAGCCGTGGGCAACTGCTGCGCGCTGCGTGGAGCGACACCGTCGTGACGGAGCGAACGGTGGATGCTCACGTGGTTCAGCTTCGGCGTAAACTCGGCGCGTCGCGCTGTCGCATAGAATCGGTTCGCGGCGTTGGCTATCGCTTCGTCAGTGGGAAGGAAAACCCGGTGCGTTGATCTCCGGCGATGCGGACGGCGCAACCGAGTCGCCGATTCTGAGTGCCACGCGGACGAGAAACGACTCGAGGGTCGACAGCGCCAGTTCAGCCTCCCGGCGGTCTCTGGCTTTTCCGGACGCTTCCAGAAGCGAGCCGATCTCTGGAATTCTCGGCAGACCGTAGAGCTTTCCCGATCCTTTCATGTCGTGGCCGAGCCGGCTGACGAGCGGCCAGTTCCCGACTGCGAGCGCCTTCCACAACGCGTCGATATCCGCGCGACGATGCGCGAGATAATCGGGAAGCAGGTCGGAAATCTCGGGAACCGGTTCGATGCAAACATCGTCTGTGCAATTCCGAATGGCCTCCAGGAGTGTCCGCTCGTCCACGGGTCTCGCGATGTGCGCATCACAGCCGGCGTTGAAGCAGCGGGCAGTTTGCTCGCGCCCCGCTTCGTCCGTAAGCCCGATGATGGGAACACGAGGGCGGCCGGCCTCCGCTTCCAGCGCGCGAATCCGCCCCGTGGCGCCGTAGCCGTCTGCGCGGGACGATTGCATGCCCATCAGAATCAGATCGAAACGCTCCTTCTCGACATGAGAAAGAGCCGCGGCAACGCCGTCGACAACGACAACCTCACTACCGGGTCGGTGCACGAACGCGAGCATCCGCGCGCGGTCGTCCCTCGGATCGTCCGCGAACAGGATTCGGCGCGGAAAGCCATCGGCTGTGGCCTGCGGGTCGTTGTTGGTGGCGCTCGGTTCAGCGGGTACTGACATGTCGAATCCTTCGAGCCGCGTGTCGGGGTTGCGCGGGCTCGCGCAAAGAATCCTTTATCGTTCTGCCGCAACGCGGGCTTGATCGAGCAGACCTACTACCCGGGTCGCGCAGGGAATTTGGTGGCCTCGAGGGCAACCCGGCGAAGCGCGTGAAAGATCTCGAGAACGAGAACTCCCGGCTTCGCGAGGCGGTGACCAACCTAGCGCTCGACAATTTGGGTTCAACCCCCGGGGGCTGGTCAGCGGGACGACCGCGAGGCCAGCCGGGCCGCCGAACACCTGGCTGGTCGACACGCCCGACCGCGGCCGCCGCCCCCGAGATAACCCTGACCCGATCCGGCGGCGCCCCGACCCGCGCGCCGCCAACCCAAGGGCGCCCCACTACAAGGGCGTCCCACTAGAATTCGCCGCCCGCGAGCCGGTCGCAGCCGGACTGCGGCTGGCGCGGCGCTCCGTCCGCCCGCGGTTCCAACAAGCCCTGCTACCGTTCGGCCGATGAGAGATTCATGAGGCAGACTCGACGGCGCTCCCGATTCTTGCCCGGCATCGCCGCGGGGCAGTTGATCCGCCTGCTCAAGGAAGTGAACCCGCACACGGGGACCACGGTTCGATCTGCGCTCGCGATCCAAGCCTGCTCGATCCTCGTCCTGTGTGTCGGCGCGCTCGACTACCTTACGGGAGTCGAAATCTCGTTTTCGATCTTTTATCTCGTCCCGGTGTCCGCGGCCGCCTGGTTGTCCGGACCGCGCGCCGGAGCCCTCGTCGCCCTGCTCAGTGCCGCGACTTGGATGGCGGTCGAAGTATTCCTGGGCGGAAAGACGTATTCGCATCCGATCATCCCAGTGTGGAACACCGCGATGCGCCTTGGCGTCTTCTTGATCGTGGCCGGCATGCTGTCGCGCCTGCTGATGACTCTCGAAAAGGAACGGCAGGCGACGCACGAACTCAACGAAGCGCACGCGGCGCTCGATCACACACGCAAACAACAGCTTCTCTTCAAGGATCAACTTCTCTCGCATGTGTCCCACGAACTTCGAACGCCTCTGACGGCTCTGCACCAGTTCATCACGATCCCACTCGACGGCCTGCTCGGGCCGATGAACGATGAACAGAAGGAATCGCTCCAGGTCGCGCTGAAGAACGTCAAACAGCTGGAACACATGATTCGCGATCTCGTCGAGAGTACGCGGGCCGATGTCGGCAAGCTGGTGATCGAGCCCGTACCGACGTCGGTCGCGCCGGTGGTGGCGGAGCTGATTCGCACCCTACGCTCCCGTGCCGCAGAGCACGGCATCGCATTGATCGACCAGTGTTCGTCGGACCTGCCACGGGTACTGGCGGATCCCGTCAGGCTGAAGCAGATCTTTCTAAACCTGCTGGAGAACGCCATAAAATTTACGCCGGAGAGTGGAACCGTGACGGTGACCGCATCGCTGGACCCGGAAAACCAGGGCTTCGTGACCCTGAGAGTCGCCGACACGGGCGTGGGCATCAAACCGAAGGCCATGGGCCAACTTTTCGAACGGCTCTACCAGGAGAAGAACGGTACGCCATCGAGCCGAAGCGGTCTGGGGCTCGGGCTCTTCATCTGTCGCGAATTGGTTGTACGCCAGGGCGGGCGGATATGGGCAGAAAGCGAACCCGGTGCGGGAAGCCGATTCAATTTCACGCTTCCGATCGATCTACAGACCGACGCAACTGAAGAACCAGGGTCTGGGACATGAAGCAGAAAGTTCTGATCGTCGAGGACGATTCCGACACGAGGCGGGCTCTTGCAATCCGAATCGAGGCTGCGGGCTTCGAAGCGCTGATGGCTGAGGATGGCCTGCAGTGTGTCGCGCTGGCGCAACGGGAGCGCCCTGCGATGATCTTGTTGGACCTGGGAATTCCCGGAGGCGACGGTATGACCGTATTGCAGCGCCTGGCACAGAGAACTGCGGCCGAGTCCATACCCGTCATCGTGCTCTCCGGACGCGACGGGAAGGATTGCAAGGAGCGGGCGCTGAGGGCAGGCGCAGTGGCATTTTTGTCGAAACCTGTGGACGCGAACGACCTTCTCACGTGTATCCGGCAGAATCTGGCTTCTGAGTCCGGAACGGACGCGGATGAAATTGACCTGCCGCGCATCCTGGTGGTCGAAGACGACGCCGACACGAGAAGGGGATTGGCGATCCGCCTCCGGGCCAGCGGCTACGATGTCCAGACTGCCGAAGACACGCTGATGGCAATGAAGGCGGCGATCGAGCGTCGGCCCGACGTGATCCTGCTCGACCTGGGTCTGCCCGCAGGCGACGGATTCGTGATGCTGGAGCGACTGAAATTACATCCGAAGCTGGCCACGGTTCCGGTCGTGGTCCTCAGTGCCCGCGACCCGGCCGTGAACCGCCCCCGCGCGCTTCAAGCCGGCGCATGCGACTATCTCCAAAAACCAGCGGACAACGACCGGCTCTTGGCTGCGCTCCAGGGGGCACTCGACGCGCGCGCCGGATCCGGAGGGGAATCGTCATAACTGGTTTGCGGTCTCCGGCTCCTGCTCGACCCGCTCGAGTGCGGCGATGAGTCGATCCATCTCCTTGTGGCCTCGGATGTACCGGAACCGCTTCTGAGCTTCGAGCACGGCTGCGCTGACCCAGCGCACGATCATTCCGCCGCCCTGCCAACGGCTTCACGTTCCGGAAGGGCGAGGAAGCCAGGCGCTTGGCAAGGCGCTGGTCGAGACCGAGCACGGAGTCGACGCGCTCCGCGAGGAGTTGGACGGGCTGCGGAGTAGTCGAGAAAAGGTGTTTCAGACTCCGCCGGTCGAGTGGATCGACGAGCGCCTCGCACAGATTCAAGAGGTTCTCGAGAGGCGGACCGAGCGCTCGACGCTCCTGCTGCGATCGATCCTCGGCAAGATCCAGCTGGAGCCGACCCAGGGGGAGATCGGGCGGCCCTACTAGGTGGCCCGGACCTCGATCGATTCGCTGTTGCTGCTCGAGCCGCCGCCCGGCCAAGAAGACCCGGACGGCGGTTCGAATTCTTTGCAATGGTGGAGGCGGCGGGAATCGAACCCGCGTCCGAGATCAACGGACTGTTGCTAACCGATTGATAACGTGAGGAAATTCGCATCGGCCCGAGCGGACCAAGCGTTCCTCCAGTGTTCCTCCAGCGGCGCTGCCTTCGATGCGGGCCGGGCTGAACGAGAGGCAATAGCCGCCGACGCCGTTCCTCAGCGCCGACCGGCGTCGGTGCCGTGTGGGGTGCGGTTCCGTTCGATTGGATGCGCCGGCCAATGGTTCGCCTTCAGGGAGGTCACTCGATCGCAGTATTCGACCCGAAGGAATGGCCCAAGGACGGAAGCGGCGGCAAAGCGCAGGAGAAGGTCTTCAAGCTGATCTCTGAAGTTCGAGTCCACTTCGTTGCTCCTGCGGACTACAGAAACGGAAGTCAGCTTGATATTACCGTCAAGGGCATTCTCGGCCGGATCGCGACCTTCTAGCACGAGTTCGTAGCCATCCGACAACCCGGCGCGAACGGTGGCGACCTGGGCCAGGGGCGCGGCCAACCGTTACTGGGCGACTGCCTGAACCGGAGCCTCAGGTGGATCTGGTGAACATCGTGACCTGAAGGACAGTGACACGAGCGGGACGAGGGCGACCGGTGAAATCGGTGACGACAATTAGCAGGCCACCCGCCTCGGGCCGCAGTCGGGTTCACCGCTCCAGCTTGTGCATCTCCTTCACGAGACGGCTCCGCTCCGGGCCGGGGCGCGTAGTGTTCAGCGCTCTGGTGATCTCGATGAATCGCTCGCGGGCCGACTGGAACCCCGGGCTGTAGTAGAGCCCCTCTGCCCACTCTCGCTCAGCCTCGGTCCAGAGCGCGAGATACGGCTCGTGGATGTGCTCAGCGTAGGACGGCTCGGCGTCGCTAGACCCGTGCCAGATATCCAGTGCGGCAATCGGCGTGCCTAGCAAACGCGGCACGAGGTACAGGTTGCTGAACATCGTCTGGCGAAGTTTCTTGGCAGCGCCGATCTCGTTGCCCGCACGGTGAAGAGCGAGACTCCAACACAGGAAGTGATCAGGCACGCCAACGTCGTCAGGGAATTCGTGCTCGAACCACTGGAAGGCCGCAAGGGCACCGTCGTTGTCATCTAGGAGCATGTAGTGGGGGCCGACTTGGTAGCGCTTGCCTGCGCCGTCGTCGTACCAGCCGTACTTCTCCTTCTCTTTTCGGAGCTTGCGCTCGTAGCTTCGCAGGCGGGATCGGATTTTCTGCTCCTCGGTCTGCGGCATCTCTGATTCCGTGTTGGGGTGGTGAGATCTTAGCGCCGAGAGCACCCAGTCTCCCCGGTGCTGGGCAAGTGCGGCCCTGGTTTCGGCCCGGAGCGCTGGTGCTCCAAGCGTCCCCGGCGTGCTGAACCACACACTATTTCCAGGGCACCTCAAACGGTATGCGAACACTAAGGACGCCTACGAAATCCGTCTCCGTTTGCGGCCCATTGAGATCTTGAGCGACGGGGATCTGGACTGACGCCTCCAAGATCCACCGCAACGCGGCGATCTGCACACCCGGCGCGAGGAAGAGAACATGTCCACCGCTTGCACGGAGCGTGCTTCCGTCTTCGCGGCTTCTCCCTGCCCAGCGCCCGTTCAGCTCGACGAGGCCATTGACTTGAAGCAGGCGTCGTCCAAAGCGCTTCGGCCACAACCTGTAGCGGTACGCAAGATCGTACTGAATCCTGTCCCCGGTCTCGAAACCGTGGCGCTTCGTTCCGATGGTGTAGAGCAGATCCACGTCCAACTCGTGCCGATTCGCTGCCCAGGTTCCGACCGCACCCAGGATCGGATCGAAGGAAGGCGTACCGAAGCGATCCGAGCCCGTGGGGAACTTCACACCGGCGATCAGAGCAACCCGGCGCGTCGAAAGCGGTGCGTAGTCGTCGGCGAAGAAGGTGAATCGTCCAAATACCTTTAGATCCCCGATGGCGCTGTCGCGTTGCACGCCGTCCGCGTCCGACTCGATCCATCGGCGAGTCAAGATCGGAAGCGTCGAGAACGCTGTGAGTCGAGGCGTCAGACCATAGACCAGCGTTTGAGGCTGGAGCAGCGCCCGCACCTCGCGGTCTTGGGGGGACGGGTCATCCGTGGCCTGGGCGTAGCGTAGCTGGGAGCGCCAGATCACTTCGCCCTCCGCCACCGGGAGTGCAACGTTCGAGTTGATACCCTGGGCGCTCACGGTCGTAGGAAGGACGAAGGCGAGTAGCGCACACGAGGCCCAGGTCGCCTTCATCACTGGGGAGCTGGGATTGATGCGAACACCTGAATCCGATTGTTTCCGAAGTCGGCGACGTAGATCCGGCCCTCTGAGTCGAAGTCGAGGTCCGTAGGGCGCTCGAACTGGCCCGGCTCCCGGCCCTGCGAGCCCAAGCTGGTCAAGAATGTGCCGCGCCGGTCGAATACCTGAATCCGGTGGTTCTCGAAGTCCGCAACGTAGGTGCGTTCTGCCGTGTCGATGGCGACCCCGGTCGCGACGCGGAAGGACCCAGAACCGGACCCAGGGAGCCCACTTCCGAACGGGCCACCCCATCTCGCGACTGACTCCCCCTGTGGAGTGAAGACCTGAATCCGATTGTTGTAGGCATCCGCGACCACGATCTCTCCACCTCTCCACGCGACATCGGTTGGGTAGTGAAGACGCCCGGGTAGCACCCGGCCCGGTTTACCCAGGACACTGTGGTAGGCCCCGCTGGGACCAAAACGAACCACCCGATCGTTGTAGAAGTCGGCGACGTAGATGTCGCCGTTGGGAGCTACGAGGACACCGGCGGCTCCGTCAAAGGAACCTGCGGGAGTATCATCGCCGCGAATCGTCCTGACTACCTCGCCCTTCGGCGTGAAGATCTGGACGCGATCGCCGCCCAGCTCTGCAACGTAGAGAAGACCGTTGCTGTCCAGATCGAGATCCATCGGACGGTGAAACTCGCCCGCAGCTTCGCCAGACTGCCCGAATTGCCATAAGAACTGGCCAGCGGATGTGAACGCTTGAATTCGATTGTTGCCGGTGTCTGCCACAAAGACCGTGCCTTCCTTGGACACGGCGATTCCCGTCGGCTGAAAAAGTTGCCCCGGCCCCTTCCCCGCTTCTCCCCAAGAATCTAGGAACGCCGGCCCGGGCGTCACTTGTCCACGACACCCTGTTGCCGAAATGGCCGCAAGAGCGAGGAGGAGGACGCGAACTCTCATCTCGCGTCCTCCTTCACCGGACTGAACCCGCACCACAAGAAGCGTCGCGTTGACAGATCACAGAGCTACCCAACCGATTGCAACGCCGTCCTGACACCCGCCGTATTTCCACACCATCAGTCGCAAGCGATGCTGGTGCAATGCAGCTCCCCGAAGCGCTGTCACAACAGACGCGACGGTGGCGCGAAACGGAGACTCCATTTCGGACTTACCTCTTCGACGCCGTGTCGTTGCTCAGGACAAGCGCTGGCAGTCCATCGACTTTCCCGACTACGGTTCCGGTTACCACCACTCTCCCGCTTCGTGCCACAGCTTGAAGCCGCTGGAGCGCTTCGCCTGAGATCGCCTCTCGACGTTTCTCGTCAAGAAGCAAGAATCGAGCTTTGGTGCCCGCCACTAGGACTGGCTGCGAGTCATCCTCCGCGAACGCCCCTTGAACCGTCAGCAGAAGCGTTGAGAGTTTGAAGCCGGCCTTCTCTACCGCACCCTCGATGTCGCCCGGTACGGCGTCGTTTCCCGGCGAGAAGGCAAGCTGGATTCGACCCTCATCCAGAAAGATCGTCACCTCCGCCACTCCGGGAACTGCTCGGAGCTTCTTCTCGATCCCAAAGCCACAGAAGGGACAGGCCATTCCGTAAACCTCTAGCTCCCCTTCGAGTAGTTCGGCCCCTGACAGAGACGGAATCGAAATGAAAAGGAGGAGCGCGACAAGCGACACGACTGTCGGTGTCTTCGTCATTGTTATTGCTCCCGGCCAACTGGCTGTGAGATCGAGTACCCGCTCGTTGATCGTTGACCCTTGCAACGCTCAGTGTTCCAAGGTGCCCGTCGCACTCGCTGAACCGCTCGGATACGCTTCTCAAGGTCCGCTAGCTTCGCCTCGGTCAATCTCCCTACGTCGGCAGCGCTCGCCGCAGCCGCAGTTGCGCTCGTCCGCTATTCGCGCGGCTGACCGATTCCCGCCTGTCGAAGTGCTTCCTCAGTCGGGCCAGCCCCAGTGCAGCAGCTAGCGAGTTCTCCATCTACGACGACCGCCGGGACCGTCTTGATTCCCAGTTCACGCGCACGGCCTGCAACGGAGGCGTCAGCCATGTCGAGCACCTGAACGTCGCACGAAGAACACGCCAATCGCTGAACGAGCGACACCGCATCTTCACAGACGCCGCATCCGGCGCTGAAGATCTCCACAACTCGTCTCTCTGCCATGATTCTTCTCCTCTTTACTGAATTGCTGTTGCATCCGGGGTCGGTCCAGACGCTCTCAAGCGCGGCCCCGCCACGATTCGCGAGTTCCAGAGCGACCCGACCAGAACGCAAGCAAGCCCGCCATAGCCAAGCCACACCTGCGCTGGCCAGAACTTGCTTCCGGCAAGCAGTCCGGCCCCGACCACGCCAACCAACAACGGCCCATACCGTCGCCGCCGCCGAGCACTAAACCCAAGCGCAGCAAGTGCTCCACCCAGAAACACGACAGTTAGCGGTGTGAGGACTGCCTCTGTGGCCACGAATCCAAGCCCCAATGCGCTCATCGTGCCAGCGAACGCAGAGAGACACACCGGGCAACCCCCACGCCGGGATAAGCCATCCGGCTGCTCCCGAGAACGCCGCCAGCGCGCTACGCCCAGCTTCCTTTTGCATCTCTATCGCCACTTTTCATCGGCCAGGGAGCGAAGAATCGAGCAACCGCTCGTCGGCCCCTTGCCCGAACAGTCGCCCACGGCTTTCTTGAGCGCCCTTCGCATCCGCTGAAGCGCACGAATTCGCTCCTCCATGTCAGCGAGCTTCGCCTCGGCCAGCGTCTTTACGTCAGCGGCGGTGGCCTCTGCGGCGGTCTCAAGGGAGAGAAGTTCTGAGATCTCTTTCAGTGAGAAGCCAAGCTCCTTCGCCCGCCTGATAAAGCGAAGGCTCAGGACCACATCGGGGGAGTACATCCGGTAGCCAGAGGGTCGCCGCGCGGGTTCCGGTATCAGCCCTTGGCGCTCGTAGAACCGAACCGCGTCGATGCCGATGCCCGCCGCCTTGGCTACTTCGCCAATTTTCATTTCGTGGAACCTCATGTTGGGAGTATGGACCCAAGACTATAGGCTAGAGTCAAGAGTAGCCTCGAAGAAAGTTCGGCCATCTCCCCTCTAGACTTGAGGGGGCACCTCAAGGGCGGCGCAAGTCCTGCAAGAACTAGTGGCAGCTCGCTCGCGCCTTCTCGATCGTGCCCTCCGGCTCGAACGCCTGACGATTTTCTGGAACGTCATCGAGGCAGGGATCGCCATCGGCGCAGGCTGGCTGGCGGGGAGCATCGCGCTCGTCGGCTTCGGGCTCGACAGCGTGATCGAGACGATCGCTGCGCTGGCGCTCTACCGACGACTTCGCGCGGAACAGGCCGGTGCGACCGAAGAAGAGGCAGAGGCGCACGAACGCAGAGCCCTCTGGATCGTGGGCATCACGTTCTACCTGCTCGGTGGCTACATCGCGTTTGAGGCTGTCAGCACCCTCTGGAAGAGCGAGCCTCCCGAAACGAGCACGGTCGGCATCATTCTGGCCTCCGTGTCGCTGGTCGTGATGCCTGTCCTGGCCTTCGCCAAGCACAGGACCGGGAAGGCGCTAAACAGCCGCGCCTTGGTGGCTGACGCCAAGGAGACCTTCGTGTGCTCCTACCTGTCACTGAGCCTGCTGGCCGGGCTTGGGCTCAACGCCGTGTTTGGCTGGTGGTGGGCGGACCCAATTGCCGCGCTCACGATGCTGCCCTTCGTTCTCAATGAAGGTCGCGAGGCGATCGAGGAGGCTCGAAAAGCCGACCCGAGCCATTCCGACGCCTAACATCGCGGCTCGGCACTCCCCGATCTTCCGATCCGGGAGAGAGCCTCAGCCGTCAGCAGGTTCAACAGGGGTCGCTTTGTAGCTTCCAGCGGCCTCGATGGCGGATTTGAGTGAGGCCGTGTCGATCTCGGACGAGCACACCACCGTCACCTGATCGGCGTCCTCATCGACGCGGACTTCGCGGACACCCTCGACTCCTCGCAGAGACTTCGAGATGGCCTTGCCACACATGGCGCAGGTCATCCCTTCCACAGCGAAGACCTGTGTCTGGGTGGCATCTTGCTCGGAGAAGGCCGGGGCTGCCCAGAGGCAGACGAGGGCCAGGGCTATGGAAGCGAGTTGTCGTGTCATTGGAGTCTCCTACAAAACCGCGTTGAGTATGTAAGGGTAGACAGCCGCGACCGCGAAGAGCACGACGGCCACGATGAAGAACCTGCGCGTGAATTGGCGGCTCTGCGAGTCCGGGGCACATGCGTCATCCCCGCAGTCGGCGTCCACCTCGACGGGCCGGAAGATCTGGTACCCGGCGAAGCCCAATGCCAGCACACCCGCACCGATGAAATAGGGTTGATACGGCTCCAACATCGAGAGCGCCCCCAAAGCCCCGACGGATACGCCGAACAGCAGAAATAGCGCTGGGCCGAGGCAACACGAAGCGATCAGAACCGAGAGCCCGAGGGCTCCACTGGTCGCGAGCGTTTCCTTCTTCACTGGCAAGCCTCCCCATCGTTCATCCGCAGTGCGCCCCACCGTCATCGACCTCGCCGACGCCACCCGAGTATTGCCCCCAGATCCGCTCGGGCAGGATCGTGAGGGCGGACGCCCCAGCCAGGGTGATTCCCCCGATCCATGCCCATCCGTAGCTGCCGATCGAGATCACGCCAAAGCCATGCACCAATGAGACCAGGGCCATCGCCAGGAAGAAGGGGCCAGTGAAAAAGCAGTGCAGGCGGCCGCAGCGACGCGCGTTTGCGAGGCAGCCGAAGCCGAAGACGCCGAGGCATGAAGCCCAGATCGACCCGTGCAGCTCGGGACTGAAGCCTAGCGGGCCGGTCGCGATCATCAGCAGTGCGGGCAGCCACCAGAGCAGGAAGGACGCTTTGCGGTCACGGACGAAATCTCGACTGATTTTTAGGGCGGTTTCGGTCATTGGGATCTCGCTCATTCTCAGCTCGCACAGCACGAGAGTGTCTTCACATCGCGGTCCAGGCCGAGTGCCGCGAGCTTCATGGCCTCGCCTTGCGTGAGGTATGGATGGAAGTGCCGGGCGACCTCCGAGATCGGGAGCCCGAACTTCACCATCAGGCTCGCCTCCATAATCTGCTCTCCGCCCTCGGGAGCGAGTACGCGCGCGCCCACGAGACGGTCTTCTCCGTGCGCTCGAAGCAGCTTGACGAAGCCGCGCGTGTCGCGCGCAGCCAGTGCGCGGGGGACCTGATCGAGCGGAAGCACGGAAACATCCACCTCGATCCCGGCCTCGGCGGCCTGACGCTCATTGAGGCCAACCCCGGCAACCTGCGGATCGGTGAAGATGACCCACGGGATCGCCGTGTAGTCGCGCGCGGTGGCGGCTCCGGCGAGCGCGTTCTCGGCAGCCAGGGCACCCTCGTATGCTGCGGCGTAGACGTAGGCGGGCTCTCCGATCACGTCGCCCGCTGCGTAGATGCCCGGCACATTCGTCTGGAGGTCTTCCCCCACTGCGATCGTACCCGCGTCGCCAAGCTCGACGCCGATCTCGGCTAGCCCGAAGCCCCCGGTGTTCGGTGTACGGCCCAACGCGGCGATTACGGCGTCGGCTTCCAGCGTCTCCGTCCCCCCGTTCTTCTCCACCTCCACAAGGAAGGCGTCTTCTTCGCGGACGACCGCCGCAACTTGGCGGCGCGCCAAGACTTGGATGCCTTCCTGTCCCAGGTACTCCGCCAGCGCCGACGCTACATCGGCGTCCTCATCCGGGAGAATCTGCTCGCTTCGCTGGACGAGGGTCACCTTGCTCCCGAGCCGCGCGAACATCTGTCCCAACTCAAGGGCGATGTAGCGGCCCCCGAGAACGATCAGACGCTTGGGAACGGCCGTGGCTTCGAGAGCCCGAGTGCTGTCCCATACATCCGGGTGCGAAAGCCCTGGAACAGAGGGCAGTGCGGGGCGCGTACCAGTAGCGATCAGGAACCTGTCCGCCCTGTAGGTCTGACCCTCGACCTCGATCTCATGGGTTCCGACGACTCGCCCCCGGCTCGCGACGAAACGGACGTTCGGCAAGTCTTTGAGTATGTCTGTGTACTTCGCCTGCTGGAGTCCCGCGACGAGTTCATCTTTCTCGCGCACCAGCTCGCCGAAATCCAGCCGCCCGGCGTCCGCCTTGAGGCCACGAAAGCGGGAGACCCCATGCTGATGATGATTCTCCGCCGCGCGGATCAGCGTCTTCGAGGGTACGCAGCCCACGTTCACACAGGTACCGCCGATTGCGCCTTCATTGACCATCAGAACGTGCGCACCCAGATCAGATGCGCGGCGCGCGGCTGAGAAGGCCGCCGAGCCCCCGCCAAGGATCGCGAGGTCGAACGTTCCGTCTCCGCTGTCGCCGGTTGAACAGCAGTCAGTGGGGCGCTCGTCAGCCATGATTCTGAATACCTCTGCCCTGGGTGTGGGCTCGCCGATGACGGAACAACGCATACACCGTGAGCGCCACGAAGATCGCCAGCGCCGGAAGCAGGACGTAATCCAGCCAGCCGACGAGCGCAGAGAGCCCGACTGTCGTCAACAGGACGACGAGGACCGGCGCGAAGCAGCACAGCGCCGCGACCACGGCACCCACCAGCCCGACTCCCAGTAGCTTGCGATCGTCCACCGGCCTCTCCCGTCTCACCCCGATCCACCGAAGCTCCACCAGAAGATAGGGCTTGAACCCAGGTTCAAGGTCAAGGGGGGCCGAAAAGTGCCCTGGCTACGGCTGCTTAGAGCGTGCGGAGGCGCTGAGGGTGTCGATGACACCGCAGCGCCCGGTCGGCTCGTGATCCTGGCAAGTCGTGAGCGCTGCCTTGAGCACTCGCTGGACGTGTCGCAGATCCTTCATCCGCGCCGACACCTCCTCCAGCCGGTCCTCGATGCGCCGTTGGACCTTGCTACACGACGACGGCTTGAGCAGCTCCGCCACATCCTCCAGCGCGAATCCCGTCGCCTGGGCGGCCTTGATGAATCGCACGCGGTACACGTCTTCCTCGCCGTAGAGGCGGTAGTTCGACGCGCTGCGAGGCGGCCGCCGGAGAAGCCCGGTGCGCTCGTAGTAGCGGACTGTCGAGGCGGGCACGTCCGCCGCCTTCGCGAGTTCCCCGATGGTGAGCCGGGCGCTCATCGTTCCGACAGAGTAGCAACCTTGAACCTAGATTCAGCGTGCAGGGTTCAGGTCGCGGGCCAGCGCATCACCCGACAACGAGGGCCTCTAGTACGGGCCCTCGTTATCGCGTGATGCGAACGCGGGAATAGAAGCTGACGCACCGCGCAGGTGAGAAATAGTCACGCTTTTGCAAACTAGGTGCTCTTGTGTGTAGAAGCTATCTCATAAATGCCGTTGAGCATTTCGGCATACGCTATTCTGATCCACGCAGCACGAACTCCCTCGCTGTAGTCACCGACCCCCCGCGCAAGGGGATTGCGTGGATCTCACCGAAGAACAGTGGGAGTTCGTCCAGCCGCTTCTTCCGAAGCCAAAGCAACGACCGGATGGCCGGGGTCGGCCATGGCGCGATCCACGTGATGTGCTGGACGGCATCTTGTGGATTCTCCGCACGGGAGCCCCTTGGAAAGATCTTCCGGGCCGGTATCCGCCCTATCAAACCTGTCACCGAAGATTTCAGCAGTGGTGTCGGGACGGAACCCTGGAAAGGGTTCTGCATGCCCTTGCCCGCCATCTCTATAGACGCGGGCAGATTGATGTCACGGAGGCGTTCATCGACGGCACCTTTTCAGGGGCCAAAAAGGGGGCTCTGCCGTCGGGAAGACCAAGAAAGGCAAGGGGACCAAGATCATGGCCATTGCAGACCGCTCTGGTCTTCCTATCGCCGCCTGGATCTCAAGTGCTTCGCCAGCTGAGGTCAAACTCGTCGAAGAAACGATCGACGCGGGATTCCTCCGGGTGGCCCCCGATCGATTGATCGGGGACAAGGCCTATGAAAGCGACGCACTGGACCAAAAGCTGTGGAAAGAACGGCGGGTTGAACTGATTGCCCCGCACCGGTCGAATCGGAAGACGAAGACCCAAGATGGTCGCCCGCTCCGCCGCTACGTACGTCGATGGAAGGTCGAACGCCTGTTCGCATGGCTCCAAAACTTCCGAAGAATCGTCACCCGATACGAACGGCACGCCGAGAACTTCCAAGGCTTCATCCACCTTGGGTGCCTCTGCATTCTGTTGCGGCATTTATGAGATAGCTTCTAGTATTAGTCACGCTTTTATTTAGAAGCGTGACTAAAGGAGCATCCATGGCCCAATCCGCCCCCCGCCCTGCCAACGCGGGCAAGAAGCTGCCCCCGGAGCCCCTAACCCCCGACGAGGCCCGGACCCTTCTCCTGGCCTGCTCCCGCCGCGCACCAACGGGCGTTCGCAACGCCGCGCTCCTCGCGGTGCTCTACCGCGGGGGCCTTCGCGTCTCAGAAGCGCTGGCGCTCGAACCCAAGGACGTGGACCGCAAGCACGGCACAGTGCGCATTCTGCACGGCAAAGGCGACCGCGCCCGCACGGTCGACCTTGACGCCGGTGCTTTCGCTCTCGTCGAACGTTGGCTTGAAAAGCGAAAGGCGGTCGGGATCAAGCGGAACGCCCCGCTCTTCTGCACCCTCGACGGCCGACCCGTCGATTCCTCCTACGTCCGGCACGCTGTCAAACGAATCGCAGCAAAGGCTGGCATCGAGAAACGCGTACACCCGCATGGGCTGCGTCACACCCACGCAGCAGAATTGGCCCGTGAGGGCGTCCCGATGAACGTGATCCAGGCGCAGCTCGGCCACAGCTCACTGGCTACGACAAGCCGCTATCTGGCTCACGTGGCTCCCCAGAATGTTGTCGATGCGATGAAGGCGCGGGAGTGGAAGTTGTAGGAACACAAACTCGTGACCGGAGAGCAGCGGCATATCGCGGCACCGGAGACGGCAGACGGCACCCTGGCGGGGCACCCCCCCCTCCCCCCCGACGGGTCCCAATGCGTTACCACCCCCGGGACCGGGCCCCTCCGCGCCTCCGCACCAGGGATCGTCGCGCCCGAGAGCGTAAAAGGGCCTGCGCGCGCGCCATCCAAGAAATTAAGACCTGACCTACGCGCGCGAGCCCCCACGGGGAATCATCCCAATGGAGGCTTGACCCGACACGCGCGGGCGCGTAAGAGGGGCCCAGGGAAGGGGACTGCTGCGAGCGGTCGCTCTTCCCTTTGCTTCTCGAGTGCCGGAAGCCGACCGCCAGCAAGGCTGTCCCCCGCAAGATACCGCTGGCTTAACGACATACCGCCCGGGACGTGCAGCTCAGGACATGAGCGCCGTCGCCGGACGGGAAGGGGGATTCCGTGAGACGCTCGATACTCGCTCTGTTGCTCTGCGCTGCCTGGGCAGGCTGGTCCGCACCCGCCAGCGCGCTACCGCTCCTGCCAGGCGACATTCTTGTCGTCGATGTTAACGCCGACGCACTCTTTCGTGTTGACCCGTTGACCGGTGATCGCACCGTGGTTTCTGGCTGTGCGAACGCATCATGCTCCTCATTTGTTGGCGACGGGCCAGGGTTCCAATCGGCCCAACGAGTAGCTCTCGCGCTCGATGGCAGTCTGCTTGTGGTGGACGACGGCTTGGATGCGATCGTCCGAGTCAGTCTGTCAACTGGCGATCGGACGATCCTTTCCTCGTCGGCGGTAGGTGCCGGACCAGCTCTCGATTCACCTCAAGGAATTGCTGTCAAGGCTAATGGCACCCTCTACGTCGCCGATAATGCGATCGACGCCCTGCTATCAATCGACACGGCTACCGGCGACCGAACAATCGTATCATCGGCGGGCGTTGGGCTCGGGGCCATATTCGACGTTCCCCTCGATCTCGTACTTGATCCAGCCGGTGACATTCTCGTCGCTGATGGCGGAACGAAGTCGGTGATCCGAGTAGAAATTCTGACTGGCAATCGAACGGTCATCTCTTCGAGCGGTGTCGGAGGCGGCCCAGACTTTGGCTCGATACATGGAATCGCCATGGAACTCAACGGCGACCTCATCGTGACGGACGGTTCCGCCCTCAAAGCTCTGTTTCGAGTTGATCCCGTTACTGGTGCGCGTTCGATCATCTCCTCGCCATCCGTTGGCGAAGGCGAAACAATTCATGCGCCACGCGGAGCTGCAATCGAGAAAGACGGGAGCATCCTCGTTGGAGACGCCCTGTCTCCTGGGAGCCTCTGGCGAGTAGACCCTCTTACGGGGGATCGAACGCTGCTGTCTTCGTTGGGGGTCGGTAGTGGCGCGAACTTCGTTGACCCGCTTGGTGTCGCTGTCGTGCCAGTCCCCGAGCCCTCCACCGCGCTGCTTCTCGCCTCAGGCCTCGCTGCCGTAGCGGTGGGGCGGAGCCGCAGGTCGCGGTCATCCAGTAGCCGAAACTAACCCCGGCACGTCCCGCTTCGGCGGGTGTCGTCGTTTCGAGGACCCCCCTCCCCCCCGACGGGCCCCATGGCCGGCGTAACGGGCCGTGGACCCCACCGGCTGGCCCGCGCCTGAGAGAACGAAAAGGGAAGCCGCGCGCGAGGCTCCGGGGGATATGGGCCCCAGGCGTCGGGTCAAAAGGACTCTGACTCTCGGCTCGGGTATTTTCTCGGCCGCCGCCTTATGGTGTTAGGCACGATGGCTTACCGTGGATGGCGAGTTGCCTGGCAACGATGATGCGAGTCTCCCTGATGTTTTCGATCGCGGCACCGATTCTCGTGTCCGTACATCCAGCGAATGGCCAGCCCTGTGAATGGGGCTTTCGTCAGGCCGGCCACGGGTGCGTCGCTGTCGCGGTGCCCGAGCACGCCAAGATCGATGCCACAGGGCACGGCTGGACCTGCATTGATGGCTACAAGGGATCAGGAACCGGGTGCGTTGAAATGACTGCTGTCGAAAAGGCTCAGCGGGAAGCGCAGCAACAGAAGTGGTTGCAAGCACACATGCTCAGACGAATGACCGAACACACTCCATGTGATGCAGCATACAATCGCTGCAGCTCGAACTGTGATGGGGTCTCGCTCTACAACTACGAGACGGGTGATTACGTTGACTCAAGTCGCACCGATTACCCAAGCGCCTGCGAGGCAGCGTGCTCCCGGGGGCGTCGCTACTGCGACGACGAGGGCGAAGATGACCAGTGCTACGAGTTCAAGCGTGTTTGCCGCAACGATTGTCCGTCCGAGGTATACGAACATTATTCAGGTGACCCCATCGACGCTGGGGGGGAATGCGAAGACGCATGCCGTGCTGGGGAACGCGCCTGCGAGTTTTTCTAACTTGGTGGACCCGGTGGCGAGTGGCCCGACCCGGAATCTGAACAGCATTCTCGCATTCAACGCTCCGATACGCCCCGCTTTTACGGGGCGTCGTCGTTTCGGGACTGGCTTCGTGTCCCAATTCAGACCTACACTCAGTCAGGCAATGACCTGGCGCACTGAATGGAGCTCGATTTCGGCGTGGATCGCTGGGCTACTTGGGGCTGGACAGTTCTACCTTCAAAGCCTGGGGCCGCGCACGGCCGATCCCTATGGCGCCGCAGAAAAGCACCTGGTGCCTCAAGCAGCTGAAGTTTTCTCTGCGATCGAGGAGTTCCATCGAAACTATGCGTCGATCCTTCCAGAAACGGCGCGATCGACGCTTGAGCGGTTCCTTGGAGCCAGTCGGATGTACTTCACAACTGGGAAGATTGATGCGTTGGCAGGTATCCAGATTAGGCTCACGGCTCTCGCGGCGCTGCGTACCGAATTTGACTACCACGCCGCCGACTTATCCGCAGTCGCTCGCGTGCTGTCCGAGCGCGCATTCGTTCACCTCCAACGAGCAATTGTCGCTGATGCCGACTGTCGCGGGCGATGGAAACGGGCATTTCGCGAGGGCGAGACGGCATGCGAGCAGCTCGGGGCCGTACACTTGCTCTCCCATGGCATCTGGGCATTTAAGGTGAGTGCAGAAGGCGAGCGGACCGACCTTGTATTTGGTGAACGACTGCTGGACACGGCTGAGCCCGAGGCTACGGCATCTGCGTTGGTCCTGACGGAGTGGAAGCGGGCAAAGGATACCGCTGATCTTGGTAGAAAGGCTGTCGAGGCCGTAGATCAAGCCGAGAGATATTCTTCGGGAGTGCTTGCTGGAATCGAGTTGGCCACACATCGGTACGTCGTTCTGGTATCAGAGGAAGTAATCGTTCCCCCGCCAGAAGAACGAAGGGGTAACGTCACCTATCGGCATGTGAATATTGCGGTCAGCCCAAAGCCGCCCTCGAAAGGACCAGCTCGCCAAAGGCGTCCGCGGGGATGAAGTCGCTTGCTGTCTATCTCCTTTGGATGGCGCTGCTCACGCAGAGGCGGCGACTGATCGGCAGCTGTGCGCCCAGTCCGTTAGATACTCAATTCCCAGTCAAGAGGTTTGGGCGAAGAATTTTGTTCCATCGAAGTCGGCATCGTATTGAAACATGCCGTGGATGGCGTGAAGCAGCTTTCGCATCACCGCGACCAAGGCCTGCATCGGCTTCTTG
>JAQBHB010000026.1:0-63199 GCA_032128115.1 Deltaproteobacteria bacterium | reverse complement strand
TGGCCCCCGCGGTGGTCCGGGGGCGCCGGGGGGGGGCCCGCGTCTCCGGCCTCACGACACCCTGTTGCCGCAGTTCGGTCAGTGTGTGGATCTCGCCGGTGTGGGAGAGCGGTTGATTCGCCAGCCACAGGATTGCGTCCGAGCAGATCACCGGTTCCTCGTAGTGGATCTCCTGGCCGCTCAGGGTCTCGGCGAAGCCCTCGCTCCATACGGGCATGTCGATACGCAGACAGTTCACGGCCACCTGCTCGCGAAGATCGTGAGCCAGGGCCTGGGTCATCCCCTCCAGGGCGAGCTTCGTGGCGGTGTAGCTGGCGCGGCCGAACTTTGGGAACACGGCGGCAGCCGAAGAGACGTTCACGATGCGCCCACCCCCGTCGGCCGACATGCGCGGGGCCAGGTGGTAGGTGAAATAGAAGGGCCCGTTTACGTTCACGTCCATGGCCAGCCGCCAGCGTTTGGTGGTGTCTTCCAGGGCGGGCCGCGGAGGCGCGACAGCGGCGTTGTTCACCAGCAGGTCGCAGCGTCCCCACTCGTCGTAGATGCGCGCGCAGAGTTTTTCGATGGCGTCCTCGTCGCGAACGTCGAGGCCCACCGGGAGCGCGCGCCGGCCCAGGTCGCGCACGCCGTCGGCCGTCTCGTCCACGGTGCCGGGCAGCTTCGAACGGGTGTCGCTGGTGGAGCGGGCCACGCACACCAGGTCGTAGCCGGCCGCTGCCAGATCGAAGCACAGCTGCTTGCCGATGCCACGGCTGGCGCCGGTGACCAGGGCGACGGGGTCGGACATGGGGGGCTCCTTCCTGATCAGCGCAGGTCGCGAAAGAAGGCGCGCACGTCTTCCACCAGGAGTTCGGGCTCCTCGAACGCCGCAAAGTGGCCTCCGGAAGCCATCTCGGTCCAACGCAATACGTTGAAGCGCGACTCTACCCACGGCCGCGGGGCGATGAATACCTCGCGCGGGAAGACGGCAAACGCCGTGGGTACGTCCACTCGGTCGGCGGGCACACCCAGGCTGCCCGCGCGAGCCGACTCGCAGTAGAAGCGGATCGACGAGTTGATGGTGCCGGTGGCCCAGTAGATCATGATGGTCGTGAGCAGGTCGTCCTTGCTGAATCGGCTCTCCACGTCGCCGTCGCAGTCGCTCCAGGCGCGGAACTTCTCCACCAGCCACGCGGCCAGGCCCGCGGGCGAATCGTTGAGCGCATAGCCCAGGGTCTGGGGCCTGGTGCTCTGGAGTTGGAAGTAACCCATTCCATCCTTCTGGAACTGGCCGAAGGCCGCCACGTCCGCCGCCTCTTCCGGCGTGAGCATCTCCATGGGATTTGCGACGCCCGCCGGCGGCACCGGGATCGCGAGGTTCATGTGGATCCCCGCCAGGTGGTCCGGGTCGCGTTCGCCCAGGAGCGCAGTGATGATGCCGCCCCAGTCTCCCCCCTGGGCGCCGTAGCAGGAGTAGCCGAGCCGGGCCATCAGCGCGGCGAAGGCGTCGGCCACCCGGCCCGCGTTCCAACCGGGCTGGGTGGTGGGCCCGGAGAACGCGTAGCCCGGGATCGACGGACACACCACATGGAAGGCGTCCCTGGCGCTCCCGCCGAAGGCCTCGGGATCGGACAGGGGCTCGATCACCTTGCTGAACTCGAAGATCGAGCCGGGCCAACCGTGGATCAGGAGGATGGGCAGGGCGTCTTCGTGCTTCGAAGGCGCGTGGATGAAGTGCAGGTTCTGGCCGTCCACCTGGGTTCGGAAGTGGTCGAAGCGGTTGAGCCGGGACTCCTGGGCGCGCCAGTCGAACTTCGTCCGCCAGTACTCGCAAAGCTCCTGCAGATAGGCCCGGTCGGTTCCGTAGTCCCAGCCGGAACCCTGGATCTGGTCGGGCAGACGGGTGCGCGACAGGCGCTCGGCCACGTCATCCAGCACGTCCTGGGAGATCTGGATCTCGAACGGCTCGATGGCTTCGCTCATCGCTACCCCAAACGAACGGGGCCGAGGCGCTGCCGCCCCGGCCCCGAGTCTCGCCCCTGGCGCCTGCGACTATCGACCCTTGGTCAGGCGGCCGACGTCGATGAAGCGGCGGATCTTGCCCTTGTTCTGGAGCGGCACGCCGTTGCGATCCCAGAACTCGATCCGGTTGCCGGTGCCGGTCTGGACATTCACGATGGTGTCACTCACCGCGATCAGATCGTTGGGCCTCTCGACGCCCTCCCAGGCTTCGTACCACGGACCCACAAGAGATTCGTCCTCGCTCCAGCGCTTGTTGTGCCAGAGGATCTTCCACAGTTCCTCCTTCTGGTCGTATGCGAAGGAGTAGTGGGCGTTGAGGGTCTGCTTGTCGATGTAGATGTCTTTGTGGTGGTACGGATGATCGCTGTTCTTGGGCGTCATGCGCACGATGATCGTATCGCGAAGCTCCCAGCGATCGTCGGCGTAGGAAAGGCCGTACGGCCCGAAGTTGTGCTCCTTGTCGTACGGATACGCCTTCACCTTCGAGTTCATGGGAGCGATCATCTGCTTCTCACCGAGGCAGGTCCACTCATACTGGGGGACGATGCCGGCAAAGCTGAAGAGATCGTCGAACGTGAAGTCGGTGCCGGCAACTGCGTCGGTGCGCTGGGCCGCCGAGATGCGCCTCACCCGGCGCAGGGTCGGCACGTAGACCCAGGTGTCGTCGTTCTTGGCGCCCTCCCGCGGACCATCGGTGCTCTTGTAGCGATACGACAGCAGCACGATGCCGCGAGCGTCGAAGGGAGCATCGACCGTCACGCCGAAGGCGTTCTTGCGCTTCTCGCCCCGGAAGATGTCGCCGCTCTGGTCGTCCAGATACTGGGCCTCGGGCCGGTGGGAGAGATCGACGGTGCGACCGGTACCCTGGTAGTAGAGCGGGAGCTCCTCGCCGCGGTCCCAGTAGGAGTAGTAGAAGTTCGCGCTGCCGCCGCCCCCATTCCACTGGTAGTCGAAGTCCCACATGACCTTCACGCCCGCCTGGGGATCCCCGAGGCAGTCGATCTCATCCATGGGGAACGGCTGGCCCGCAACGTAGTTCTCGAGACCGTTGTCCGGGCCGATGCGCGCCTGACCCTTGAACTTCTCGGTGGCATCGGTATACGGACCCGCCGGCGCGTAGTCCTTCTGGGTGGGCCCGATCTCGAGCCGCATGCCCTCGTAGAAGAAGAAGTCCCGGTTGTCCCAGAATTCGCTCGGGAGATAGGGACGCAGCTTCTCGATCTGGTCGAAGGGGATGACGTCGCCTTCCTTGAAGGTGGGGGCCATGCTGCCCGCGTCTTCCGCTCCCTGGCCCCAGGCCGGAAGTGTGAAGGCCAGAACGCTGAACAACGCTAGAAATCGAGTCGGACGCGATGACATCGCGGACCTCCTGTGGGAATCCTGACAGTGGCCCCGCTCCGAGTCGGGCAGGGGGCCCTGGAAGTCTCCGGAGCCCGCAAACGCCCCAGAGCACGGATAACAAGCAACCCTACACCACCTGCGAGCCGGCGATCAACGATCCTTCCCGCCGACGGAATCTTGGCCCCGCGGGGTAGCCCCGAGAACACTGCGCTCTCGTCGCGGTGGGCGAACCCGCATCTTGGACGCTGCATGGGGCCCGAGGGTTCCGGGTGCCCGTGCACGCGAAGACACGAAAAGCGTAGACCGGCGAGGATCTGCCGAAATCCCCCGAATAGGGGCATTCCACCGATTATTCGGCGGGATCCGGACACCTGCGCACCACACCCGGACGCCTGGGGACACCCTCGCACACCCACTCAGGTCAGGCTTCGGCCAGCCTGGCGAAGGCATCGATCACGTCGGGAGGCGCCTGCACCAGCTCGATCAGGACGCCCTCGCCGCCGAAGGGCAGCTCGTCGTTTCCCTTGGGGTGGATGAAGCAGACGTCGTGGCCGGAGGCCCCGGTGCGGATGCCACCGGGCGCGAAGCGCATTCCCTGCTCCCCGAGCCAGTGGACCGCCGCTTCGAGATCGTCGACCCACAGGCCCACGTGGTTGAGCGCGGGCTCGTGCACGCGTGGGCGCTTCGCCTCGTCGATGGGCTGCATGAGATCGAACTCGACACAGAGGGGACCGGACCCGGCCACCGCGATGTCTTCGTCCACGTTCTCGGACTCGCTGCGGAAGTTGCCCGTCTCCCGAAGACCCAGCAGCTCGATCCAGAGCTTGCGCAGACCCCCCTTGTCGCGAGCGCCCACGGCCACCTGCTGCACCCCCAGAATGCGAAACGGTCGATCGGACACGGGGGGGTTCCTCCTTCCACAAACAGGGACGTCAGAAAGCAAAGTATTCGAACGCCTACCAAGATGCCATCGATGTGGGCCTTCTCGACGCCGCGGGCGCGCCCGCCCATAGCCCCCTGAGCCTGCCGTACTCGAGATCTGGCACCGGGGGCCTGATCGTGCCTCGAATCCAGGCGGGAACTCACTCAAGTGTCGCTCAGGTAGACCGAGAAGCTAATGGGGCGCGGTGCCGATACTTCGGGCCCTGCATCGTCCGAAGAACGGACGGGGTCGGCTAGATCGCCAAGTCGGTGGCGCGAGGAACATCCATGGCGGTACTGCGCCACCGATCAGCTGCTCGTCTGTTCGAGGCTGCCTTGAGTGCCTCCGTCGGCCTCTACATGGCGCCGGCCGCACAAGCGCAGTCTTTCAACGGACCGCCGCAGTTCCAGAACGCGACGGACATCGAAGCTCCGAACGCAGGAGACTTCGGGTACTACGTATGGGCACGGGACCCCGACGGCCAAACCGTAACCTACGCCACCGAGGGCGTTCCCCAATTCTCGCTGGTGCGCCAGGTGCTGATGGGAGACATCGACGAGGACGGGGCTGTGACGCTCCAGGATGTGGCGACTGTCGAAAGCCACATCGAACAAGACGATGGCCGTCTGCGGCCCAACTTTCCGCATCCCAACTGTCTGGACGTCTACGGTCTGGACGTCTACGCGCGAGCCTCCAATCCGTACCTCGATCTGAACAACGACGGAAGCGTCGATCGGATCGACGCGGAGCTGATCCAGTCGCTCATCGGCACGGAACAGTGGGCGTTGTTCTTCGATCTCCACGAGCCAGTTGCCGGCACCTACCCGATGTCAGTAACGGCGACGGACCCATACGGGGCCGTTTCAACCTCTTCTACACGTATCGTGATCCTCGACCTGTCGGTTTTCAGAACCTATCGAAACCATGATGACGTGCTCGTGGTCGTCAACGACAACTCACCGATCTCCGTGGAGATCGCTGGTTACTTCGTCAGAGCCAGGCACATCCCCAAAAATCACATCGTGCACATCGCAGCTCCGGCCGAGGAGACGATCAGCTTCCAGGCGTTCAGCGACTCGATTCGCGTGCCGATCGAAGAGTTTCTGACGTCGACCGGCGTCCTGGACGAGATCAACTACGTAGTGACGACCAAGGGCGTCCCTCTTCGCATCTCAGGTTCATTCTTCAGTCGTGCATCGGTGGATTCCGAGCTCACGCTCATCCTGGGGCCGTACGCCGACCGAATCGATTCTCGCGACGGGGCCGTACTGAGCCCGATCGTGCACTCCGACTTTCCGTTTTCGCGTAAGACGCACGGCGTATTCCTGGTTACGCGTCTCACAGGCTACACATACACGGACGTGGTGCGGTTGATCGACAACGCGGCGCTCGCCCTGGACCGCGGGCCGAAAGCGGATCGAATGGGGCGATTCGTGTTCGACGTGGACCCCACGAAGGACGGGAGCGCGCTCCGTACCGGCAACCTCTGGCTTCGACGAGCCGCCGCGACCACGTCGGCGGCGGGTTACGACACCCTTCTCGACGAGATGGACCGTTTCGTCAACGACGAGAGCGGCGTTCTCGGCTACGCCAGCTGGGGAAGCAACGACGCCAACGATACGAACCACGCGATTCCGGGATTCGGGTGGATGCCCGGTGCACTGGCCGAGACCTTCGTCTCGACGTCGGCCCGGAGTTTCACCACACCCCCGGTCTATGGGCAATCGCTGATCGCCGACCTGATTGCGGAGGGGGTGACAGGCGCGAAGGGATACGTGTTCGAGCCCCTTCTGAGTGCGATTGCGCATCCGGACATCCTTTTCGATCGCTACCTCCGGGGGTTCAACCTGGCCGACAGCTATTACATGTCATCGAGTTTCATGAGTTGGATGGACGTCGTGGTCGGGGACCCGAAGACCAGGATCCGAGATGAGATCGCAGACCCGGGCTTTCCGGGAACCACGAGGTCATGCGAGCGCTCGCCGAGCCATCACCCGTCGGGGAATCGAGCCCATGGGCCCTCGCGAAGCTTCGATACCGATGCCCTGCAAACCCTCTCCCCGGTCCATCCCGAGCCTGACCTGACTTGGCCGGACGCGGCGCTTCCCGACACGCCGGGCGACGAAGACCCGCCGGTTACCAGCCAGGACGTTCCCCGTAAGCCGCAGGCGATGCCAACTTCCGATCACGACGGCGTTCATGACTGAGCGGTCAGATGCTCGACGGAACGCCCTTCGAAGCCTGCGACACGATCCGGACCCGACCCGCGAGGCGCTGGGGCTGGGCGGCGGAGACGTCGCTCGAAATTCCCATCAACAGCAACCAGGAACCCGGTGTGGGGCCTGTTCCCGCTCGGCTCCTGTTCAACAGAATCGCTTTTCACCGGACGTCGCAGAAACGCAACTTTTTCTTGAGATGTCCCCAAGTCCGGTAGATCCGTGCGCCGACGGAACGGCACCGGCGGTGCGGTCGCCGATGCCGTTCCTGCTGTTTCGTCGCTTCAGTCGCTGACGTCGAACTCTCCCACCGAGATGCTCGAGTTTCCGCTGACCTCGATCGCGAGGATCTCGAACTCGTAGGATGCGCCGGGCACCAGGAACTCCGGCGGTACCGTCAGGCTCGTGACGGTCCCCGGGAGGTTGATCAGGGCTCGCCGTGTGTGACCATCGACCCAGGCCATCTCCCGCTCGGGGTCTACCTCGTCCAGGATCACCTGGTACTCGATGATCTCGACCGGACCCGGGCCCATGAAGCGTGTCATCACGGGCTCCCATTCGATCACCAGGTCGTCGCGATCGACCTCCGGCGGATCGTCCGTGTCCGAGACCGGTGAAACGATCTCGGGCAGAGCCGCCAGCACGTGGGTGAGCACCGCCTCGCCCTCGACCTCCTCTCCTGCGACGGTCTTGCCCTCGAACTCGTAGACGCCCTCCGGGAATCGCTTGAGGAACTCCTCGATCGTACCGTCGAACTCCGGCTCGTCTTCGAGATAATGGGTGGGCTCCGACGCGAAAAACATCTCGCTGACCCCGGTCTGTCGTTTCAGGCGCCCTCCCGTACGGGCATCGAAGATCTTGTGATCTTCGGAATCGTTGATCTTCAGTTTGGCCCACTCTCCATCGACGAATACCTGTAGCTCGATGTCGTTGTCCGTCAGCTCGATGATCACTACGGATGATCCAAACTCGCGTTCGTCGTCCGATCGTGCAGCTCCGACGGTGGATACGAGGAGCACCGCAGCGATCGCCATCGTTTTCATCTTCATGGCTCACCTCCTTGGGTGGCGGCTGACGATCTCCACACAACGGCTGTGCGGCACGCCAATCCGCCGCAGTGCAAGATTGCAATGCCCGTGCCGTCGCCCTGCCACACGTAGGGCTCGTCTCGATCCCTCGACCCTGCCGAGATTGGCGGGCGTGCGCAGATTTCGGCAGGGTCCACGCGGCAAACTTCATCGCGGCGTGGAACTCATCCCAGCAGGCACGAGCGCGTCGAGCCCAGGTGTCAGGGCGAGGTGGCGCGCACCGAATGCCACGGCGACGCGACGCACTGCGTTCCCTCAGGAACCCGGACGGAAGCGCACCGGAAGCGTCTGCGTCCCACGCAGGGCGAAGCCCCGGGGCCGAGCCACTTCCTCGTTCTCCAACTGGAGTTCGGGCAGCCGCGCAAGCAGCACGTCCGCGGCAACGCGCAGCTCGTTGCGCGCCAGGTGGAGACCCGGGCACGAGTGGCTGCCGAGCCCGAAGCTGAGCTTTCGGGCGGAATCGCGGTCCAGATCGAAGCGCTCGGGATCGGGAAAGACGGCGGGATCGTGGTTGGCGCCGGTGATGCTGAACAAGACCACGGATTTCGCGGGAATCTCGACGCCAGCCAGCTCGCCGCCGGTGAGCGTCAGGCGCGGCAGATTTGCCACCGGAGTCTCCCAGCGCAGCAGTTCCTCGACACCCTTCTCCAGCGCCCCCTCTTCGCTCTTCACCCGCTCGAGCACTTCCGGCAGGGTGAGCAGCGCGTAGAGCAGCGTCCCCATGGCGTCGAAGGTCGTGGTGGCTCCCGCCGAGAAGATCAGGCGTACGTGGGAGATCACCTCCTCGTCGGAGAAGCTGCGCCCGTCGACATCCCCCTGAAGCAGGCCGGAGATCACATCGTCCTCGGGTTCGCGCCGCCGCTGCGCCATCACCGGCAGCATGTACTCGGTGAACTCCTCGTTGGCCCGGGGATCGAACCGCAGCATGGCGGTGGCCCAGCCGTGCATCTCCTGCTCGCGCTCGCGCGGAATTCCGAGCATCCGCGAGATCACCAGGAATGGATAGATCTTGGTGAAGCAATTCACGAGATCCACGCGCCCGTCGGCGGCGAAGCGATCGACGAGCTCGTGGGCCAGGGGTCGCAGCTCGTCCTCCCAGCTGCGAAGCGCCCGGGGCCGGAAGGCCGGCGTGGCGAGGGTTCGAAGCACGTGGTGCTCGGGCCCGTCGATCCCCTGGAAGGTGCGACCCTGGCTAGGCTCGATGGCGCGCTTGTAGTGCTCGCCGGCGGGAAACATGACTTCGCCCTTGAACGCGGCGTGGAGTGCTTCGTAACCCAGGATCAGCCAGGCCGAGCTTCCCGCGAAGGGCACCTGGACCACCGAGCCCCGCTCGCGCAATGCGTGCAGCCAGGCGTGCATCTCGCCGCCCGGGAGCTCCAGATCGGTAGCTTCGTCTGCTCTCAGCTTCGACAGGGATCCGCCGGATCCTGCATGTTGACACAGTCGGCACATCGGCGAGGCGATGACCGTCAGGTATCGGCGCCACCGCGACCGCTGGCGTTCCTGCGCTGCAGCAACACGAGCGCACACGACTGCAGCTCTCGGACCGAAAGGGTCCAGCCCTCGGCTTGCAGGGTATGGCCCTGTTCATAGTCCAGGCGAATCAGATCTCGCAGACGCGCCTGCATCTTCGCCGGGCTCTGCAGTTCGAGCCCTTCGTTTCCGAAGATGGAGCGCATCAGGAGGTCCGGATCCGAAACCTCGGGATTCCTGGCCAGGTACCAGTCGCCGAGCGTATTGCTCCCCCCGGATTCGCACGCCAGCGCGTCGAGCACGGCCAGCGGATCCGCGTCGCCCCCGCCCTCGCCTTTCGACCAGAAGAGGGCTGCGGTCAGGCCACCCCCCGTCAGCAACGCGGCTGCGGCGATGAATTGGCGTCGGTCCATGGAATCGCTCATCTCGTATCGACCGGTCGTGTTTCGAGATGCGCGGCCAGGCGCAAGGCCAGCGCAACCAGGGTCAAGGTGGGGTTTGCGGCGCCGGAGGTCGCGAAGACCGAGCTGCCGGCAATCCACAGATTTTCCACCCCATGTACCCGACAATTGGAATCGACCACACCCTGGCTCGGATCCCTGTGCATCCGGGTCGTGCCCATGTGATGATTTCCGCCGATTCCAGACGGCCAGCGGTCCGAAGGAATGAGCGTGCGGACCCGTCCACCCAACCCCGCGCCGACCTCGCGCCCCAGGAGCTCCATCCACCGGAGCCAGGATCGCCGGTCGAGATCCGTCAGCCGCCACTGGAGCTTCACTCTTCGTTGCCCCAGCGCGTCGCGATCCGACACCAGGGCAACCCTGCTCTCGGGATTCGGAGCCTGCTCGCAGCGGGATTTGAGCAGAAAGAGCCTCTGCCCCGGTTCCGTCCTGGCTTCGATTCCTGGCCTCCGGAACCAAAGGTTCTCGGCGAGTCTCACCACCGAATCGTCCAGGGGCGATTCGAGTCCTTCGGGAAATCCGGACAGGTCGACCAGCTGGACCGAAGCGTTCAGGATCTCGGCTCTTTCTTGAAGCGCCCTCGTCGGTGCGAGGGTGGCCAGCACGTGCTGCTTCAATCGATCACTGTGATGGCCGTAGTCGAAGATGCCGCCCGAAATCCCGCGACTCGGAAGCACCAAGATGCCGAGATCGAGATGCGGGTGCTCCATGAAATAGCGCCCCACTCGATCGTGCTGATTTCCGATCCCACCCGCGATCTGGCCATCCGAATTCAACAGGAGCCGGGCATTTTCGATGCCGCCGGTCGCAAGTACAAAATTCCGCGCGCGGACCTCGATCTGCTTTCCCCCGAGCGTCTTCGCGCGCACGCGCTCCAGCCGCTGGAAAGAGGGATCGAGCAGGAGTTCAGTGACGTTGGCGTGCAGGAAGAGCCGAATGTTCCGGGCGTTTCCGAGCTCGGCCTGGTAGGCCTGTCGAAAACGCACCGGCGGGATCCCGGTGTGGAAGAGCACGGGCTGATTGCCCGGCAACTCGAGCAGCTTCTCGCCCAGCGGATCGGCCACGAGGGTCGCACTCGGGTCGTAGTCGAAATCGCGAATCCCACAGATCGTTGCGGCCTCGGGGTAGAAAGACCGCAGATCTTCGAGTGTGATCGGCCACCCGCTGTCCGGAACCCAGTTCCGCACTTCGAAATCCAGACGGTCGAAGCGCCGGCAGAACGCCCACCAGTGGAAGCTGCTTCCACCCAGGGCGCGAATGCGGGATTTCGCCAGGTAGTCCACGATCGGGAAATCCAGATCGGATTCCACCGCCCCTTCGTAGAGCGCCTGCGTGTCGCCCTCGGGATCCAGGCCGCCGCCCTCCAGCAACACGACGTCCCGATGCGTCGATTGCGCCAGCATCCTCGCCAGGGTGATCCCGGCCGGGCCCCCTCCCACGACGCAGAAATCCGTATTCAGCGGCTTCGAAGCATCGAATCTGTGCAGGTCGATGATCATGGAGTTCGAAAGGATCGCGGTGGAGAGACCTCGATGTAGCCGCTGGCCAGCAGGTAGCGCTCCGTACTTCCGCGCCGTGTGGCTGCGGTCTTGACCGAGCGGGCGCGCTGAAATCCCAGGCGCAGGCGCCCGACGCTGGCCTGGGCCTCCGGGCTCTCGAGCAGCTTGAGAAGCAGGCTCCCGTCCGGGCGCAGCAGGCGCGGAAGCAGGGACTCGATGGCGCAAAGCAGTGTCTCTTCGTGCGCCCGGTCGGTGTCGCGGATGCCCGTGAGCTTGGGCGCGGCGTCGGAGAGCACCACGTCGGCCCGGCCGCCCAGCGCGGCGAGTAGCTTCATGGCGATCTCCGGATCCGCGAGGTCGCCGCAGAGTGCGATGGTGTTGTCGAGTCCGAGGGGCGGATCGATCGCCGCCAGGTCGACCCCCACCACGCGGCCGCCGGGTCCCACCCCCTGCGCGGCCACCTGCATCCAGCTTCCGGGCCAGCAGCCCAGATCGGCCACCCGCTGGCCCTTGTTCAGCAGACGATGTGCCTTCTGGATCTCCAACAATTTGTACGCCGCGCGCGATCGGAAGCCCTCGCGCTGGGCACGCTGGTGGAAGTGGTCTTTTCGCTGGTAGGTCGACACGGCGCCACGATGTTGGCGCCCCGAGGTCGGCGCCCGAGGGCTGACCGGGGACGCTAGGCCTTGGGCTTCGCCTTGACCGCCGGGCGTACGCGGACGATGCCGTTGCGATGTCCGGGTACGGCGCCGCGGACGAAGATCAGGCTGCGATCGGCGTCCACCTTGACCACCTCCAGGTTGGAGGCCGTGACCCGCTCGTTACCCATTCGCCCGGCCATGGGGTGACCCTTGAAGACGCGCCCCGGAGAGGAACCTGCGCCGATCGAGCCGGCGTGTCGGAATGCCTCGTGGGTGCCGTGGGTCTTGCGCTTGACGGCGAAGTTGTGGCGCTTGACGACACCCGCCGTGCCGCGGCCCTTGGAGGTGCCGATCACGTCCACACGCTGGCCGGTCGCGAAGATGTCCACCGGAATCTTGCCGCCCACCTCGTGGGCCTCGGCCTCTTCGGGGGTAACACGAGACTCGATCAGGTGCTGGGCCGGGGCGACGTTGGCCTTCTCGAAGTGGCCCCGGAGCGCCTTGCTCGTGCGCGAGGGCCGCCGCTCACCAAAGCTCAACTGGAGGGCGGTGTAGCCGTCGCGCTTCTCGTTCTTCTTCTGGACCACGGTATTGGAGCCCGCCTCGAGCACGGTGACCGGGATACACTCACCGCTCTCGGCGAAGATCTGGGTCGACCCCAGCTTGCGGCAAAGTAGTTGGACGGGCATGAATGCTCTCCCGGATGACCCTCAGGGCGGACGGGGCGGACAGCGCAGGTGGGGCGCCGGAATATAGGAGGAGCACCCGGGAATGTCGAGCGCGCTGATCCTGGGCCTCGATGGGGCGACGCTCCAGGTGCTGGAGCCCCTGATGGCCGCCGGGCGTCTGCCCCACCTCGCCGCGTGGAGCCATTCAGGCGAGGTGCGGCCACTCACCAGCACGCTGCCCGCCATGAGCTTCCCGGCCTGGTCCACGTTCGCCACGGGCCTGTTTCCGGGCCAGCACGGCCTGTTCGACTTCACCCAGAAGCTCCCGGGGGCCTACCGGGTCCGCTTCGTGAACGCCACTGACCGGCGGGGCACCTCCATGATGGGTCGGGCCAGCCGGGCCGGCCGTTGCGTGCTGGCCCTGGGCATTCCCGCCACGTTTCCGCCCGAGCCGCTTACGGGACTGCTGGTGGGGGGCTTCGATTCTCCGATCTCGGCCGGCAGCGACGCCAGCTCGGCCAGTGACCCGGCCCTCTACCGGGAGATCGCAGAGCGGGTGGGGGACTGGATGCGCCCGGATCTGGACGAGCGGGCCCGCGGTGAGGGCTGGCACGAACGGGCGGTCGAACACCTGCTGGCCCGGATCGAGCGCAAGACCGCCTTCGCCGTGGAGGCCCTGGCCCGCTTGAGGCACCGGCGGGGCCAGCGGCCGGAACTGGCGGTGGTGGTCTTCTCGGAGAGCGACACGGTCGCCCACCATTACTGGCGCGATCACGACCCCCGCTCGCCCCGCCACGACCCGGCTGCGAGCGCCACCCGCCGCGGCGCCCTGGCCCGCGTCTACGAACGGCTCGACGCCGCCTGTGGCGAGATCCGGGCCGCTTACGGCGAAGATGCGGCTTGCGCGGTCGTCTCGGACCACGGCAGTGGTGGCGCCTCGCGCCGGGTGGTGCACCTGGGCCGGCGACTCCAGGAGTGCGCGCTGCTGCGGCGATCCAGTGCGCCGGTCTTCGACCGCGCGGCTCGCTCGGCTCGCGACCTGGCGCTGCGGGCTCTTCCTCCCCGGGCCGCCCAGCTCGTGTTTCGCCACACCCGGGGAGCCGCCGCCCGGGTCGAGAGCGCCGTGCGCTTCGGCGGCTTCGACTGGAAGCGCAGCGCGGCCTTCTGCGAGGACGTGAATACCCAGCCTGGTGTATGGATCAACCTGCGCGGACGCGAGGCGGCCGGCTCGGTACACCCCTCGGACTACGAGCGGGTCCGATCCCAGGTGATCGACTGTCTGCTGGATTGGAAGCTGCCCGGGGGCGCCGCCATCGTTGCGCGCGCGCGGCCCCGGGAGGCCGTCTACTCTGGCCCCTGCGCCGACCGCGCGCCGGATGTGGTGGTCGAACTGGACCTCGACGCAGGCTACGGTCTTTCGCTCGTGCCCACGCCCTGGCAGGAGCCCCGCACGGATTCGGTCCGCGAGCTTTCCGGCGACGAACTCGGCGGCGGGCGTGGACGAGGCATGAACGGAACTCATCGTCCCGACGGCGTGTGGATCTCGACCGGCCCCGAAGCGGGCCGACTGCGGCTTGGCCCCGAGCCTTCGCTGGCCGACGTGGCCCCCGCGGTCCTGCGCCACCTGGGCGTGGCCCCCGACGATGGCGAGCCCGCACAACCCACGCCGCAGGCCTACGGCCCCGAGGAGGAGGCGAGAGTGGCCGACCGCCTGCGGGCCCTCGGATACCTCGAGTGAGCGCGCTCCAGCCGATCGCGGCGCCGACGGCGGAAGCGCAACGACCCACGCTCTCGCTGGTATTTCCCGTCTTCGACGAGGAGCGCAACATCGGCGCGCTGCTGGAGAGTACCCTCGCGCTCGCGCCGCGACTCGCGTCGTCGTTCGAGATCGTGGTGGTAGACGACGGCAGCCGAGACGGCAGCGCCCGGGTGATCGAGCATTATCGCCGCGCCGACACGCGCGTTCAGGTGGTGCGCCACGAACGCAACCAGGGCTACGGGGCGGCCCTGCGCGCCGGCTTGCACCAGGCCCGCGGTGAGCTGGTCTTCTTCAGCGACGCGGACCTGCAGTTCGACGTGACCGAGCTCTCGCGGCTTCTCGCCCATACCGAGGAATTCGACATCGTGGCGGGCTACCGCAGCCCGCGACGCGACCCCTGGCACCGGCGCGTGATCGCATGGGTGTGGGGCGCGCTGGTGCGGGTGCTATTCGACCTGCACGTGCGCGACATCGACTGCGCGTTCAAGGTGTTTCACCGTGACGTGATCCAGGCGATACCCGTGGCGTCCATTGGCGCGTTCATCAACACGGAGATCCTGGTGCGCGCGCTCAAGGCGGGCTTCCGGATCCACCAGGTGCCGGTAACCCACCGGCGGCGCCGCTTCGGCCGCCAGACCGGCGCCAGCCCCCGGGTGATCGCCCGCGCGGTGGTGGAGCTTTTCACCCTCTACCGCGAGCTTCGCAACGGCTAGGCCCTTGCGCCTCGCCATCCTCGGCGCGTTTCCCTTCCCGCTGCCCCAGGGCTCCCAGGCCTTCGCCCGCGACCACGCGCGCGCGCTGGAAGCCGCCGGCGCGAGCGTGACATTCTTCTGTTATGGCAGCGGCCAGGGCGACGATCCGCCGGGTCTGGAAGTGGTGCGCGTTCCGGACGTGTTGTCGTCAAAGGACCTGCGCGCGGGACCCACGCTCCAGAAGCCGGTGAGCGACGCGGCACTGGCCGCCATCTACGTCCGCGCCCATCGGGAGCGGCATTTCGACGCGGCCATCGCCCACAACGTGGAAGCCACGTTGGCGGCGGCCGCGGTACGGGTGCTCACCGGCGTCCCGGTGATCTACCTGGCCCATACCTTGATGGAACACGAGTTGGCGAGCTTCGGGCCCGAGCTGCTGCACGACCTGTTGAACACGGCCGGTGCGGGCATCGATCGGGTCGCCGCGCGATCGGCCGACGCGGTGATCGCCCTGTGCGAGGCGGCTCGCGTGGAGCTCTCGGTCAGGACCCGCGCCCCGGTTCGCGTGATTCCCCCCGGCCTCGATCCGACTCCCGATCCTTCCGGCGAAGATCAGGCCCGGGCTTGCGCTCGTGCCGGTGTGAAGCCCGAAGCTTTCGTGCTCTATGCTGGAAATCTGGACCGCTATCAGAACCTGGACGAGCTCGAGGCGGCCGCACGTCGCGTGCCCGAGCTTCCCGTCGTGGTCGCCACCCACGCAGCACCCCCCGACCGCGCGAGTCCTCTGCGCTTCCATTTCGCGGAGTCTCCGGACGAGGTGCGAGCGCTCACGTTCGCTGCAGGAGTCAGTGTGCTCCCGCGCCGACGCCGGGGAGGCTTCCCCATCAAGCTCCTCAACTACATGGAGGCGCGCCGCGCCATCGTGGCTCGGGCCGACGTGGCCGAGTCGCTCGAGCACGACCGCAACGCGTGGCTGCTTCCGTCCGACGCCGGCGCGAGCGAGCTGGCGGACGCCCTGGCGAAGCTCATGGGCGATCGAGACCGTGCGCGCCGACTGGGCTGTGCTGCCCGCGAGCGCCTGGAAAGCCACCACGCCTGGCCGCTGCTTGCGACCCGGACCCTGTCGTTTGTCGGGTCCGCGGTTCGGGACGCCAGGGCATGAGAAAGGAATCGCCATGACGCACATCGCCCGGGTCGCTCCGCTTATCGGTCTCGCTGCGCTCATCGCTCCGCTCATCAGTCTGGTCGGAGGTCTGCTGGCCTGCGGAACCCGGGGGCCGGCCCCCATGTTCGACGCGCGCCTGGGCAACGATCGCCTGCGGATCCCGTTGGAAATCCTGGCCGCGTGGCCGCAGCTGGCCCCGGGTGAAGCGTTCGCCGTGGTGGAGGTTGGGCGCGACGCTCACACGAGCCACCACATGGTGGCCATTCGCGACCGCGAGGTGCCGCATCGACACGATCGCCACGACCTGATGGTGGTGATGCTGCGGGGCCACGGCAGCTGGCGTCTTGGCGATCAGGTGCACGAAGTGGGCGAGGGCTCGATCCTGTACGTGCCCCGGGGCACGGCCCACGCCTTTGCCAATGCCACGAACGAGCCGGCGATCGCATACGCCGTCTACTCCCCAGCATTCGACGGCCACGACCGCCAAAGCGAAGTTCAGTAGACTTTGCCGCGCGCCTCGCCTCCCCCATTTCCGGGAGAGGTGGGGCACTCGTGTGTGCGGACGTGCACGCAGGGGCCCGGCTTGAGCGAATCGGTTCGAGATCTGGAAGACGTAGTCGAACGCGTCACCGCGCGAAACCGCGCGGTGACGCTGTCGGGCCTGCGCGGCGCCGCCCGCGCGCTGATTGCCGCCCACCTGGTGCGCGCCCACGGCGATCGCCCGACGCTGGTGCTGGTGCCTCGGGCCAAGGCGGCTGACGCCTTCGTCGGCGATCTGCGCGCCGCCCTGGGCGAGCCCGAGCGCGGCGGTCGCGTGCGCGCATTCCCGCGCCACGACGCCCAGCCCTACGAACGCTTCTCTCCCCAGCCCTTCATCGTGGCCCAGCGCATGGACGTGCTCTATCGCTGGATCGCCAGCGCCCCGCCCCGCGCGGCGGACGCCATCCGCGGCCGGGTCGTGGCCGCCAGCGAGCCCGCTCCGGTGGTGGTGGCCACCTGGACCTCGCTCGCGACCCGTGTGCCCTCGCGCGAGACCGTGCGGGCGCGCTCGGTGCACCTGGAGGTGGGCCAGACGTTGGACCGGGACGCGCTGGTGGCCACATTGATGGCGGCGGGCTACTCGCGCATGCCGTTGGTGGAAGAGCCCGGCGAGCTGGCGGTGCGCGGCGGCATCCTCGATCTCTTCCCACCCCAACGCGAGAATCCCGTGCGCGTCGAGCTGCTGGGCGACGAAGTCGAGTCGATCCGTGAGTTCGACGCCAGCAGCCAGCGCTCCCAGGCGGCGCTCGGCTATGTGGTGGCGCCGCCCCCGTGCGAACTGCTGATCGACCGCGCCTCGGTGATCGAGCGCTCCGATGCAATTCGCGAGCTGGCCCGCGACCAGAAGGTGGAGCCGCGGGCGGTGGACGCCCTGGTGGATGCCCTGCTGCGGGGCAGCCCGCCGCCCGGCTCGGAGGCCCTGGCGCCCCTGCTGCAACCGGGATTCGAGACGGTGCTCGATTTTCTTCCCGACGACACGTTGATCCTGCTGGACGACCCGGAGGCGGGCCGCGACCGTCTGGCTCGTTACGCAGCCGACGCCGTCGACCACTTCGACGTCGCCGTGGCCAGTGGGCGCGTAGTGGCGCCGCCGGACCAGCTTCTGGTTGCGGCAGACGAGCTGGCGCATCAGGTATCGGCCCGCCAGCCCGTGTCCCTCGAGCGTCATGACGTGGCGGACCGCATCGACAGCGCAGAGCGTTTCTCGCTGCGGACCTACGGCGTCGACGAGCTGCGCCGCGCACTGGTGAAATCCCGGAGCAGCGAAGAGGCGCTCGCCCCCCTGATCGAGGCGCTTGCAGAGTGGCGGAGCGAGGGGTGGCGCATCGTGATCACCGCTGCCGCCCTCTCTGGCGCAGAGCGCCTGCGCGCCCTGCTCTCCGAATACAGGATCGAAACCCGAACCGAAACCGAGCCCCGTCCCGCATGGCGTTGGTCCGGCACCGGCCGTGTGGAGGTCCGGGTGGCGCAGCTCTCCGAGGGCTTCACCTTCCCCATGGAGAAGCTCGCGGTCGTGACCGAGGAGGAGATCTTCGGTCCGCGCCAGAAGCGGCGGACGCGCTCGCGCTGGCCCGACGGTGCCGCGGTGGAGACCCTGGCCCAGCTGGCAACCGGCGACTACCTGGTGCACAGCCAGCACGGCATCGGCATCTATCGCGGACTCGTGAGCCTTTCGCTGCGCGGCATCGAGGGCGAGTTCCTGCGCCTCGAATACAGCGAGGACGCGAAGCTCTTCATTCCCGTCCACCGACTGAACCAGGTGCAGCGCTATGCGGGCGCCGACGGTCACCCGCCCCGCATCGACAAGCTGGGCGGCCTGAGCTGGGAGAAGGCGAAGGACTCGGTTCGCAAGTCGCTGCGAAACATGGCCCAGGAATTGCTCTCGGTGCATGCGGCTCGAGAACTGGCGCCGGGCTTCGGCTTCTCCGGGCGCGATCGCATGATGGAGGAGTTCGAAGCGCACTTCCCGTACGAGGAAACTCCCGACCAGATGGCCGCCATCGAGGACGTGCTTGCCGACCTTCAGCGTCCCAAGCCCATGGATCGCCTGGTGTGCGGCGACGTGGGCTACGGCAAGACGGAGGTGGCAGTGCGGGCCGCCTTCCGCGCCGTGATGGATGGCAAACAGGTTGCCGTGCTGGTGCCCACCACGATCCTGTGCCAGCAGCACCACGAAACCTTCCGGGAGCGCTTCGAAGACTACCCGGTGAAGGTGGAGTCGCTATCGCGCTTCCGGCGGCCTGCGGATTCGAAAGCCGTGCTCGAGGGGCTGGCCCACGGCTCCATCGACATCGTGGTCGGTACCCACCGCCTGCTGCAGAAGAACGTGTCGTTCCGGGACCTGGGACTGCTGGTGGTGGACGAGGAGCACCGCTTCGGAGTGGCCCACAAGGAGCGCATCAAGCAAATCAAGAAGACGGTGGATGTGTTGACGCTTACGGCCACGCCGATTCCGCGCACCCTCCAGATGGCCTTCACCGGGATCCGCGACCTCTCGATCATGGAGACGCCCCCCGCCGATCGATTGGCCATCCGCACCCAGGTATGCAAATTCTCCGAAGAGATGGTGCGCGAAGCCATTTTGCGCGAGTTGCGCCGCGGCGGGCAGGTCTTCTTCGTGCACAACCGGGTGCAGACCATCGGCGCCATGGAGAAGCTACTCAGTCGCGTGGTGCCCGAGGCGAAGGTTCTGGTGGCCCACGGCCAGATGCGCGAGCGCGAACTCGAGAAGCGGATGCTCGCCTTCCTTCGCGGCGAGGCCGACGTGCTGCTGTGCACCACCATCATCGAGAGCGGCCTCGACATCCCCCGGGCCAACACCATCCTGATCAACCGCGCCGACGCACTGGGCCTGGCACAGCTCTACCAGCTGCGGGGTCGCGTGGGGCGCAGCAGCCACCGGGCCTATTCCTACCTGATGATCCCCGGACTGGACGCCCTGACCACCGATGCGGAGCGGAGGCTCGAGGCCATCCAGGATCTGAGCGAGCTGGGCAGCGGCTTTCGCCTGGCCAACATGGATCTCGAAATTCGCGGCGCCGGCAACCTTCTGGGGCAGCAGCAGTCCGGGATGCTGGCCGCCGTGGGTTACGAGACCTACATGGAAATGCTGGAACAGACCATCGACGAGCTGCGCGGCGTGATGCGCGACCCGGAGATCGATCCCGAGATTCGCCTTCCGATTCCCGCGCGTCTTCCCGACGATTACGTGCCCAGCGTGAACCAGCGACTGGTGCTCTACAAGCGACTCGCCAGCTGCCGGGAGGACGCCGAGGTGGATCGCATCCGCGACGAGATCCTCGACCGCTTCGGCCCGCTTCCCGCGGTGGGCGAGAACCTGTTGCGTGTGATCCGCCTGAAGGTGATGGCCCGCAAACTGGGCGTGCTGGCGGTAGACAGCGCGAACGGCGAGATCGTGCTGACCGCCGCCGAGTCCACGAAGATCGACCCCCAACTCCTGGTCAACCTGATGACCCAGGCGGGCAGCGGCCTGCGAGTGTCTCCCGGCCACAAGATCCACGCCCCGGCCCTCACCCGCGATCCGATCGAGATGTGCGACGCGGCCCAGCGATTGCTGGTGAACCTGGGAGCGAGCTAGCGACCTGGAACCCGGCGCGCAACGTCCGACGCGTGCCAGAAGGCGTGGGTACCCGAGCAGATCCGCTCCGGCAGGGCGATGCGGGCGATGGGGCCGGACGAGGGCTGCGCCGCATCCAGGATCAGGCACTCGGAGCGGTCGCGGTTCAGGTCCATGCTGAGGGTCACGAGATAGCCGTCGTCTTCGGCCCCGGAGGAAACGCGGGGTGCCATGGCGGTTTCGCTGGCGTAGACACCCGACGGCAGCTCGTAGAGTTCTTCTTTGCCCGTGTCCAGATCGTGCTTGACGATGCCGCGGAAGCCGAACCAGCCCTCGCACGGAAGAGCGTGATAGGCGTAGCGATTGCGGCGGCCGCCGTAGCGGCCATTGATCATGGGGAACTCCAGGGTGCGATCGCTGAGCGGCTCCTCGACGCATTGTCCCGTCGCGAGATTGAAACGCCAGCGATGGGCGTGGCTGCGCAACGCGAAGAGATCGAGATAGCGGAACAGGTTCACGCTGAAGCCGCCGGGCACGCTGGCAGGCGAGGGATTCTCCTGGAAGAAACCGTCAAGCACGATTTCGTCTCCCTCCTCCCAGGCGTTGATCCAGTGCAGGACGAAGGTGGGCGCCGCTTCGAACCAGCGGATCTCGCCATTGCCCCGGCGCGGGACGATTCCGAAACGGGTGGGAAGCTCGGGAAAGAATCGCGGCAGATGGTGGCCCGCCGAGAGCGCCTTCGGATCCCAGAACATGGGGCAATCGTTGACGATGGCGAAATTCTCGGTGAACGCCATGTCGTGGGGGAGGCGCGGTCCCGGAAGCGGCACGTCCCTGTATTGGACGAGTGCGCCCTCGGGTGACACCACGCCGAAGTGCATGTAGGGAGCCTCGATTCCGTAGTTGAAGAAGAGCATCTCGCCGCTGTTCTCGTCGATCTTCGGATGCGCGGAAATGCCCTCGCCGGGGAGGCGATCGCCAAGCGTCTCCTTGCCCAGGGGGCGCAGGTCGAAGGGGTCCGCGCGGTACAGGTCCCCACACATCCAGAAGCTCGAGAGCGCGACGCCCCGGTGCACGACCACGTCCGTGCTCGACGCGTCCTTCATGTTCGGACGCGCGCACCGGAGGCTCTCGCGCTTCGCGAACGACGGATTCTCGGCCACACCGGCAAAGAGAGACTCACCCGCATCGCGTTCGGCGAGAAAACCGTCGGTCCGGACGAAGCGGTTGCGATACGACGCTTCGCCGTCGCGAAACGAGATGGCGTGCAACATGCCGTCGCCATCGAAGGGGTGGTAGTGCTGGATGGGCTCCAGCAACGGGTTCTCCGTATTGCGCAGGTACACACCCGACAGATCGCGGGGGATCTCACCCTCCACCGTGAGATCCCAGGCGTCGTACTCGGTGGTCTGGGGGCGCCAGGCGCCCGTGCGATAGGGGTGATCGTCGTCCGCGGGCAGCCCGGACGCGAAGCGCTCGTGGATCTCGACCTTCATCGGCTGGTTTCAGCTCCGCTCCGCCAGCGCGCGCTTGATCACCTTGCCGGTGGGATTGCGGGGAAGTGCCTCCAGGAACACGATGTCGCGCGGAACCTTGTAGCGGGCCAGGTTGTTCTTCACGTAGGTCTTGAGGGACGACTCGTCGGCGCTCGCCCCCTCCCTGAGCACCACGAAGCCCTTGAGGCGCTGGCCGAACTCCTGGTCCGCGACGCCAATCACCGCCGCCTCCACCACGTCGTCGTGATCCGCGAGCAGGTCTTCCACCTCGCGGGGAAAGACGTTCTCACCGCCGGAGATGATCATGTCGTCGTCGCGGCCATCGACGAACAGCAGACCCTGCTCGTCGAAGTGGCCCACGTCGCCGCTCGACATCAGGCCGTCGATGATCTCCTTGTTGCCGCCGCCGGTGTAGCCGTCGAACCGGGCGTCGTTTCCGACGAAGATCCTTCCGGTGGTCCCCGCCGGAACCTCGCGACCCTGGTCGTCGAGCGTGCGCACGATGACGCCGCGTGGAGCCCGGCCGGCCGTGCCAGGCACGGCGCGAAGTTCGTCGGGCATGGCGATCGAGGCGTGAGCCACCTCCGTCGATCCGTACAGGTTGTAGATGTTGTCTCCGAAGGTATCCATCCAACGAAGCGCGAGTTCGCCGGGCAGGGTGGATCCGCTGGCACACACCATCTCGACCGAGGAGGTTTCGTAGCGGCCGATCAGGTCGGGCCCGAGATCGAGAATCCGCTGCATCATGACCGGCACCACCACCAGGGCTTGGGGTCGAAGTTGATCGATCGCAGCAAGCGTGGCCTCGGGATCGAAGCGCCGGAGTAGGCAGATCGTGCAACCGAGCTGGGCGCCAAGCAACAGGTGGAGGCCGCCCCAGGAATGGAAGGTGGGCGCCACGATGAGGGTTCGGAGACCGGTTCTCAGGGGCATGCGACCAAACAGACCCACGAGCGTGTCCACGCTGGTTCGCTTCATGGTGCGTTGGGCGCCCTTGGGAGTGCCGGTGGTTCCCGAGGTGAGGATGGTGACGCGCCCCGGCTGGGACGGCGGTTCGAGCGCAGCGTCATCGTGGGACGCCGCCAGCTCGGCGAAGGTCGTTCCCGGGACGGCGCCCTCCGACCAGGTCACGAATCGGGTCAGTTCGCTGGCGCCGCCGTCCACGATCGGTCCGAATTCCTCATCGTGGAGCAGGACGCGCGTGCCCTCCCGGGCGCACACCTCCTTCAGCTGGGGCGCGGCGAAACCCGTGTTCAGGAGCAGGGTGTTGGCGCCGAGCTTTTCCAGGGCCACCTGGGCCTGTACGAAGCCGCGGTGGTTGCGGGCGAATAGCGCCACGCCGTCGCCCGGCTTCACCCCGGCGGCCGCGAGGCCCCGGGCGATGGCGTTGGTCGAGCGCTCGAGTTCGCTGAAGGTCAGGCTGCCGGCGTCGTCGATCACGGCCGTGCCGTTCGGGTTGCGCGAGGCGGCCGCGTGAAAGCCAGCCGCCGCTGTGGTTCCGAACTTCCGGGCGGCGGGTCCGAGCGTGGCCAGGAAGCGGGGGTTCAGGAAGCCCGCCCCCCCGAGCACCCGCACCACCTCGGCCAGCCTCTGGATGCGTCCGCCTGCGCCGGTTCCTCGAAGACTCATCTCTCTCTTGTAGTGCAGGAGCCGCCGGAGCGTCGAGCATTCCAACCCGCCAATTCGAGAAACATACAGTCGTATTGTAAATAACAGATGATCGTATATACTGGGATTCATGCCCCAGGAGACACACGGCGCCCGGCGCCGGCGCCAGATCGCAGCCGCGGCGGTCGATCTCAGCACGGCGGAGGGCCTCGAGAGCCTGTCCTTGAGCCGGATTGCAAGCGAAGTCGGGCTCAGCAAGCCGGGCGTAGCGGCCCACTTCGATTCCAAGCAGGCCCTGCAGCTGGCGGCGGTCGAGGCCGCGGCGGCGGCCTACGCCGACCCGCTGGGGGCGGCCGTGGAATCGAGTGAGCCCGGGCTCGACCGGTTGCGGGCGCTTGGCCACGCCTGGCTCGATCACCTGGAGGCCATCGACTACCGGGGCGGCTGCTTCTTCGCGGCCGCCGGCCACGATTTCAGTGGGCGTCCCGGTGCGGTTCGCGAGGCCATCGCTCGCCACACGGGCCGCTTCGTCCATTCGCTGGAAGAGCAGGCGCGGCTGGCTGCCAGGCTCGGCGAGCTGTGCCCCGGCGTCACGCCCGACGCGCTGGCCTTCTCGCTGCATGCCCTGGCCCAGGAAGCCAACCTGCGCTGTGAATTACTCGACGATGCCGGGGCGTTCCGCCTGGCGCGGCGCGCCCTCGACGAGCTGCTCGAGCGCGCCGCAATCCCGCAACAGGAGATCTCCCGATGACCGCATCCAGCCACGACCCCTCGGAGTTCCTGCGCAAGAGCCTGCGCGCCAACGCCCTCTTCTCCGCCCTGTCGGGTGCGTTCTTCACGCTGGCGGGCTCGCGGGTGGCCGGGTTTCTCGGGGTCGAGCCGCCGCTGCTCGTAACCGGGGTGGGCCTGAACCTGTTGGGCTTCGCCGCCGCACTGTTCACCCTGGCGTCTCGAGCCCGGCTCTCGGCAACGCTGGCAAGGGTCGTGGTCGGGCTCGATGGGATCTGGGTGCTGGGCACCGTCGCGCTGGTGTACGCCGACATCTTCACGCGCGCCGGCGCCACCGCAGCGCTGGGGGTTGCGAACATCGTACTCGTTTTCGCGGTGCTGCAAGCCATCGGTGTGCGCCGGCTCGGCGGCGCTCCCGTCGCGCCCGAGCCGGCGGGCAGCAGTCGAGCAGTCCGGGCGGCCCGGATCGGGGGCTCGCTCTTCGTAGCCCTGCCTCTACTCCAGCTCCTGATGGAGCGGATCGTCCCGCTTCCCATCGGACCCGCGCGCATGTTGACGATCGCAGGCTGCGCGCTCGCGCTGATTCCCGTGGCGCTGCTCGCAGTGGCGCGCGCCGCCGGAGGTCCCGCCTCCCGCGGTGCAAAAGCGACCGTGGTCTTGATCGTTCCCCTGCTGGCCATCGCCCACCTGCTGGCCCTCGCGCGCCATGCCGACGGCCCCTTCGGCCCGGTGCCGGGCGGAGCCTTCCGCGCCGCGGCAACCTCCGCCCCCGACGACTGGAACGCCGCCGAAACGCTGCGTTATGCCGAGCTCGAAGTGGAGCCCGATCGACCCAGGACGCTCCAGACCCTGGTTCTGGTGCACGAGGGTTCCCTCTACGTGGCCGCCAACATGCCCGAAGACAAGCGCTGGCCCCGAAGCGTGCGCGCCCACGACGCCGTCCGGGTCCGATTGGCCAACGACCAGGTCTACGCCCGCCGGGCCCACTACGTGGGATCCCCCGAACGGACCCGCACGCTGCTCGACGCCATGAACGCCAAGTACGGCTTCGACGTTTCGCTCGGCGGCCCCATCTGGTTCTTTCGCCTGGATCCGCCCACCCTGTTGGGCCAGCGCTAGGCTGGGTGCGGCATGCTTTCCTTCGAAGACGCCTGCAGCGTTGTGGAGGAGCCGATCTGGTACGAGGCCTGGCGCGCCGGCTTCGCGGCCTCGGAACCCCTGCTCGACACGGCCGACCTCCAGGTGCCCGCGGCTGGTGAGCTGGCGAACCGTTGCCAAGAGCTCGGTTTCCCCGAAAGTGCCACGCGAATCCTGGTGGATCACCGGGCCAGCCTCGACGAGCCTCGCGTGCGTCGCCTGGCCGCCCACGCCCAGTGGCTGCAGGCCGAGCGCTACACGCCGGGTGGCTACCTGGCGCTGGGCTGGCCACCGCCGCCCGGTGCGTGTCCTCTTCTCTATGCCTATGCAGCGATGGGCGTGACGCCCCGCACCCGCGCGCGAAACGACGGGCTCGGAGTCGACGCCGAGATCACGACGGCCACCCTGTGGGACATCGGGCAGCAGGTCCGGCTTCACCATCGGCTCTACGGCGACCCGGGCATGGGCAAGGGCCATTGGATCACGCACCACCTGGCGAGCCACCTGTTCCGGCTGGGCCGTCTGCAGTTCCAGCGCGCCTGGCCAAAACACCTGGGCGACCTGATCCCGGCGGGCACCGCCGTACTCGACGTCCACATTCCCGAGGACGGTCGCCTGTTTCCCGAGGCGTGCGACGAGAGCTTTGCGGCGGCCCGCGAATTCTTTGCGCGCCACTTTCCCGCGGACGGCGCCCGCTGGTTCGTGTGCTCTTCGTGGCTCCTCGATCCGCAGCTTGCGGAGATCCTGCCCGAGACCTCGAACATCGTGCAGTTCCAGCGACGCTTCCAGCGGGTGACCGTCGATCGGAACAGCCCCGGCCTGGTCTTCGAGTTCGTCTTCTACCGCCCCGACCTGGATCGAGCCGACGACCCGGACCTCTCGCAGCTGCCGCGACGGACCCGGGTCGAGCGCGCCCTGATCGAGTACTACGAGTCAGGCGGTCGCATCCACCCCGGCGTGGGCGTGATCGCGCTCTAGTGCGCTCCAGGGAGAAGCGAGTAGGACTCGAGAGCCTGTTTCCGCGCCCGCGTTCGCTTGCGAAGCTCGGAGGCACGACGTCGGCGTCGGCTCGCGTGCGCGAGCAACGAGCGGGCGACCTGGGCCCCGAGGCGTATCGGCTGACGGTTCGGGACGGAAGCATCGAGCTGGCCTTCGGCTCCGCTTCGGGGCAACGCTACGCTCACCAGGTCCTGGACCAGCTGCGCGCCCGGAGCGGTGAGATCCCCAACTGCCGCATCGACGATTCGCCCGATTTCGCGACTCGCGGCTACATGCTCGATGTGAGCCGCGACCGGGTGCCCGCCCGCGCGTGCCTCGAGCGGCTGGTGAGTCGACTCAGCGCGTTGCGCTACAACCATCTTCAGCTCTACATCGAGCACACCTTCGCCTACACCGGGCACGAACCCGTATGGCGGGCGGCGTCTCCGCTGACGGCCAACGACGTGGCCTGGCTCGACCGGCTGTGCAGCGACCACGGCATCGAGCTCGCCGCCAACCAGAACACCTTTGGGCACATGGAGCGCTGGCTGCGCCACGAGCCCTACCGGATGCGGGCCGAGTGTCCGGACGGGTTCGAGCAGGCGGGCCGCCGGCGACCTCCCACCGCGCTGGCCCCAACGCCCGAGAACGCGGAGTTTGCGCTTTCGCTGCTGCGCGAGCTGCTCCCCCACTTCACGAGCCGCCGCGTCAACATCGGCTGCGACGAGGTGTGGGAGCTGGGCCAGGGAGCCAGCGCCGCCCAGGTCGCCGCCCGCGGCAAGCCCGCCGTGTTCGTCGAACACCTGCGGCGGATCGCAGAGCCGCTGCTGGCCGATGGCTACCAGGTACAGTTCTGGGCCGACATGTTGCAGAAGGCGCCCGAGGCGGCGGCGCCGCTCGCCGACGCCGGTGCGGTCGCTGCCATCTGGGGCTACGAGGCGCCCTCGCAAGTGGATCTGTCGAGAGTCGACTTCGACAGCATGCCCGAGTCCATTCGCGAAGCGGCCCGCGAATACCTGACCGTGAGTGCGCGCGGCTTCGGCCCGCGGCTCGAGTCATTCGCCGCGGCGGGCTTCCGCACCTGGCTTGTGCCGGGTACCAGCGGCTGGAATTCGCTGGTGGGTCGTCATCAAAACGCGTGCGGCAACCTGCTCGATGCGGTCGAGTCGGGTCTGGCTCACGGGGCGGAAGCGGTGCTCGTGACCGAATGGGGCGACAACGGCCACATGCAACCGCCCTTCGCAACGCTTCCCGCGCTGGCCTACGGCGGCGGCGTGACGTGGTGCCGTGCTTCCAACGGCGACCTGTCCGACGCGGCGCTCGCCGATGCGGTGAGCACGTTGGTCGGCGACGAGTCGGACCACTTCGGTCGCAGCCTTATCGAACTCGGGAGCATCGCCGACACCCTGGGCGTGATGCAGGCCAACGGTGCGGCCTTCTTCTACGCCCTGGTCGACGCGGGCCTCCCCGTTGGGCCGGCGGTGCCGAGCGCCGACGCCTACGCGAATGCCCTGGCAAGGCTCGACGCCGCGGCAGCCCTGCTCGCGAGCGCCAACCCCCGGGTGGAAGATGGTGCGCTCCTGGTACGTGAATCTGCCCACGCCGCCAAGCTGGCCCGCCACGGGCTTCGCACGCTGGCCATGCGGACGGGCCTCGGCGGCGTCGGCGCCGAGGAACTCGCTCGCGAGCGGGCCGCGCTGCTGGAGGCCCAGCGCGACTGCTGGCTGTCCCGCAGCCGCCCGGGCGGTCTGGCGGACAGCCTCGCCCGGTTCAAGGCGACCGTCGCTAGTCCGTGAGCGTGGCGGCTTCTTTGTAGGCCTTGCGGAAGCGACCGGCCGAGAAGCCTTTGTAGATCTTGCCGTTGATGTCGAAGCTGGGGATGAAGTCGCCACCGGTCTTGTCGAAGAGCTCCTGGCGGTTTCGATCGCCCTCGTCCACGGCCTTGTTGTCGTGCTCGATCTTGTTCTTCTCGAGCCACTTCAGCATCTTCTTGGACCCGTCGTCCCAGCTGGCGGTGTAGACGATCACGGTGGGAACCCGGGTAATGGGCGGCGGCGCGTTGGCGATGGTCTGGGCCTCGCGCTGGGTGGCCGCCTCCCCGGGAGTGAGCGGCGGCGGGCTTGCCATCCTCACGGTTCCCGCGCGCTTGCGCCACTGGGGCGGCACGTCGCTCAGGTTTTCGGCGAAGCGCACCTGTCCGCGGTCGGTCGTGTACTGGTAGTACGTCTTGTCGGGCGTGGCGTTGCGGGCCATCTTGGCCACGTTCTCCTGGGAGCGCGAGTCTCCCAGCAGCGCCTTGCCGATCATGAGGGCGCGCTCGGCCACGAGCCCCGCCACCGGCGTCTCGGGTCGTACGATCCCCACGCCCACCACCAGGGCGGCGATCGAGGCCACGGTCAACACGAACCAGAAGAATTTCCTGATCCCGCTCTTCTTCTCCATCCCACTTCTTAACGGTCGCCGTGGGCTGGCGGTTTAGGGCGGCAGAAGCCGACCCCAAGTCAGCGAAATCAGGCGTCTTTCGAGTCGTCCGCCAGGCGGTCGAGCTGGGCGATCACGTCGCGGACGTCGGGCAGGTCGTCGGTGCGTGCCGAGCGGTGCAGGAATCGCACGATCCCCTGGCGGTCGACGATCACCACGCCCCCCAGTTGCAGCACATCCGTGTGTTTCATGAGTGAGCCCTTGAGGCTGGCAGAGCGGATCCGGCTCCAGGCGAGTCGCGTGTCTTCCAGGAAGGGCTTGCCGGTGACGTTCCACCAGCCATCTCGGGGAAGTTCGAATGCCCGGTAGGACTTCTTGTCCGGGTCTCCCATGCAGGGGTAGTCGATGCCCAGCTCGCGACAGAACGTCGACGCCTCGTCCCCCGTGCCCTGGCCCACGGCCAGCACCCGGGCGCCGCGGGCCTGGATCTCGGCGTGGTGTCGTTGCACCTCGACCAGGTGCTCGCGGCAGATGGGTCAGCCAAAGTGGCGCAGAAACACCAGGATGGTGGGGCCCTCGTGCCAGCGTTCGGCGAGCTGCACCGGGTGATCGCCCGTGCCAAGCAACTCGATGTCCGGTGCCGGCGCGCCCACCTGCAGGCTGCTCACGGGGCTGCCTCGGGAACGGGCCGGTCGCTTAGCCAGGCTTCCATCATCGCGTTCACCGTCTCGGGCGCGTGTTGCTGCACCCAGTGGGACACGCCGGGAAGGTACCGCAGGGTGAGATCTCTCACGTAGTCGCCGGTCCCATACGTGGTCTGCTTGCTGAGGGCCACGTCTTCCTCGCCCCACAGCATCAGGGTCGGCGTCTCGATCACCGGAATGCCAAGCGCTCGCTGGCGGCGCATGCCACCGCCGCGGATCAGGGCCCGGTAGTAGTCGAGCATGGCCTTGATGGCCCCCGGGCGCGCGGCGGACTCGCGATACTTCCGCAACAGTTCGTCGGGTAGGTGTACCGGGTCGAGCCCAGAGCCGCGGAACATCTCGCCCACCGCACGCGCATCGCCGGCACCCATCAAGGCTTCGGGCAGCCAGGGCAGCTGGAAGAAGAACACGTACCAGGAGCGCCGGAGCTGCTCCCAGGTGCGAAACGCCGGGCGCGCGGCCCCCGGATGGGGAAGGTTCATGATCACCAGGCGCTCGAGCGGGCGCGGCCGTCGCATGGCGAAGTACCACGCGATGATGGCGCCCCAGTCGTGAGCGACGAGCAGCGTCGATTCCGCGCCCGACGCGTCGATCAGGCCGGCCACGTCTTCCATCAGCGTTTCGATGGCGTAGGCAGCCACGTCCGTCGGGCGCTCGGTCTCGCCATAGCCCCGCAGGTCGGGCGCCCACACCCGATAGCCCAGGCGGGTGAGTAGCGGAATCTGGTGCCGCCACGAGTACCACAACTCGGGAAAGCCGTGCAGGCAGAGCGCCAGACGGTCCCCCTCCCCGGCCGAGGCCACGTGGAACGAGAGACCGTTGGCCTCTACCACCTCGTGCCGAATCGCGTGCTCGTCCATGCGCGGAACGCTAGCACCGGCGGGATTCGATCAGCCCGCCCTGGCCATGGCCAGCGACACCAGATCGTCGGACTCGATACCCAGCGGCACCGCCATCAGGTTGAAGTAGTTGCCAACGGCATTCAGCCACGTGAGCTCCACGATCTCCTGCTCGTTGAAGTGCTTCCGCAGCTCCGCGAAGCTGGCATCGCTGGCGTTGCGGGTGCGCGTCACCTCTTCGGTGTAGGTCAGGGCGGCGCGTTCGCGATCACTGAAGATCGGACTGGTTGCATGATCCAGCAGGTGCTTGAACTTCTCGAGACCGATCTTTTCTTGAACGGCCTGAGCGCGGTGAAGGTCGGCGCAGAACGTGCAGCCGTTGATCAGCGACGATTGGGTGGATACCAGGAGCACGAGCTCCGGCTCGAACGAGAGGCCCGACTCCAGGGTCCTGCCGAGCTGGTATCCCAGGCGGGCCAGCCGCGGCGAGCGGGCGTAGATCACCTTGAGTGGCGAGATCACCGCACCAAAGCGGCGCCGGCTCAGCCAGTAGCCGATCTTCAGGAGCAGTCCCGGGGGATTCTCAATCGGTTCGAGTCGCATGCGGTCCTCCTTCGCTTCGCACCAGGATCGCGATGGATACTCCCATCACCACGGCGGGCAGGTAGACCCCGGGCATGTCGAGCCACCAGTGATGGGGCTCGACGGCGCCGGTGGCCGTGTCGAAGATGTGAAGCAGCGCATGGGCGATCAGGAAGATCGCCGACACGCTGATCAACGGAATCCGGAATCGCAGTGAGAAAGCCGCCCAGATCTGGGCGATCCCCACGGCCGCAAAGGCGCAGCCGATGTCGCGCACGAAGTGGGGATTGAAGGGCCCGAAGTCTGGAACCCCCGCCGGAAGATCGTGATACCAGCGCAGCGGGTCGGCAAACATCCAGAGGGCGTTGGCGAGGCCGACGCTTCCGAAGATCAGGAAGAGCCATCCCCAGGCATCCAGGCGTCGAATCATGCGGACCTCCCGGCGCTGCGGCGTGCGCGCGCCTTTTCTCGCTTCACAAGGGATGCGAGCTCACGGATGCCCTCGTCCATGCGTTCGGCTTCCACACGCCCGAAACACAGGCTGAGGTGCTCGTGGCCCGAGCCGTCGAGAAAGAACAGGTCACCGGTGGCGTAGGCGATGCCGCGTTCGCGAGCCGCGGCACACACCGCGCGCCCGTCGCTGCCGTCGGGCAGCGTGACCCACACGGCGTTGCCGCCGGCGGGCTCGATCCACCGCGTGCCTTCGGGCATGCGATGGGCCAGAGCTGCGAGCAGCGCCTCGCGGCGCGAAGCATACAGCCGCCGCTGTCGGCGCACGTGACGTTCGAGGCCACCGCCGGCCAGCAGCTGGGCAAGCGCCGCTTGCGTCACCGTGTCGGTGTTGAAGTCCGAGGCCCAGCGCGAGAGAACCAACCGCCAGATCAACGGGCGCGCAGCCACCACGTAACCCACGCGCAATCCCGCGAAGAGTGCCTTCGAGAAGGTGCCCACGTAGACCACCTGTCCCGCCTCGTCGAGGTTCTTGAGGGCGGGCACGGGAGGCCTGCCGTAGCGGAGTTCGCTGTCGTAGTCGTCCTCCACCAGGGGCACCTGGTACTCGTCGGCCAGGGCCAGCAGGTGTCGACGCCGCGAATCGCTCATCACGACACCCGTGGGCGATTGAACCGCCGGCGTGGTGTAGACGAGCTTTACCCGGCGCGCGCGCAAAAGGCGGGCCAGTTCGTCAGTGCGCATGCCCTCCGCGTCGACGCCCACGCCCACGAGATGGGCTTCCGAAGCCGAGAAGGCGAGTGCGCCGCCGAAGTACCCGGGCTGCTCCATGGCCACCGTGTCTCCGGGATCCACGAGCACCCGGGCCACCAGGTCCAGGGCCTGCTGGGCGCCGTTCACGACGGCCACCTCGTCGGCGTCGCATTGGATGCCCCGGGCCACCAGCGAGTGTGCGATCGCCTCGCGCAGGGGCGGCCAGCCGCGGGGATCCGCAACGTCGGCGAGGCGGGGCAGGTCACGACTGAGCGCCCTGGAAAAGGCGCTCTTCAATTCCCCTTTCGGAAGGGTTCCGAGATCCACCTGGCCCCCTCGGAAGTCGAAGCGCGGGTCGGGGGGCGTGGCCTCGTGAAAAGCGTCGGGGAGCTTCACGGCCCGGGTGCGACGCGCGAAGAGCCCTCCCCAGGCGAAGCCCCGGCGCGGTTTCTCCGCCGAGCGCGTTCCCACCGAACGCAACAAGGGGCGCGTGGCCTGCGCCGCGTCGCCGACCACGAACGTCCCCCGACCCACGTGGGAGTGCAGCATCCCGTCCTCGGCCAGGGCGTCGAAGGCCAGGTTCACCGTGTTTCGCGATAGACCCAGGGTCCGGGCCAGCTCGCGGCTCGAGGGCAGGCGCTCGCCGGGGGCCAGGCGGCGGGTCGCGATCAGCTCGCGCAGGAAGTCCTCGAGCTGCCGGTAGACCGGCTCGGGTCGGGTGCGGTCCGCCTGGAATGCCAGATCCAGCATGATCCGAGGTTAATGGATCCAATGCGGTTCTTGAAGGGCCAATCAATGGCACCATCCGGGGGCCAATCTCCAGGGCCTGTGATACGGTCGGGATCGACCCCATGACCCCGGAAGCAGACCCCCAGAGGCTCTCGAGCCAGGCCATTCCCGCCCGCGAGCGCCTGATCTTCGCACTGGACGTGCCCGGCCCCGAACCGGCGCGGCGCCTGGTGGACGAGCTGGGCGACTCGGTCTCGTTCTACAAGATGGGCCTCGAGCTGTTCATGGCCGGCGGCTACTTCGAGCTGCTTGGCGATCTGCTGGAGCGGGGCAAGCAGGTCTTTGTCGATCTCAAATTCTTCGACGTTCCCCAGACGGTGGCCGCGGCCGTGGCGCGCCTGCGCGACCGGGGGGCCACCTTCGCCAGCGTGCACGGCAACGACGCCATGTTGGAAGCCGCCTGTCGCGAGAAGGGATCTCTGAAGATCCTGGCGGTCACCGTACTCACCAGTCTCGACCAGGGCGATCTGCGGGATCTGGGATTCAGTGTCTCACCGCAAAAGCTCGTGCTCTCGCGGGCGAAACGCGCACTGGCTCTGGGCTGCGACGGCGTGATCTCCTCCGGGATGGAAGTGAAGGCGCTGCGCGAATCCCTGGGCGATCGCCTGGTGGTGGTTTCCCCCGGCATCCGGCCCGTGGAGAACCGGCCGCTGGACGACCAGAAGCGCGTGGTGACGGTGCGCGACGCCTTCCTGAACGGCTGCGACTACATCGTGGTGGGTCGTCCGATCCGCGACGCAGCCAATCCGCGCAGCGCAGCCGAGGCGATCCAATCGAGCATCGCCGAACTGTTTCCGGATCAAGCAGAGAACGACAGGATCAGGACGCTCGCGAACAGGAAGAGCCAGGCGTAGAAGCCGACGCGAAGAGCGAGCCAGCGTCGGTCGCTCAGAGCGTCATCGACGCGTGTCGCGCCCAAAGCGAAGAAGAGCGCCAGCGGCGCTCCCATGCACAATCCGTAGAACGCCTTGGCCTGGGCGAAGTAGGGCAGCTGCACGGTCATGGCCAGGATCGAAAATCCCATGGCCCACGCCGCCGTCAGCAGGAACGAAAGACACAGCCGGAGCCGGGCGTCGCCCGCAGACAGGGCCAGAGACAGCGCACGCACGACGCCGAACAGCAGCAGCAGCGTGGCCGGCAGCGCGACCAGATACCCCAGGGACATGAAGTCATAGTTCCAGTGCTCGTGCCGATCACGCGGGAAGGCGCGTCCGGCGATGCCGCCGTCGCCCCAGAACGTGGAGTAGATGCCGTCCCAGAAGGAGTAGAAGCCCGACTGGTAGGGATGGCGCAGCGATTCACCGAACCCGGTGTAGTAGGCCCAGGTGTGGAAGCCAGGCTGCTGCCACCAGGTCTGTCCGGGGTCCGAAAGCGCCCAGTTTCCGACGAGCGGGCGACCCAACTCGATCCAGTTGCGGGCATAGTACCAGCCAGCCACCGCGATCGCGGCCAGCGCGCACACCGCCACCAGGCTCGCCGCACGCGAGATCGCGCCGCCCTCGACCGCCAGCGGTTTGCAGGCCACGAAGAGCAGCGCCACGGGCAGCAGCGCCAGCGCCGTGAACTTGCTGAGGGCCGCGATTCCGAACAGCACCCCGACGACCACGGTCTGGGCCAGACTCGTTCGCCGGGCGAGCAGGGCCGCGACGGTAGCGAGCAGCGCGAGGCCCACCGCGAAGGCGTGAGGCATCTCGTTCGAGAAGTAGGCCGAGCCATACAGATTCATGGGCAGCACCGCCGCGAACAACACGGCGAAGCCGGCCACTCGCGGCTCGCGGGGAAACAGGCGCCGCGCCAGCAACAGCGCCACGAGCACGCTCCCGAGCCCGCACCCGAATGGCAGCAGCTTGAGCGCCACGGCCTGGGCCGACTCGGATGCCGGCGCCAGCCAGAGCACTCCGGCTGAAAGCAGATAGAACAGCGGCGGCTGGTACGTGGACCAGCCATCGCTTGGGAGCGGAAGTGCTTCGTGCTCGCGCAGGAATTCCAGGTACGCCAGGTGATGGTTGGCGTCGAATCCCACGTTCAGGGGGATCCCGGCGAAGCGCATCACGAAGAGCGCGAGCCAGACGAGCCCCAGCATCCCGAGACCCAGTGCCGGGAGCCAGCGCGCAGCCGCGGTCTTCGCGAGCCGCTGCCAGGCAAAGAACCCCAACACGCCCAGGGTGAACAGCAGCAGCACGGTGTCGCGGCGCTCCACCAACACGCGCGCCGGCTTCGGCACCCCGAGCCGTTCCGGGCCGACCCGGGTGTCGTCCGCGACCCGCGCCGGTCCCAGCCGGATGCCGTCCGACACCACCTCCCAGGTGGCGTCCGATAGCATCGGGATTCCGAGCCCCTCCGTGCGCAACGAGAGCAGCGGAGGCCCGGTCCCGTTCTCCACGTCCACGCGGATGGCGTTCTCGCCGGCGCGGATCTGCGAGCTGATGTCGATCCGCGACTCCCGGCGCCAGTCGGCGCCGGGTTCGCTCCCGCCCACGAACTCGCCGTTCACGAACAGGCGGAACCGGCGCAGGGCGCGCAGGTGAACCACCACCGGGCGCGCATCGGACCCCGCCTGGAATCCCCGCTCGAAGCCGTCGACCGGGATCTGCGTGCGGCCCCACTGCTGGAGCAGGGCGGACACGGGGCGAGCCGCGCTGATCCAGGGGGCCTGGGACGACTGCCAGACGAAGGAGATCTCCGGCGATGCGGTGCAGCGCAGAAACACGAAGCCAACCGGCAACAACACCAGGGCGACGGCTCCCCATTGCTGGGCGCGACGCCAGGACCACCGCATGACCCCGGAACGTAGCCGAGCCCCGCTCGCCGCGTCGTTTCGGGCCGGATGGCGGGCTACCATCCGGGTTGCCCGTCCCAGGAATTCCCGGAGCTCACCTCATGGCGCAGTGCGGGCTGCCGCGCACGATCGGATTCGCACTCGGCATCGGCCTGATCGCCTCGATCCTCGTGGCGGCACCGGCCGGGTCCGACGAGATCCTGGTGGACGGAGTGGCCGCCCAGGTGGGCAGCGACATCGTGCTGGTCTCGGAAGTGATGTCCATGGTCGAGCCCGCCGAGCGGCAGATGCGCGAGCTTGGCGCCCCCGAGAACGAGATCGCCAAGCTGCGAGCCGAGGGACTCGAGCGCATGATCGAGTGGCGCTTGATCGAGCAGATCGTCAGGCGATTCGATCTCCAGGCCACGGACGAGGAGGTGGACACGGCCATCCAGGGCATCGCGGACGAGAACGGCATCAGCCTCGACCAGCTGAAGCAGAGCCTGCAGGGCCACGGTCTCAACTACCCGGAATACCGCAGCCAGATCAGGCGCGAACTCGAGCAGCACCGGGTGATGGGCACCATGGTCCGGTACAAGGTCGTGGTGGAGGAGCAGCAGGTGAGGGACCTCTACCAGCGTCGCTACGGCGACCAGCCGGCGGGGGGCCAGGTGGCACACCTGCGCCAGATCCTGGTGTTGTTCGGCGCCGAGGCGGGCATCGACAAGCAGACGGCGCGCCAGCGGATCGAGCAGGCCGCCCACAGGATCGCCGAGGGTGAACGTTTCGAGGTGGTGGCGTCCCAGATGTCGTCCGTGGCGGCCACCAAGGGCGGCGATCTGGGCTGGCTTCCGGTGGAGCGGCTGTCGGAGCCGCTGTGGGCCGCCGTTTCCCAGCTCGCGTTGGGGCAGACCAGCGAGGTGATCGAGCTTCCCATGGGCTGGAGCCTGTTTCAGCTGCTGGAGGTCAAGGAGTACACCTTCGTCGCCTACGAGGAGGCGAAGCCGGCCCTCGAGCAGGAGATCTTCGAGAAGCAGATGGCCATCGAGTACGGCAACTGGCTCGAAGAGCTGCGCGAGAAGACCTTCATCCAGCGGCGCGGTTACTTCGCCGCGGCTGCCGAGCTGGGCAGCTCTTCGAACGACGCCGGCACCCGCCGCAATCCGTGACCGAACCCTCTGCCCTCACCCACATCCTCATCCGGGGCGCACGCGAGCACAATCTGTGCGACATCGACGTCCAGATCCCGCGCGATCAGCTGGTGGTGATCACCGGCCTGTCCGGATCCGGCAAGTCGTCACTCGCCTTCGACACCATCTACGCCGAGGGGCAGCGACGTTACGTGGAATCGCTCTCGGCCTATGCGCGCCAGTTCCTGGAGCAGATGAGCAAGCCCGATCTGGACTCCATCGAGGGCCTGTCGCCGGCGATCGCCATCGAACAGCGAAGCGTGGGACGCAATCCTCGCTCCACCGTTGGCACCATCACCGAGATCGCCGACTATCTGCGCCTGCTCTACGCACGAGTGGGGCACCCCCACTGCTACTCGTGCGGACGCCCCATCGCGAGTCAGACCCTGCAGCAGATGACCGATCGCGTGCTCGAGCTTCCCGAGAACACGAAGCTCCAGGTGCTCGCACCGGTGGTGCGCGACCGCAAGGGCGAGTACCGCAAGGAGCTCGAGTCCTGGCGACGCCAGGGATTCGTGCGCGCGCGCATCGACGGCGGGCTGGTGGAACTCTCCGACGAGATCGCGCTCTCGAAGCGGTCGAAGCACTCCATCGACGTGGTGGTGGACCGACTCGTGGCCCGCGCGTCGGCCCGCGGCCGCATCGCCGAATCCGTCGAGACGGCGCTGCGCCTTTCCGACGGCCTGGTGGTGGTGGACATCGGACCCGGAGATCGCGAGTGGCTGCTTTCGGAGCGCAACGCCTGCGTCGACTGCGGCGTCTCGTACCCGGAGATCTCGCCGCGGCTGTTCTCCTTCAACAGCCCCCACGGTGCCTGCCCGGGCTGCTCGGGGCTGGGCACCCGAGAGGAGTTCGACCCGGAGCGCGTGGTTCCCGACGAATCGAAATCACTCGGCGGCGGCGCCGTCGAGGCCTGGAGCGGGCGGCGCACGGCGCGCTACTACGGGCGCCTGCTGGAGGCCCTGGCAGTCCACTACAGGCTCGACCTGGAGACGCCCTGGCGCGCGCTTCCCAAGGCCGCGCGCCGGGCCATCCTGTTCGGTTCCGGCGCGGAGGAGATCGAGTTCTCCTTCGAGAAGCGCGGCAAGGGCGCTTCCTTCATGCGCCGCTGGGACGGGGTGATGGGCGACCTTGCGCGCCGCTACGAAGCGGGGAGCGAAGCCGACCGGGACGAGCTGGCGAGATTTCGCAGCGGGCGGGATTGCCCGGACTGCGACGGCTCGCGCCTGCGCAGCGAGGCGCGGAGCGTGATGCTCGCAGGGCGCTCGATCGCCGACGCGGCACGGCTATCGGTGGCTGAGGCGGTTCGCTTCATCGACGGTCTCGAGCTCTCGGCGTCTCAGCAGACCATCGCCGAGCGTGTGGTGAAGGAGATCCGCGACCGCCTGGGTTTCCTGGTCGACGTGGGACTCGGCTATCTCAGCCTCGATCGGGCCAGCGCCACGCTTTCGGGCGGCGAGGGACAGCGCATCCGCCTCGCCACCCAGGTGGGATCCAGCCTGATGGGCGTGCTCTACATCCTGGACGAGCCCTCCATCGGCCTGCACCCCAGGGACAACGGACGCCTGTTGGAGAGCCTCCGGCGCCTGCGCGACCTGGGCAACAGCGTATTGGTGGTGGAGCACGACGAAGACACCATCCGCGCGGCAGACTTCGTGCTCGACATGGGCCCGGGGGCGGGGATCCACGGCGGCCGCATCGTGGCCCAGGGATCCCCAGCCGACATCATGGCCAACGAGGACTCCCTCACCGGCGCCTTTCTGTCCGGGCGGCGGCGCATCCCGGTGCCGGCCCGGCGCCGTCCACCCGGCAAGCGCGCTCTGGTGCTCACCGGCTGCCGCGCCCACAACCTGAAGAACGTGACTCTCCGTGTGCCCCTGGGTGTCTTCACCGTGGTGACGGGCGTCTCGGGTTCCGGCAAGTCGACACTGGTGAACGACACCCTGTACCGGGCGCTGTCGGCGCGCCTCTACCGGGCCCGCGAGATTCCCGGCCGCTTCGAACGCCTGTCGGGGCTCGAATACATCGACAAGGTGATCAACGTCGACCAGTCCCCGATCGGCCGTACCCCGCGCTCCAACCCCGCTACCTATACCGGGATCCTGGGCGGCGTGCGGAACCTTTTCAGCCAGGTGCCCGAAGCCCGGGTTCGCGGCTACACCAAGGGTCGCTTCTCGTTCAACGTGAAGGGCGGACGCTGCGAATCCTGCCAGGGCGACGGCGTGCTGCGCATCGAGATGCACTTTCTTCCGGATCTGTTCGTGACGTGTGAAGTATGCGGCGGCCGGCGCTACAACCGGGAAACCCTGGAGATCACCTACAAGGGCCGCACGATCGCGGACGTGCTGGAGATGACGGTGGAGGAGGCACTCGATTTCATGAGCAACGTTCCGTCGGTGCAGCGCCCGCTGCAGACCCTGCACGAAGTGGGCCTCGACTACGTGCATCTGGGCCAATCCGCCACCACCCTGTCGGGCGGCGAGGCCCAGCGCATCAAGCTGGCCAAGGAGTTGTCGCGCCGGAGCACGGGTCGGACCCTGTATCTGCTCGATGAACCCACCACCGGACTCCATTTCGCCGACGTGGAGAAGCTTCTGGACGTTTTGAACCGACTCGTGGACGCGGGAAACACGGTTCTGGTGATCGAGCACCACCCGGACGTGATCAAGACCGCAGACCATGTGATCGACATGGGCCCCGAGGGAGGCGAGAAGGGCGGCGAGATCGCCGCAAGTGGCACCCCGGAAGACGTGGCCCAGCAGCCGACCAGTCACACCGGGCAGGCGCTTGCGCCGCTGCTGTTCGGGTAGGGAACGGGCAAGCGCGTGAACCTCCTGCTCGATCTCAAGATCCTGGGTTGGCTGATCGTGGGGCTCTCGGTCTTCCAGGCCCTGCCAGTGCTCGTGGCCTATGCCTACCACGAGTCGGCGCTCCCGTACCTCTTCAGCGCCGCCACCTCCCTGGTCTACGGGCTCGCCGTGGCCCTGTCCGTCCAGCCCACCAACCAGCGTCTCCACACCCGCGATGGATTCCTGGTGGTCAGCGCCGCCTGGCTGCTGGCCTCCGTCTTCGGGGCGCTGCCTTATCTGTTGTCCGGGGCGCTGCTGCCCGTGGACGCCCTGTTCGAATCGGTGGCGGGCTTCACCACCACCGGCTCGACCGTGCTGAGCCAGCTGGAGCAGGCGCCCCACGCTCTGCTTTTCTGGCGCTCGCTCACCCAATGGCTCGGCGGCATGGGGATCATCGTCTTCACCATTGCCGTGCTGCCGCTGTTGGGAATCGGTGGCATGCAGCTCTTCCGCGCCGAAATGCCCGGACCCGTGACCGACAAGCTCACGCCCCGGGTGGCTGCCACGGCACAACGACTGTGGCTGATCTACGTGGGACTCACGGCAGCCGCGGGCCTGCTGCTCTGGCTGCTGGGCATGAACGCTTTCGACGCCGTGTGCCACGCCCTCACCACCATGTCGACGGGCGGCTTCTCCACGCGGGCCACGTCGATCGAGGCGTTCTCCGCGGGTGTGCAATGGGTGGTGATCGTCTTCATGACGGCGGCGGGCATCAACTTCGCCCTGTACCACCGGTTGCTCAGCGGGCGAACCCGAAGCGTCTTGCGCGACAGCGAGCTGCGCATGTACGTGGGCCTGCTGCTGGGATTCTCCGCCGTGATTGCGTGGCTGCTGGTGGAACAGGGAAGCTCCGACCATCCGGTGCGCGACGCCATATTCCAGGTGGTGTCGCTGCTCACCACCACCGGCTTCACCACCGCCGACTACGAGCTGTGGCCCGCCCTGGCCCGGTTCCTGATCATTCCCATGCTGATCGTCGGGGGCATGGCCGGGTCCACCAGCGGAGGCCTCAAGACCCTGCGGCTCCTGATCGGCATCCGCGCCCTGCGCGTCCTCATCCGCCGCCTGTCGCACCCGCTCTCGGTGCGAACCGTGCGCTATGCCGGCCAGCCGGTGGGCGACGAGGTGGTGAGCGGCGTCCTGCTCTTCTTCCTGGCGTACCTGGCGATTGCCGGGGGGGCGGCAATCGTGGTGGCCGCGGCGGGCTATGACATCGTTACGGCGATCGGCACCGCGCTCACCGCCATCGGCAACGTGGGCCCGGCGCTTGGCCAGATCGGGCCTACCGACACCTTCGTGCACTTTCCGGCGACGGTGAAGCTGGTGCTGGTGTTCTGCATGATCGCCGGGCGACTCGAGATCTTCACCCTGATCGTGATCCTGGATCCCCACTTCTGGCGGCGCTGAGCGCGAGCGCCCCCGCGGCCGGACTCAGGGAAGCCCGAGCCGGGCGCGGACACAGGCGTGGACGGCGCGGCGGACGTCGGGCTCGGGCTGGGCGCCGTCGATGCGAGCGACATAGGGGCGGTCGAGGTCCAGGAAGTTGGCGGCAACCTGCTCGAGGAAAGCGCGGCGTTCGAAAACCGGCTCCGGCGCGGCACCGCGCGCCTCCACCCGCTGCATGCCCCGTTCGGGATCCACATCCAGCAGAATTGCGAGATCGGGCAACGGGAACTCGGCTTCGCTCTCCTCGAGGATCTTGTCTGGATCCAGGCCGCGGGCGCCCTGGTAGGCCACGGTCGAAAGGAAGTAACGGTCCGTCAGCACGACGCGGCCTTCGGCCAGGGCCGGCGCGATCACCTCGCTCACGTGCTGGCGCCGGTCTTCGACGAACAAGGCCAGCTCTTGCTGGGGATCTACCGCCCGGCCCGAGCGCGCCATGCGGCGGATGCGCCGACCCGTCGGCCCATCGGTGGGCTCATGGGTTCGCAGCACCGAAACACCGGCTTCCACGAGAGTGCGCTCGAGCGCCGCGATCTGGGTGCTCTTGCCGCAGCCGTCGAGTCCCTCGAAGGCCACGAGGCGCCCGGGGTTCACGCGCTCCCGGTGACCCGCCATTCACCCGCCCATCTGGAGAGAATCTGCGGCGCGCAGCCAACCCTCCGCCGCGGCTCCGGATTCCGGAACTGCCTGGCAAGCGGCGCAGGCCGGCACGCCCCTTGCTCTTCCCTGGGCTCGTGCCTCACGGCACACCCGCCACGCCCCTACAACGGGACCGGGGGCCGGCGGGACCTGGGGCGCCGGGCGGGGACATGGGTTCGACACGGGAAACAAACGGGGTGAGGCCCGTGTCGAGTTCCCGCCCGGCGTCTCTTTTCTCCAGATTCAGCCCGGGATCTTGCCGTACAGCAGCAGTGCAATCACCAGGCCGTAGATCGAGATCGACTCGATCAGCACCATGGCCAGGATGAAGTTCGTGAACATGCTGCCCGCGGCGCCAGGGTTGCGGGCGATACCCGCCGTGGTGTTGCCCGCCGTCAGGCCCTGTCCGATGCCGCAGCCCAGGCCGGCCAGGCCCACGGCCAGACCCGCGCCCACGGCGAGGCCGGCGCCGATGCCGAGGAACGAATCCCCACTGGGCTCGGCGGCCATTGCCAGACCGGGGATGGCGACGAACACCAGGCTCCAGAGCACGAGCTTCACGAATTTCCTCATTTCCGTTCTCCTTCCATTGAAATAGCTCGGCACGAAAGTGAGCCCTGCTAGTGGGGCTCCTCCAGCGCCATGCTGATGTAGATCATGGTGAGCAGTGAAAACACGAAGGCCTGCAGCACGGCGACCAGGGCGCCCAATGCCATGAAAACCGCGGGAATCGCGATCGGGATCAGCGTGATCCAGACCGCCACCACGGTGTGGTCGGCGTACATATTCGCCAACAGGCGTACCGACAGGGTCAGGATCCGCGCGGCGTGCAGGAAGAGCTCGAGGGGCAGGAAGAACCACGCCAGGGGTCGCACGTGGAAACTGTGGGCCCCGATCTTCCAGGTGAAGAAGCTCGGCCCCATGAACTGGTTGATGTAGCGCCAACCGTGCTGGCGGATCCCTACCGCGTTGTAGACGCCGAACGAGATCACCGCCCAGGCCGTGGTGGTGTTCGTGTCACTGGTGGCACCGGCGAGGCCCGGCACCAGGCCCATCAGGTTCGAGACCAGCACGAAGACGAAGATGGTGCCCACCAGTGGGAAGTAGCTGCGCCAGCCGTCGCCCATGACGTCGCGGGCCATGTTCGCCAGGGCATCCACCAGGGTCTCGGCCACGTTGCGAAGAGTGACCCCCTCGTCGGGAACCACACCGCCGCCGGCCGCCGCGATCTGGCGGCGGATCACCGCGCCGGCCACAAGCAGGAGGCCCACCGCCAAGAAGGTCGCCTGGAAGACCCACGGGATATGGGTCGCGTGCTCGATGGGGCCGTAGATGTTCATCGGCCGTCCTCCTCGGGCTGCCCGTCGTCGAGATCATCGTCCGGACGCTCGCGCGCCAGCCACGGATCCCAGCGGTCCCAGCTGGGATCGTCCGGGGGCAGGGCGGGTGCGTCTTCGAGCACCGGCGGTCGCGAGTGCCAGGCCTCGATCACCGCGGCGGGAAGGATCAGGGAAAGACCGATCACGAGTCCCACCGGGTCCGCGCCGAAGTAGAGAGAGGCGCCAATGCCCGCGGCCAGCAGGCCGAAGCGAAGACTCCAGCCCGACGTCCAGCTGGGGGCGTGGCCGGTGAAGAGCCGCTTGCCCGCTCGGAACAGACCGCGAAAGTTCACGGCCTCGATCAATGCGCCCGCGGCGATGCCGCCCGCGAATGCCGGCGACACGAAGGCCCAGGACGCCGCGACCGCGCTGGCGCTGAAAACGAGGTTCAACCGCTCGACACGCTCGATGCGCATTTTCGCGCTATTCCTCCTCGGACTCCCGCGAGGTGCTCTCTGTCAACGCGTCGAGCTGCCGGGCCAGCCGCACCAGCCGCAGCACGAAGGCGCCGAAGCCCAAGGCGAGCCCCACCAGCAGGCCCCACGGCGCTGAGTCAAAACTCTTGTCGGCCCAGTAGCCGAACCCGGCGCCGATCAAGATCGCGAAGACTGACTCGAACGCGCCCTGGTAGGCGGTTCCCGCGCTGCGAACGCGCGCCTCCCGCTCGCTTTTCGGGACCCTCACGGGGTCAATCTCCTCACGTGGGCCCGCGGGTGCGCGGCGCGCATGCTAGCCGAGGCCCCGGATTCGCTCAACGCGCCGCGGCAGCGGCCATGGCGGCTCCCACCGCCTGGAGCGTGGTTTCGAGATCCGAGGGCTCGTGAGCCAGTGAGACGAAGCTGCACTCGTAGGGGGATGGGGCCAGATACACCCCGTGCTCCAGGGCCGCCGAGAAGAAGCGCCGAAAGCCGTCGGCGTCGGCCTTCTTGGCGGCTTCGAAATCACGGACCGGGCCCGGGTGGAAGAAGAACCCGAAGATGCCCCCCATCGCCTGAGCGGTGAGCTCGACGCCGGCCTCGCCGGCCAGCTTCTGGAAGCCATCGGCCAGGCGCAGGGACGTGGCCTCGAGTCGTTCGTATACGCCGGGCAGCGCCAGCCGTCGCAGGGTTTCGAGGCCCGCGGCCATGGCCAGGGGATTGCCCGATAGCGTTCCCGCCTGGTAGATCGGGCCATCGGGCGCCATATGGTCCATCAGGTCGCGGCGGCCACCGTAGGCCGCGGCAGGGAGGCCGCCGCCCACGATCTTGCCGAGGCAGGTGAGGTCGGGGGCGATCCCGAAGCGGGCCTGGGCGCCGCCACGTGCCACCCGGAAGCCGGTGATGACCTCGTCGAACACCAGCAGGGCACCGGCCCGGTCGCACTGCTCCCGGAGCGACATCAGGAAGCCGGGCTCCGGCGGAATGAAGCCCATGTTGCCGGCGACTGGCTCCACGATCACGCAGGCGATCTCGTCGCCCCAACGCTCGAACGCGGCGGCCACGGCCTCGCTGTCGTTGTAGGGCGCCTGGATGGTGAGTTCGGTGAAGGCCCTGGGCACCCCCGGCGATCCGGGGATCCCGAGGGTCGCGACTCCGCTGCCGGCGCCCAGGAGGAGGGCGTCGGCGTGGCCGTGGTAGCAGCCCTCGAACTTCACGATGCGAGCGCGACCCGTGACGCCGCGCGCCAGTCGCACGGCGCTCATGGTGGCCTCGGTGCCCGAACTCACCATGCGCACGCGCTCGACACCGGGCACCGCCTCGCAGATGGCCTCGGCCAGCTGGATCTCGAGTTCGGTGGGCGCGCCGAAGCTCGTACCCCGTGTCATGGCGTCTGATATCGCCAGAAGAACGCCCGGGTCGGCGTGGCCCAGGATCAGCGGACCCCACGACCCCACGTAGTCGATGTATTCGTTGCCGTCCTCATCCCAGACGCGGCAACCCTCGCCTCGCCGGATGAATCGCGGCGGGCCCCCCACCGAACCGAAGGCTCGCACGGGACTGTTGACGCCCCCGGGAATCGACCTCCGGGCGCGTTCAAACAGCTCGCTGGAACGATCGATCTTCACCTACGACCCGCTTACTCCTCGGTTGCGGAGCCGTTGCCGTCGCCCATGTCGCGTTCAGCCAGGCGAGCCATGGCGACGATCTTCTCTCCGGCGTCCAGCTTCATGATGCGCACGCCCTGGGTGGCGCGGCCCATGGTGGAGATGCCCGAGACCTTGGAGCGCAGCACCTTGCCACCGTCGGTGATCAGCATGACCTCGTCGTCGTCCACCACCTGCGCCACGCTCACTACCTCTCCGTTGCGGTTGGTGGTACGGATCGTGATGATGCCCTGCCCACCGCGGCGCTGGAGCCGGTAGTCCTCGAGCGGCGTGCGCTTGCCGTAGCCGTTCTCGGTCAACGTGAGAATGGTGGCACCCGGCGTGAGCACCTCCATCCCCACCACCCGGTCGGAGCCCTTCAGGCCCATGCCACGCACGCCCGCCGCCGCGCGGCCCATCGCGCGCACCTGATCTTCCTGGAAGCGGATCGACTTGCCGCCACAGCTTGCGATCAGCACCTCGTTGCCGCTGCTGGTCTTGCAGGCCGCAATCAACTCGTCGTCCTCGTCGAGCTTGATCGCGATGATGCCGCCGCGCCGCGGGTTCGAATAGGCGTCCAGACGCGTCTTCTTGATCACGGCCTTGCGCGTGCACAACACCACGAACTCGTCACCGCTGAAATCGCGAACCGGCAGCGTCGCCTGCACGCGCTCGCCCTCGGCCAGTTGCAACACGTTGACCAACGCCTTGCCCCGCGCAGCGCGCCCAAGCTGGGGCAGCTCGTGCACCTTGAGCCAGTGGGCGCGCCCGCGCGTAGTGAAGAACAGGATGTAGTCGTGGGTCGAGGCCACGAACAGGCGCTCGACGAAGTCCTCCTGGCGGGCTTCCATACCCTTGACACCCTTGCCGCCTCGGCGCTGCGCACGGTACTGGGTGGCCGGATTGCGCTTGATGTAACCGTGGTGCGACACGGTCACCACCATGTCTTCCTCGACGATCAGGTCTTCCGTGCTGATACCCACGACCGCCGGTCCCAGCTCGGTGCGGCGCTCGTCGCCGAACCTCTCTCGGACCTCAGCCAGCTCTTCGACCACGTCATCCAGGATGCGCTCGTCGTTGGTGAGCAGATCTTTGAGGTCGTCGATCTTGGCGCGCACCTCCGCGAGCTCGCTCATCACCTTCTGGCGCTCCAGGGCCGTGAGGGCCCGCAGGCGCATGTCCAGGATGGCGTTGGCCTGCAGTTCGCTCAGCTCGAAGCGCTCGATCAGCCGGGTCCGGGCCTCGGCCGTGGACTGCGATCCGCGGATGATCGAGATCACCTCGTCCAGGTTGTCCAGCGCGATGGCAAAGCCATCCAGCAGATGGGCCCGGGCCTCGGCCTGTGCCAGGTCGTAGGTGGCCCGGCGCACCACCACCTCGCGCCGGAAGTCGATGAAGTGACGAATGGCCTCCTTCAGTGAGAGCAGCTGGGGCCGACCGTTCACCAGGGCAAGCAGATTGATGCCGAAGGTGGATTGCAGCGGCGTCTGCTTGTAGAGCTGGTTCAGCACCACCTCGCCAGGCGCGTCGCGCCGCATCTCGATCACGATGCGCATGCCCTGGCGGTTCGACTCGTCTCGCAGGTCGACCACGCCGTCGATCCGGCCTTCGCGAACCAGCTCGGCGATCCGCTCCAGCAGCGACGCCTTGTTCACCATGAAGGGGATCTCGCTCACGACGATCCGCGGGCCGCGCTTGTTCTCCTCGAAGTCGGCGCGGGCGCGCACTGTGAGCAGGCCGCGCCCCGTGGCGTAGGCCGAGCGGATCCCCTCCTTGCCACAGATCATGGCACCAGTGGGGAAGTCGGGCCCGGGCATCTTCTCGATCAGATCATCCAGCGTGCAGTCCGGATTGCGGGCCTCCAGCACCATGGCGTCCACCAGCTCGCGCAGGTTGTGGGGTGGAATGTTCGTGGCCATTCCCACAGCGATGCCCGCCGAGCCGTTGGCCAGCAGGTTGGGGAATTGCGACGGGAGCACCGTCGGCTCCTGCACGGTGCCGTCGAAGTTGTCCACGAAGTCGACTGTCTCGCGGTCGATGTCGCGGAGCATGACCTCGGCCAGGGCCGTGAGACGGGCCTCGGTGTAGCGGTACGCCGCCGCGGAGTCGCCGTCGATGGACCCGAAGTTGCCCTGGCCATCCACGAGCGGATACCGGAGCGAGAAGTCCTGGGCCATCCGGACCATGGAGTCGTAGACCGCCGAGTCGCCGTGCGGGTGGTAGTGCTTGAGCACCTCGCCCACGACACCGGCGGACTTCGAATAGCCCCGGGTCGAGAGCAGGCCCTCCTGCTGCATGGCGTACAGGATGCGGCGATGGACGGGCTTCAGGCCATCGCGCACGTCTGGAAGCGCGCGGCTCACGATCACCGACATGGCGTAGTCGAGGAACGAGCGGCGGACCTCGTCCTCGATATTCACCGGGGGATGGATCGGCGGCGGCGCACCTCCCCCCGGTTCGGGATCCTGGATTTCTTCGGTTCCGTCGGCCACGGCCAACTAGACGTCGAGGTTCTGGACGTCGAGCGCGTTCTTCTCGATGAATTCGCGCCGCGGCTCTACGTCGTCGCCCATGAGGGTGGCAAAGGCATCGTCGGCCTCCACCACATCGGGAATGCGGACCTGAAGGAGAGTGCGCGTGTTGGCGTTCATGGTGGTGTCGGCCAGCTGGTCCGGATTCATCTCGCCCAGGCCCTTGTATCGCTGGATCGAGAGTCCCTTCTCGCCCAGATGGAGCAAGCGCTCCAGCAGCTCCACCGGGTCCTGGACGTGGGCGATTTCGTCACTGCCGGCACCCACCACCCGATAGGGCGGCCGCGCGACCTCGCTGATTGTTGCAGCCAGCTCGATCAGATTCAGATAGTCCGACGAGCGCACGAACTCGATGTCGAGCGGCGTCTCGTACTCCACACCAACGCGCCGGGTCCGGAACACCAGGCGGAATCCTCCGTGCTCCAAATCGGTTTCGATCTCGAAGCCGATGCTGGCGCCGTCAGCGTCCACCTCCTGCCGGCGGCGCGTGATGTCCGGCCCCACCCGGTCGCGCAGGGCGGCCTCGTCGGTGAGGTCAGCTTCCCGCGGCGCCCCGGTCCAGACGGCGGCGTCCACGATTCCAGTGTCCAGACGGCGCAGACCCAGGCGCTCCAGGCGTTTCTTGTAGAGACTCGCGTCGTGAAGCAGCCGCCGAAGAGCGGCATCCGACAGAGGCGCGTCCGAGCCCTCGGGTGTCACTTCCACGGTCCCCAGGACCAGGTCCAGGAGATGCTCTTCGAGTCCGGACTCGTCCTTGATGTAGCGCTCGGACTTGCCCTTCTTGACCTTGAAGAGCGGCGGCTGCGCGATGTAGAGGTAGCCACGGTCGATCAGGTCGCGCATTTGTCGGTAGAAGAAGGTGAGCAACAGGGTGCGGATGTGGCTGCCGTCCACATCCGCGTCGGTCATGATCACGACCTTGTGGTAGCGGGCCTTTTCCACGTTGAAGTCGGGGCCGATGCCACAACCGATGGCGGCGATCAGGGCCTGGATCTCGGTGCTCGAAAGCATTTTCTCTAGGCGGGCGCGCTCCACGTTCAGGATCTTCCCGCGGATGGGGAGGATTGCCTGGGTCTCGCGAGCGCGGCCCTGCTTGGCGGTTCCACCCGCCGAGTCCCCCTCGACGATGAAAAGCTCCGCGTTCGCCGGATCCCGCTCCTGACAATCGGCGAGCTTGCCCGGCAGGCTGTGATCGGAGAGTGCCCCCTTGCGTCGGGCCAGGTCGCGGGCCTTGCGGGCCGCAGCTCGGGCCCTGGATGCTTCGAGCACCTTGGACACCAGCGGCTTGGCCACGGCCGGGTTTTCTTCCAGGCGATCGCTCAATTGCTCGTAGAGCAGGCCCTCCACCAGACCGCGTACTTCGCTGGTACCGAGCTTGGTCTTGGTCTGCCCCTCGAACTCGGGCTGGGGGAGCTTCACGGAAATGACCGCCGTGAGGCCCTCACGGGTGTCATCTCCGGTCAGGGCCTCGCCCGCATCCTTGCCGTTCTTGAGGTGGGTAGCGATGTAGCGATTGAGGGTTCGCGTGAGCGCGGTGCGGAAGCCGATCAGGTGGCTGCCGCCCTCGACCGTGTTGATGTTGTTGGCGAACGAGAAGACCGCTTCGTTGTAGGAGTCGTTGTACTGGATCGCGATCTCGATGAGGACGTTCGTCTCGCGAGATCCGGTGCCGAACGAGCGCTCACCGGAGATCAGGAGAGGGGGGTGGTGCAGGGGGGACCGGTTGCGGTTGAGATGCTCCACGAACGAGACGATTCCGCCCTCGTAGCAGAAGTCGTGGCTCTTGCCCGAGCGCTCATCCCCGATCTTGATGCGCAGACCGGCGTTCAGGAATGAGAGTTCGCGCAGACGCTGGGAGAGGATGTCGAAGGAGAACTCGGTGCTGGAGAAGATCTCACGATCGGGGAGGAACGTCACTCGCGTCCCGGTCTTGTCGGTCGTGCCGGTCTCCTCGAGGTCCGCGACGGGCTGACCGCGCTGGTAGACCTGACGCCAGACCTTGCCGTCACGGCGTATTTCGAGCTCGAGCCTCTCGGACAGGGCGTTTACGACCGACACACCCACGCCGTGGAGCCCGCCGGAGACCTTGTAGGTGTCGTTGTTGAACTTGCCGCCGGCGTGGAGGGTGGTCATGACCACCTCGGCCGCTGGACGTTTCTCCGTAGCGTGCTCGTCCACGGGGATGCCGCGACCGTCATCCACGACGGTGACGCTGTCGTCCTGATGGATGAGAACCGAAATCTCGGTGCAGTACCCGGAAACCGCTTCATCTACCGAGTTATCCACCACCTCGTAGACCAGGTGGTGAAGGCCCCCGGGACCGGTGGTCCCGATATACATCGCCGGGCGCTTTCGGACCGGGTCGAGGCCCTCGAGCACCTCGATGGAGCTGGCGTCGTAGGTCACCTGAGTGTGTCCCTCAGTGCGGCGGATCCATGCCGTGGGAGCGCGCTCGGGCCGCCGCCGGGTGGCTGGGGGCGCGGCTCTCGAGCGCGCCGCCCCGGAAGGTTACAGGATACCTAAGTCCCCGTAAAGGTTTCGGGTTCCGTGATTTCCGGGTTTCAGACGCGCATGGGCATGACGACCGCGAGCGTGTCTTCGTCATTCACTGGGACCAGGCGTGCAGGGGAAAGCTCGTCCTGGAATCCGAGCCTCACCTCCTTGGCGTTCATCGCTGCCAAGGCATCCAGCAGATAGCGGGCATTGAAGGCAATGCTGACCTTCTCGCCTGCGTAGTCCACATCGAATTCCTCTCGGGCCTCACCCAGGTCGGGATTGTTGGCCGAGAGTGCGAGCACGCCGTCGCCGACCTCGAGCTTCACTGCGCGGCTGCGCTCGGCCGACAGCAGGACCACCCGCCGCAGGGCGTGGTTGAAGGTGTCCGAGGACAGGACCAGTTGAAGGCCCTCTTTTTCCGGTATGACCTGTCGGTAGTTGGGGAACTCACCCTCGATCAGGCGGATTACGAGAGTGACTTCACCCTTGCGGACGAGACCACTGTTGCCCTCGAAGCCGATTTCGACCTCGTCGGCGTCGTCCTCATCTACCAGGCGCTTGATCTCAGCCAGTGCCTTGCGAGGCACGATTACACCGCTCCCCAGCCCGTCGAGCTCGCCGCCCAACTCGCGATCCACATAAGCCAGTCGATGGCCGTCGGTAGCCACCATGCGAAGCTTGCCCTCATCGACCAGTTGTTCCAGGTAGACTCCATTGAGGTTGTACCGGGTCTCATCAACAGACGCGGCGTACATGGTGCGTGCGATCATGTCACTCAAGACCGCTGCCTGGACTACGGCCATCCGCCCGGGAGAGACACTCGGAAGGCTCGGATATTCCTCGGCGCTGGTAGCCGCCAGCAGGAACTCGGAACGCGCGCAACGGAGCTGCAGATAACCATTGGGTGCGAGTTCCAGGTGAACCGGCTCGTCTGGAAGTTCACGGACGATCTCGAAGAGCTTCTTGGCCGAGACGGTAACTTCACCGGCGGTCTCGACCTCGGCGCCATGGGATCCACGAATCCCTACCTCCAGGTCGGTCGCTGCCAGCTCGAGGGCACCTCCGGCATCGGCCTTGGTGACTCGAATCAGGACGTTCGCAAGAATAGGCATCGTATTTCGCTTCTCGACGATGGCCTGGATGCGAGCGAGCCCCTTCTGGAATTCGGATTTGTCGATGGAAAGCTTCATATCGCTCTACGCTCCTGGATTGGGTAGGAGATAATCAGTAGTCGTAGAAGAGCCGGTCGCAGGCCGACAAAAGCCGGTGAGACCGTGGAGATCACTGGGGTTCCAGTACTTGTCGGTCGATACCGGCGATCGGGTTCGGGTCTATAACGCCGGTGAACTCACTCCCCGGGTCGGATATTACCATGGGCTTTGTCAGAAACGGAGCCTCCCAGGGCCTATGGTTTCGAGCGAAATGGGGGTCGAGGGTGCTTTTCACCAGGGGGTGGATTGACGGCCTGCCGACGGCGCAGCTAGTCTACCGTGCTCTCGTAATGGCTGGCAGGGATCCTTCATGAAACGGACGTACCAACCGAGCCGGATTCGCCGCAGGCGTGTCCACGGTTTTCGGGCTCGAATGAAGACCCGGGCTGGACGTGCTGTTCTGAGTCGGCGGCGGGCGAAGGGCCGAAAGCGGCTGACGGTCGCAACTCCGTCGAAATAGCCGTGACATTGCGGACCGGCCGCTTTGGGCGGGCGGACCGCCTCCTTCGTTCCTCGGAGTTCAAGCAGGTGGCGCGGCGCGGGAAACGCGCCGCAGCGCGCTGTTTCGTGGTGCTAGCAGCTCAAGGGGAGCGTGAGGGCAGCGAACGACGTCGGCTTGGAGTAACGGTCAGCCGTCGGGTGGGGAACGCGGTGGTGAGAAACCGCGTCAAGAGGCGGATTCGGGAATGGTTTCGCCGGTCCCGAGCAGGGATGGCACCCGGTCTCGAGGTCGTGGTGATTGCCCGGCGCGGTGCCTCGGAGCTCACTCTGCAGGAAACGACGAAGGCGTTGGAGAACCTGGTGGAATCGCTGGAGGCCGGCATCCGGTGAGGGTGGTTAACCCTACACTCGTGAGTCAATCTCTGGTACGCATCGAACAAGGGATCCAGGCTGCGGTAGCCGGGCTGGTGGTCGGCGGAATCCGGGCCTACCAACTCGTTGTTTCGCCGTGGCTTGGGCCGGCCTGTCGCTACGAACCCAGTTGCTCACACTTCGCGATCGAGGCGATCAGGCGCCACGGGGTGGTGCGGGGAAGTTGGCACGCTGCGCGTCGGCTGGGCCGCTGCCATCCGCTGGGCTCGAGCGGTTACGATCCGGTTCCCTGAGGGCAGCGAGTGGAACGCAATCACATCCTGGCCTTCGCCCTGTCCATCGGGGTGATCCTGATCTGGATGTCCATGCAGGAGAGCCCGCGCCGGGCCCCGGCAGGGACCGAGGCGCCGGGTGCCGAAGAGTCGATCGCCCCGACTGCCATTGAACCCCCCGGCCTGAGCCCCGATTCGCTGGATGACCCACTCGCTTTGCAGACGCGTTCTGCGATCGCGGATCCAGGTGAGCCGGAGGCAGCGACGGATCCGGGTGAGATCATCGAGATCGACAAACCTCTCTACCAGGTCGAGCTTGGGACGCGCGGTGCGGGGATCCGGAAGTGGAGTCTCAAGACCTACCTGGAGGGGCCGCGCAAGGATCGCCGCCCCGTGGTGCTGACCACCGGCCAGGATCCCATGGCCACAGCGGTGGCGACGCCTTTCAAGGAGCTGGGCCTGGGCAACCTCAACCACGCGATCTGGGAGGTGGCGGAGAACGACGGCACGCAGCTGGTTTTCCGCATGACACGAGATGGTGTGACACTTCGCAAGATCTACCGGTTCGGGGCGGACTCGTACGACTTCGAAGTGGAGATCCAGGTCGAGAACGCATCCAAGGCCACGGTGGCTCCGCGTTTCGTCGTGGAGTGGCCGGCGCACACCCGCGAGGGCCAGGATTTCCGCGAGCAGGGCATGGTGGCGGTGCATGATGGCAAACTGAAGACCGAGGCCCTGAGCGGTGGCGGACCCATGGCCTGTGCGTCTGGCGGCGATGGCAATCAACCCCTGGCGGGCAATGTCGACTTCGTCGGCGTTCAGAACACCTACTTCCTCAGCGCGCTGTTCCCGGACGAGCCCGCCGAGGCCAGCGCGCTGCTGGCAACCCGGGGCGGCGGGTACGGGATGGCGCTGCTCGAGTTTCCACCGGTGTCACTGCCGCCGGGACAAGCGGCGAGTCGAGTGTTCCGGGGCTACGTGGGCCCCAAAGAAGTGGAGCGGCTCGAAGCGCTGGGAGACGCAGCCGTCCACGCAGTCGACGTGGGTTGGTCGTGGATCTCGCCCATGACACACTTCTTCTCGTGGATGCTGCGGGTGCTCTACTCGTTCATCCCGAACTACGGCGTAGCGATCGTGATCCTGACGATTCTGGTCAAGCTGGTAACCGCCCCTCTCGTGGCCAAGCAGATGCGCTCCATGGAGGCCATGCGGAGCCTGCAGCCGAAGCTCAAGGAGCTTCAGGCGAAGCACAAGGACGACAAGCAAAAGCAGTCGGAAGCCATGATGGCGCTCTACAAGAGCGAGGGAGTCAATCCGCTGGGCGGGTGTCTCCCGATGGTGCTGCAGCTTCCCGTCATGATCGGCCTGTTCTATGCCCTTCGTAGCTCGATCGAGCTGCGCGAAGCTCCGTTCTTCGGCTGGATCACGGACCTCTCAGCCCCGGAAACGCTCTTCGTGATCCCGGGCCTGGATCTGCCCGTGCGGGTGCTGCCGCTCATCATGGGCGCCACCATGGTGCTGCAGCAGCGGATGACGCCCCAGCCGTCCATGGACCCGGCCCAGGCGCGCATGATGACGACCGTGATGCCCATCGTGATGACGGTGGTCTTCTACCAGTTTGCATCCGGACTGGTGCTTTACTGGATGCTCAGCAACATGCTGGCGATCGCACAACAGCTCTGGATTCGCCGCTCAATGGCAAAATGAGACCGAAGCCCGGCGCCGGCCGAGGTTGGTGAGAAGAGAAGAACGAGAAGAACGAGAGGAGAGAAGAAGCTGTGTACGATGCGAAGAACGAGTCGCGTGAGTTCGTTGGGGATAATCGGCGGGAAGCAATTGCCAAGGCGTGTGAGTTTTTTGCCGTCGAGGCGGATCAACTGACGATTGGCGGCTTTGCCCCGGGAGCGGTCTACGGCCTGGGCGGGCACGATGTGATCGTGGCGCGGCGCAAGGACGCCAAGCCGCCTCGGCCGTCGGAAGGGCGCGGCGAGGGCCGCGGCGAGGGCCGTGGTGAGGGCCGAGGCGAAGGCCGCGGAGACCGGGGCCCGCGAGGCCGCGGAGATCGCGATCGGGGCGGTCGCAGCGAGGGCCCTCGGCGCGGTCGCGGCGACTCGGATCGGGGTCGGGGCCAGGGGCGGGACCGCGAAGCTTCCGGTCGTGAACCGGATCGCGCTCGCGGTCCAGCCCGCGAAGCCCCGAGCCGAGAACCCGATCTGGATGCTGGACGCGGTCGCGGACGCGACGAGGAGGAGACCCGGCAGGCGCGACCGGAACGCAGCGGTGAGCCGTCGGTGGGCACCGCTCGAGGCAAACTGGGCGAGGTAGGAAACTATCTGCTCGGGATCCTCGAGCGCATGGAACTGGGCCCGTTCGAGATCGCCGAGAACCAGGAGGCTGGCCTCCTGGCCTTCGAAATCAGCGGAGCCGCAGCCGCCGACCTGGCCCAAGGCGATGGCCGACCCGTCGATGCGCTGCAGCTCCTGGTGAATCAGGCCGCCAGCCGCCTTTCGGACGAGCCGCCCCGGGTGGTGGTGGATGTGGAAGGTGATGCGGACGCTCGCGAGGCGCATCTCTCCCGGCTTGCACAGCGGGTGGCTCGACGCGCCCGGGAAAGCGAGCGGGCGGTGGCGCTGGACCCCATGAATGCCCGGGACCGCCGGATGATCCACCTGGCTCTGCGTGACGAAGAGGACATCGCGACGATGAGCATGGGCGAGGGACGCTATCGCCAGGTGGTGGTGGTGCCCGAGGGAGCGCCCGAGTTCGAGGAGGCCCAACGGGAGGCGCGCTCCGCGGCCGCCCGATCCGATTCCTGAGCGATATCTGCCCCGCGATGTTCCACGTGGAACGCTCGCGGGGCCCAGGCCGTTTCCAACGCTCCGTATCCAGGCCGCCAAGACCCGTGTTCCACGTGGAACACTCCTGCGCGGTCCGTGCCCAGCTTGATCGCACGTTCCACGTGGAACGTCTGGCCCAGCTTGATCGCACGTTCCACGTGGAACGTCTGGCCCAGCCTGATCGCACGTTCCACGTGGAACGGTGAGGCTGAGCTGTGGAGCCTGATCGGGCCAGGAGGATCCTGCAGGAAGGGCTTCGGCAGGTATGCCCCAACGCCACCGCCGATCAGGCCGAGGCCCTGCTCGAGTTCTCGATTCTGCTAGCCGAGTGGTCCGAGCGCATGAACCTCACCGGTCACCGCGGCCTCGAGGCGATCCTTTCGCGGCTGGTCCTGGAGGCTGCCGCCCTGTCCACGGCGCTTCCCGAGACGGAGAGTCTGGCCGATCTGGGCTCGGGCGCTGGGATCCCGGGTCTTCCCCTTGCCATTCTGCGACCCGCCTGTCGGATCACCCTGGTCGAGGCACGGGAGCGCCGTCACCACTTCCAGCGGGCGGCCATTCGCCATCTGAACCTGGAGAACGCCGAGCCGCGCCTCGGGCGGGTCGAGGACCTGGAGCCGGAGGCGCACGCTGCCGTGGTCGCCCAGGCCATGGCTCCCCCGATCAAGGCCCTGGACTGGATGCTTCCCTGGGCTCGATCGGGTGGAATCCTTGCGATCCCCGGCTCCGCGGCCCCCCCTCTCGTGCCAGAGCATGCGGACGTTGTCTCGGAGACCGTCGTGCCCTACCGAGCACCCGCCGGGCCAGATCGAACGCTCTGGATCGGCAGACGCCGCTAGACCGAGCGGCCTGCGCTCTGGATCGGCAGACGCCGCTAGACCGAGCGGCCGGCGCTCTGGATCGGCAGACGCCGCTAGACCGAGCGGCCGGCGTGTGGTATCTGTGTACTTCGTCTTCTAATCCCCCCGGGAAATATGAACGAGGGCCTCCTCCAGGCCTTCGCTATCGGAACGGGTCGCATGGCGCCTCACAGTCGCGTGGTTGCGGTCGTGAACCAGAAGGGTGGGGTCGGGAAGACCACCACCGCCGTCAATCTGTCCGCCTCGATCGCCGCGTCCGAGCGGGCCACTCTCCTGGTAGACCTGGACCCCCAGGCCAACGCCACCAGTGCCTTCGGCGCCTCTCCCGCCTCTCCCCAGGTCTATGACGCACTGATCGGTCGCTGTGTCATGAAGGATCTGGTGGGCGCCACGGAGCTCCAGTACCTGCATCTGGTTCCGTCGGGTCGCGATCTCTACGGGGCCGAGATCGAACTCGTCTCTACCCTGAATCGCGAGCGGCAGTTCGAGCGGGCCCTGGCAGATCTCCGCGACGCCTACGACTTCGTGTTCATCGACTGCCCGCCGTCGCTGGGCCTGCTCACACTCAATGCGCTCACGGCCGCCGACGCGGTGATCATTCCACTGCAGTGCGAATACTACGCACTGGAAGGACTCGCGGGTCTGCTCGAGACCATCGACGCCGTGCGCCAGCAGCTCAATCCGCAGCTGGCGCTGGAAGGCATCCTCCTGACCATGGCCGATCCGCGCAACAACCTGAGCCAGCAGGTCGAAGCGGAGGTGCGCGCCCATTTCGAGCGGGACGTTTTCGATTCCGTCATTCCGCGAAACGTTCGCTTGAGCGAGGCGCCGAGTCATGGCCGCCCGGTCCTGCTTTATGACATCCACTCGAAGGGAGCGACCAGCTACCTGGCCCTGGCAGAGGAGTTCCTGGGCCGGGTGGCATCGCGAGGTACGAGCGGGGCGAGCCCAGACGGCGCGCCCGGTCAGGAGGTCGACCGATGAGCAGTCGCCGAAACGCGCTTGGAAAGGGTCTGGGAGCGCTGCTTCCGGGGGCGCCCTCGGGAGCGCCCGCTGTGGCAACCGTGGGGGCGCAGCCTGCGGCGGGCCGGTCGCAGGCTCCGCCCCGTGAGCTTCCGGTGGACCTGATCGATCCCAACCCGGAGCAGCCGCGCAGGGCCTTCGACCCGCTGGAGCTCGCCCGGCTGACGGACTCCATCCGACAGCACGGTGTGTTACAGCCGGTGGTGGTCCGGGAGGCCGGGGACCGTTATGAGCTGGTGGTGGGCGAGCGCCGCTGGCGGGCGACCCAGCAGGCCGGCCTCGACATGATTCCCGTGGTGGTGGCGGACGTGGAGCGCCGCGATCGCCTGAGCCTGGCCCTGATCGAGAATGTGCAGCGCCGCGATCTCAACCCCATCGAGCTGGGGCACGCCTTCCAGGCCCTGGCCGCCACGGGCGCCACCCAGGACGAAATCGGCAAGCGAGTGGGGTTCGAGCGCTCCACCATCGCCAACCACCTGCGCTTGCTGGATCTGCCGCGCGAGCTGCAGCAGGACGTGGAAGAGGGGCGCCTTTCCGCGGGTCATGCCAAGGCGTTGCTTGGCCTCACCAACCCGGAGCGTCGGCGCCACCTTCGCGATCGCATCGTGAAGGAGGGCCTCTCGGTTCGAGCCGCCGAAGCCCTGGCGTCCGGCACCAGCGGCAAGCAGCGGACCCACGCGAGCGCCCGCAAGACCCCGGACCCCGACATGGCGCGCGTCATCGATACGCTCCGCCAGCGCCTCCAGACTCGCGTGCGCATCCTGGGCGAGGTGTCCCGGGGGCGCATCGAGATCGAGTACTTCGGTCAGGACGACCTGGCCCGGATCACCGGGATTCTGCTCGGCCATGGCTGATTCCAGGTTGCAGCGGGGAGTTCGCCCGCCGGCGTCCGCTGGTGTGCCGCCGCCGACCGTGCTGCGGGAAGAGGATGAATTCACGGGTCTGGTGGTTCTCCCGGATCCGGCGCGGATCGATGGCCGCGTGCGTGGAAGGTTGGTCGCCGAGGGCCTGGTCTGGATCGGCGAGTCGGGCCGGATCCGCGCCAGCATCGAGGCGGACGAGGTGGTGGTGGCCGGCCACATCGAGGGCCACGTGTCGGCCCGGAGCCGACTGGAGTTGCTGCCCGGCGGCTCCATCGTCGGCGGCCTCCAGACGCCCGTCCTGACCGTGGCCGATGGTTCGACCCTGGAGGGCACCTGCCGCACCGGGTCCCTGCAGGCCGAGGACGATCCCGTCTCGCCTTGAACTTCCCCCTGACTGTGCAAGAATCAGGCGCGCCCCGCCCCGGCGGATCGACTTCGGTCCGCCGGTCGTGTTTGCAGCCAGCTGGTCGTGTTTGCAGCCACCCGGGCGCCGGGATCCATTCACCGTTGCGAGCGGCACTGTGGTGCGGTGTGGCCCGGGGTGCGGTCGCCACGGAACTCGGAGCAGGTCCAGTGACGAATCGGAACCGTGAATTCGCCTGGGGTGGGTGGGGTTGGATCGGGGTGCTGGCCACCGGGGTGCTCGCGGCAACTCCGGCCGCCGCAGGAGAAGGCGGGCTGGTTCTCATGCCCGACTTCGAGCGAACGCTTCCCCTGTTACTGCTCGCCTTCGCGCTCCTGATCTATCCCGTCAACGCCCTGATCTTCCGCCCCATCTTCAAGGTGCTGGAGGAGCGCGATCGCAAGATCGCCGGCAACCGCGAGAACGCGCGCCGCGTGGAGGGCGAGGCGGACGAGATCCTCGAGCGTTACGAGCGCTCCGTCCGGGCTGCCCGCGAAGAGGCCGAGGCCGCGCGCAAGTCGGAATTGGACGTGGCGCGTCGCGAGCACGCCGAGCAGACCCAGGACGTTCGCAGCCAGGCGGAACAGGAGGTGGGCCGTGCTCGCCAGGAAATCGAGCGCGCCCTCGGCGAAACGCGCAGCTCGCTGCGGGTCCAGGCCGACCAGTTGGCCTCCGAGGCAGCGTCGCGAATCCTGGGGAGGTCGCTTTCGTGAGGCGCAGCGCGTGGATCGTTCCGTCGTGGCTCATCGTCTGGGCGCTCGCGGCGCCGGCAGCGGCTGAGAGTGGTGAAGCCAGTGTGGTCGAGAGCCTGATCTATCCCGCCATCAACCTGGTGCTCCTGTTGGGCGTGATCATCTGGTTCTCGCGAAAACCCATCCAGGGCTTCTTCGCAGACCGGCGCAACCAGATCCAGGACGACCTGAACACGGCGGCCCGGTTGCGAGCGGATGCCGAGGCGCGCTGCGCGGACCTGCAGCGACGCCTGCTCAACCTGGACGCCGAGATCGAGAACATTCGAAGCGTGGCGCGGGAGCGCGCCGAGTCGGAGCGAGCGCACATCCTGGCCGCCGCCCAGGCGGCGGCGGAGCGCATTCGCCGCGATGCCAAGGCGGCTGTGGATCAGGAGCTGCGCCGGGCTCGCGAGGAGCTTCGCGAAGAGACCTCGGATCTGGCGATCGAGTTGGCGGCGAAGCGGTTGCGCGAGCAGATCACGGATGCGGATCGGGACCGGCTGCTCGACGAGTTCATCGAGAAGATCGAGTCGGGCGGCAACGGCGCCGCGGGAAGCAACGCCTAGCTCATGCGAAGATCCGCCGCCGCGCGCCGCTACTCCCGGGCCCTGTTCGCCCTGGCCAGGGAGAACCAGACCGTGCCCGCGATCCGTTCGGAGCTCGACCGCCTGGCGGGGCTGTTCGAGCAGAGCCCCGATCTGGCGCGTTCGCTCTTCCAGCCGCTCCACCCGGTGGCCGAGCGCCGCAAGCTGTTGGCCGCCGTGTGCCAGCGCGCCGAATGCAGCGCCAGCGTCCGGAACTTCTGTGCATTCCTGATCGACAAGCGCCGGCTCGTGGACTTCGCTGCGATCCACGGCGAATTTGGCGACCTGGCCGACTCCGCCGCCGGCCGCACCACGGCCGAAGTGGTCTCGGCCTCCCCGCTCGCAGCCTCACAGCGCGAGCGCCTGCAACGCGCCCTGGCCGTGCGAACCGGACGCCAGGTGGAGCTCTCCGAGCGCGTGGATCCCGCGTTGCTTGGCGGCGCCATCGCTACGGTTGACGGCCTGTTGTTCGACGGAAGCCTTCGCACGCAGCTGCGACAGCTGCGCACCAGCCTGACGAGAGGTCACTGAGTCCATGGACATCAAGCCCGGCGAAATCACCGACATCCTGAAGCGCGAGATCAAGGACTACGAACGGGAGATCGACGTCGCCGAGACGGGAACGGTTCTCTCGGTGGGCGACGGCATCGCGCGCGTCTACGGATTGGACCGGGCCATGGCTGGCGAGTTGGTCGAGTTCCCGGGAGGCATGACCGGGTTGGTGCTCAACCTGGAAGAGGACAACGTGGGCGTCGCCACCATGGGCGAAGCCAACCACGTGCGCGAGGGCGACGTGGTGCGCCGCACCGGTCGCATCATCGAAGTCCCGGCGGGCGAGGCGCTGGTGGGACGCGTGGTGGACGCCCTGGGCGGCCCGATCGACGGCAAGGGACCGATCGACACCACGGAGACGCGCCGGGTGGAGCTCAAGGCCCCCGGCATCGTGACGCGCCAGTCGGTGAACCAGCCCCTGCATACCGGCATCAAGGCCATCGACACCATGACGCCCATCGGCCGCGGCCAGCGTGAGCTCATCATCGGCGACCGCCAGACCGGCAAGACCGCCATCGCCATCGACACCATCCTGAACCAGAAGGACACCGACGTCTTCTGCATCTACGTGGCCGTGGGCCAGAAGCAGTCGACGGTTGCCCAGGTGGTGGACAAGCTGAACGCCTACGGCGCCATGGACTACACGACCGTGGTGTCGGCCAGCGCGAGCTCGCCCGCACCGCTCCAGTTCATCGCGCCCTACAGCGGTTGCACCATGGGCGAGTGGTTCCGCGACTCCGGAAAGCACGCTCTGATCGTCTACGATGATCTCTCGAAGCACGCGGTGGCCTACCGGCAGCTCTCGTTGCTGCTGCGCCGCCCGCCGGGACGCGAGGCCTACCCGGGCGACGTGTTCTATCTGCACTCGCGGCTTCTGGAGCGGGCCGCGAACCTGAACAAGGACTACGGCGGTGGGAGTCTCACGGCACTCCCCATCATCGAGACCCAGGCCGGGGATGTGTCCGCCTACATCCCCACCAACGTCATTTCCATCACCGATGGGCAGATCTACCTGGAGACCGACCTGTTCAACGCGGGCATCCGCCCCGCCATCAATGTGGGCATCTCGGTCTCTCGGGTGGGCGGCAGCGCCCAGACCAAGGCCACCAAGCAGGTGGCGGGAAAGCTCAAGCTCAACCTGGCCCAGTACCGGGAGATGGCGGCCTTCTCCCAGTTCGGAAGTGATCTCGACAAAGCCACCCAGGAGCAGCTGGCAAACGGCGAGCGACAAACCGAGATGCTCAAGCAGAACCAATACTCCCCCATGTCCATGGAGGAGCAGGTGGTCTCCATCTACGCGTGCACACCCCGGGAGGAGCGCGATTCCTGGGTGCGCGGATATGGGCTCGGCGACATCCGGCGCTACGAGACCGAGATGCTCGAGTTCATTCGCACCCGCCACGGCGACATCCTGAAGGACATCCGGGAGAAGAAGGTCATGGGCGAAGGAACCGAGACCAAGCTGATGGCCGCCCTGGACGAGTTTGCCAACGCGTTCCAGCCCACGCCCGCCAGCGGGGACAGCCAGGCCGCCTGACGTGCCGAACCTCAAGGACATCCAGCGCCGGATCGGCAGCGTCGCCAAAACGCAGCAGATCACCCGGGCCATGCGCATGGTGGCGGGCGCCAAGTTGCGCCGGGCCCAGGATTCGATCAACGCCGCCCGGCCCTACGCCGAACGCCTGCAGACCACCCTGTCTCGGGTGGTTCGGTCCCAGGCGCAAGCCGAGCACCCGCTGCTGAAGGCGCATGCAAACACGAAGACCACCGAGCTGGTGGTGGTGACCTCCAACCGTGGCCTGTGCGGGGCCTTCAACAGCAACGTGGTGAAGGCCGCCCAGAAGCTGCTCGACGAGCGGCGCGGCGCTGGCAGCCAGGTGTCGGTGGCCAGCGTGGGCCGCAAGGCCAACGAGCACTTCCGGCGCCGGGGGGCGACGCTTTGCGCCGATTATCCCGTCGAGGGCTGGGTCCAGTACTCGGATGCGGTGCGGATCGCCTCCGAGCTGGCATCGCGGTTCACGCAGGGTCGCTGCGACGAGGTGATCCTCGTCTACAGCCGGTTCATCACCGCCATGACCCAGAAGCCCACGGTGACCCGGTTGCTGCCGGTGGATCCGGGGGCCGAGGAGGCCGGAGAGGCCACGCCCTTCGATATCGAGCCGAGCGCGGCTCGGCTGCTGGAGGTGCTGGTGCCGAAGGCCGTGGAGGTGGCAGTCTTCCGTGCCCTGCTCGAGAACCAGGCGGGGGAGCACGCCGCCCGCATGGCCGCCATGGAGTCGGCCACCCGCAACACGGAAGAACTGATCGATAGCCTGACCCTGCAGTTCAATCGGGCACGTCAGGCAGCCATTACCAAGGAGTTGGTTGAAATCGTCTCGGGCGCCGAGGCGCTCTAGCTCGTTAGTGGGGGACCCAGATGGCGAACGGAACTGGAAAGATCGTGCAGGTGCTGGGCCCGGTGGTGGACGTGGAGTTTCCCCCTGGAACCCTCCCCGAGATCTTGACCGCGCTCAAGGCGACCAACGCCGGCATCGACGACACCCAGGGAAATCTGGTGCTCGAGGTGGCTCAGCACCTGGGCGAAAACACCGTGCGCGCCATCGCCATGGACACGACCGACGGTCTGACCCGCGGCCAGGACGTGGAGAACACCGGCGACATGATCCGCGTGCCCGTGGGCGAGAAGACCCTGGGTCGTATCATGAACGTAATTGGCAAGCCGGTGGACGAGCGGGGTCCCATCGACGCCAAGAGCACCTACCCGATCCACCGCCCGCCGCCGGAGTTCGTGGACCAGTCCACGACGCTCGAGATCTTCGAAACCGGCGTCAAGGTGCTCGACCTGATCGAGCCCTATCCCAAGGGCGGCAAGGTGGGATTGTTCGGCGGGGCGGGCGTGGGCAAGACCGTGGTGCTGATGGAGCTCATCAACAACATCGCCAAGCAGCACGGCGGCTACTCGGTGTTCGCCGGCGTGGGCGAGCGCACCCGCGAGGGCAACGACTTCTATCACGAGATGAAGGACTCGAACGTGTTGGACAAGGTCGCGATGGTGTTCGGTCAGATGAACGAGCCCCCCGGAAACCGCCTGCGCGTGGGCCTGAGCGGCCTCACCATGGCCGAGGCGTTCCGCGACGAGGGCCGTGACGTCCTGCTTTTCATCGACAATATCTA
>JAQBHB010000025.1:0-5724 GCA_032128115.1 Deltaproteobacteria bacterium | reverse complement strand
TGCCAGTGGGCCCCGAGACGCTCGGACGCGTCCTGAACGTGCTCGGCGAACCCGTGGACTTTCCCGATCGACCGATCCTGACCAAGGAACGGTGGCCGATTCACCGCCATGCGCCGACTCTCGAACAGCAGTCAACCGAGCTGAAGATGTTCGAGACCGGCATCAAGGTCATCGACCTGCTCGAACCGTACCTCCAGGGTGGCAAGATCGGGCTGTTCGGCGGTGCCGGCGTGGGCAAGACCGTCATCATCATGGAGTTGATCAACAACATCGCGATGGAGCATGGCGGTCGGTCGGTCTTCTGCGGTGTCGGCGAGCGCACCCGCGAGGGCAACGACCTCTGGAACGAGATGGCCGAGGCCAAGCTGTCCGATGGCACCACGGTGCTCGACAAGACGGCCCTGGTCTACGGCCAGATGAACGAGCCGCCCGGAGCGCGCGCGCGGGTCGGGCTGTCGGCGCTGACCACCGCCGAGTACTTCCGCGACGAAGAGGGCAAGGACGTGCTGCTCTTCATCGACAACATCTTCCGCTTCACCCAGGCGGGCTCCGAGGTGTCGGCGCTTCTGGGCCGGATCCCCTCGGCCGTGGGCTACCAGCCGACCCTGGCCACCGACATGGGCGCGCTCCAGGAGCGGATCACATCCACCAAGAAGGGGTCGATCACGTCGGTGCAGGCCATCTATGTGCCCGCGGACGACCTCACCGACCCGGCGCCGGCCACGGCCTTCAGCCACCTGGACGCCACCACGGTGCTCTCGCGGCAGTTGACCGAGATCGGCATCTACCCGGCCGTGGATCCCCTGGACTCCACCAGTCGCATCCTGGATCCCCAGGTGGTGGGCCAGGAGCACTACGACACGGCCCGCGAGGTGCAGCGGCAGCTCCAGAAGTACAAGGACCTGCAGGACATCATCGCCATCCTGGGGATGGACGAACTATCCGATGATGACAAGCTCACGGTGGCCCGGGCCCGCAAGCTGCAGCGCTTCCTGTCACAGCCGTTCCACGTGGCCGAGCAGTTCACCGGGACGCCCGGCGTCTACGTGCGGCTCGAGGACACGATCCGCGGCTTCAAGGAGATCCTGGAAGGCAAGCACGACGCGCTGCCCGAGCAGGCCTTCTACATGGTGGGCACCATCGAGGAGGCTGTGGAGAAGGCCTCGAAACTGGTCTAGGGGGGGCCGTGTCCATCAACCTCACGATCGTGACGCCGGATGGCGAGCGGTACCGGGGGTCCGTGAACGGCATCGTGCTGCCGGGGGTCGAGGGGGACTTCGGCGTGCTGCCGAGTCACGAGCGCTTCCTGACGCCGGTTCGCATCGGTGAGATCGAGATCCACGCCCCGGACGGCGAGCGCCTCTTCGCCGCCGTGGCCAATGGCTTTGCCGAGGTGACCGCCGACGAGGTGGCGGTGATGGTGGAGTCGTGCGAGTTCGCCCACGAGATCGACGTGGCCCGTGCGCAGCTGGATCGGGAGCGGGCCGAGCAGGGTCTGGAGAATCTGGGCGACGCTGGCGCGGAACGGCGGACCCACTTCGAGGCCGCCCTCGAGCACGCGCGCAACCGCATCCAGGTGAGTGAGCGCAAGGCGTGACCCTTCCCGCAGGAAGCGAGAGGGTCAGTTCGCCTTCGAGACCTTGAGCTTGGCCTTCCCGTCTTCGACCACCACGCGATACTTCACTTCCGCGTTGCCGTAGCGTTTCTTCACGGCGGCCTCCTGCTTGGCCAGAGTGGCCTTGAGCTTCGCCGGTGACAATCCGTCCACCGATTGACCGCAGGACTTCCGGGCCTGCAGGTAGGCCTGGTAGAGGTCGCTCCCCCCGGCGCTCGTGCCCGCGTCGGCGCGCGCGGGCGATGCGGCTTCGTTGCTGTCGTGGAGGCCAGCCTTGAAGCGGTGTCGAGAGTAGGTGCCCTGCTCGATCTTGCGCAGGGTCTCGATCCACTGGCGCTTGAAGGCCTGATAGCGCGAGTTGATGCTGCTGAAGCGGAACTTGAGCCCCGTGTTCTGGAAGGGCGTGTTCGAGTAGATGGCGATCTGCTTGTCGACTTCGGCGCGGTCCAGCACGGGCTCCCGGGGCCGGGAGCCCAGGAAGTAGCGTTCGTAGTTGAGCTTCAGCTGCGTGATTTTCGTTTCGAGGATCTTGAGATCCTCATCGATGCTGCCCACGGCGCACACCTCGTCCAGCGTCTGAATCGGTGCAGAGCGCTCCTGGCTTGAGAGCCGCCGCGGGCCGCTAGAATCCGCAGCGCCGTGGCCCGTGTCCTGCTCCGAAACGCCCTGCTCCTGGATCCTGAGGCCCCTGCACCCGAGGCGGGGAGTCTGCTGCTGGAGGGCGATCGCATTGCCGCGCGGCTTGCGCCAGGGCAGGACGCGGGAGTTGCCGACGCCCGCGTCATCGACCTGGCGGGCCAGCCGCTCGCCCCAGGCTTCCTGGACCTGCACTTCCACGGCCCCCTGGCCTGGGCGCCGCCCGAACTCATCGAGTCGTCCCTGCACGACGCGGCTCGCGACCTGCTCCGCCACGGCACCACCGGCTTCCTGGCCACCAGCCTGGCCTGGTCACAGCCCGAGCTCGAGAGCCGGATGCAGCGCCTGGGGCCCCTGGTGGGCCAGGCCCCGGGCCAGGCCGCTTGCCTCGGCATTCATCTGGAGGGGCCCTGGATCCACGCCGGCGCCGCCGGCGCCCAGCCGAAAGAGGGCATCCGGCCCTTCGAAGCTGCCGAGGGTCGCTCGCTGCTCGACCGGGGCGAGGGCGACGTCTGCATGGTGACGCTCGCGCCCGAGGTCGCCGGAGTCGAGCCCCTGCTGGCAGTTCTTGCGCAGCGGGGAATCGTCGCGGCCCTGGGCCACAGCCTGGCCAGCGCCGAGCAGGCCGAGGCCGCAGTGGAACGCGGGGCGCGTCACGTGACGCACCTGTTCAACGCGATGGGCGTGCTGCACCAGCGCGAGCCCGGCCTGGCGGGATTCGCGCTCGGCGAGGATCGCCTGACCTGTGACCTCATCTGCGATGGCGTGCACGTTCACCCGAGCCTGGTACGGGTGGCCGCGCGGGCAAAGCGCGATCGATTGGTGCTGATCACCGATCGGGTGGATCCGGGACCGGATGCAACTCTCGGCAAGCGTGTGCTGCACGACGACGGCAGCGCGATGCGCCTTGCGGACGGACGCCTGGCCGGAAGCCGGGCCACCCTGGACGCCTGCGCCGCGCGCTTCCGTCGGGCCGCGGGCGCGACCCTGCTCGAGTCCGTGGCCGCCTGCACGCTGCGCCCGGCCCGGGTCCTGGGCATCGAGGGCCAGCGCGGCACCCTGCGCGTTGGCGCCCGAGCAGACCTGGCCGTACTCGCTGCGGAGGGCCAGATTCTCGAACCCTCCGAGGACAAGATTCTCGACCCCCCCGAGGGCCAGATTCTCGAAACCTGGCTGGGCGGCGAACGGGTCTGGTGCCGGGATCCGGAAACGCCTTGATGCTTTGCCGCCGGAACTACCCGGGGCTCCGCTCGAGAGCGGGCCAGTCGAAGTGGCTGGCGTCGGGGCGAGCCCCCGGGGTCAGGGGCGGCACCTCCCCCACCAGCAGGGGACCCAGTTCTTCGCGGAGTGCCTGGCAGTTGGCTTCGTCGGCCTCGGAAAGGGGGCCGTTGCTGTGGGAGATCACCACGCCGGCGAGCGGCAGGTTGCGGGCCCGCACGGCTTCGATCACCAGGCGCGTGTGATTGATGGTCCCGAGCGCCGCGCGTGTTACCAGCAGCAAAGGCAGTCCCAACTCACGGGCCAGGTCGGCCATGGTCACACCCACGGCGGCGGGGGCCAGTAGCCCTCCGGCGGCCTCCACCAGCAACGGCGAACGCCCGGCCGCCAGGCGCGCGAAGGCGCTGCGCACCGAGGCGAGATCCACCTGGCGCCCCTCGGCCCTCGCGGCCACGCTGGGGGCTGCTGGAAGCGCGAACCGCTGTGGGCAGATCGTGTCCAGGGGATCGTCGCAGCCCGCCGCCTCGCGAAGAGCCAGGGCATCCAGTGGGCCGTCCGCGCCCACCCCGGTTTCGATGGGCTTCATCACGCCCACGTTCGCACCCCGGGCGCGCAGCGCCCGGGCCAGGGCGCAGGTCACCACGGTCTTTCCCACTCCCGTGTCGGTACCGGTGACGAACCAGCCGCGTGCAGTCGGGGCCGCGCTCACGCCGTGCTAGCGATGGTCTCGACGACGGCCCGGGCCAATGCGTCGATGTCGTCCTCGCTGTGGGTGGCCATGGGGGTGAGTCGCAGACGCGCGCTGCCCGCGGGCACCGAGGGGTGCCGGATTCCCTGGGCGTAGAAGCCGCGCCCGAGCAGGCGTTCGCAGACCTCCATGGTGGCGTCATTCTCCCCGATCGCGACCGGTACGATGTGGGTGGTGCTCGGCGCCGTCGAGATCCCGGCCTCCGCCAGCCGCGAGCGCAGGCGTGCCGCGTTCTCCTGGAGTCGTGCCGGGCGCCAGGGCTCGCGCTCCAACACGCGGAGCGCGGCACCCGCCGCCGCTACCTGGGGAGGTGCCAGCGCGCAGCTGAAGATGAAGCTCCGCGCCGTGTTCACCAGCAGGTCGCGCAGTGTGTGACTCCCCGCCACGAAGGCGCCGAAGCTGCCCAGGGCCTTGCCCAGGGTCCCCACGTGGACGTCGACCCGATCCGACACCCCGAAGTGTGCCGCCGTGCCGCGGCCCCCGGGGCCCAGGGTGCCGGTGCCGTGGGCGTCGTCGAGGAGCACGATGGCGCCCCAATGCCTGGCCAGTTCCAGCATGCCATCGAGCGGCGCCATGTCGCCGTCCATGCTGTAGACGCCGTCCACCGCAAGCAGCACCCGATGGCGGGTTCCGGCCGCCCGCCGCAAGACGGATTCCAGGGCATCCAGGTCGCCGTGCGGGAAGACCTTCACATCGGCGCGCGACAGGCGGCAGCCGTCGATGATCGAGGCGTGGCAGAGGGCATCGGACACCACCACATCGCCCTCACCTACCAGGGCGGGGATCACGCCCACGTTGGCCATGTAACCGCTTGCGAAGGTGAGTGCCGACGGGGCGTTCAGCCACTTGCAAAGATCCTGTTCGAGCTCTTCGTGAAGCGTCAGGTTGCCGTTGATGAGGCGCGAGCCTCCTGCCGCACACCCCCACTCGCGCGCGGCCCGCGAGGCCGCCTCCACCACTTCGGGGTGCCCCGCCAGATCCAGGGAGTTGCTGCCCGCGAACAGAAGCACCGGATGCCCATCCACCCGCATGCGCGGTCCCGCCACACCGTGGAGCACGCGCATGCGCCGATAGGTGCCGCGTTCGCGAATCGCATGGAGCGCCTGATGCGAAAGTGCCTCGAGACTCACGACCCGGCGGTCCGGATCTCGGGCTTGAGGATCTCGCCGTCGCCTCCGGTGAGGCGGAAGCCCGTGGAACCCCGGTCTCTCTCGTCGTAGAGCGGGTTGCCCTCTACCTCGAAACCAGCGTCGCGGATCATGCGGTAGGTGTCGTCCACCAGGTCGCCGCGGATAATGAGATAGCCCTCGACAAACAGCGAGTTGGCGGGCCACAGGGCCAGCGGTCCCAGAGCGCGCAGGTGGCCTTCGCGTCCCCCGGCCACGCGGATCTCGGCGCGCGGGAACTCTGCATCATTCTTCAAGCAGCATGCAAGAGATGGAGATGGAGTTAGAGTGGGTCCCGTTTGCGTTTTTGGTGTGATGTAGTTTGGCGTTGGTTGAAGAAG
>JAQBHB010000024.1:0-27084 GCA_032128115.1 Deltaproteobacteria bacterium | reverse complement strand
CCCCCCGGGCGCCTCGCCCGAGCTGATCGCCGACGCGATTGAGCAGGGCCGTGCGGCGGCGCAGCGCGCGGACTTCAACGGCGTGCTGGACTGGTCACGATTCCGGCGGAGATCCCGGATCGGCGCCGCGGCGCTGGCGGCGCTGCTGGCGCTGGCCCTGCAGGCGCTCGAGCTCCCGCTCCAGCCGGGCGACCCGGTCGCGGACCCGGCGCCGGTCGACCTCGAGCTTCGTCTCACCCGGGCCGCGTCCGCCGATGCCGCCCGCCAGTCGTGACAGCGACACGTCAGCGCGTTGGGACAGCCTCGGCAGCCGGTATTTCAACTGGGCCAACTCCACCTGCAGCTTGCCGTCCGCGGATTTTGCGTGTTGGGCGAAGATGTCCAGGATCAGTTGGGTGCGATCGATCACGCGCAGGTCGAGTCGCTCGCCCAGGTTGCGCGCCGGGGCGGGCGTCAGATTATGGTCGAAGATAACCAGGTCCACGTCGCTCTGGAAGGCGTGGATCACCAGATCCTGGAGCTTGCCGGTTCCGATCAGGAACTTCGGATCGGGCACGCGACGGTGCTGCGTGATCAACTCCACCACTTCGACGCCGGCCGAGCGCGCCAGTTCCTGCAGTTCTTCCACCTGCGCTTCCACGTCGTGGGGCTTGCGGCCGGCGGTGACCGACACCAGGATCGCGCGCTCTCCGGCCGCGACCTTGCGCGTGGTGTCCTGTCGCGCGAGCTCTTCTTCCAGTGCGCCGATCCAGTCGCGGAAGTCGAAGTCGAGCTGGGCCGGGGGCACCGGCTGCATCTGCTCGACGGCTGCCCCGACGGCATTCGCCGGTCGCAGCGATGCGACGAAAGCGCGGCCCGGCAGGCCATCGCCGTCAGTGGCCAAAGACACCATGGCGTCGAGTCGCAGCAGGGCCAGGTCGGTCAGGTCATCGCGGGTCAGGCCCTCGTCACCCAGGTGCGTATGGATGCAGCGCAGACCGCGCAGGCGACCGGGACCGGCGCGCATGCGCCCCCAGTCGGGAAGTTCGATGGAGCTCGCGTCGCCCACCATCACGTGGGTCACGGTGCCGCGGCGATCCACTAGGACCCCGACCTGCCGGCCGGTTTCAGCCGTGAAGGCCGTGAGGCCGCGGGCGAACTCGTGGGTCACCAGCCGCTCGGGCGGAACGCGCCGTCGCGCGAGGCGCTCGAGCTGCCGGATCTGGCTGGCTTTGAGGCCGTGGGTGTTGCCGAAGATCTGGATGGAGCATTTCCCCAACGCCCCGCAGGCAGGCGGGACACACGGTCGACCGAGAGGATAGGCGGTCCGGACCCAGCGCGAACCCGCAGGCGTGAGGGCTCGCGGCACCCCGCAGGGCTACTCTGGGCTCGCTCTGGACTGGCGCAGGGCTGAGATGGACGGAGGATGCGGCTTTCGAGCCGGCCCCCCCGGGTGATCCCACCCGGGTCAAAACCGTGGCGCCGGGGGCCGATGAGGAGACCCGGATGGTCGAGACGAGCACCCAGAATCGCGACCTGGCCGTGGTGCTGCTGGCAGCCGGCAAGGGCACCCGCATGCGGTCGGCGCTCTCGAAAGTGCTCCACCCGCTGGCCGGCCGCCCCATGCTCTCCTATCCGCTGGAGGCTGCCGAGGCCCTGGATCCCGCCCTGTGCGTGATCGTGGTGGGTCGCGACGCCGACCCGGTGCGCGAGGCCTTCGCCGATCGCGCCCGCTTCGCGGTCCAGGATCCGGCCCGGGGCACCGGCGACGCCGTGCGCTGCGCCCAGCCGGAGCTCCAGGGCTTTCGCGGCGACGTCCTGGTGCTCTACGGGGATACCCCCCTGCTCAGGAGCGAGACGCTGCGCCGCATGGCCGCCCTGAAGGCCGAGCGCCGGGCCGACCTGGTGCTCCTCACTGGCGAGGTGGACGTCCGGGGCATCGTGGTGCGTGACGCCTCGGGCCGGGTTGCGCGCATCGTCGAAGCTACCGACGCCTCACCCGAACAGTTGGAGATCGCCGAGCGCAATACCGGCGTGTATCTGCTCGACGCCGAGCTGCTCTGGAAGACCCTGGCGGGGTTGGACGACCGCAACGAGCAGGGCGAGATCTATCTCACCGACATCGTCGAGCGGGCCGTGGGCGAGGGCCTGCGGGTCGAGGCTCTGCTGCTTCTGGAGCCAGAGGAGGCCCTGGGCGTCGACACCCGGGCCCTGCTGGCGGAGGCCGAAGCGGCGCTGCAGCGGCGCATACGGGAGCGACTCATGGACGAGGGCGTCACCCTGGTGGATCCGGCGACCACCTGGATCGACAGCGACGTGCAGGTGGGGCCGGACACCCGGATCGAACCCGGCTGCTCGATTACGGGCGAGACGATCATCGGTCGCGGGGTGCACGTGAAGCCCCACTGCGTGATCGAGTCCAGCCGGCTGGGCGACGACGTGGTGATCGGCCCCTCGGCCCACCTGCGGCCCGGGACGGTGCTCGGCCGCGGCGTGCGCATCGGCAACTTCGTGGAGATCAAGAACAGCACCCTGGGCGACGGGGTGAAGGCCGACCACCTGTCCTACATCGGCGACGCCGACGTGGGAGCCGGGGCCAGCTTCGGTTGCGGCGCAATCGTGGTGAACTACGACGGCCTGGCCAAGCACCGCACCACCGTGGGCGAACGGGCCTTCGTGGGGTGCAACGCCAACCTGATCGCCCCGGTGAAGATCGCGCCGGATTCGTTCGTCGCGGCGGGCTCCACCATCTCGAAGGACGTGCCCCCGTGGGCCCTGGCCGTCGAGCGCAGCCGACAACAACACGTGGAGGGCTGGGTGGCCCGACGCCGGAAGGCCGGGAACCAGAATGCCCCGGGCGAACCCAAACAGGAAAGGGTCGCCACCCAGGGCGGGGCCGCGACCCGCACTGCGACCCGCAAGCGGGTGGCCCCGAAGAAGAAGACCGCAACCCGGAAGCCCGCGATCCGGAAGACCACGGCGGGCAAGAAGAAGGCCACCGGCAAGACCCGGGCTCGCAAGGCCCGCAAGCCCGCTCGCAAGCCCGGCCGCTAGCGCCGCCGCGCACAGGGAGACAACGCGCATGTGTGGAATCGTCGGCTACATCGGGCGCGAGCACCGGGCCATGGACGTCCTCATGGATGGGCTGCGGCGCCTGGAGTATCGGGGCTACGACTCGGCCGGCGTCGCCATCCTGAACGAGGGCGGGCTGAGCGTCCGGCGTACCCTGGGCAAACTCTCGAACCTGGAGAGCAGCCTGCGCGACCGGCCCCTCCTGGGCCGGGTGGGCATCGGCCACACCCGCTGGGCCACTCACGGCAAGCCCTCGGAGCGCAACGCCCACCCGCACCGGGCGGGCAACTCGGTGATCGTCCACAACGGCATCATCGAGAACTACCGGGATCTGCGGCACGAGCTCGAGTCCGCCGGGCGCCAGATCGAATCCGACACCGACACGGAGCTCATCGCCCACCTGATCGACATGGGTGTGGCGTCGGGCAGCGACCTGCTGAGCGCCGTGCGCGATGCCTGCGCCCGACTCGAGGGTTCCTATGCCTTCGCGGCGCTCAACGCCGGCGACCCGGACCATCTGGTGGCGGCCAAGAGCGGGGGCAGCCCCCTCATCCTGGGTCTGGGCGAGAAGGAGACGTTTCTCGCCAGCGACATCCCGGCCATCCTGCCCTACACGCGCCAGATGATGTTCCTCGACGACGGCGAGTTCGCGGTGCTTTCCGAGGACGGGGTGGATCTGATCGACACCGAGGGCCGCCCCATCGAACGCGAGCCCAGGCCCATCCAGTGGGATCCGGTTTCCGCAGAGAAGGGCGGCTACGACCGCTTCATGCAGAAGGAGATCTTCGAGCAGCCCCGCGCGATCATGGACACCATCGGCACCCGCGTGGCGGAGGGGGAGAGCGACATCGATCTCGACGGGATCGACATGTCTCCGGAGCGCGCGGGTGAGATCAGCCGCATCCACCTGGTGGCGTGCGGAACCGCCTACTACGCCTGCATGGTGGGCAAATACATGTTCGAGCAGATCGCCGGCGTGTCCGCCGAGGTCGACCTGGCCAGCGAGTACCGCTATCGCAATCCGATCCTGGACCCGTCGTGCCTCGTACTTCCGGTCTCCCAGTCGGGCGAAACCGCCGACACCCTGGCAGCCCTGCGCGAGGGCAAGCAGGCCGGCGCCCGGGTGCTTTCCATCATCAACACACGCGACTCCAGCATCGCGCGCGAGAGCGACGACGTGCTCTACACCCACGCGGGGCCCGAGATCGGGGTGGCCTCCACCAAGGCGTTCACCACCCAGCTGGCGGCGCTCTACATCCTGGCCGCGAAGATGGGGATCGCTCGCGGACGCATCGCCGCAGAAGAGGCCCGCGGGCTGATTCGCGACCTGATGCGCCTGCCCCGGCTGGTGGAGCAGGTGCTACAGCTCGACGAGCCGATTCGCGCCATCGCACAGAAGTTCTTCCACGCCACGGACTTCCTGTACCTGGGCCGCGGCATCATGTACCCCATCGCAATGGAAGGGGCGCTCAAGCTCAAGGAGATCTCGTATATCCACGCCGAGGGCTACGCGGCCGGCGAGATGAAGCACGGACCCATCGCGCTGATCGACGAGAACATGCCCGTGGTGGTGATCGCCACCCGGGGACCCGTCTACGACAAGGTGGTGTCGAACCTGGAGCAGGTGCGCACCCGCGACGGCGTGGTGATCGCCGTGGCCAGCGAGGGCGACACGGAGATCGCCGACAAGGTGAACGAGGTGATCGCGATCCCCGATCTGGGCCCCCATCTCACCAGTATCCTGGCGGTGGTGCCGCTTCAGCTGCTCGCCTACCACGTGGCCGTGCTGAAGGGCACGGATGTGGACCAGCCTCGCAACCTGGCCAAGAGCGTCACGGTCGAATAGCCCGCAGATTTCGTCTACATTCGAACTCACCCTCCGCCGCAAACGTGGGAGACGAGCGCCGCCATGCAGCCCGGGGAGATCCTCGAGGGCCTGAATCCCGAGCAGCGTCTTGCCGTCGAGACGACCGAGGGGCCCCTGCTGGTGCTCGCGGGCGCCGGCAGCGGCAAGACCCGGGTGCTGACCCATCGCATCGCCTACCTGGTGGGCGGGTGTGGAATTCCATCCGACGGCATCCTGGCCGTCACGTTCACCAACAAGGCCGCCGGCGAGATGCGCGAGCGCGTGCGCAAGCTGCTTGGCCCCGAGCACGACAACCTGTGGGTGTCCACCTTCCACTCGAGCTGCGTGCGCATCCTGCGCCGCGACATCGGGCACCTGGGGCTCTCGCCGGGTTTCGTGATCTACGACGAGAGCGACAGCCTGGGCGTGGTGAAGCAGGCGCTGAAGCGCCACGGGCTTGACCCCAAGGCCGTGGATCCGCGGCGCATCTCGTGGCGCATCGACGAGTGGAAGAACGCCTGCGTCCCGCCGGCCGCGGCCCAGGAGCAGGCCGCGGACATGGACTCGGAGCGGGCCGCCGAGGTGTATGCCACCTACCAGCGCCTTCTGGTGGACGCCAACGCCCTCGACTTCGGCGACCTGCTGCTGCGCACCACGGAGCTGTTCGACCGCTTTCCGGAGGTGCTTCGCCATTACCGTACGCGCTGGCAGTACGTTCTGATCGACGAGTACCAGGACACCAACCGCGCCCAGTACAAGCTGGTGGAGCAGGTGGCCGGCGAGCACCGCAATCTGTGCGTGGTGGGTGATCCCGACCAGTCCATCTACGCCTGGCGGGGCGCCGACATCCGGAACATCCTCGACTTCGAGAACGACTATCCCGACGCGACGGTCGTGGTGCTCGAGCGCAATTACCGCTCGACCCAGCCGATCCTCACCGGCGCCAGCGGCGTGGTGGCCCACAACCAGGATCGCCGCCGCAAGGATCTCTTCACCGAACGCGAGGGCGGCGACGCCATTCGCGTCTACCAGGCCCCCGACGACCGCGTCGAGGCGCAGTTCGTGGTGCGCCAGATCCTGGCGGAGTCACGCGATGGCGCGCGTCCCCTGGGCGGCTTCGCGATCTTCTACCGCACCAACAGCCAGTCGCGCCTGTTCGAGGAGGAGCTGCTCAAGTACGACGTGCCCTACGTGGTGGTGGGTGGCGTTCGCTTCTACGACCGGGCCGAGGTCAAGGACGCCCTGGCCTACCTGCGTCTGGTGATGAATCCAGCCGACGACATGGCCCTGCGGCGCATCGTGAACAGGCCCGCACGGGGCATCGGCAAGACCAGCGTCGATCGCGCCGACGCCGTGGCCCGGGAGCGCGGGGTCCCCCTGCTGAAGGGGCTCGAGATGCTGAGCGAGGGAGCTGGGGGCCGTTCGGCTCCCAAGCTGCGCGCCTTCTCGGATCTGATGACCCAGCTGTCGTCGGAGATCGACGGCACCGCACCCGCCGATGCCATCGCGCGGGTGCTCGATCGCAGTGGCTACACCCGGGCCCTGGAGAAGGAAGGCACTCCCGAGGCCGAGGCGCGCATGGAGAACCTGCGCGAACTCCGGGCAGCGGCCGACGACTTCGCGCGGGAAGGGGGCGAGGCGCTCGCGGGCGAGCGCTCGGCACTCGAGCTGTTCCTCGACCAGGTGGCCCTGGTGTCCGACCTGGACTCCTACGATCGGCGCGACGAGGTCGTATCGCTCATGACGGTGCACTCGGCCAAGGGCCTGGAGTTCCCGGTGGTGTTCCTGTCGGGCATGGAAGAAGGGATCTTCCCCCACTCGGCGGCACTGCGGGACGGCCGCGGTCTCGAGGAGGAGCGACGCCTCTGCTACGTGGGCATGACCCGCGCCATGGAGACGTTGACTCTCACATGTGCGGCCGAGCGCTTCCGGTTCGGTTCCCGATCCTATGGCGTGCCGTCGAGATTCCTGAGCGAGATCCCCCAGGAGGTGGTGGAAGGCGAGATGCTCGCGTCGACCGGCACGGGCGCACCGATCGGGGGCGATTCGTCCCTGGACTACTCGTATTCGCAGGGCGATTCGCCGGAAGTGGGGCCGGGGCTTCGCGTGCGGCATCCGGTCTTCGGGCCGGGCGTGGTACTGAGCGTGGCGGGCAACGAGCCGAACCAGAAGCTCAAGATCCGGTTCGAACGCGCCGGCGTCAAGACCGTGCTCGTTCGCTACGCCAATCTCGAACTGGGCTGAGCCCGCTCAGGTGGCGGGGCCTTTGAGCTCGATGGTGTTGCCGTCGGGGTCCGCGATGTAGAGCGACGGGCCCATGCCGCGGGCGCCGTAGCGCTCGGCGGTGTCGCTGGGCTCCACCTGGTGCGCCGCCAGGTGATCGCGGATGGCCGCGTCGTCGAAGTGCTCCAGGAACAGCGCAAAGTGGTCCACGTTGCGGGCCTGCTCTCCGGCGGGTGGGCCGCCGAGCCTTCCCAGCGGGCCCTCCACCGCGACCAGGTCGATCAGGCTCGAGCCCGCGCGCAGCTGGTAGAGGCCCAGCTTCTCGAGACTGCGTTCCTCCCGGCAGCCAAGCACCTCCCGGTAGAACACGAGCGAGCGGACCGGGTCCGAGACCCGAAGCACCACGTGGTCGATGTCCCTTATCTGGATCGGGTTCACCGCAGCCGCACCTCGAGGTCCCGATCGTAGACGAGCCGGTGGGGCCCGGCGAAGCGCACCGACAGGAAGGCCAGGTCGCCGCTGGCGTCGGCGTGTCGGCGCACCTGGGCGGATCCCGGTGGCAGGGTCTCGATTTCGCGCAGCAGCGAGGCACCGAAGTCGAACAGGGCGTATTCCGGGGGATACAGCAGGTAGACGGTCTGTGCGTTGCCCTCGTAGACCCAGGGCCCCTGGCGAAGCCCGGGGCGGCTCATCTTCCAGATGGCTTCGGTGAGGGTGAGGTTCCGCGACGAGAAGCGCAGCGGTCCGTACAGGCCCCAGTCGAGGCTCACCGCGGCCACCCCCGATTCAGCCTCGAGCTCCCGGCCGAAGTCGGCCAGGGCGTTGGACCAGCGTCCCTTGCCCCCGGTCTCGTGGATCGTCGCGAGCGTACGCGCGCACACCACCAGGTTGCCGGCCAGAACCGCCGCGGTCACGGCCGCCGCCGTGGCGTGCAGCAGGGCGCGGGGGAGGCCCGGTCGTTCCACCAGCCGCCACACCGCCACCGCGGCCAGGGCCACCGTCAGGTGCGCGAACGGGAGGGCGTTCATGGCGTGGTGGATGCGTTCGGCCCCCGGCATCAGCAGGAAGCCGGCGCCGCTCATCACCGCGGTCACGGCGACGAAGACCTGGGCGCGTTCGGCATCCGACCGTTCCGGGCGGAGCCACGCGCGCAACGCCAGGAAGATCACACTGGCCGCGAAGATCCACAGGAACGGGCTTTCTGCGGCGCCCTCCACCGCCGGCATGCGACCGAAGTCGCCCCCGGTGAGCATCATGCGGTGGAAGTACGAGCCGTCCATCATCGACACCAGAACGTGGAACTTGATGTCCCAGTTCGTTTCGGCGCCGCCCTGTTGCCGGAAGAGGATGCGGGTGGCTTCCCAGACCTGCGTCACGGCCACGAGCAGGGGAGTGGCCCCGATCGCAAACCCCGCGCAAAGGGGTAGCGCGCGACGCGGCTCGTGGCGGAGCGTGTGCCACAGCGTCGCCGGCGCCGCCGCCAGCAGGGCGATGCCGGCCGCCACCAGGAAGATCGCGAAGTCGATCTTGTTGAACAGGCCCACCCCGAACAGGATCCCGGCGGCTACCAGCAGCCCCGTCCGCCGCCGCCGCCAGCCCCAGGTGGCGAGCACGAGACCGCCGCAGCGCAATATCAGTCCCAGGGTCACCGCGCCCCAGTCGTGTCGGCTCACCAGCAGGAAGCCGGGATCGCTGGCCAGGAATGCTCCGGCCAACACGGCCGCGCCGAGCCCGGCGATCTGACGGGTGAAGACCATGGCGAGTCCGAGTCCCAGCCACCCCCAGATCAGCGTGGTGAGCCGCAAGGTTTCGGCGCTGGCGCCGAATACGGCGAAAACGGGGATCAGCAGCTGGCTCTTGAGCGCCCCCATGTAGGGTTGGGTCATCAGCGGGAACCAGCCGCCCCACAGGCGGGTCGTGGTGAAACCGGGAGTTTCCGACGGGCGTCCATCCGGGAGCAGGAACTGCACGGCGGGCTCGGCCTGGATCACCTCGTCGTAGAAGAGCCCGGGCGCGTCCAGGTGGCGAGCCACCAGCAGGGCACCGCCGGCCACGAAGGCCAGGAATGCACAGGCGAGGAGCGCCGACTCCCGGCCGGGATTGGGATGCTCGCTGCCCACTGGCGGCTTACCATACCGGCTACGGCCCGTGCGGGGCAGCCACCACCCCTGTTCCCCAACGAGGTGCTCTCCTGAGCGCGGGACTCTACGAGCGACCCCTTCGCGAAGTCGCCCCGCCCTGCGTGCTCGTGCGTGTCGATCCGTGCCCGGTCTGCCGCTGCGAGGACGCCCTGCCGCGTTACGAGGGAGAGGGCAGTGCGTGGCGCGTGGTGGTGTGTACGGATTGCGGGCTCGGGCGCCTGGATCCGCTGCCGGATTCCGACCATGTGCGCGCGTTCTACCCCGACGAGTACTACGGCGAGCCGGGCTCGAAGTTCCAGCCGCTGATCGAGACGCTGGTGCGCTGGGTGGGCTCGCGTCATCTGGCCTTCCTGTCGCGCGGCTTGCCCCAGGGCGCCCGGGTGCTCGACGTGGGCTGCGGCCGCGGCGTGGTGCTGGGAGCGCTGGCGGATCGCGGCGCCCAGGTGCACGGCGTGGAGGTGAGCGCCCAGGCGGCTCGCGGTGCCGACTCGCGGGTCCAGCTGAAGATCGCCCCGCGGCTGGCGGATGCCGGTTATCCCGACCACTTCTTCGATCAGATCCTGATCTGGCACGTGCTCGAGCATCTGGAGGACCCCCGCGGCGTTCTGGAGGAAGCACACCGAATCCTGAAGCCCGGAGGGCGGCTTGTGGTGGCCGTGCCCAATTTTTCGAGTCTCCAGGCGCGTTGGGCCGGGCCCGCCTGGTTCCACCTGGATTACCCGCGACACCTCTACCACTTTCCGCTGACCGCGCTGCGACGGCTGCTCGAGTCCACCGGCTTCGACCTGGAAGTCGAGCACCACTTCTCGCTGCGCCAGAATCCATTCGGATGGATCCAGAGCGGCCTCAACCGCCTGTCGCGGCTTCCGCGCAACGGTCTGTACACGCTGCTGCACCGACGGGCCCGGGGGGAGGCGCCTCCCTTCGACCGGCGCACACGGGGCTGGCTGTGGCTCTGGCTGCTGCTGGGAGCTCCCGCCGGGATCGCGCTCACCACCGTGGAGACCCTGGCGCGCAGCGGGGCGACGGTGCACGTACTCGCGCACCCCCGTTCCGGCGGCGACGCCGAATCTTCCTAGGGATCCGGCGGCCGCGCGGGCTCGCGAAGGGCAGTGTCGGCTCGATACAGCGCGAGCCGCGTCTTCAGTGCTGACACCAGCTCCAAAGAGCCGGCGGCTTCGGCCAGGACCAGGGCCTGCTCCGCCGCGGCCACGGCCTCCCCGAATCGTCCCGACGCCGCGTACGCGGCGGCCAGGGTGTCGAGCACCTCGGGGTCGTGACCGCCGGTGAGGCCGCTCGCCCGCTGGGCCAGACCCACGGCCAGGTACGGATTGCGAAGCTCGTCATCGTCGATCGTGGCCAGCAGCCAGGCCAGGTTGTTTGCGGCCGCCAGGAAGTCCGGCCGCAGGCGCACCGCCTCGCGAAACAGGGGCAGGGCCTCGCCGGTGCGGCCCTGAGCCAACAGGCTGTCGCCCAGGTAGGCGTGGGCCACGTGGTTGTTCTCGGTGACGGCCAGGGCGTGGCGGAACAGCGACTCACTGTTTCGCCAGTGGCGCACTTGCAGCGACGCGACCCCACAAAGGGCGGCGATCGCCCCGAACGCGAGGGCGGTCAGGGCCCGTCCCCGCCAGGCACGGTCCGGCAGCAGGGCCGGTGCGCCCCAGGCCACGGCCAGGGCCAGACCCACCAGCGGCAGATACGTGTAGCGGTCGGCCATGGCCTGCGACCCCACCTGCACCAGGCCGATCACCGGCACCAGGGTGCCCAGATACCAGAGCCAGCCCACCAGCACCGCGGGCTGTCGCCTCGCTGCCAGGGCGGCCGCCAGGGTGGTGGCGACCAGGCAAACGGCCGAGAACGCGATGCGCGCACCCGACGCCAGCTCCCCCTGGTGCGGGTAGAAGACCGCTAGCCCCGAGGGCCAGAACGTCTTGCCCAGGTAGCCGGTGTAGGCCACCAGCGCGTTGGCCACCCGGGAGCCGAGAGAGGCCTGGTCGAGCGACGCCAGGGCCCCCCCGCTGCTCTGGGCCATCACCGTGACGACGCCGGCCGCCGCAGTGAGGGCGAACAGCGGGAGCTTCTCCACCACGGCGCTCCGGATCCGGGTCGTGTCCCATCCCGCGCCGTCCCGGCGCTGCAGGCGCCGCAGTGGCCACGCGTCGAGGAGCAGCAGCAGCAGCGGAAGCGTCACCGCGATCGGCTTGGCCATGAGCGAGAGCGCCATGAACACGAACACCCACGGCATGCGGCGTCCGCGTTGGTTTCGTGCAGACGGTGCGTACGCCAGGAGCGCCAGGAAGAAGAACAATCCGCTCAGGGGATCCTTGCGAGCGGCGATCCAGGCCACCGACTCCACGTGCAGGGGGTGCACGGCGAAGACCGCGGCAACGAAGGCGCTGCGCAACGCGCAGCCGGTCAGGCGCGTGAGCGCCGCGAACAGCACCGCCGCGCTCGCCATGTGGAGCAGCACGCTGGTGGCGTGGAAGACCGCTGGCTGCATGCCGCGGATCTCGTAGTCGAGCATCCACGACAACCAGGTCAGGGGAAACCAGTTGGCGCCGTAGAAGTTCGAGAAGGCCCAGGCGACGGCCTCGGGCGACAGGCCCAGGCGGATCGCCGGATTGTCGCTGACGTAGATGGGGTCGTCGTAGTTGAGCCAGTCGTGACCGAGCACCGGCGCAAAAACCGCTGCCGTCGCCGCCGCGATCCCCACCGCCAGCGCCATTCGCCTCGTATCGAGGCTCAGGGCCAAGGCGGCATCCAGTCCGGGTTGTAGCCCGGCGCTTCGAACAGGCTGCTCCCGTGGCGATCGAGCACCCGGATGGTCAGGTGAGCGAGGTTCTCGGGTTCCACCAGGCGCGGCGCTCCCAGGCGTTTGTCCATGACGACGACCAGGAGGCGTTGGCCGTCGGGCGACCAGCTTGGAGCGAACTCGTTGTGGTCGGGGGTGTGGGTCAGCCGGCGGACATCGCTGCCCGACGCGTCCGCCAGATACACTTCGTAGTTTCCGCTCCGATCCGAGACGAATGCGAACTCGTCGCCCACGGGAGAGGGCCGCGCCGAGTGATCGTCGGCGTCGGGCTGGCTGGCGAGTACCTGCAGATCCGAGCCGTCGGCCTTGACTCGCGCGATGTCGTGGCTGCCGCCCGACGCGGGCCGCCGCGAGAACAGCAGGTGTGAGCCGTCGCGGGTGAACCAGGCCTTCAGGTCGAACCAGCTCGGGTCGAGGGTCAGGGGGCGCGGCTCGGCTCCCCGCGCAACGACCCAGAGCTTCGAGCCCGCGCCCGCAGCACCTCGGCGTTGGGCCACGAGCTGGTTGCCGTCCGGTGAGAAGTGTGGCCGCAGGAATTGCTCGCGCGCCCGGCTCGCTGCCACCACCGTCAGCTTCCCGGTCGCGAGCTCGACGATGCCCAGGCCCGCCGGGGGGCGCCCGCCGCGAAAGGCGAAGGCCACGCGCTGGCCGTCCGGCGACCAGGTGGGCCAGCCTGCATCGCGCCCCGAGGTAGCCACCAGGGGGGTCTCGGAGCGGGTCTTCGGGTCCCAGAGCACCAGGTCGGAGGTCGACGTTTCGCCGCCCGCGTTGGCGATCTGGAAGACCAGACGCTGGCCGCGCGGGGACCAGTAGGGCCAGCTCTCCTGGCGGTCGGGGGTGTCGGTCAGGGCGCGCACCTGGCCGTCCGCAATCCGCCCCTGGGCCAGATCGGTGCGGCCCTCGTTCGTCTGCACGAAGACCACGCCATCGGAGACGTTGCCGGACCGGGGTGCCTCGGCGCAGGCGAACACCGCAAGCACCAGCCCGATCGCCACGTTGCGCGGAAGACGCGGGTGGATTGGTAGAATCGGCCGCGTGACGTCCGAGGGAGAGCGATCCGAGCCGGCCTCCGAGCCGAGCGGCGCCGGCCGCAGGCCCGGCCTTGCCCCCCCCACCTGGCCGGCGGCGTGGCCCGTGCTGCTCTTCGCGTTGGTTGCGGTCTCGTGCATCCTTCTCTACCGGCCCGCCCTGGACGGCGCATTCCTGTCAGACGACTACGGCTACATCGTCACCAATTCGTTCACCAGCGACCTGAGCCGGGAGAACGTGGTGGCGATCCTCGATCCGGGCGGCCCCGCGAAGTTCTACACCGCCAACTACGCCCCGGTGCACCTGCTGGCCACCGCGCTTGAACGCGAGATCTTCGCCAACGACGTGCTCGGCTACCACCTGGTGAATCTGCTGGTGCACGCGGCGAATACGGTGCTGCTGGTGGCCCTGCTGCTGGCCAGCGGCGTGCCCGCCAGCGGGGCCCTGGTGGGGGGCCTGTGGTTCGCGGTGCATCCGGGCAACGTGGAGGCCGTGGCCTGGATCTCCCAGCTCAAGACCAACGGAGCGCTGGCGCTGTCCCTCTGCGCCCTGTTGGCCCTGCGCCGCTTTCCGGGCGTTGCGGCCCTCTTCTTCGTGGCGGCGCTGCTCACCAAGGCCTCGGCGGCGGCCGCGCTCCCGGCCGCGGCGGCCTTCACCTGGGCCCGCGCCGGCGGACCGAGCGGCTCGCGCCGCCATTGGATCTGGCTGGGTGTCTGGGCGGCGCTGTTGGGTCTGTACTCGATCCCCCAGGTAGCCTCCTTCGCCTACATGGGGGCGGTGCACGTTCCGGCCTACGACGATTCCTGGGTCCACCTTCGCAGCATCGCGGCCGTGGGCCAGCGCTACCTGGTGATGGCCTTCACCGGCTACGGCGTATCGGCCTTCCAGGAGCCCCGACTGGCCCTCTCGTGGTTCGATCCGTGGTGGCTTGCGGCGTGGGTCCCCGGCGCCCTGCTGGGCTGGCGTCTGTTCGCGACCCTTCGCGCCCGCAGCGAAGAGGCCGGCTGGTGGCTGCTGGCGGCCGCCGCGTTCTTCCCGATCTCCCAGATCTTCCCGTTCCTCCACCCGGTGGCCGACCGCTACCTCTACTTCATCTTGCCGGGACTGATCGGTGGCACGCTGTTGGCGGCGCTCGACCTCCTGAAGTGGGCCGAGGCGCGCGGCCTGGCCTCCCCCGAACGGCTGCGACGGTTCGCAGTGGCAGGGCTCGCCCTGATTCTGCTGGCGTGTGGGCACTGGGCATGGCAGACGTCGCAGCGTTCGAAGCTGTGGCGCAACGAGGCGCTGTTGCTGGTGGACGCCGCCGTTCACTACCCGGAGGGGGGGTCGGCCCACTACCTGCGCGCCCGTGGGGCGGCCCAGATCGGCGACGTGGACACCGCCGTGGCGGAGCTGCGCGCCGCGGTCGTTACCGGCATGGACAATTTCACGTCGGTGCTGAACGACCCGGCCTTCGCGCCCATCCGCAATCAGCGCGCCTACCGGGAGTTCTCGAACTGGATGGCGCAGCAGTGGATCGATCGCGCCCGGGAACGCGGCGCCGACACCCAGGCGGATCTGCGCATGGTGGGCCACGCGCACCTGGTGCGCCAGGAGTATCCCGAGGCGATTGCGGCCTACGAGCGCGCACTCGCAGCCGTCGGCCCCATGGACGACCAGTTGCGCGGAGAACTCGAGAACGCCCGCATCCAGATGCTGCGCGTGGATCCAAATCGGTGATCGCCCGGATCTCCCGCGGGCAGCAGGCCCTCCTGCTCACCGCGTTCCTCGCAACCGCCCTCGTCGTCTACAGCCCGGCCATGAAGGGGCCGTTCATCTCCGACGACCTGCACTACGTGGCGAACAACGCCTTCGTCCACGAGTTGAGCCTCGAGAACGTGCTGGCCCAGCTGGACCCCACGGGCCAGGCCACTTCGGCCGTGGTCAACTACACGCCGGTCCATTTGTTCCTGCACACACTGGCCTGGCAGGCCTTCGGGCCCGAGACGTTCGGCCACCACCTGTTCAACGTGGGGCTGCACGCGCTGGCGTCGCTCCTGCTGGTGCTGTTGCTTGCGCGCTCGGGGATTCCGCGCGCGGCATCGATCCTGGGCGGCGCCTGCTTTCTGCTCCACCCCGCGAACGTGGAGGCGGTGGCGTGGATCTCCCAGCTCAAGAGCAGCTCGTCGCTGGTGCTCTCGCTGGCGGCTCTGCTGGCCATGCCCCGCCGTCCCGGCTGGGCCACGGCCTTGTTCGTGTTGGCCCTGTTCGCGAAGCCCACGGCCGCCTTCGTGCTACCGGTGGCGTTCTTGTTCGAGTGGGCCGACGGGCCGGGGCCGCCGCGCTGGAAGTGGTTTGGCGCCATGGCGGGAGTGTTGTTGGTGTATGCGGCGGTCGAGTTCGCCGCCCATCAGCGCTCGGGCGCCGCCGAAGCGATGCTCTACGAGACCCCCAGCGTCCTGGTGCGCACGCTGATGGCCCTGGCGCTTCGCTATCTGGTGATGGCGGCCACGTCGTATGGGGTCTCGGCGTTTCACGAGCCCGAGCCGGCCTACTCGGCTCTGGATCCCTGGTGGCTCGTTTCCATCCCCGTGCTCGGGCTGCTGGTCTGGCGCCTGGTGGTGACCCTGCGCCATCGGCGCGTGGAGGCCGCGTTCTGGGCGTGGGCCGTGGTTTCGTACGCGCCGATCTCGCAGGTATTCCCGTTCCTGTATCCGCTGGCCGACCGCTATCTGTATTTCATCCTTCCGGGCCTGATCGGTGGCGTCCTGTTGGCGGCGCGCGAGGGGCTCGATCGCCCGACGCTTCCCGATTTGCTTCCCGATTTCGCTGCAAAACGGGGGCTTCCGTGGCCGCGCATCGGGGCCGCGATTGGCTTGATCGCGCTCGCGGTCCTTGCGGAACGCAGCTACCAGCGGGCCCGGATCTGGCGCTCGGCCGCCGCCGTCGTGGCCGACTCGGCACTCCACTATCCCGACGGCGTGTCGGCCAATCTGCTGCGCGCCAAGCGCGCCGCCCAGCTGGGGGACGTGGACGGCAGCGTGGCGGGGGTGAGAGCGGCGATGGACCGGGGCTACAACCGCTTCGAGCAGTTGGCGACCGATCCCGGCTTCGCGCCGGTGCGCAACCACCCGCGCTTTCGCGCGCTCGTGCGCGAGATCGCCGCCGGCTGGATCCAGAGCCTGGGGGAACGCGAGAACCTCACCCAGCTCGAGCTGGCCATGCTCGCCAATGCCCACTACGTGCGCGGCGAGCAACGGCTCGCCATCGAGGCGTTCCGCCGCGCGCTCTCCCGGGGCGGGCCCCAGGACGCCTACATCCGCGGCGAACTGGCGGCCCTGGGAAGCCCGGTGGACTGACCGGCGCGTGGCTGCCGCGATTGCGAGAGCTTCCAGCGGAACGTGCAGCGTTCCACCCGCAGGGATCCGATCTCCTGCAGGTCGATGGGAGCGACCCAGCACGACTTCGGTACCGCGGTGAATGCGCTCATCAGCGCCCACGCGACGCAGGCGGCCGCCACCGCCGGGGTGTGCGGCGAACGATCTGCCAGCCAGCATGCGGCCGACACGGCCACCGGGAACGCCAGGATCGTGAGCCCGCGGATCACGTCGAGCGTGGTGCGGGCGCCGAAGGGCGCAAGCCACAGTTCGTTCGCGTACAGGCCGGCGATCGCGAGACACAACACCGCCAGCGGCCGTCTCTCGCGCCACAGGGAGCGCGCGCCCATGAGCGCCGCAGCCACCGCGATGGGGTTGGCCAATGTCATTGCGGTCCCCAGGCGCGTCAGGAGCCCGGCTCGGGCGCCCGCGCGCAGGTAGTCGCCCTGGGAGAACAGGAACGCCTGGGCGGCGCTGCAGCCGGCGGCCAGATGGGCGGCGAACAGCGGCGCGGACACCAGCGAGCCCGCGGCCAGAGCCCAGAGGGCCCGGCCGTCGCGCAGGGCCAGCGCCAGGATGCCGCCACACAGCCCCAGGAACAGGCCTGCGGCGGTGTGAACGCAGAAGCTGGCGACCAGCACGCCCGCCAGGGCTTTGTATCGTCGCTGCAGCAGCAACCCGAAGCCGACGAAGGCCAGGGCGTAGCCTGCGGCCTCGATCTTGGGGACGCACCAGGAGAGGGCGAACAGGTACGGCGACCAGGTGAACAGCACCGCCGCCGCGTCGGGCAGACCGGCGGCGCGCTGGAAGAAGCGGAAGCCCGCGATCAGGGCGGCGGCGGCCGCAAGCGCAAATACGCGCGGGAAGACGGCGAGCCCGACCACGGGAGCCAACACGGCACCGATTGCGTGGTAGGCGGGCGCGTAGACGTTGTGAAGGCCCGGCTCGCGGGCCGTCTCCTGGATCAGACGCAGGTGCGGCTTCAGGTCGGCGCCAGCCTGGAGTCCATCGACTCCGAACAGCAACAGCGCGTGCAGGCCCAGCGCCGCCAGCGCGCTGAGGAGGAACCACCGGCGCCCGGCGCCGACTCCCACGTCGTCAGGAGGGGCGGGCGACGTTCGTCTCGGGGCTGACGGCCTCGAGGATCCTGCGGGCATCGGCGGCTTCTGTGAATTCGGAGTCGATCTCCAACGACCGCTCCATGGAGCGCGCCGCCTGCTCGTTTCGCCCCATCGCGTAGAGAGTCAGGCCCATGTGGTAGTGGTAGCCCGGATCCTCGCGGCCGCCCGTTTCGTTGCCGGACAGCTCGATGGCGTAGCGGAACTGCTGGAGTGCGGCTGCATACAACCGCTTGCGGTAGTACACGTACCCCACGGTGTCGGCGGCGTTGGCGCTGCCGCCCATCTCGCGCTGCGCGTCCTTGGCCAGCTCCAGGGCCCGGTCGAGATCGACCTCGTCCTCGGCCAGCAGGTAGGCCAGGTCGTTCTTGAGACTCGACATGGACGGATTGTCCGCCAACACCTTCTCCAGGATCTCGCGCGCCTTCGCCCTCTCGCCCGACATCACGTAGAGGCGGGCCAGAAGCTGGCGCGCTCCCAGGTGCAGGACGCCGGCTGCCTCGGCCTCCTCGAACGACCGGCGCGCTTCGTCGAGCTTGTCCTGGGCCCTGTAGATGGCGAATAGCAGGTCGACGGCGCCCGGCAGCATGGGTGCGGCCTCGAATGCCCGCAGGGCGTCCGCCTCGGCCTGCTCGTAGGCACCCGCCTGGGCCCACACATTGGCGCGCAGCAGGACGACTTGCGGACCCACGCGTCGCTTCGCGATCACCTCGTTCAGGCGCTCCAATGCCGGCTCGGCCCGACCGGCAGCCAGGTCGATCTGCGTCAGGGCTTCGAGCACCTCAAAGCTGCGCGGGTTCTGCTCGTAGGCGCTCAGCAGGTAGAGCCGGGCCTTGTCCGAGCGCCGATTCGACTCGCGCTTGGCGTACTCGATGGCGGCCTCGACGGACGGGTTCTCCGCCGCCAGCAGCGCCTCGAGCACTTCGCGCCCGGCCTTGTGCCGCCGCAGCGCGTAGAGGCTGCGCGCCTGCATCAGACGCTCGTCGGGGGTGAGCTCCACGTTGCGGCCGATCAGGCCGCGCAGCACGCGAAGCGTTATGCCCCAGTCCTCGGCGTCGTGGTGGATCGCGGCCTTCAGGCGCACGGCCTCGGGTCGGAAATCGTTGGCAGCGGCCAGGGCCCGATCGATGGCGCCGAGGGCGGCGCTGAGATTGCCAAGGCGGTACTCGGTCAATGCCATCAGGCGCTGACTCTCGTAGCTCTCGTCGCGTCCGACCACCGAGCGCAGGATCACGGCGGCTTCTTCCGCGCGACCTTCCGCCAGCAGGATCCGGGCTTCCGAGCGCTGGGTGAGGGGATGGTCCGGGAATGCGTCGAACATCCGAACGTAGGTGGCTCGCGAGTCGGCCAGGTCGGCGTGATTGATCTGGACTCGCAGGAGATGCTCCCACATCAGGGGAACCTGGGGCGATTCCATCTCGATCTCGACGGCAGCGTTCAAGTGCGCGATCGCGTCGGGCGCGCGGTCGTTTCGCACCAGGTAGTCGGAGTACAGCATGTGGGCCCGCGGATCGTCCGGGCGTCGCGCCAGCAGATCCCGGAAGACGGCCTCGCCCGCGCCGGGCTCCCCGCTCTCGGACAGATCGGCGAGGCGGGACCACGTGGCCACCTGGCTGTCGTCTGCGTTCACCATCTCGGAGAGCGCCCAGCGCCGGAGGTCGTCGCGGCGCGCGGCCTCGGCGAATTCAGCGGCGCTGGCGCCCACCACCAGGATCTCCTCCACGTCGCCGTGTTCCTGGGCGAGCTCCATGGCGAAGCGGTAGGCCTCGTCGGCTTCGTTCATCCTGCCCCGCCACGTGGAGTACACGCGGGCCCGTTCGATCCGGGCGCCCACGTGTCCGCCCTCCTCGAACCGATCGGCTTTCTCGAAGGCTTCGATGGCGGCTTCGAACGACGAATCGTCCGGTACCTCACGATTGATGAGCCGGGCCTCGCGGATGCGGGCCTGGTGCACGCGACCCACCTGCACCCAGATGGTGGAGTCCTCGCGATCGAGCTCGACGGCGGTGAGAATCGCCGCCAGGGATTCCCCCGTATCGTTCCGGGTGAGCGCGCGCTCCGAGCGGGTCACGTGGACCAACGGGTCGTCCGGGGCGCGCTGCAGCCCTTCCGCGATGATCTCGTCGGCCCGTTCCGGGTCGCTGAAGAGCAACAGGCGCGCCTCGTTCATGGCCGCGTCGACGCGTGTTGGGTCCAGGCGATAGGCCTCCCGGTAGTAGAAGGCCGCATCGGAGAGGGCCATCTCGCTGCGCAGGAGGTCGGCGATCCTTTGGTTGATCTCCGCATCGCGCGGCTTCACCTTGAGCGCACTGCGGAACTCGATCAGGGCCTCTCGCGCCTGACCGTTCTCGATGTACTCCTCACCGCGCGCGATGTGCTCGAGGTAACGCTCCTCGGGTGACGCGCAGGCCAGGGCCAGGGCGAGCAGACACAGGGGGGCACGCAAGGCGATGGGGGGCGCCATGGCGGTCGCTCCTATGGCCTCTCGAGCGCCGCGAGCTCGCGGCGCGCGGCCTCGCGTTCGGGGAATGCGGATCCCTGGTCCAGTGCCGCCTTCAGCATCAGACGGGCGCGCTCCGAATCGCCGGTCTGGTTCAAGGCGGTGCCCAGCCGATACCGGATCGACGGGGAATCCTCGGCCTCGACGGCCAGCTCCAGCGCCGCCACCGCCGCCGCGGACTCGCCGCGTTGCAGGTGCACGTAGCCGAGCGTGTCCAGGATGTCGGGCGAGGAATCCATGCGCCGCGCCTCCTCGGCGAGCGACAGGGCGAGATCCAGGTCTTCCTTCTTCTCCGCCAACAACCAGGCCAGGTCGTTGCGGGCGCCGGCGTGTCCGGGCGAGCGGCGGACGATCTTGCGCAGGCGCTGCTCGGCGCCCGCCTTGTCACCGCTGGCCAGGGTGAGCTGTGCGGCCGAGTAGGCGTAGTTGGGCTCCCCACGCGCAAACTGCGCCGCCTGGTCGAAGCCCTTCACTCCCGCCCCAAGATCGCCGCCGCGGGCCGCCAGGGTCGCGAGGCCGCCCAGGGCCGCCGCGTTCTCGGGATCCAGCTCGACGGCCCTCTCGAACTCGGGCCTCGCCTCATCCGTCCGGCCGAGCTCGGCCAGCAGGCTCGCCCGGATCTCGTGGTTCGCCGAGACGTCCGGGTCTCGTGCCAGCTTCTCATCGATCTTGGCCAGGGCCACCTCGGTGCGCCCGAGCTCGATGAGCACTTCGGCCCAGTACCGGAACAGTGGCTCGTAGGCGGCATCCGCCAGCTCCAGACCACTGGCATTGATGGTGGCCAGTGCCACCTCCGAACCGTTTTCGGCCCGGTCGATGCGCGCGAACTCGAGCACCCACACCGATGGGTTGTCGGTGTATTCCTTCAGGATCTCGGCGGTCTTGCGCGCGCGCACGTAATCTTTGTCTGCGGTCAGGGCCCGGATTCCCACGACGTAGGCCTGGTCCTTCTCGGGCCGTGCCGGGGTCTTCACGTAGCTGTTCGCGAAATTGACCGCGGGCTTGTATTCGCCGCGTTCGTAGTAGATGTGCGCGAGCAGCAGGGCGGCGTCGGTGGCGCCGGAGTCGGCGCGGATGGCCTCACGCAGCTCCGAAATCGCCCGCTCGTAGTCGCCGAGCTCGCGCGCGGCCAGCCCCGCCAGGTAGCGGGCGCCGGCGTTGTTCGGCCAATGGCGGATGCCGGCGTCGAAGGCCTCCAGTGCCGCGGCCGCATCGCCTCGCTCCAGCAGGATGCGGCCTCGGATCAGGCGCGCGTAGGTGGGCTCCTTCAGCGTAGCGGCCACTTCTTCGGCGCGATCGAGATCTCCCAGGTCCACGAGCACGTCGGCCTGGGTGAAGCGCAGCTGGTCGCTGCCGCCTCCGCTCAGCTCGATCACCTTCTCGAGGGCCGCGAGCGCCTTCGCGGAGTCGCCGGAGCGCCGGTAGAAAGTGGTGAGCATGTTCCAGGCAGCCGCCGAGCCGAAGCTCTCGGCGGCCTCCATCAACACGGCCTCGGCGCCTTCCAGATCGCCGGCGTTGGTGAGGCGGGTGGCGAGATTCGAGCGCAGGGCCAGGGCCTCGGGCGCGGCTTCCACCGACCGCCGGATCAGGTCGGTCGCCTCGTCGGGCTTGTCAATCCGGTCGAAGAACTTCATGGCCTGGCCGATCGTGAACGAGTCGTTCGGGTACTTGACCAGGCACTCGCGGTAGATCTCTTCCGCCTTTTTTACGTCCTTGCGGTGTTCCTGGACGAAGTAGGCGGGGGCCAGGCACGAACGGGTCTCGAGCTCCGGATCGCCGCTGGCGGCGCCCATCTCCTTGAGCAGGTAGGTCGCCTCCTCGGACTCGTCCAGGCGGTCCAGATCCGCCAGCACCGTCGCCTGGAGCGCACGCACCCTGTACTCGTCCGGGTACAACTCCACGAGACGCTCGGTGTCTTCCCAGGCCTCCTCGAGCTGCATCGCCCCCACGTGCGCCTGGGCGCGGATCAGCAGCGCCACCATGCGCTCGGGATCCACCTCGAGCACGGCGTCCGCGGCGCGAATCGCCTCTTCGTTGTTCTGGATGCTGTAGTGCGCGCTGGCCAGCATCAGACCTGCGACGATGGAGTAGTCGGGAGACTCGGCGGCCTTCTGGAGCGCCCATACCGCGCGGCTCGGCTCGCCGGTCTGCATGAGGGCGACGCCCAGGCGATAGTTCGCCTCGGGAAGATTCGGCGAGATCGCAAGGATCTCGCGCAGCTCGTCGATCGACTCGTTGAACTGACCCACGTCCTGGAGGGCGCGAACCTCAGCGAGGCGGGTCTCGATGTCTCCGCCGCATGCGAGTGCGAAGAGTGCCAGCGAGATCAGGGCCCCGAGCGCCAGGCCGCGGACAGTGGACGGAACGACACCCGGCTGGGTCCAGGTGTCACGGATGGGGGGATTCTCGAATCGGGACATCGGTCGCATCGACCTCCGGGAAGTGCAGGGAAGAGACCCACGAAAGGTCCGCGAAAAGCTGGCTATTATAGGCGCGACACGGGGCGCGTCTACGATTCGTAATCGCTCATCTCAGATTCTCGCGGCTTCCCGGGTCGGTCGGCTGGTACCACGCGGTCGCAGGCTCCGAGGCTGTCCGAGAGTCTATCTAAGTCTGGCGGGTGTGCTTGGCGCCCTCTTGCACGCCGCCTGCACGCCGCCGGAGACCCCCCCGCCCGACCGGGTGGTGCTGGTCAGCATCGACACCCTGCGTGCGGATCACCTGGGCAGCTACGGCGCGAGGCGGAGCCACACCCGGCACATGGACGCGCTGGCGGAGTCCGGCGTGCGCTTCGAGCAGGCCATCTCGCCGGCGCCGCTCACCTTGCCATCGCACGCGTCCCTCATGACCGGCCTCGAGCCGCCGGGACACGGGGTGCGCCACAACTCGCTGTTTCGGCTTCCCGCCTCGATTCCCACCCTGGCCGAGGGCATGCGCGCCGCCGGCTACGCCACCGCCGGCTTCGTGGGGGCGGTGGTCCTGGATCGCCGCTACGGCCTGGACCGGGGCTTCGACGTCTACGACGACCACATGGTCGGGCGCCGCTCGGCGCTCGTGGGCTTCGCCGAGCGCCGGGCCGACGATGTGGTCGACGCGGTGGAAGCCTGGCTGGAGAATGCTCCCGGGCGCTTCTTCCTGTGGGTTCACTTCTACGATCCGCATGCGAAATACGACCCGCCGGCAGGTTTTGCGAGTGCGTTCGCAAGTAGGCCCTACGAGGGCGAGATCGCCTTCGTCGACGCTCAGCTGGGGCGCCTGCTGGCCGCGATCCGGGCGCGCTGCGGCGACGAGGGCCTGCTGGTGGTGCTCACCAGCGACCACGGCGAGAGCCTCGGCGAGCACGGGGAGCCGACCCACTCCTACTCGATCTACGACGCCACCCAGCGCGTGCCGCTCCTGATGAGCGGTCCCCGTGTGCCGGCGGGGCGGGTAGTCGAGACGCCGGTGCGCCTGATCGACGTGGCGCCCACGCTGCTGCGGATGGCGGGCGCCCGGCCGCTTCCCGGTGCGCTGGGCAGGGACCTGAGAGGGGCCATCGACGGAGACGACGACGAGGTGCGCACGGCCTATCTGGAGACCGTGGCCACCCAACTCGACATGGGCTGGAGCCCGCTCCTTGGCCTGCGCGCCGGGGGATTCAAATACATCCGGGCGCCGCGGCCCGAACTCTACGACCTGCGGGCCGATCCCGCCGAGAAGCGCGACCTGGCCGCACTCGAGCCCGAACGGGTTGCGAGCCTGGATGCGCTTCTCGAGGCGCGTCTGTCCGCGTCGCCGGAAGCTTCGCCGCCGCCGGTCGCCCTGTCGGAAGCCGAGCGGGAGCAGCTCCGGAGTCTCGGGTACCTGGCGCCTCAGGTGGTTCCCCCCGGCGAGCAGTTGGGGCGCGTGGGTGGTGCGGACCCCAAGGATCGCGTGGCCGTGCTGCAACAGCTGTCGCTGGCCCAGAGCGAGCTGGCCCGGGGAAAGCCCGAGGAGGCGCTGGCCGCTCTCGAGGGCATCGGCGCTCCCGGGGGCATCGGCGGTCCCGGGGACGTCGGCGCTTCCGGGGACATCGGCGAGCAAGGAGCCACAGTGGAAGGGCTGCGCGCATCGGCGGCGCTCGCGGCGGGCCGTTACGCCCTGGCGGTGACGGCGGCGAGGGCGGGCCTGAGGGCCCAGCCCGGGCGGGCCGACATCTGGGTGATCCTGGGGATCGCGTTGGACGATCAGGGGCGCCACCCGGAAGCCGCCGAGGCCTTCGAGACGGCCGCGCACATCGATCCCACCTCCGCCCGGGCCCAGATCGGCCTGGGACGTTGGTACGAGCGGGAAGGGGAACTCGCAGCGGCCGCTGCGAGCTACCAGCGTGCCCACGAGGCGGGCGAGGGCGAAGCCGGATGGCGCCTGGCGGCCCTCCACATCGAGGCCGGTCGCGACGACGCGGCAAGCGCCCTGCTCGGATCCCTGTCCCCTGCCACGCTGAACGACCCGAGCGCCGTTCTGCGGCTGGCGGGCGCCGAGGCCAACCGGGGTCTGGAAGAGGCGTCGCTGCGGCGTCTGGCGTTGGCCCTTGCCAGGCAGCCGCGCGAGCCCCGGCTCGCGGTCGCGATGGCGACGGTGCACCTGGCGCGCGGCGAGCCCGCACAGGCGCTGATCGTCGTCGAGGGCCTCGAGCCTACGGGGTCTCCGGATCTCGAGACGCGCCTGGGACTGGCCCGAGCGCGGGCCCAGGCGGAACTTGGCGATGCCGACGCCGCCCGGCGGACGCTGAACGAGTCCCTGGCCCGAGCCGACGGGGCCAGCGACGCATTGGTGGCCGAAGCCCGGCGCTTTCGCGCCACTCTCGGGCCCTGACTCGGGCCCTGGCCGCACGTGCTGGACCTCCTGCGCCGGAAGCGTGCTTTCGCCGGATTTCCGAGGGATTCGCCCCCCCACCGCGCTCTGTGCTTTGCTGGCATCCGAGTTGCAGGCATAATGAAGGGTCGCTGCACCCGTGAGGCTGAGAGGAGACCCCCATGCGCAAGTTCTGGAGCCGTCCCGCATCTGTCGTCGTGGTCGTCGTGGCCGCGATGTTTTTCGTGGGGGCCGCCGGCGAGGCGAGCGCCGCCACGCTGCCGTGGAATGGAACATTCACCATCGAATTCGGGACCGTGGCCCCGATCGTCGCCAACGGCACCGGTGTAGCCACTCTCAACGGCAGCGGCGGACTCGGTCACCTGTCGACACTTCGCGTGGCGGGTGGCATCACCGGTGGAGCCACGATCCCCCTCACCGACCCGGACAACTCGACATTGGTCACGCTGGTGGCCACGGCGAATCTGGGAACCGGAACGCTGAACGGTATCTCGGGCGGCGCGCCGCTGACCGGGACGCCGACGATTCCGGTATCCGGCCTGGTGCAGCTGTGCATTGTTGCGTCGAATTGCGGGGTTACGATCCCGATTCCCCTCACGATCAACGGCACGCAAGGCGTCGGCCTGGGTGGCCAGTACACGGTCAACACCTTCGCTTCACCCGCGAACGCTTTCAAGGTGTCGGTGGTGGCCGCACCCTGGACGCTGGGAACCGCAAGCGTCACTTCGATCCCCACCGACAACGGCGGAACCTCGACGGCCACGGCTCGCGGATTCGTGCACGGTCCGGTTTCGGGCACCTCCAACACAGCCACCGGCTCGGGGGTCATCCAGGTGGTCACGCCCGTGCGGGTGACCACGAGCATGAATCCGCCCAACAACGTGCTCGCCGTCCTGGGCATCCTGAGGCTTCACCTGATCCCGGAACCGGGCCTGATCCTGCTGTTGGGCTCGGGAGTCGCCGGTCTGGTGCTGCTGGGTCGGAGTCGCTACCGCGACTGAGCCTCGCGACACAAGCAAGGGCCGCTCCAAGGATTTTCCACTCCGACGGAAAAGTTTTTCCGTCGGGCTCGAAGCGTTTCCGTCCCCCGCGCTGTAGCGCGCGAGAAATCCGTTTCAGATCAGGTACTTGAGGGTAAAGCCGAGAATCGGCCAGATCCTGGCACTCCAGTTGCATGGATAGCTACCGGGGACTGCTGGTTCCCGGGCCGGCCTCTTGGCGAGTGCCGAGGCGGGCTTGAGACCCGCCACCCACAGGAGAGTCAGCATGCGCAAGCTATTAAGTCTCATTGCAGCGGGCAGTCTATTAGTCGCAGTCGGTCTATTAGTCACAGTCGGTATGGCCGGCCAGGCCCAGGCCGCGGTCCTCGAATACGAGGGAACCCTGTTCCTGAGCATCGGAACGCTTCCGCCGCTGATCGGCGTGGACACGGGGGTCGCCACGATCAACGGATCGGCGGTGGGCAGCCACATCAGCAGCATCAGCTTCAACGGCGGTCTCACGACCGCCGCCACGATTCCGCTCACCGACCCGAACAACGCCACACTGATCACACTGATCGGCAATGTCGCGCTCCCGACCAACGGGCCGGGGGTGGACAATGGCCTCAGCGGCATCTCCGGCGGCCCGCCCATTGCCGGCGACAACAAGATGGCGCTGGGCGGTCAGTTCACGATCTGCCTGCTCTTCGCAAACTGCGTGGGACCGCTCCCGATCCCGATCACGATCAATGGGACGATTGGCGCCGGCCTCGGCGGCACCTTCACGGTGAACACGTTCGCTGCGGGCGGCGCCTTCCGGCTGTCGGTGCTGGCGGCGCCGTGGACCGTCGGTGTGACAACGATCACCAGTGTCAGCACCAACCAGACGCCGAACGGCGCAATGACGCCCACGTTCATTCACAGTCCCACGCGTGCGGGCTTCGCCCACGGGCCGGCCTCGGGAACCAGCAGCACGGCCGCGATCTCGGGCGTGCTGCAGGTCGTGACGCCGGTTCTCATCGTGACCAACTTGAATCCGCCCAGCTCGACCCTGGCCGTGTGGGGGATCCTGACCCTGCACTCGATTCCGGAGCCGGGACTCGCGATCCTGCTGGGCTCGGGCGTTGCGGGACTCGTTCTGCTCGGTCGCCAGCGGATGCGCAAGTAGCCGCGACGGTTTCGGTCTGATTTGGGC
>JAQBHB010000023.1:0-68875 GCA_032128115.1 Deltaproteobacteria bacterium | reverse complement strand
ACGCCTTCAATCGCCTGCCGTAGACAGCTGGCGAACCGAGTTGATGGGCGCTCAGGGAGCTGACTCCAGGCCAGCGGCTACGCAGCGGCAGGCGTTTGACCTGCGGATGCTCGGCGAACTCTCGCACCGGATCGCCTGGATGCTGGAGTCTGAACGCGTCTTCGGAGTGGATCACGTCGACGCGGTGGCCGCGCTCGGCGAGGGCCTGGGCCAGTTGGTAGACGAAGATCCCGTCGCCGCCAAAGCTGTATGGCGGGTAGAACGTGGTCACCATGCACAGCTTGAGCGGCGCCATCAGCGGCGCGCGACGCCTTCCAGGATCCCCATCAACTGCTGCGCGCCACGCTGCCAGGTGAAGAGCTGAGCTTGTTTTCGGCCGCGCTCGCGGAGCTCATCCCGAAGCCCCTCATCTGCGAGCAAACGTGTCATGGCTTCCGTCATCTCGTGGGTTTCGGTTGGGTCGAACAGGATCCCCGCGTCACCGAGCACTTCGGGAATCGAATTGCGCGAACTCGCGCTGACTGGCACGCCGCAGGCCATCGCTTCAATCACCGGCAGGCCGAACCCTTCGCTGAACGACGGCAGGATGAACAGGGTCGAGGCATTGTACAAGAGCACGAGGTCGGCGTCCGGAACGTACCCGGTGAAGGTGATCCGCTCGCTCAGTTCGAGCTCTTCGACGAGTGCGCGGAGTTCGTCGTAACAACCCCAGAAGCTGTCGCTCTCGTGATCCCCGACCAGCACCGCGTGCCAGGGGCCGGGGGTATCGACCAGTGCCCGAAGCAGGCCATCCAGGTTCTTGTGGGGGCTGATCCCGCCTACGTAGAGGATCAGTGGAACCTCCGCTGGCAAGCCCAGGCGCTCGCGAGCCTCGGCCACGAGCACCGCGTCATCGAGTTCGCGGAAGATCGGGTCCGGGCCCTCGCTGATCACGTGGATTTCCTCAGCTGGACGGCCGAACACCTCCGCTATCTGGATCCGCGCGTCGTCCGAGACGGTCACCAGACGATCCGCCTGACTCAGCGCGAGCCGACTCTTGATCCGCCAGAACAGGCGTGATCTGAAACTCGGGAAGATCAGCTCTGGGTGCCGCTCCGCGGTCGCGTCATGGAACGCGACCACGGTCGGGGTGCGGCACAGCATCGGATAGAAGGAGTAACGGGTAGGAAAGAAGAACACGTCATAGTCGGCCTTCGCGACCGCGCGTCCGAGCCGCCAGAGGTCCGCCAGCCGGCGCGAGCCGTCTGCTGACGCGGCTCGGATCTGCTGCTCGCTCGTCAGGACCACATCGAGCGCCGCCCGCTCCGGAAACTCTCCCTGGCTCGCCGTTGCCTCGTCGAGCACCAGGGTGAACTCGTGCTGCGGGTAGCCGTGGACCATCGCGCTCACCAACTCGCGCGTGAATCTGCCGTAGCCGCGCCGGTTGCCCCAGGTGCAGGCTTCAATCCCGATTCTCATGATCGCCTCGCCAGTGTACCTGGCACTCACCGTGTCGGCCGCAGGCCGGTCGCCCTTGACGCCGGGTATCGCCCACGTACCCTGTTCCACAGGACCCCCAAACCAGGAGCGTGAGCTGGCGTGAGCGGGGCGTACTTCGGCGCACCTGCGCCGATGAGTTGCCGGCTAACTGCGCACGATCGGACGAAGAATCCATGAATCTAGTGGGCCGGGTGGCAAAGCACGCGAGCTTGTGTTGGAAGAGCCTCGGTGTCCCGGACGTCCCCAGCCCGCCGTTCATCGTCCTGTTCATCAATTCGCTCTGCAACATGAAGTGCGAGCACTGTTTCTACTGGAAGCAGCTGAACGGCCCAGACGACCTCACCTACGAAGAGATGGTATCGCTGTCGGAGCAGCTCGGGCCGATCGAGAATCTGAACCTGTCGGGCGGCGAACCCTTCTTGCGGGAGGAGTTCGCCGAAATCTGTAGGCAGTTCGTGCGCAACAACGGGGTCAAGGAGATCTACGTTCCGACCAACGGATACTTCACCGAGCGAACCATCAGGCAGATCCGCGGGACCCTCGAAGAGCCGAGCTTGCGGCTGTTCGTGGCCGAGATTTCTCTCGACGGGATGCCCGAGCTCCACGACAAGTTCCGAGTCAGCAGAAACGCCTTCAAGAAGGCGATGGAGACCTACGACGCCCTCGCGGAGCTGCAGCAGGAGGATCCTCGCCTTCAGATCCACTCGAACTCGTGCGCCACCGCCGACAATATGGACGAGATCCGGATGCTGACCACTTTCCTGTTCGATCGGTGCCCGAAGATGTCACACCACAATCTGGCGCTGATCCGTGGGGATCGAAAGAACCAATCGCTTCAGGGTCCAAAGCTCGAGGAGTACGAGGCGCTCTATGACTACGTCCGGAGGCTGTGGGCGCCGCGCGAACAGGACCGATACGGCAGCCTTGTCGAGCCGATGTTGCAATGGGCCAAGGTACGCGCGGCGCGCGAGCAGCGGCAGGTGGTTCCCTGCCGCGCCGGCATCCTGACCGGCGTCATCTACGCCAACGGCGACGTCAGCCTGTGCGAGCAGCACGAACCGATCGACAACCTGCGGCGCAAGTCGTTCAACGAGATCTGGTACGGCGAGGACGCTCGCAAGCTGCGCGCTTCGATCCGCGCCAAGGAATGTCACTGCACGAACGAGATCTTCATGTGGCCCAGCGTGATCTATCAGCCGGTGCAGCTGGCGAAAGCGATGGCCGGTTCGCGGCCCTGGGTCAAGCCGGCTCCGCTGGCGGACGAGGACCGGGTCGATTGGACGGGATCCACTGCGGACGTCCCCATCCCATCGACAGTCGGCTCGGACGACGAATGATGTTCGCCGCAAAGGCCAGGGCACCCTCCAGGCGACCTGAACGATGAGATCCCGAGTCGAGGACGCCCTCAAGCGTCTGTCTCTATTTGTCGTGCCGCCGGAGTTCCTGTACCGATTCTGGCACCGTCGCCGCAAGGGATTGCCCCGGACCGAGGACGGGACGACCGAAGAACTGCGATCCATTGCCGTACAAGATGGGGTTCGCCTCGACGTCTACTGGACGGTCGTCGCACAGGGCGCCGGTCCGTGCGCTTCGCTTTTCGTACTCGACGAGGAGGTGCTGCGCCTCGATTGCTTCGCCGGCAGCAAGGCGCACATGCATCTGAACCCGGTACAGTTGAATCTGCCGCTGCCGTGGAGGATCACGCCGCGAATCTCGTTCCCACCGGGGAGCGCCAGGGCGCAGATCGAACGAGCCGCGTTCGAACTCGAGATGAACGCCGGAACCGGATTGCAGATGAACCAGCTGGCGCGCATTCGCGAGTTTCGGATCGGGCCGGAGGCGCTCGCCGAGGCCGCGGAGCAGATGAAGAACTACATGCTCGAACTGGTGTCGCGGCGCGGCATGCGCGAGGCCGACGATGGGAAGCCGATCGCATCATGATACGCGTTGGAGTCGTAGGTTGTGGGCGAGTGGCTCAACAAAAGCACCTCCCGATCATCGCCAGCCTGCCCGAGGCGGAGCTGGTCGCGGTATGTGACCTGGACCGTGCGACCCGCGAAAGGCTGGTCGAGCAGTACGGCCTGCGGGCGAGCTTCGAGAATTTTCATGAACTCGTCGCTCACGATGCGGTCGACGCGGTAATGGTCGCGGTGCCTACCCAGTTTCATGCCGACGTGGGTGTCGCCGCGCTCGAAGCCGGCAAGCACGTGATGATCGAGAAGCCGTTGGCGCTGGGACTCGACGAAGTCGATCGGCTGGAGGCGGCGGCGAAGAGCGCGCAGAAGACCGTCGCGGTGGCGATGAACTCGCGCTGGCACCGACTTTCGCGTGCGGCGCACGATGTCGTCACGAGCGGCGCGCTTGGCACGCCAGGGCTTCTACGCAGCGTGTTCACCGACGACTTCCGACTCAACGAGAAGCCGCGGCCGTGGATGATGCAGCACGAGAAGGCCGGCTGCGTTCTGGTCGAGCAGGCCATACACCACTTCGACCTCTGGCGGTATCTCCTCGGGAGCGAGGTGACGGACATCTACGCCGAGATGAATGATCCTTCGACCTCGAGCGAGCGCGCAGCGGTGACCGCAACGATGGCGAACGGCGTACTCGTGTCGGCCATGTTCACGGAGGGCCTCAAGGCGAACAACGAGCTCGAGATCTACGGTGACCAGGCGCATCTGATGCTGTCGATGTACGACTTCGACGGACTCGACGTGACGCCCAGATCGGAGTACCCCGGGACCGTAGGACCGCGCATCCGGCGGCTCAAGCAGACCCTCCGGGCGTTCCCTGGGGCGCTCCAACGCGTGCGTACGGGCGGCGATTGGACCGGCTCCTACCGCGCCGAATGGCAGCACTTCCTCGACTGCGCGGAGAGCGGCAAGACGCCGGAGTGCGGGCTTACCGAGGGCCGGAGCGCCCTCACGGTCGGGCTCGCGGCTATGGCGTCGCTGGCCAAGAGGTGCCCCGTGCGCATCGCCGACGCGCCGCGCGAGATCGTTCCCTACCGGGGCTAGTCCGTGAGTATCCAACCGGCCATTTCAGTGGTCGTCGCCTCGGCTGCGGGTGGCGATTTCCTGATTCGTTGCCTCGATTCTCTCCAGCGCCAGGCACAGGAACAGGACACCGACGTGTTGGTGGTCGATCGCTGCGGCCCGGCCCGGTGCGCGGACCTCGCCGAGCGTTATCCCTCGTTTCGAATCGTGCCGTATCCGGGAGACGAAAGGCCGAGCGTCCCGCAGTTGCGGGCGTGCGGCGTCGACAAAAGCACCGCACCCATCGTCGCTGTCATCGAGGAGCATTGCGTCGCACCGCCTGACTGGCTGCAGACGATCCGGGCGGCGTTCGGTCCGGACGACGCCGCGATCGGCGGACCGATCCTCGATGATGACTTCGACCGCATTCGCGACTGGGTGGTCTACTTTTCGGAATACCACAACGACCTGCCGCCGTGGTCCCCCGGTCCGCGCAACTGGATCAACGACGCGAACGCTGCCTACCGCCGCGATTGCCTGATCGAGAACCGCGCGACCCTCGGGGACAGCTACTGGGCGATCGCCCTGCACCCGCAGCTCGAGGCCTCGGGCGCCTCGATGCGGTCGGTTCCCGAGATGGGCCTCGCTCACACCGGACCGTTCGACTACCGCTACTACCTGCGCCAGCGCTATCTGCTGAGCCGGGTATGGGGCGGGACCCAGCGACATCGGGTCTCGGTAGGGGTCCGGTTGGCGCACCTGGTGGCGTTCCCGATTTTTCCGCTGTTCCTGCTCACGCGGATCGCGCGCCGGGTTCACGCGACCGGGAGTGCACGGCTAAGAGGACGGTTCGTGAGAGCGCTGCCGCTTCTGGTGCCAGTCGTGATCGCATTCACCTGCGGAGAGTGGCTCGGCTATCTGGTGGGCCCCGGGAAGGCGATCGAAGAAGTGGAGTAGCACCGGTCGGGTCATCTCCAGAGCCGACGGGCGATTTCCTCTCGAAATCGGTCCTCGCTCGCGTAGAGCGCAACGCCGAGCCCGATGAGCGTGACCCCGAACCGCGCAAGTGCTGGTGTTGCCTGAGGCAGTGACCACAGCAAGCCGAGCAGCACGGCCCCCGCCACGACCGGGCGACCGAGGTTTCGGAGCGGGCCGTCCAGGCCCAGCAGACGGCGGCTGAACAGAAACGAGCTGATCCATACAGCGATTTCGCCGGCGATCAACGCAAGGGCGGCACCCGAGAGTCCCCAGCGCGTATAGGCGAACGGGATCGACACGAGCGCGATCAGGGTTCCGAGCCCGGCGGAAGCCGTCGCGTAGCGCTGGTGCTCGGCGGCAATCAAGCCGAACCGGAAGTTGCCGTGGATCGCCCCCAGGATGCAGAGCCCGCTCATCCATTGCAGGGTCGCGGTCGCCGGCATGAACGCACCACCGTAGGCCAATCGAATCACCACCGGCGCCAGCAAAACCCACACGATCCCGCCGCCGACGGCGAGCCACCCGGAGGTCCGGATCGATCGGCCCATCAGCCGCTGGAACGAATCCGGCTCCTGATGCCACGTCCGCGACATCGACGGCAGCAGGTTGAAGAAATAGAGCCAAACGAACGCGTTGAGGCCGATCGCTATGCGCATGGCGGCGCCGAAGAAGCCGACATCCGCTTCCGACGCAACAAAGCCCATGACGATGATGGCACCGTACATCCGCAGGGACCACAAAAGTTGACCGAGGCCGATCGTCGAGCCCGCTCGGAGGGGCCGCGACGTGAGCAGGAACTTCATCGGGATGCGGAGCCCGAGCTGACTTCGATAGAGCCAGATCGACATGATGACCACGGCGGCCGCCCCCGACAGCTCGCCGATGGCGACGGGCCACAGGCCCCCGCTCTCCCGCAGAAGCGCGAACACCGCAACCGCGAACACCCCGGTTCGCACGATCTGCATCATCGCCACGACGCCCATCCGGTCACGGCCCTGGAACACCCACTGCAACATGAACGGTATGAAGAACAAGCCGAGTCCGTAGAGCAGGATCAACAGATCGACCTCAGCGGGGCGGTCGACCACCAAGGTGAACACGACCAGCCCGGCATAGACTGCCGCCGCCAGAACCAGCCGCAGGCTGGTCACCTCGGAGACGAGCCGTACCGTCGACCCCGGGGACCTCGCGATCTCCCGGGCGCCGTAGACGCCGAACCCCTGGTCGACGAGAAACCCGCCGCACAACACGACGGAGGAGGCGAACTCCAGATATCCGAACCCGCTCGGGCCGGCAATCCGCGCCACGAAAGCGAACGTCACCAGCATCAGGGCCTTGCTGATGACCTCAGCCCCCGACAGGGACAGAAAGCTACGGACGAGCCGCAACGGCGGGTTCGGCAAAGCGTCGGTCACGTCGCGCCTCCGATCACACGAAGCGCCACCGGAACGTCACGCCGATGCGCGACCCACTCGTCATCCCGTCTTCGCTCGAGTTTCCTGAAGGAGTCTCAACCACCGGTCGACCGTCTCCTTCCCGGACTCATCCGCGGTTCGACGAGTCTCTTCACGATGGCAAGGTGTACACCTGCCGAACTCCAAAGTCGATCCAGGTCTGAAGTCGGGAAGCCTCACGACAGGTTGCCGGAGATGCTATCTGGCTGTGGGGGGTCGCGGCTCGATGGGCTTCGGCAGGTCCTTCCGCCACATCACGATGTACTCATCGTACTGAGCGATGGGCTCGAATCGCTCGGCGATGTATTCATCGAGCATCGTTGAGCCACCATCGGCTACCGCGGCGATGCTGCGAGCCTTGAACTCATCCAATACATCGTTGGACCAACCGAATTTCCAGAGGATGATGCCCCGGACGTCATGGTGCTCCAGATCCGCGATGATCTCGCGGTGGGCGGCGATGCGATCGGCAACTGCCGGATGAAGCTCGCTGTAGCGGCAACAAGACGCTCGTCCCGTCACCGCGTAGAGATTCGGCTTGCTGATGACGATTGCGTCATGACGAAGCAACCCCACGTAGATCCGTTCGTCCTCACGCGTGTGCTCGCGAAAGAACCTGGCAATGGGGTCGTAGTAGGCGTGCTCTCGGGCGCCCAGACGGACACCTCGGACGCCGGGCAGGTCGAGAACGCTGCTGCCCGACCATTCGATCAACACTCTAAACACCTGCGTCGCAGGTGGAATGAGAACACCAATGGCATATACGACCATCAAGGTGCCCAGGACCGGGCGGAGAAGACGGCGACATCGGTTGGAACGAGCCGACAGCTGCCACGCCATGGCCCATAACGGGAAGGACAGCACCGCCATCGAATAGACATGCGTATTGGTGTCTACGCGGGATGCCATCCAGAAGAGAGGCATGCAGCTGAGCCAGAGGATTGCGGTGGCCGCGGCCGTCGCGTCGAGGAGGCGAGGCCGGCTTGCGACGACCCAAACCGCGCCAGCGAATATATACTGTGGGAGATTGAGCAGAACCCAGGTCGAGATCCCGAAAACCGCCGTGTGCCCGACTCGCAGGTTCGTCGGATCGCGAAGCCATCCTACGAGCAGGCCCAACGGCGGGAACAGCCCCGGATCGCCTTCGTTTTTGAGCTGCACAAAGGTTGTCGCTGGAAACACGAGGAGGTCTTGCCATGCTTCGACGCCAGCCGACCACGTAAGCCACGCGAGACACGGCAGCAGGGCGACAAGCGCACTGGCGCCGAAACGAAGTACGGCCGCCCCTGGCGTGATCCAAAGTGCTGGGCGCTGATCGCCGGCTCGCAGCCATGCGAGAAACAGGCTGGCTCCGATTCCCGCCGCAAAGTAGGCGGCCACATCGTGCTTGAACACAGCCGCCAGACCGACCCAGCAGCCAGCCCAATACAGCCGACCTGCCCCGTCCCCTTGCAGATAACTCGTCACCCGGTCCAGGGCCAGAAGGAGGAACAACAGGGCTGGGGGGTACGTGGTGAGTTCTGGCCCTGTCGCCCAGAACATTCCAGCAAAGAGTCCAGCGAGAAGAAGCGACAACCCTCGAGGCGATCCGGTGCGCCTCAGGAGCAGGAAGAATACCGCCGCCGAAGCGGCGCGAACCAGCACCGCGGCGACCGCCTGCACCAGGATCTCCCGGCCGAAGATCCAGAACAGTCCGGCGATGGCGTAGAATTGACCGGGGGCGTACATGCTCCAAAAGTCCCGGTACGGGACCTGGCCATCGACCACTCGCAGCGCCCCTGCGACAGCCTTTCCGGTCGGCAGACCCCAGAAAGCGCCTGGCAGAAGACACGCCGTGCTCGCTGCGAAGACCAGGATCCCCAAGCGTCGATCCTGCTGCGGAATCTGCCCGTGCATGCCAGACTTCTCCCTCTCTCGAGCGAAGGACGTAGCACTAGACAGGATAAGTCAGATTCTGTCGGGCTGAGCGTCTGACCTGCCTCCCTCAGATCGATCCAGCTTGATTGCGTGCAGGCTTCCGGCCTGCCCGCGGGCCGTGTGCATCGACAAAGGGGCAGAGTGAGCAGATCGGGACTGCTAGAATCGTGAATCCACCTTCGCGCCGTACCTTCCCGGAGCGGAGCCGGGTCGTCGCTTTGAAGCTGGGGGGCTGGTGGACAACGCGGCGTCAGTTCAAAACGATCAGATATCGCCGAAGAGCTCGAACGGCCACGCCGCACTGCTCTTCTGGGTAACGCTGCGACTGCCTCTGCTACTGGCGCTTCTCTATGTCTTTCGGGAGGCGTTGGTTTCCATCATCGAGGCGGTGGTCGGGGTGGTCTGGCCGACCGGTGTAACGGTCAATCTGCTGAGCACGATCGCAGAGCGCGCCGTTCTGTTTTTGGTCGTACTGGTTCTTCTCGCCGTGGGTTTTGGCTTCATCCGGGCCGCGGTTCGGTCGGAAAGGCCGGCCAGCCTGGCCCGACTCGGATTCGGATTCACGGTGTTTCTCGGACTCTTCTCTCTGAGCGCCGGGTTCTTGGCGCCTCTCGACATTCCGGCGGCACTCGCCCTCGCGGCGCTGCTCGCCTACAACACGCAGCCTTCGCGCGCGTTCGGCGGGCGGCAAGGCAAGGACGTCGCGAACTCCATTCGCGCAGTGGTCTATTCCGCCGCTGTCGGCGTGGAAGCGCTACTGCCCAGGCCGTTTCTGAGCTGGCTTGCATCTCGCCTCGGGGAAGAGCACGTCGCGGTCAAGCAGGCGAGGCGGTGGATACCGAGCTGGGCTCCCGGTGTTCTCACGACCTCGGCGATCGCTGTGCTGTTTCTGACGAGTACCAGTTGGGAAATCTGGAGCCCCGTTTATCCCGCGGGTCTGCTGAAACTGCGGCGCACCTGGTACCCCGATCCGTCGGTCGAGATGCTCGGCGAGGAAGACGTCCATTGGCTGGAGCTCAGCGCCGATCGGAGCACGCTGTTTGCCAGCGGCTACGGCACCCCACACCTGATGGCGTACAATGTCCGTCCACCCTTCGCTCCCCGGCGGACGACTCCGGTTGACACCGAACGCGCGGAAAACTTCGGATACGATCCTAAGACGAATGCCCTGTACGTGTTCAAGACACGCACCGATGAACTACTCGTGCTGGATGCCTCGACACTCTCCCCGCGCAGCTCCTTTTCGGTTCCGCCGCTCGCGCCCGGGGAAGTCACGGTGGTTCCGGACGCCGACTCAGGGCAGATCTTCCTCCTCTCGGAGGCTGATATCGAATCGGGCCCCACTTTTGCGGCGCTCGAACTCGCGACGGGGCGGGTGCGCACGAGAATGGATCTCGACGCGGGCTCCGGCGGTATCATGGACCCAAGCCGGTCGGTGCTCTACCTGGCGTTCTTTCGGCGAAGAGCGGAATTGGTCGCCTACGACACCGAACAAAACCGGATCCGGAAAGCCGTCGCCACGGAACCGCGCATTGATGGGATCGTTTTCGACGAGCGAAGCGATCAGGTTCTGATCGGTTCGCCGCTGAACTCTACGGTACTTCGATATGACGCCGAAACACTCGAACGGAGAGCGGACCTCCCGGCGAGCTTCGGTGTTCGCGGCCTGGCGCTGGATCCCGTTCGAAACCTGGTTTTTTCTGCGAGCATTGCGACGAATCGACTGACCGTCATCGACCTCGCGAGCGAAAGCATCGTCGCCCAGTACACAGTGGGGCCCTGGTTGAGACGGGTCAAACTCGATACCGAGAACGGAATCGCGTATGTGTCGTCGAGGTACGGACTCTACAGGGTCAACTACACGGAAAGGCTTCCGAGTGAATGATCCGCACAACTCGTTGAGTGATGAGCCCACTCCGGTATGTTGACGTTCGTCCACCTGGCGCGCAATTTCGGCGAGCACAACGCCGTTCTTGCCGGCCTCCACCAAAGCTCCGGCGCGTACGTCGCGGTACTCGACGATGACGGGCAGAACCCTCCCGAGGAGATTCGGCGAATGTATGACGCCATTCGCGCCGAAGGCTGGGATGTCGCCTACGGTGGCGAACGTGATCCTCAAGAAGCCGCCCGAACTCTACCTGTCGAGTTTCAAAGTCATGAACCGTTTCGCGGTGGATGAGGTCACCCGCTACGGGGGGGCGTTTCCGTATGTGGACGGCCTGATTCTCCGTGCGACCAGCAACCTCGGGCAGGTCGACGTCGAGCATCGGAGCCGTGAAGATACTCACTCCAACTACTCGCTGCGCAAGTTGTTTCTACTGTGGCTCAATCTGTTTTTGAACTTCTCGATCCTTCCGCAGCGCGTCTCGGCCGTGTTTGGTGTCGCGACATCGATCGCGAGCGGCCTGCTCATGGTCGCCATCGTGTTCGACAAGCTCTATGCGAATCCGGAGGTTTCAGTGGGTATTCCGACCGTCTTGGTGACGCTCACGTTCTTCGCGGGTGTCCAGCTCGTCATCCTTGCGTCATCCTTGGGACGATCGGGGAGTACCTTGGACGGGTTTTCATGGATCAGCCGGCGAGTTCGCAGTTCGTCGTGCGCTACGTGCAAGACAGGGACCTGAGGCCACATGACTGACTTCTATCGCGGCCGGAAGGTCATGGTGACGGGTGGCCTCGGCTTCATCGGCTCGAACGTGGCAATTCGCTTGGCGGAGATGGGAGCCGAGGTCTTGCTCGTGCAGCGTCAGGAGCTGATCCTCAGCCTGGCGGGCCAGATCTCGCACAGCGAGAGTATGCGCGACCCGATGACCGACCTGGAAATCAACTGCCGTAGCCAGCTTTCGCTCCTCGAGTGCTGCCGACACCGCAATCGCGATGCCAAGGTGGTGTTCGCGAGCACGAGGCAGCTGTATGGCCGGCCCCAGTACCTCCCCGTCGACGAGGCTCACCCACTCACCCCGGCGGATGTCAATGGCATCAACAAGCTGGCCGAGGAGCGGTACTACACGCTCTACAACGAGGTCTACGACATCGCCACCGTGAGCCTGAGGCCGACAAACACTTACGGTCCTCGGATGGAGATCGGCAACGACAAGAAGCGCTTCGCGGGAATCTTCATTCGCAAGGCGCTGCGCGGCGAGACGATCCAGATCTTCGGCACCGGAGAGCAGAAGCGCGACTTCAACTACATCGATGACGTCGTGTCAGCGCTCCTGCTCGCCGGCGAGTTCGACTCCGTCAATGGCCAGGTTTTCAATCTCGGACATTCCGAGCCCCGGAGTCTGCTAGATTTTGTCGATCTACTTCGCGAGGCGACGGGCTGGAATCCCGAGATCGATCTGGACGTGGGCCTGCCTCGAACCATCGAGTGGTACCGGGCAGAGGGTTGGCTTCCCGCGCCGTGATCAGGTACTTCGACTACCGCCCAGAATACGAGCAGCATCGCGAGGAATTCGAGCAGGCGATCCACCGTGTGCTGGATTCCGGGCAGTTGATTCTCGGGCCCGAGGTCGACGCGTTCGAATCCGAGTTTGCAGAATACGTCGCAATTCCACACGCGGTCGCGGTGGGATCGGGCACCGATGCCATCAGCTTGGCGCTGCGGGGGCTGGAAATTGGCTCGGGGGACGAGGTCATCACTACCGCCAACGCGGGCGTGCCGCCGATTGCCGCCATTCGAGCTGCCGGTGCGACGCCACGACTCGTCGACGTCGATCCCCGGACCCTTTTGCTCGACCCGGAGCGCCTCGACGAGGCACTGACGGATCGAGTGCGCGCCATACTCGCTGTCCATCTGTACGGCCAACCCGTTGACATGGCGCCCGTGCTGGAATTTGCCGCGCGCCACGAACTGCGTGTGATCGAGGATTGCGCGCAAGCCCACGGCGCTTTTTATCGTGACCAGCACGTGGGTACCTGGGGCGACGTGGCCAGCTTCTCCTTCTATCCGACCAAGAACCTGGGCGCCTTCGGAGACGGTGGCATTTGCGTGACTGGCGACCGCGTCTTGGCGGAGAAACTGCGAATGCTGCGGATGTACGGCTACCGAGACGACGCACACTCCCATTGCGAGGGGCTCAATAGCCGCCTCGACGAGCTGCAGGCAGCGATCCTCCGCGTCAAGCTGCAACACCTGGACGGCTCGCTGGAGACGCGACGAGCGCTCGCGGCCCGCTATCGGGAAGGTCTCGACGGCAGCGCGTTTCGGCATCCGGATTTCACACCGAACAGCCTGCACGCCTATCACCTGTTCGTCGTCGAGGTCGAAAACCGCGTGCTCGTCTGCGAACGGCTGACCGAGAAGCAGATTGGCTTTGGGATCCACTACGCGCTGCCGGTGCACGAGATGGAGGCCTACAGATTCCTGGCTCGCGCCGGGCAACTCGATAACGCCGAAACTGCCTCGCGCCGGGTCATCTCATTGCCTCTCTATCCGGGCTTGCTCGCCGATGCCGTCGACACGGTGGTTGCTGCACTGCGCTCGCTCGACGGACGGGTGGGAAACGGTGAACGATGAGACCGGCCGAGCACGAGATCATGGCCGAGGTCGAGCGGCACCATTGGTGGTACCGTGGGTTGCGCGACCTGATGAACCGTATCCTTCATTTATCCCGCTTCGAGCTGCCTCGGGGGCCGCGGATTCTCGACGCGGGCTGCGGAACGGGGGAGACCCTGCGGGAGCTGGGAGCCTGGCTCGAGCTGGCGCGCTGCAAGACACCCGATACCGTCGACCTGTTCCAGGCAGACATTCTCGATCCCATCCTGCCTCAAGCCGATCTCGACCTGGTGGTCAGTTTCGACGTGATCTCTGAGACCGGGGCGGAGCCGGCAATCGAGGGACTGCGTCGGCTGGTTTCAGCTTTGCGGCCCGGCGGGCTGTTCGTGCTCCACGTGCCGGCCTATCGGTGGCTCTCCGGCCGGCATGATGTCGCCGTCGGGCGTCGCATCTGACCGATGGCGATCCGTCGCGTGCGAACCGCGATGCCCGAGACGACGATTTCATCAACGAAATGGAGGATCGGGCTGAGCCCGTCAAACCGGTTTCGAGGGCGTCCCGGGATCGGCTACTTTGCGTCATCCCCTCACGAGTCGAACGGCAGGGCCACTGAAGAATGAAGCAGCCCGAAGGAGCAGAACCGGGCAGCCTGCTCACGCAACGACGCCTGGCGATTCTGGTGACCGGGTGTCTCGTGTTCGTTCTCCTGAGCTCGTTCGCCTTTCAGTCCTTCGTGATGCCGCAGCTCGACGACGAAGGGCTGGCCCTCGCGAACCGCATCCGGTCTCCCAAGTTCGGCGATTCCTACGGCTACGGGAGGTACTCGGAGGGTATCTTGCTTCACCGTCGCCTGAGCGACACTGTGGGCGAGCCCATCCTCAAGCACGTGCCAGGCCTTCCATTGCTGGTGGCGGTGGCCTACGGCGCGACGGGTTCGGTACAGCCCTTCCTTGCCTTCCAGATTCTGTTCTTCTTCGCCGCGCTGTACTGCTTCCTGGCTCGGGCCAGGGCGGAGTTTCCAGCGATCGCCATCGCGGCCACGCCGATCCTCATCGCCCTTCACCCGCAGACCATCAAACACTCCGCTGCGGTGATGTCCGATCTGATGTTCGGCGCGATGCTTCTCTGGGTCTGCTGGCTCCTCCTGAAGAGCGCCCCGCGGCAGCGCGACTTCGTCTGGGCGGGCGTCGTGTTCGGCCTGGCGGTCTACGTTCGTGAGGCAGCGCTGCCGTTCATGCTCGTGACGGGCATTGCCTACCTGCTGAAGGACTTCCGGAAGTACCTTCGGCCGGCGCTGCTGATGGCATGCACCTTCCTGGTGCTCCTCGCCCCATGGATGGCTCGGAACTATCGGCTGACCCATGAGCTGATTCCATTGACGACGAAGAGTTCGGATCTCTTCTACTACTCATCGATCCCGCTAACCACGGAGACATATTCGCCGCTCGGTCCCGGGCTCCAGGAAGGTGGGTACGCGTATGACGAGATCTACGAAGTCTACGACCGCGAGACCCGACGCTGGGGCGACGAGCCCGTCGCCGCGGTTTCGCAGGCGGGCGATCGCGCGCAACAGCTCTTCGAGCAATTCCACTCGTGGGCCGATCGGCCGTTGCCAGCGAACCCGATCGAGGAGGGGCTGCGCAACTACTACTCGAGGCCGGGTGAACAGGCCGTTTCGCTGCTTCTGAAGAGCATCGCCCTCTTCAACAAGCCGCCCATCCTCGCCCATCTATCGGAGACTTCCCTTGCGGGGCTTCTCGTCGCCGGGAACGTCGTCTTCCATGTCTTCCATATGGGTGTCATCTTGATGGGCGTGATGCTGTCGTTCTCTCGCCGCCACGGCCCATTGATCTTTCTGCCGTATTGGATCGGCGCGCAGTATCTGCAGTCACTGTTCTTCTGGAGCGAGTACCGATACCTGATGCCGTTCTACCCGCTGCTTATCCTCATCGCGCTCTCGTGGTACTGGAGTCGATGGGAGGGCGGCCTGAGCGCCAACACGCGAGCCGCCTGGGGTTCGAGTTCGCGATGCTCGTCTTGACCCAGTTGCTCTAGGGGGCCGTCCCCGCCCGTACGTACACGCGCATCGCGCCATCTCCCACGGACCCCGGTAGGTAACGGACTTGTTCGTACTCGCGATGGATGTATTGGATGAGGGCGGGATCATTGGTGGCCATGACGTTCTCCAGTGTCGTGATTACCCAAATACGTTTTCCACGCGTTTCCGCGCTACGGAGATCGTCCAAGTTCGCGACGACCGCCATTTCGGGAAGGTAGTAGTTCCGATACGCGAAGCCCGCGAAACGCGTGGCGACGGCGTGATCGTCGGGTCCGGCCAGCTCGCGAACCTCTCGCAGTGCACCAAGATAGTCCTGTTTCGGCACAGAAAAATAACCGGCGAGCGGCACGCAGGCCGCCGCTACCGCCAGGATTCCGGAAACCCCCTGAACCACGAATGAAATTTCGGGGCTTGCGCGGAAAGCGTCTTCGACGAGCCAACGCACGGCGACCATCATGCCTCGTGCGCCGACGAGAAATCCGAGCGGCAAGGCGAGCAGAAAGTACCGTGGATGGATTCCCGCGCCGAGCGCCATCATACCCAGGGCCGAGACAACGAGGGGAACCAAGAAAAGGCAGACGACGACCGGCTCTCTCCGCAGCCAACTCCATGCTCCGACCGTCCCCAAGCAGGCCGCGAGGACCAGAACAGGCCAGCCGCCCGTCGCCGCCAGGAGGCCCTCCAGAAGCTCGGGAAGAACCTCCAGCATTCGCGGACCGTGCCCGGCGGCCTTGGACTCGGTCTGCGCATAGTCGATGGAGTCCACGATGAGCGGCGCGAACAAGAGGAGAATCAAGAGAGCTCCCATGGACGCCGTCGCCACGATCTGTTTCGGGCTCGGTCCCTCGTGCCGGCCGTTTCGCCAGCGGTGCGTGACGACAAAAAGGGCCACGAGCATTTGCCCCGCCAGGACAAAGAGCCCGAAGGGATGGGAATAGGTCGTGAGCGCGATCGCGACCGCGTAGCCGGCGGCCGTTCGCCAGCGCATATTTCCCAGAAGCTCGAGGAGACGATCCGTCGCCAACAAGGCGAAGAATAGAAATGCGGTATAACCGCGCGCATCCTGCGAAAAGAAGATGTGGTGGTAGGAAACGGCCATGAGCGCACTGGCGAACAAGCCCTCCCCTGCACCTAGCGAGCGCCGGGCCAATCGGTAGAAGACGACGACACCCGCCACGCCAAACAACGCAGCCGGCAGTCGTATACCGAAAGCGTTTTCCCCTAGTAGAAGGAGACTCGCATGGGCGATCAGCTCGTAGAGGGGGTTCGGGAAGAAAGGTGGGAATGTGGAGAGCGTCTCCAGAAACGGCCTACGATAGCCGCGGAGAGCCGAGATCTCGTCGAGCCACAGTTGCCCGTCCAGTCGGTACAGGCGCAGCGCACCGGAAATGGTGACGAGCACCACAACGTGCAGCCACGAGCGTGCAACAAGCCCCGCTCTCGACTCATTGGTATTCGATGAAACCGTCACAGCAGTTTCTCACAACAGCCCGCTGACCGACCCGCTGGAGGCTGCGAGACGTCTATCCGCTGCAAGCTCGGCGTGAAGCTAGCACGGCCAGAACAAGGGAATCAACGAATGGTGTCGGGGACGGCCTCCCCTGGTATCCCGAAGCTTCATCCCCCCGACTGTGGAAGCCGTTACGAACGCATGTACGTGACCGTTGTCGTCGTCAAGAGCGACGCGGTCTGGGCCGAGCCGTTTACGAGCGCTCTGCGCCAGAAAAGGTTGGATCGACGTCGCTGAGCGGCTACATCGTGCTGCAGTAGAGCCGACTCTAGCGCGCGAGCCTGAAGAGCTTGAAGCCGCCTCCCTCAGCCACAAGCTCTTCGATACGTTGTTGGAGGCGAAGGTGCTGATCGAACGCTGGCGACACGAGTACAACACCGTCCGACCGGACAGTTCCCTGAGATAACGGCCTCCTGCAGCGGAGGCCGGGCAGCAGAAATCGGCGGCTGGAGTAAGATAGGGACTGGTACCTTGGTCATGAAAGTAAGCGGCCGCGACATGCATGGTGAGACCGGACCGATCCGAATCGCGCTCTAGCCACAGTTGCCGTGTGCGTGGCTGCATCTTGTCGCGGAGCACCCGGTTGCCGGGGCGATCTACAGCCGAGCAATCGTGCCGCCGCCGTCGCTCCGGGGCCCTGCGCGCTCATACCTGGGAGGGGAACCAGGGCTGGAACCGGTCTCAAGAAGCCGGCAGAATGTGCCGTAGATGACTACAGAAATGTGGGCACAGGCGGAGTCACCCACTGAGACCCACCGTAGGTGGCCGGTGGCAGCGGTCCTCGGGTTGGCGTTGCTGGCCCGTATCGTCGCCGCGTTCTTGATCGGCGATGAATTCCGTTTCTGGGACGAGACCAAATACGTCGACGCGGCTGCGCGACTGCTGGCCGGCGACGGCTTCGATCCGCGCTACTCGCACGTGCCCGCATTCCCGGTGCTGCTGGCGCTGCTGGACCCATCCGGCGCAAACAACCTCTTGCTGCTGCGCCTCGGCCATGCGGCGCTGACGGGCATGGGTGCACTCGCGCTCTTCGTCTTCGTAAACCGCTTCGCCGGCTACGGGCCCGCTCTCGCGGGCATGCTGCTGTACGCGCTCGACCCGCTGATGGTGATCTCGGGCGCGCTGCTGTACCCGGAGGCGATGACCGCCGTCGTGCTCGTTCTGACGTGCATCGCCGCACTCTCCGCTGGCGAAGAGGCTCGGCCCGGCGCTGCGATCGCGGCCGGATTGGGGCTCGCACTGTTGTGCATGCTGCGTCCGGTCGGGCTGGCGGTGGTCCCGGCCATCGCAATCTGGCTGCTCTTCGCTTCCTCCGGGCCTGGTCATCGGCGAGTCGTGCCGGCGGCGATCCTGCTCGGTGTGACACTGCTCGCGTTGACCCCGTGGACGGTCCGCAACTACCAGGTCCACGGCCGCCTCGTGGCGATCGCCGAGCAAGGCATCCAGCGCGAAGCAGAGCAGCCGGAGGCGACGGACGAGACGACCTGGAAGGCGCCGATTTTCCTGAAGTCGATCCTCGAAAGGATTGCGAACGACCCGGTCGAGTATTTGAGGCGCACGATGGCCGAGCTGGGGCACTTCTGGGAACTGTATCCGACGAAACTCGCAACCGATCTGCCCGAGATCCGTGCCATGGACCACGAAAATGACGACCGACTGCCGAAGACGGCGTTGTTCCCTGCGTCGCTTCGCAACACCGTCAGCATCGTGACCTCGAGCCTCGAGTATCTGCTCGCGCTGTTCGGCCTGGTACTCTGCTGGCGCCGACACAAACGGGAGACGGCGCTGATCGTGCTCGTCGTGACATTGTATTCGCTCGCCTACTCGCCCTTCTACGCGAAGCTCCGCTATCGCATACCCGTGCTGCCGTTCGTGTACGCGCTGGGAGGGCTGACGTTGTCTTCCGTCATGCAGCGCTTCGTCGCTGGCCGCCGACGCCGAACACAAGCCCCTTGACGCCGCGGGGGCGGAAGCCGGCGGGATCCGTGCCACGAATGAGTCGGCTATTTGGATCGATCCTACTGAGACAGGTCAGACATCGGTTCTGGTACCAGCCGCACGATTTTCCCACCGGCATCGTTTTCCAGTAGCAGATAGATCAGGCCATCAAAACCCACTTCGATGTCCCTGATCCTTGCCAGGTTTCTGATGATTGTCTCCTTGTGAACGAGCTTCCCATTCTCAATCTCAAGCCGGTACAACTCTGTCGCCTTGAGAGAACCGACGATGAGATCATGTCGCCACTCCGGAAACGCATCACCTTCGTAGAAAACGAAACTGGAAATCGCCGGTGAAGGTGTAAAATCCACCACCGGTTGCTCAATGTCTTTCAGGTCAAAATCAATTTTCAGTTCCTTTCCGTACGCAACCGGAGTGCCGTCATAGTTCAACCCTTTTGAGTACAAGGGCCAACCATAGTTCCTGCCCGGTAAGAGCAGGTTGACTTCGTCTCCCCCACGCGGCCCGTGTTCCGTACCCCATAATTCGCCCGTTTGATGATTGAATTCCAATCCCTGCGGGCTTCGATGACCATAGGTCCATATCGTCTGCCGGGTGAAACTCACATTGGGATCGGGCTCATCAGAATCTGCCTGCTTGACCACATAGGGATTGTCCGGCGGAATGCTACCATCGTCATTGACGCGGTGAATCTTGCCATAGGGCAGGTTCAGATCCTGAATGCCCTGGTAGTAACCGCCTTTGATCCCGACGCTGATGAATACATGACCTTGGCCATCAAAAGCGATTCGTCCCCCTGCGTCGCGGTCTGACGCAGAAGTATAGGCTTCGAGTTCTGCCTGCCAGATGGTTTCCACGTCAACCCACTTGCCATCCCTGATTCGTCCTCTGTCCAGTCTGTTCATTGAAACGGGTGATATCGATCCTTCACTGGCCTTGTTGCAATCTTCTTCGCAGCGGTCGCCGTAGTGCAGATAGACCCAGCCGTTCGTTTCATAATCGGGGTGCAAGGCCACGTCCATCAACCATCCCAGGCCAACCCCAAGGAAGACCTTGGGATTGAGTGTCAGTCGGGGCAATTCGAACTCACCTAACATAGGCCCATAGCCATATGCTTTCGGCGTGCCCTTGATCAAAGCTGACTGTTCTCCCTCTGGCGAAATGATTGATAAGCCCTTCGTCTTTTCTGTCAGCAGAAAGCTGCCATCCGGCATCGGTGCGATGGAGTAGGGCAGAGGGTCGAGGTCAGTTGCAAAGACCTCGATCCGAAAGCTGTGGCGCTCTGTCTCAATGGCGCCATCGGGGATCGTTATTTTCTGGGTGACCTTGAAGTCTCGCATATCGAAGTTCAAGCGCTTTTCCGCGACGAAGATCGCCAGGCTCGATATCTGCGCGTCATCCAACACTTGAGACCAAGCGGGCATCCCGCTCGATACAAATCCATTGGAGATGCTCTGCCGAATTTCTGCTACGGATTCGCCATGCTTCAGATCAGCGCCAACAAGCGGAGTACCCAGCGGCGTGCCTTCAAGATTCGCGCCGTGGCAGGCAACGCAGTTCTCTTTGAACACGGCAAGAAACGGATCATCCCGATTCGTCAGATGAAAATACCCAGCCAGGAGTATCGCGATCGGGATCGAGAGGATCACCAAACCTATTTTCCGAGTGTGTGACACTGGTCGTTCCCCTATCGAAGTGCGCGGACTCCAGGCGTAGGTCCAGTCGTCGCTCAGTGGGAACTCGCCGTGGAGCCCGATGATGACAACCGGAAACACCCACGCCACCGTCAGCGCGGCACTGGCGGCCGGGGCGGCGCGGAAGCGCTACAGAATCATTGACCCAGTCTGCCCGAGCGCCCCGCAATGGGACTGGACGACGAACGGCGCCGCAGTCCGTACGCGATTGCGCACAGCACCGCGGTCGCCGCGCCGTAGATCAGATGCACCTGCTGGAAGAACCAGAACCGCACGGTGAACCCCATCCCGCGAATCCGGGTGAAGTAGCGCAGCAGGTCACGGTGCAAGAGCAACGAGAGAACGACGGCCCCGAGGCAGAACGCAGCCGTGGCAGGGCGTCCCGTCAGCACGGCCCATGGGAACAAGAGAACAGCCAGCAGGGCGAATGGCGCCACCGCGGCCGCAACCCGCTGGCTCCAGCGAAGGTTCAGGTCTGCCGGTAGCCGGCCCGTCTCCAGGATGAGGCGGGCCCACGGGAGCGCACGCGAGCGGATGTCGGTCCGGATCACCGAGCCCAGCGACCAGCGCTTGAGGTGGGTGACCTGCAGCTCAGGATCGAGCCGCATCCGCCCGACTCGCGCCAGCCTCAAGCCCAGCTCGATGTCCTCGATCATCGGAACGGGGTAGCGGGCCTCGTCAAAGCCCCCCACCTCGAGGAACGCGCTTCGCCGCACCGCTCCACAACCCGCCCAGAACGACGAGGTCTCCTGACGCGCTCTCTGGTGCGTGTAGTGGTGACGCAAATTCATGTACTGGGAGAAGAAGTTCCGCTCCGGGGGGTCGGCGTCGTAGGAGCCGGTCAGGCTGACGAGATCGGCATCGGCAGCGAAGGCCGCGCGCACCCGCTCGACCACGTCGGAGTGGGCGACACAATCCGAATCGATGAAGAGGACGACCTCTTCCTCGACGTTCTGCACGCCCAGGTTGCGGGCCTGGGCAGGCCCGGCGCGCATTGGGAGTCGCACGACCCGGGCCCCGTGAGAATGCGCGACGTCCGAGGTGTCGTCCGTGGACCCTGGATCCACGACCCATACTCGCCCGTTGCCCGCGGCTGCGCACGCGGCCGGGAGCGTGCGCTTCAAATGCTCCGCGGCGTTGTAGGCAGGCATGACAATGACGACGTTGGGACCAGGGTTCATAAGCGTTGAAGAATGTACCACGCGAAGAACGCCGGCCTGTTGCGTTGCGCGAGGCATGGAAGCTTCCCCGGGGTCCTCCCATGAACGCGGCGCCGATGAATCTACGCTCCGCTGGTGAGGTGCCGGCGGTCCACGATCCGGTTGTAGATGAACGCCAGGGTCCAACCGACGAGCGCCCCCAAGGCTGCTGCGTAGACGAATCCCACGAAGGCGCCCCCCCAGGTCACTGAGTATCCGGGGAAGTAGTTGTTCAGCAGACCGAGAGTCGGACCCACTACGTCGCCGCCGCGGATCACGAGCCACAGCGTCGCGATGAAGAGACCCATTCCGGATGCCAGGCCGATGACGACGGCCATCACCGATGCTCGCAGCCGTGCGATCGAAGCCTCGACCAGCGCCCACTCTGACTCGTGATCACGTTTCGCAGTCCCCGCTGTCTCGCTCACGGTAGATCCGTCTCTGGGGAAGCCAGCGCCGACATGCGCTCCAGACGCTCAACCAGGGTCTTCCGGTGCCGGCCGACGACAGCGTTGATTGCTTTCGCGAGCACCCAGCCGAAGGCAAAGCCCCCCGCGCCCACCTCGGCAAGGCCAACGAAGGCGCCCCCCCATGAAACCCGGTAGTAAAAAAGGTAGTTGTCGAGAAGAGAGAGTTTCGGTCCGACCGGGTCTCCGCCCTGTAGCAGCAGGAGAGCCGTGACCACGAAGAGGCCGAACGCCGCCGGAATCGCGACCGCTACGCCCAGAGCCAGTGGGTCGTAAAGTGCGAACGCGCTGCGCAGCGCCTCGATCGCGCGACCGGTCTCGTTCCGTTGCGGCACCAGACGGTCTCCCGATGCGCCCGAGCGATCTTCGTTCTGGGCTTCCTCGAGATAATCCTCCTCGACGTTGACGCTCCACACATCGAGGTCCTCGCCGTCGATGTTTCGGGCCGCGTACATGGCCGTAACCATCGAGTGGTCCTGATTGTTGTACCGATGCTGGCCGTTGCGTCCGACCAGGTGGAGATTCGGAATCTGCTCCAGATACTCGCGAATGACCGTGAGTCGCTCCTCGTATCCCAGGTCGTAGACCGGATAGGCCTTCGGCATCCGGATCACGACGCCATCGACCACATCCTCCTCGCGGGCCAGACCCAGCTGCGCGCACTCGCGCGTCGCCATCGCAATCAAGTCGGCATCGGATGTGCTCCAGAGCGCGTCGCCCTGATGCAAGAAGTACTCGAAGCCGAGGCAGCTCTGCGAGGAATCGGCGACCATCTCCGGGCTCCAGGCCTTGAAATTCTGGACGCGCCCCACGCCTACGTCCGGGGAGTGGATATAGATCCAGTTGTCCGGAAAGGGATCGGGGCAGCTCAGGATCAGTCCGACGGTCATGAAGTCGCGGTGCCGAAGTTCGCACGCCGCCTGCAGGACCGCTGCAGGGGGCGGCGGGTCGAGGGCTTCGAAGAGTTCGCAGATGGGCATGGTCGAGATGAACTCGGTCCCCCCCACCTCGCTCATCTGGTCAGCCGAGTCGCTGACGGTGACCGAGGTGATTCGACCATCGCGGTGGCTGATGCGGGTAACCCGCCTTCCGAGCTCGACGCCATAGCCCTTCGCTCCGAGCATCTCGCAGACTCGTTCCCACATCATCCCCGGCCCGAATCGCGGGTAGCGGAACTCTTCGATCAGCGAGGTAACGACCTTGCCCCCCCGCCTGTTGCCGAGGAACGCGGCGCGCAGGGCCGTGAGCAGGTCGAGATCCTTGATCCGCTGGCTCGCCCAGTCCGCGCCGATCTCCGCGCACGCCATTCCCCAGACTTTCTCGGTGTACGTCTTGAAGAAGATTTCATAGAGACGGCGGCCGAAACGGTTCGTCACCCACTGCTCCAGGTTCTTCTCCTCGGGGTGAGGGAAGAGCCGGCTGGCGATGTAGCTCAGCCCAATCCGCACGGCCTCGATCGGCCCCAGCCCCAGCAGTGCATTCATGGGCTTGAGCGGGTAGTCGAAAAACCTGCCGGCGTAGTAGATGCGTGACAGCCGCGGGCGGGTGAGCAGGTCGTCACCCAGGATCCGCTTCCACCAATCCTCGACCGCCTGAACCTTGCTGTAGAATCGGTGCCCACCGATATCGAATCGGCACCCCTTGTACTCGACCGTTCGCGCGATGCCGCCGACCTGGTTGTCCGCTTCGAGCACGATTGCGGGGAAATTCCGTCGAGAGAGCTCGAGCGCGGCGGTGAGGCCGGCCGGTCCGGCACCGATGATCACACATCGCCGAAGCGCGGCTGCAGATGACAAGTAGGGCTCCTGGTTGGCAACAGCGGTTTACCCTATGGGGCTGAGGTTAGCCGTATGGGGCTGAAATAGTACGGGGGTAATTTACCACATAGTTGGGCCCATTGACTACCGAAGACGCGTTCACGGGGCAGCGATCCGAGAAGCCCGAGCTAGGGCCTCCTCCCCTCGGTCGGTCGCCGGTCGACAGAAATACCTGGCCGGGCTCCGCTAAAAAAATGGGGCAGATCACTGCGGTTAAGGCTCTGATCTGCCGTTTCCGGAGGATGACACCAGCGGGGGTCACCGGCAACTCATGTGAAACTGACAGGCGGTCCCATCAAAGCGGCTGTCAGCACGACTCGTTCCCGAACCAACCGTCGTCTGGACTCAGCCGGTTGCACGCAGCCTTGGTTGCGGCTCAGAGAACCCTCCGACCGGAAAAGGGGAATCCCCCTTCCCCGCCGTCCTGTAATTCCCAGGGGACGGGTGCGGCGCGGGGCGCCCGGGTCGAGTCGTTTACACCCTTCCCAGGGCCGCCTGTCCGCAACGGCTTTCCGATATCATCGGGGCGAAATGTCGGGCGCGAGAGCAGGCAGCGAGGGCCTCGGACGAACCGCCGAGCTCCCCTTCGTGGACCGTTGGATCGTCGGGGCGGTGTTCGCGATCGCCGTCCTCCTGTGCCTGCCGGCCGTCCGGGGGCTTTCGTTTCTCTGGAAAGACAGCCAGTTCTACGGTCACGGCTACGCCATCCCCGTGGTCGCCGCCTACCTGGCGTACGAGAACCGGCGGCGGATCCGAGCGGCGATTCGCAACCCCGTTCCACCCGCCCCGGGACCGCTCGTGGCCTTCGGCGCCGCGGCCTACGGGGTGCTCGCGCTCATGGGGGACGTCGGCTTCGCAGCTGGCGTAGGGATCCCGCTCATCCTCGGCGCCACCGCCTACGCGATCGGCGGCATGCGGCTGCTTCGGCCGCTCGCCCTCCCACTGCTCTTCCTCGTGCTGATGGTTCCTCCGCCGCGCTTCCTGATCTACCAGACGCTCTTTCGGCTCAAGCTGTTCGTGACCGATTCGGCGGTGGCGCTGCTGCAGGCCATGGGCGTCACGGTCGCAGCCGAAGGGAACCAGATCCTGCTACCGGGCCACACGCTGTACGTGGCGGACGCGTGCAGCGGCCTCACTTCGATCGTGACGCTGCTGCCGCTCGCCTGCATCGTCGCGTACTTCCTGAGCCACGGCGTGTGGCGCCGCGTGGTGGTGGTCGCGAGCGTCGCCCCCCTCGCCCTCGCCGCGAACATCTTCCGCGTGATCGTGACGGTCCAGCTCGTCTCGAGCCAGGGAGTGGAGTTCGCGCAGGGGCTGCTCCACGAGAGCTTCGGAGTGGCGACGTACGCCCTCGGAACCCTGGCGATGATCGGCGTGGCGCGGATCCTGCGATGACCCGGAGGCTGCGCCTGGCCGCGGTAGCCATGGCCCTCCTGATTCCGGCGCTGGTGCTCGGGCGCTGGCTGCTCGTTGCGGGCATGGCGAAAGCGACCGTCCCGACTCCGTCCCTCCCCCACCATCTGGGTTCCTGGCGCGCAACCTCCGAGGACCGGCTCGATGCAGAGGTGCTTGCCATCATCGAACCGGATGCGCACGTGCTGCAACTCTACGAGGCCCCCGGGCGAACCCCGATCTGGGTCTATGTGGGCGTCTACGGGGGGCGGGCGGGCTACGGCAAGGGGGCCCACGATCCGGAGGTCTGCTACCCGGCCCAGGGCTGGGAGGTCCTGCGCAGCGAATCGTTGGAGGTCCCCCTCACCGCTGCCGAGAAGCTGCGCACTCGGCGCCTGGAGGCTCATCTGGGCGTTCACAAGGAGGCCGTGCTCTACTGGTTCCAGCCCGCCAACCGCTGGCCGGCGCCGGGAGCGGCGGAGGAGCTCCTGCGGGTCCTGGACGCCGCAAAGGGCCGGCCGCAGTACGCCTTCGTCCGGCTCTCTGGCCCGAGCGACGGCGGCCCGGCCGCGGCCCGGGATCTGGCCGAGTTCGCGGCCGAGATCGCGGCCCCGATCCGGGCCGTGCTCGAGGCGATCGGCTCCGAGCCGAACCCAGTGCCAGTGCCCAGACGATCCGAGACCTCGCCGGAACGCGGCCACCGATCCAGGCCCGGCGACCCTCAGCCACGCGTCGGGTCTCGACCATCGGGGAGCCCGAGCTGGCCCCCCCCTGAGATCCATCCGGCATGTAACTTCGGATTCTGGGTTGGGGTCATCCGGCGCTACGGCATCATCACCGGGGACCGTCTACCGCGCTTCGCGGGACTGGTCCATCACAAGCGCAATCTGATGAGGGAGTTCGTGCGGCAGGCGAAAGGCAGCCGACAAACGCGGGTCACGGCAGCGAACTCCGACTGCCGACTGGGTCACGCGCTTGGGTGGCCAGCGGCTTTGCGAGCCGCAAGCGCACCGTCTCATTCGCTCGCGATGCTTCTGCCGTGAGCCCGAGACGCAGGGCAAGCTGGCTGTCCTCCTCGCACGCAAGGAAGTTGTATCCAATCTGTGAGCGCGTCTTGACCCGGGCGACTGCATCCAGATCGGGCATTGGTGTCGCTATAGAGGGGGCACCCAGGCGCCACAGCTTGAGGCCCTCCACGAAGCAGGCGGCAGCCGATCGGTGCTCCTTGTCAGAGCCATGGTCCTCGACGATGAAGAGGCACTCTCGGCTGCGCCGAGTTCGCGAAGCTCCGGCCAGAGCGCTCGGTTCGGCGCCCTCAATGTCGAGCTTGACGATGACCGCGGGAGTTTCGGGAAGGAATCGAGACACAGCGTCGTCGATCGAAACCGAGACAATCGCTGAGCCCGCCGATCCATCGCTGACCAAGTGCCGTGCCGCGTGCGCTGGCGAATCGTCGAATGTGAGGAGATCACCCGAGAACTGGTGGGCCGCAGCATGGAGAGCGATGAATCGATTGTTGTTGGCGATGCGGTTGCGCTCGAGAAACTGGAAGGTCCAGGAAGATGCTTCGATTGCCACACATGGATGCCCGCCGAGGGCCGTACCGCTGACCAGAACGGCCCAGTAGCCGAGATTTGCTCCACAGTCGACGAACGAATACGACTCCTCTCGAAGGAGCGCGAGAAGAGAGTAGATCTCCGGCTCATAGATATCATGAAGGAACATTTCGCAGCTGTAGCTGTCGAGCGCCGGAAACAGCAGGATGTCTCCGCGCGATGTGGCCCGCAACGTCTGTGACGCGAGAGTGTCGCCCGTGAGCCGACGCAGAGAATTGAAGCCGTATTTGCCGAGAATGCGATGGACCGCTGTGCCGACCCGCGTTGCGGCGTACGCTGCCAGATTCGATGGGCTTGCTGACCTCGGACCTACTCGAAATAGCTTTGTCAAGCTCTGCACCTCGGGCGCGCCTGCCTACACGCCGGCGCGCTCAGTGATGGAATACCCGAACTGCCAAGGAGCCTATCATGAGACCGACACCACGCAGGATGCGTGCCAAGCGGTAGCGACGCTGCGGGATGTACCGATCCCACACTCGACCGATCGGGCCGAGGGGACCTTCCGTATCTGGTTCAATCCCTGAGGGAACGTCCGGAGCCGAGTGGCCACACCCGTCTTGAGCCTCGTGAAACAGGAGCAGGTGCCGAGCTAGAAGAAGAGAGGATCCCGGGCGGTTGGGCAGCGTGTTTCCTTCATAGGTCACCCGCACTTCTCGAACACGAAGAGTCCTCCCGACGCGAAGCGCGGCGAGAGATCCAACCGGTAGGCAGCATTGTTCAAATGCAGCAAGAATCGCCGCGATAGGCCCGTCAAGCGCCGCTGCAGGTCGGAGAATTCGCCAATCCGATGATGTTTCAACCGGAATCCTCTCTTGGTGAGTTGCTCGACCAACGCTCTCGGATCAATGCGACAGACCCACAACTTCTGCCCGTCCATTCTGTACCAGCATCCATCGCCCAACGGTACTTGGCGCAGGTCGGTGAGTGGCTTTCGAAGCAGGAACCGCGCCAGAGACTCGATTCGATTGTCGAGGGAAAACTTGTTGTTCAGATACAGTGCAAGTGATCCGCCTGGCTCTACGATGCGTGATAGTTCATCGAGTGCCATTTCTGCGTCAGGTATGTGAATGAGAACTCCCCACGAAAAGACGAAACGAAACGAATTGTCTGGAAAATCAAGTGCAGTCAGGTCTTGTTGGCGGAACGTCACCTTGTCCGCAACGCCTGCCGCCTCCACACGGCGTCGAGCATGAGCGAGCATCGTTTCCGAGATGTCGATTGCGCAGACGCGAAATCCATTCCTGGCGACTCGAATCGTATGAACTCCGGGTCCGCACCCCGCGTCGAGTACAGTAGTTTTTGAATCGACTTCCATCAGTTCAAGCATGTCGGCAATTGCCTTGTCGTATAGGCTCAACGCGATGGGATGGTAATAGTCAGCATCCCACTGCTCGACTGTGGACTCCGCCTCGAAAACTTCCTTCATCGAACAGGTCTCCCAGCTGGCGTAGCACCAAGAAACACCGCGACCGAAGAAGGTTGCGTTGATCGTTGGGCGACGCAAGCGTTTGGGCCCGACGATCGACGACGTTGTGCTTCGACATTCGGCGGTTGAACGTCCGCTCGCTGATCCCATGCTCACGGCATACGTCGGCGATCTTCCGGCCCGCAACGGCTTCCCTCGAGCTTCGTCAACCTCTGAATCTCGTGCGCGCTTGCCTACGCGCTGGCGCGCTCAGTGATGGGACACGCGAACTCCCAAGAAGCCGATCATGAGACCGACACCATACAGGATGAGTGCCAGGCAGTAGCGAAGCTGCGGGGTCTGCCAACCCCACACTCGACCGATCGGGCGGAGGATGGCCTTCCGGATCTGGTTCACTCCCTGAAGGAGCATCCGGAGCGGAGTGGCCAGACCCGTCTCGAGCCTCGTGAAATAGGAGCAGTTGCCGAGCCAGAAAAAGAGCCTGAGCTGGTAGCCGAGCGTCGTGCGCGACGGGGGCTCGTTCTCGAAGACGGCCGCATGCTTCGCAAAGACGATCTGCAGGCCCGCCGCGTAAGCCGAGCGGTAGAAGACAGTATCCTCGCCGCCCGTGACGCCGAATTCGGGTCGGAAGCGAACGTCCGGGTGGCTTGCCCACCAGGTGCTCGAGATCATCGAGTTGTTCGTTCCCGCCACATCGGTGGCGGCCCCATCCTCGCGGTCGTCCTCCGCAACCGCAATCTCGAGGAAGGGTTCATCGGTCAGCCACGCCGGCGCGCCCCCCGGAACGCGTCTTCGGTACAGGCCGCATACGGCGTCCGCATCGGTTCGTTGCTGCATCTCGAGGAGGGCTTCGATCCAGCACGGTTCGGGCTCGCAGTCATCGTCCGTCATCGCCACCCAGTCGGCGATCCCGGAGGCCGCATCGATTGCCAAGTTGCGCGCGATCGAGATGTTCTGGCGACCCGAGTGCAGATAGGAGATGCCGAGCTCGAACTGGCCATCGAAGCGTTCGATGACGTTCCGGGCCCTCCCGTCGCTGGAATCGTCTACGACGACCACCCCGATGCGTGCCCGTTCGCCGACTCGCTCAGCATTGCCCAATAGGGCGTGAAGCAGACTCTCCAGCGGGCCGTTGCGGTTGTACGTGCAGACGGCCACGCCGACGGTCGGCGGCTTCGCCTTCGTTCGACCTCGGCACGGGACCGCGGTCGTGTGGTCGCTTGTGTTCTCGTCTTCAGAGAGATGAGCGTTCCTCAGTTTGCTCACGGCCTGGCCAGCACCTCGTCGAAGAAGGATCGATATCGGGCCGCGATGATCCTCCAGGCGTAGTTCTCGGCCGCGAAGGCGGCGCGGCCCATCGCACCGTGGTCGGACTGGGCCAGAGCGGCCTTCAAGCCGGAGACGACGGACTCGGTGGACGCGACATCGACCAAATGTCCGTGCTCGCCGAGAATCCAGCGTGTGAGGTCCTCGTCGTTCGCGACGATCGGCAGACCCGTTGCCATCGCCTCGACGTAGACGTTTCCAAAGGACTCGAGGGGAGTGGAATGCAAAAAGACGTCGGCGCTGCGGTACAAGTTGGGCATTTCCTGGTAGGGAAAGGTACCTCGCAGGAATCGGCCGGGGAGCAGATCTGCTGCCAGTCGGTCGACCTCCCGCCGCAACGGACCATCACCAGCGACGACCAGAAACGGATCAGGAATCTGGGAGACGGCCGCGATGGACTCGAGAACCCGCTTGGACTCGACGAGGGCGCTCACCATCAGAATCACCGGCCGGTCGTCGGGGATCCCAAATGCCGGACGATCACCGGGGCCGGGTCGGAAGCAATCCGGATCGACGCCATTCGGGATGAGCGTGCTAAACCATCGATCCCGATTGTGCTCGAAGTAGGAGGGGTTGGTGCATACCAGCCCATCGCAGTTGAAGAACCGGAATTCGCGATCATTGCTGGTCGCGGGCCATTCCCCATTCTGGGTGATGAAGACGTGCGCCGGACGCTTTCGCCCCGGTAGATGGGATCGCAAAATCCAGTTGGTGTACGGATAGCCGCAGGTCACCGTGATGTCGACGCCCTTCCGTCGCGTCAGCGCGAGACCGGCAGCGAACGTCAGCTCTTCGTACATGTACTCGGTGCGAAGCAGAGGCACCTTCGGCATCCGTTCGAAGCGTTCGCGCGGCACGCAGGGCACGTGCTGGAATCGGTAGGCGCGATCGTCCCGCGGTTGGCCCGATCCAATCAGCACGACGTCGTCCGAGCCAGCGACTCCGATCTCATGAGCGATCGACTCGAAGGCGACCTCCGCGCCGCGGTGCACGCGATGGAGTCCTGGCAGGGCAAAGAGTATTCGCACGATCACCGCACTGTTCGTTGGCCGAACGAAATTAGCCCCTGATATCTTGTCGTACAATCATCCCGCGTCACCCTCGCCGACCCTGAACGGCCTTCGTACTTGTTCACGCGGCGCCAAACCGTGGAACCTTGACCTTAGCGAACGCCGAATCGCAGGGGTGGCGAGCGATTCGGTGCGCCGTTCTCGTGCTCCTCAGAGACACCGACGTCCCTCGGGGGCGAACCATTTCGGCGCGGACGTGGGCTTCGACTGCAGCTAGGAGCCTGGCTTGCAGCGGGAACCGTGCTCCAGGCTGCGGCAATGGGTTTCGACACCATTCCCAACGCAATGCCGAACGCGGCCGGGAAGCCGGAGGTCTCGACGATCCCGTATCATACGCCATGCATGAAGCGGCTCGCATATCTTACAAGCCAGTACCCGGCGACGTCCCATACCTTCATTCGCCGCGAGGTTCAGAAGCTCCGCGACGTGGGGCTGAACGTCGACACGTTCTCGATTCGCCGGCCTTCCGAAGGCGAGCTCGAGGCCGACGTCGACCGTCGCGAGTCCGAAGCGACCTGGTACGTGTTACCGCCCAAGCCCGCCCAGCTGCTGCGCGCGCATGCCAAGGCGCTGTTTATGAGGCCGGGCCGGTACCTCGGAACGCTTCGTCAGGCGCTGCTCCACCGGGTGCCAGGCACGAAAGCGGCGCTCTGGAGCATCTTTCATTTTGGTGAGGCCATCGCCTTGGCGCACGAGCTCGAGAGGCGCAACATCGGACACTTGCACAACCACTTCGCGAATTCCGGCGCGAACGTGGGCGTTCTTGCTTCGCGTTTCCTCGGCATCGACTGGAGCCTAACGCTACACGGTATAAGCGAATTCGACTATCCGGCAGGTCTGTTGTTGGCGGAGAAAATCGCTGCTGCCAAGTTCGTGGCGTGCGTCTCGCACTTCGCCCGTGCGCAGGCCATGCGTCTGGTCGACGTGGGCTTCTGGGACAAGTTGGTGGTGGTGCGCTGCGGCCTTGACCTCGAGCGCTTCCGCGCAGCGAAGTCGACAAGCGTCATCCCACCGAACAAGCGCGCATGCCGATTGGTCTCGGTTGGAAGGCTTTCGTCAGAAAAGGGTCAAGCGGGGCTGCTTTGCGCGCTTGCGAAGGTGGCGAGGGAACGCGATGTCGAGCTTCGCCTCGTGGGCGACGGCCCCGAGCGCAAAGAACTCGAGGCGCTGACGACGCGCCTCGGCCTCGACGAGCGCGTTACCTTCGTCGGCCGCGTGCCCTCCGGCCACGTTGCCGCGGAGCTGCTTCAAGCCGACGCCTTCATCATGTCGTCCTTCATGGAGGGCCTGCCGGTTGTGCTCATAGAGGCGCTGGCCATGAGCGTCCCCGTGATCGCGCCGTTCGTCGCCGGCATTCCCGAGCTGGTCGAGCACGGCGTAAGCGGGCTGCTCTTTCCCGCCTCGGATTGGAATGCGCTCGCCGCAATGATAGAGCGCCTCATCGGCGACCCTCAGGCAAGTGAGCGAATGGCCGAAGAGGGGCGCCGAAGGGTGGAGGCCGAGTTTGAGCTCTCTACGGCAGTGGCGCCGCTGATTCGGCTGTTTCGAGAGGAGGAAGCGAGGCCGGAAAGCGCCTTGGAGCACGGTCAAGTGTAGCGCTCGCGCCTGATTCGCTGACGTTGGTTGCGCTCGCGCTGGCCGACACCTCGGTGCGCTGGCAGCGTCGGGTCGAGACCGGGGATCCGGCGGACACGATCTGCCGTGTCGCCGAAGCCGAGGAGACGGGCCTGATCGTGATGGGGTCCCGCGGACTGTCCGCAGAGAGCCGCTTCCTGATCGGAACCGTCTCCGATCACGTCGTCCACCATGCCCCGTGTAGCGTGACAGTCATCCGATAGCGGAAGTGCTGTGTTTCGGTTGGACGCGCTGCGGGACGCCGGCTCGTGGGAGGAGTTCGCGCTCTCGCGGTCGTGGGTCAGCGCGGTCCCGGCCCGTTGGCGGTGAGGCTCTACGCGCACACGGTCCTCTTGTCGTCGAGTAGGGAAGAGTCCTTGCGGATGAACAGCACGTCGAGCTGGAGGAGTGTGCCATCGGGCCGCCGGTTGATGTCGAACAGGTCATAGGTGGCGAACCCCGCCTCGCTCATGAAGGCGACCACCTCGTCGATGAGGGGGCTGTTCTCGTTGTACTGCCACACGCTCACCTCGAGCAGGACGAATTCGGCTGACGCGAGCGCGGACGCTCCGCCCTTGAGGACCTCGAGCTCGTATCCCTGCACGTCGAGCTTGATGAGCTGGGGCGGAGAAAACTCTTGCCCCTCGATGACGCGATCGAGGGTGGTCATGGCCAGCTTGATGGAGCGACGTGGGACGTTGGAATTCTCCGACAGCACCGACGAACCGGTGCCCCCGCCAGGATCATCGAGCACGAAGAAGTCGACCGACTCGGCCGGCTCGGGTCCGAGCAGGGCACTCGCGAAACGGATGCCGGGGGCATTCGCGGCTGCGAAATGCTCGAGGGTCCCGGCCCAGCGGGGTTGTGCCTCAATCATGAGCACGTTGGCGTCGGGGAAGACCTGACGGCAAAGCCTCGTCCAGTTGCCGATGAAGGCGCCGCAATCGACGACATCGGTGAGCGACACGCCCTCGTCGCGCAGAGACAGCAGCCCGCAGTGCATGTTCGGCGCGCCATGCTCGCTAATCAGGATGGCCCACGCCTCGGGCGTGGCGAGTCGTCTCGCGGCCTTGAGCGCCAGCCTGGCGAGCTCGGCTCGAAGTGTCGGGATAAACATCCACATCCTCCGGTGATCGACGGGGGGGCTCGACCAGGCGCCAGGTCTCCGGGCGCCCGCCGAGGTCGAGGATGCGCATTCCCGGGCGGATGCCCATACGCTGGAGGAACACGCGCATGCGTCGTCTGCGCGCGCGCCGCGATATCGTCGACAGAAGGCGCACGAACAGATCGAGACGCAGACGGCGCAGATTCATCGGAGTGCCATGATATCGCCTCCCGAAGCAAAGTGAACTCCTGGTGTGCCTTGAAGGTGGAGTCATGACGCTCAGAACCCCGGGGCGGTTCAATTAGCCGCATGACTCGACGAGGGCAAGGCGCCCATGAAGTGCGGTCGTCAGCCTGGCCTCAACGCTCCATCCCAGCGCGTTGGCGCGACGCCGGCGCCCCTCATAGTTTGAAGGTTCTGCATGCAGAGCGGGTATAGCGAAGAGCTCAACGACGACATCTGGCCCCGAGCAGATTCGCGATGACGCAGAGTGCTCGACCGCAAATTGCCCAGGCGCTGGATTCGCTGGAGCGAGCCGCCACCGATCTTGGGGCGGTGGAACTCGATCCCGCCAGCGTATAAAGAAATCGTCTTGCCTGCAGACGTGTCGTCAGGCTGGCCGCCGAAGCACTTCTGTCAAACTCGGCCCACCATCGGGACTCCTCGGCAATTACCCCACGCACCCGACTCAGGGGAGCAGAATCGGCGCCTGCGGGCGCGTGGGATCCTCAGTGCTCGAAGTGCTCGAAGGGACTCCGTACGCGTAGCCTGACCCACGGAAGCCAAGGTAGACACGGTCTGTGCCGTCCTTGGCGCCTTCGACTGCGGTGATCAAGTCGAAGCTGTCGAGTGGAAAGTTGGCGATCTTCGCCCACGTCGCGCCTTCATCGTCGGAGCGCCAGATACCCCACTCGCCATATACCCACCCGGCGATGAAGATGGCGGGGTAGTTGGCGGGCTGCTTCACGTCGCCGAAACCGAAGCTGTAGACCTCCAGCACATTTGGGACGGGGACCCACGTCGAGCCGCCGTCCGTTGAGCGCTTGAAGGCAGCACGGGGATCGGGATTCGCTTGACCGAGCACTCCAGTCTGCCCAGACGAAAAAAAGAGGTGGTCCTCCTTGCCTGGGACAGAAGCGAGCTTGGAGTTCCATACTGATCCAGGGGCAATCTCGGGCGCATACACCCGCGTCCATCTAGCGCCGCCGTCGGTCGATCGGAAAAGGCCGTCGCTGGAGGCGTGACCCGTCTTGGACGACTTGTAGAGCCAGAACTTGTTCGGTGTGACGTGGTCGGCGGTCACGATGTGGCGGTTCAGGAAGAAGGCAAAGTGGAAGCTGGTGTCTTGCACCCCGGGCAGGCTGAGCGGTTTCCATGCCGATCCGCCGTTGGTCGTGTAGTAGCCCGGTCCCTCGTTGCTCCCGATTACGATGATGTTGCTCGCCGTGCTTGCAGCGCCTGTCCCTCCACGCAGGGCGACGGGCGTGTCCGCGAAAAGCTGGGTCCAACTCGTGCCGTCGTTCGCGGAAGTGGCCGTGAAGTCGTTCCCATTGTAGTTGTCCACCACGACGACCGTACTCGGATCGGTTGCGGCGTACCCGACCCACCAGGCGTGATTGAAAGCCTGGACGGGCCCGTGAGAAGTGGGGAAAGCGTCGACGTCGGAAGTGCTGAACACGCCACGATCCCACCCGGCCAAGTGGATCGTGCTCTTCCCAGGCGGCGCGGATACCACGTTCCCGACGATCTGCTCGATGCCGACACTGTCCTCATTCCAGGCGACAGAGGACGGTGCGCCAGCATTCAGCGTCGTGTGCCAGACCCCGATGCCCTGGGCGAACCAGAGCTTCCCCGCCACGGCAGGATCGAACTGCATTGCCCCATTGGACATGTAGTTTTCGCCCGTCCAGCCGTGCCACGGGATGTTGACTCCGTTCCGAGTTACGGTCCAGACGATCGGATCCCAGCTTGCGCCGTCATCTCGGCTGACGACAAGATTGCCGCTTTCCATCCCGACAACCAGTCGGTTGGCATCGCTTGGATCAACGGAGATCGAATGGGACCTGGGCTGCCCTGGGGTGGGCTCGATGTTCGTCCAAGAGCCTGTGTACTTCCAAAGGACTCCATTCCCATAGGTCCCGGCGGTGACGTAATACTTTCCGTTCGCACACACTCCATGTAGCGCGGTGGTGGGGGTGCCCCCGGTTCCGTCGGAGATCCGCGTCCAGCTCGCGCCGGCGTTGGCAGAGCGGTAAGTGCCGATGCCCGCGCTGCTGGCATAGATGACCTGCGTCTTGCCCCTGACCACGGCAGAGGTGTTGTCGAAGCAAATGCCGGTGATTCCCGGGATGGAGCCCCCTGGAACTCCCGTGACCGAGCTCCACGTTGATCCCCCGTCATCGGTGACGAACATACCATCGAGCCGGGAGCCCACGTAGACCACGTCAGCGTTGGCTGGGTCGATTGCCATCTTCTCACCGGAGACCCGGTCGATGCCCTCTACGGCCAAGCTGTCGTTGGGGTTGAGCTGCGCGAAATTGGTCCGGGTCCACGAAGCGCCTCCATTGGTCGTCTTGTAGACGTAGCCGCGTAGCGCCATGTACATGGTCGAGGTGTCGATCGAGGCGATGCGAATCTCGAAAACACCTGCCACGTTCAGGTCGATCCCCGCGTCGACCGCCGGCAGCGAGGCCGTCGTGACGAGCTGCTCCCACACGCTGGTGGTGCGGTTCCACTTGTAGGCGCCGTAGGTGTCAGTGCGGACCACCCGGGTGCCGTCAGGAGCGATGTCGAGGCCGGTCAAGAAGCCGCCCGCGCCGACACGCAGCGGCTGCCAGGTGTACGCCTCGTCCGCCGATTGCGCAGCTCCGGCAGCGAGAACGACGGCCAGCCAGACCACCGCATGTCGGCATGCCCACCTTGTGCGAAGGCCGTGGGCAGTTCGACGAAGGATTCGATTGTGGGTCATCGCGGGCTACTCCCAGTGTCGTGTCCGACCGACTGAGTGTAGTATCGGCGGGGTGCGGGAATAGAAGTGTGACGACGGCTACAGCCTGACCCCTACCCCCGTGAAATCCCCGAGGGGACGAAAGGGGCGCGACCCCCCCCTCTGGCCGCAAGAGCACTTCCTAGCTGATGACACCCGCGACCACCGCTTCGTCCGTATCCCGCATCGGATTGCGGTAGCCCGAGCGCTCGAGATCGCGTTGAGAACTGCGGGGCACTGAGCCATCTGATTGCGCTGAAGTGCTTGCTCCGCATGGCCGAGGCACCATTCTGTTGCGCCACCGTAGGAAATGGATGTTACGGCACAATAATTCCCAGTTCGGCGGCACCCCTTTGACCGCGGCGATCCTCGCGGTGGAAACGGGATACTTTCTCGGCCTCGAGACCGGTGGGCTGGAGCCGAAGGCCGGAACCTTCCCGGCGCTGGGGTATATCGGTCCATCCGTTGCGCGCCTCCGCCCCGGCCAAACCCGCCACGCCCCGTCCCGATTCCCCATGTGAGAGCCCCTGGCAAGTCGTCTCTGGCCCGAAACTGGGCGTGGTCCATCGCGGACGAGGGCCTCGTCCTGGCCTCGGCCGTGTTCTCGGTCTTTCTCCTGATCCCCCGGCTGGGCCCCGCGAACTACGGTGCTTGGGCCGCGCTCTTCGCCCTGCTGGGCCCCTTCGGGGCAATCGCGCACATCGGAGTCAGGCTCATGATTCTGGAAGCCATCGTCCGGGATCGCCAGAGCGTCTCCGCCGTTGCGCGCTCCGGCATCACCCTGGCCCTGCTGCTCAGCGGGCTCATGGCTCCGATCGTGACGATCAGCGGACTCGTGTGGATCGAGACCGTCTCCGTCGGGGTGCTGGCGCTCTTCGTCGCGAGCGAGCTGGTGGCCGTCGCGTTGATCAACTCGCTCGTGTCCATCGTGCAGGGTGCCTACAGCTATTCGAGGGCCATCTTGCTCAGGCTGACCGTCGGCTCCGCTCGAATCATGGTCCTTCTGCTACTCGTGGCCCTGCACAGCGTCTCCATCGAGAATCTCATCCTCGCGAATGCCACCATGCTCTTAGTGGTCACGCCCCTGGTCTACCTGGCGGCGTCGCGCATGGGCCTCGGCCCAATCCTGCCGGGGCGCATTCAGCAGGGGCACTTCCGAACGACGGTGACCCACGGACTGGGCATCGGTTCCGCTATCGTGCAGAACGACAGCGACAAAGTGGTGCTCAACGCCTTCGGACACCAGGCCGACTCGGGCGTCTACGCCGCGGGCTACCGCCTGGTCTCCATGCTGATGACGCCGCTGTCGGCGTTCCTGACTTCCTCGCACTTCTCCGTGCTCGAAGCCGCGCGTACCTCGTCCAACCAGATGCGAAGGGCGGCCGTCTTCTCCGGAGTCACCATGGCGTACGCGATACCGGCCGTCGGAGGCCTCGTGTTCTTCGCTCCCCTGGTCCCGAGGATCCTCGGAAGCGGGTTCGAGGAGTCGTCCGTGATCATGCAACTCGTGGCGCCCATTGCGGTGATCAGGTACGTGGGGGGGTTTGCATGCAATGGTCTGCTTGGGTTGAACCGGAACGGGTTGCGCATGTGGCTGCTCGTCGCAGGGGCGGCTCTCAGCCTGGTTCTCTATGTCCTGCTGATACCCTCCTATTCGTGGCGAGGAGCGCTCGTCGGTAGCCTCGCTTCCGAGATGGCGCTCGCAGCTGGATGTTGGATCGGCCTCTACTGGTGCCAAAACAGAGCCGAGTCACACCCGCCGGAGGGCGCTTCACGAGAGGAGTGAGGCTTGGGGCAGTGCCCCATCACGACCGCCTCGCCCTCACCGGTGCATTCCCGCCGCCTGGCTCGGCCGATCGTACGTCCGGGATGTCTCGTCGCGCTCCCAGTCCCCCCTCGAGAGCCTCGAGACCAGGCGACCCAGGAGCGAGAACCCGAGATAGACGCCCACGTCCACGCATGCGGAAGGGAGTCGAAGCTGGCGCAACAGCCCCGAGCCCGCCCGCCAGACGGGCCGGCGATCGAGCTGCGGCCAACTCCTTCGGATCTCCCGATTGCCGCGGTAGATACGAGCCAGAATGCGCAACAACGCCCGAGCCGTCCGGGGAGTCGTCACGAGAACGGGTTCACCGCGGACGATCACCACCTCTTCGTAGCGAACGATCCGTGCGGCGAAGAGGTCGTCCGCGGTTACCTCAGGGAAGTCGTCGAACCTGGCGCGCGCGCGCGCGGAGAGCCCGTAGATGCCCGCCCCGCAGAGGTCGCTCATAACCGACGGGATGCGGCGCCGAGCGGCGTAGTAGCGCCGCACGAGCCAGGACGCTCCCTCCGTCGAGAAATGGACCGGGGGGCGAGCCGCCGCCGCACCCGTGTTCAAGGCCTCCACGACGCGCAGCACCGTGCTACCCGCCACGTCGACATCGGCGTCGAGATAAACCCGGGGCAGTGTCGAGGTCAAGGCCTCGGCCGCCCTGAGGGCACCGAACTTGCCCGTGGGCGGAATCTCGACCACCCGGACACCGAGACCGAGACCGCGAACGACGTCCGCCGTTCCATCCGTGCAGCCGTCGCAGGCGACTATGACTTCGAGATCGTCGGAGTCGATCCCGCGAAAGAGCGAACTCAGTGTCCGCACGATGCCGAGGGCCTCGTTCCGGGCCGGGATGACTACGGACGCCCTGGGCTTCTTTGCTTGCTGTGAGTCGTCAGGCATCTCTAGGCAAGCCACTCGCGCCCTCCCGACGGACCTAGTAGGACGGTGCTCCGCCGCCGGGATGGAGCGACCCCGTTGTTCATCCTAGCCTGCCACAGCGACGTCCGACGGGCTTCTCGATAGCTGGCTGGGGACGCGAGTCCTGGGAGAACGCCCGTGTCAGCCTCCGAACCCCGCGGGATGAACGCCCGGGCCGATGCAGGCCGGGCCGTATCGCCCGCCCTTGCCTCGGCAGCACCCGCCGCCTATCTCGCTCAGCCCTTCGCCTTCGGCGGCCCAGGTCCTCCTCGCCGCCGTCCCGCGGCGCGGCGCACGCCCAGACTCGTCGCCACTACGAGCACCCAGACGAGGGAGTTCTCAATCATCAGCACGACCTCGGCGAGGTTGTAGAGAAGGAAGAGGCTCCCGATGCAGATCGGCCAGATGGCTCTCTGCACAGCGTGGCGGCCATGCCATCGGACCGCATGGAGGAGCGTCGAAGAGATCTGGAGCACCAGGAGGGCGAGGCCCAGGACGCCGTGGTTGATCAGCTGCTGCAGGAACCCGTTGTGGGCGTTGCTGAACCAGACGCCGCTTTTCTTCACGGCGTCGCGCTGCCAGAAGTTGACGACCGAATGGCCCAGCAGGGGGCGCTCGAGAATCGCGGGAAGTGCGTCGCGCCAGATCTCGGTTCGGCCGGTGAGCGTCGGATCGCGGCCCAGCAGAGCGAGAACTTCGTCGGTGAGCCCCGCCGTCGCAGCGATCGTAATCATGACGAGCACGGCGGGAGGCAAGAGGAGGATCGCGGGTCGCCGAAGCCTCGTCGACACAGGCCGCAGTGCCACGATCATGCAGAGCGTCAGGCCGACGCTCGCGCCCGTGAGAGAACGCGAGAGCACGAGCAGCACCGCAGCGACGACGATTCCCGACAGCATCACCCAGCCGCCTGCGCTTCGGGTACTCGCTTGAAGCAGGAAGACCGGTAGAGCGAGGGCGGTGAGGAGCCCGACCGCATTCTTGTGACCGAGAAAGCCCATGAACGCGGTCTCGCCGCCGTAGATCATGAAGGCGCTCGCCGGAGTGACCACGAGGAACACGAGATTTGCGGCAAGGGTCACGGCAAGCACCCACGCGAGAACTCGCACCTGATCGTTGAGGGAGAGCCGCAAGGCCAGATAGAGGCCGAAAGTGGTGGTCTGGAACGTGACCAGACCTCGCTTGAGGATCGCGGCAGAGTAGTCCGACCAGAGCGCGGATGCGCACATCAATCCCACCAGGGCCCAGATCCAGGGATCTCTCCGAGCGACGCGGACGGCCGCCGAGAAGTCTCGCAGAAGGAGAACCGCAATGAGCGCGTAGAAGAGGTGCTTGACGATCCGGAACTGCGGCGGCGAAAGGAGGGCCGAGACGGCGCCGGCGCAGAGGAGGAGCCCGAATGCCGCGACGAGTACCGTTGCGAGTTCGGTGCGCGACGTGCGGCGGGCCCCGGTGCTGCGGCGACGGCGCGAGCGGAACTTCGGGCCCGCGAGGAGCCGCTCTGTGGACGAGCTCTGATGGATCACCCGGGGCGACCCGACGCTCACGACCGCCTGCGGCGGAGCTCGGACGCCCAGAGGCGGGCGAAGGTGAGCGAGTCCCGCGCATAGCGCGGGGTGAGACGGAGGGGCTGCGTCACCATCCGGAACGCCCACTCGAGACCAGCCTGGCGCATCCAACGCGGAGCCCTCCGCTGTTGACCGACCAGGAAGTCGAAGGACGCGCCGACGCCGATGACAACCGGGACGTTCAATTCCTCGCTCTGGAGCTGATGCTCGATCCACTGCTCCTGCTTGGGAGATCCGAAGGCGACGAGCAGTACGTCGGGCCGTGCGCTGCGGATCGTTGCGAGCAAGGTCTCGTTGGCGGCGGGGTCGACGAGCGACGCATGGTCGGCAAACAAGGGGCTGGCCGTGCCCACGACCTTCAGGTCGGGCCAGCGTGCACGAAGCGACTCGGCCACGCGCTCCGGCACTCCGGGCCCGCCACCGCAGAGAAACAGCCTCCAGCCCTCGGCCGACGCCTTCTCTGCCAGCGGAAGCAGCAGATCGGAGCCGCTCACCCGTTCCGGCAAGGCGCGACCCACGAAGCGCGAGACCCAGACGATCGGCATCCCGTCGGCGGTGATGACGTCCGCGCCGGAGAGCACTTCGCGGAAGCTCGGGTTGCGCTCCGCAAGGCACAACAACTGGACGTTGATCGTGGCGATCCAACACTTCTGCCTTGCCCCCACCGACTGCGCAATGACGTCGAGCAGACCCCGAGTGGTGAGATTTGCGAACTGGAAGCCGAAGAGGCGGACCCGGCGCGCGGGCGCAACTCGATGATGCTCGTATTCGTCAGCGATCAAGGGAGCCAGACCTGGTAGGGCCCGCCGATCGTGAACGGGCAGAGGCGCCGCCGGCGATCTTCGATCCGGAAGTCGACGCCCCGAGCCCGTGGCCTGCGCCGGAGCCGAGCCGCAAGCCCGACAGCCGCCAGGAGAATCGCTCGGTTCTCCATCTAACCCTCTTTCGCCCACTTCGCGTCGTTTTCGGCTGCGCCTATGTTGCCATCCCGTTGCCAGTCGCGCGAGACGCTCTCACCTCGGTCGCCTTCCCGGGGTGTCCCCATCCGGGCCTCGAGTGTCGTCACGACGGAGCGTCGGAGGCCGACAGCCCGCGAGGCCACGGCGCCAGCGTCGACGGCGTCGGTGAGTTGTGCGTCGAAGACCTCGCCGAAGCTCTGCGGGCGCGCGACCTGCTGGAACACCTTGGCAAGCCCAGGGAACCGGTTCCAGGCCAGGGCGATGCGCTCCCCAATGGCCTCGATCCCGAGTCTGGCGAAGACTCGCACTCGCTCTTTCGCAGAAGGGAACACGGGAACCGCCATCCCGGGATACGTGTCTGGCTGGCCCACCGGACATGGCGGGTGTAGCATCGTGTCCGGGTTTCAGGGCCAACGCAGCCGGAACGGGAGATCGCCCACGCATAGGAGAGGGCCACCCTCTGGGCATGGGAGACGGCCACCCTCCGGAAATGGGAACATCACCCTGGCCGCTCCTCGCATGCACGAAGAGACGCAGCTGATCGCTCTCTATTGGAAGCTCTCATGCTGAAGATTGGAGTCCTGGTAGATGGCCCCCGCTGCTCCAAGTACGTCCAGGACCTCGTTGAATGGGCATCGAATGAGAGCGACCTGAAGATCTCCCACCTTGTCATTGTGAACCAGAACAAGCCTCGGAAGCCATTGCTGTCGGGGGCTGCGCGGTCCGTCCGCAACAAAGGGGTCGCGCGCGCGCTTGGAAGCATTGCGCTGCGTCTGATCGTTCGGCTGGAGGCTCTGATGCTTCGCCGGAACGAACGACACGGCGATCATCTCGAGACCGTCGACCTGTCCGAGCGCGTGGACGCGTGCATCGAGATCTCCCCTGACATCTCTCGATCCGGCTTGGTCTTTCGCGCGACCGAAGATGATCTCGGGAAGATCCGTGAGGCGGGAGTCGACCTGTTGATTCGTTGCGGATCGGGGATTCTCAGAGGAGGAATCCTTGATGTGTGTCGGTTCGGAATACTCTCGTTCCATCACGGTGACAATCGCGTGAATCGGGGCGGCCCGCCGGGCTTCTGGGAGTGCCATGAGCGATGGCCCCAGTCCGGATTCATCATTCAAAGGCTCACGAACGAGCTGGATGGTGGTCAGGTGGTGGCTCGAGGCGGATTCTCCACCCAGTACTTCTACCTGCTGAATCAGGCCAATCTCTTTCGCGCGTCCAACCGCTACATGAAGGACATTCTGCACTTCATCGCGACGGAAGATCAGCTTCCCCCCGCGGAGGATGGCGTCAACGTATACAGTGATCGCCTGTTCGTCGAGCCGACTCTCCTGCAAGCCGTGTCCTACGCAGTGAAGCTACTGTCGCGAATCTTCGTTCGGAGATTCAGGAGGCTTGCAAAGATCGAACAAAGATGGTCGATTTCTGTTCTCTCGAGCGGATTCAGCAATCTGGCGCTTTGGCGAGCCAAGCCAGTCAGTGTTCCTCCGGCCAGGTTTTGGGCAGATCCCTTTCTGTGGAAGAACGGGGAAGTCGCCTGTTGCCTGGTCGAGGATTACGTCTACGAGACGGCCAGAGGCCACATCACTGCCCTGGAGTATCGGAACGGCGAATTCGAAGAGCTGGGGATCGCCTTGAAAGAGCCGTTTCATCTCTCGTTCCCGTTTCTCTTTTCGTACGAGGGGAAGGTGTTTCTGTGTCCGGAGGCCTCGGAGTCACGAGAAATCAGGGTCTACTCCTGCGATGACTTTCCGACCCGATGGTCACATAGAATTACCCTGATGCGCGATGTTTCGGCTGTGGACACGATGCTGTTCGAACATGAAGGGCGATGGTGGATGCTGACGAACATCGATCGCACCGAATCCGACGATCACTGCGCGGAGCTGTGGGTATTCCATAGCGATTCGCCACTTTCGACGGAATGGAAGTCTCACCCTGCCAACCCGGTAAAGGTAGATTCTCTGGGTGCCAGAAACGCTGGAATGCACACGGAGAACGGCGAGCTGTACAGGTTCGGCCAACGACAGGGCTTCGACCAATACGGTGAAGGGCTGACGATCTACAGGATCAACAAGCTGACTCCAGAGGACTTCGAAGAACTCGAAGTTGGCGAGGTCTCGAGTCGCTTCTCGCCCGGCATGCTCGGTACGCATCACATGAGCTCTGTCGACGGACTGACGGTGGTCGATCATGTGAGGTGGTCCAGAGTCTCCCAAGAGACAGGTCCGGCGGCGAGGTAGGCGGCGGCACCGGCTGGCTGGCCCCTTCATACTGAGACCAGTCTCGCCGAGCTCGGCTCTGCGCTGCCCGGCTGCCAGCCGAGCCTGCGCGCCGCGGTCAACCCGGCGTAGAACCTCGAGAATCTCCCACATCCCGATCTCCCGGTACGCCATCTCCGCCCCCCTGGGGGTGGGGGCGAACGATGGCGGAGCCAGGCTCCCGGGTGGAATCATGCCCGTGAGAAAAACGGTGGCCGCGTGGGATCATGCTCGCGGGAAATGACATCCGCTTGGTGTATGGTGCCGACGTGGGGCGAGGGAAGGGGACCACGCCATGCGGAAGCCTCTGTTGGCTCCGGCCTGCGCTGCCCTGCTGGGCGCCCAGGCTCCGAGCTACGGCATCCGAACAAGAATTCATTCTACAAGAATCCATGCTGGCAGGCTGCTTGTAGTCGTGATAGCGGGGCTTTGGGTCGGGCTTCTTTTCGCTGCTCCGGCATATGCCGGTCCGATTCTCGTCTCGGGCGAGTATTCCCTCCATATTTCGGGCTCTGTCGTCTCTTTCGTGGGTGACTCGTCTTCTCGTCGGTGGGATCAGACAGTCACCCAGTCGGTGATCGGAGACTTCTCTGACTCCCTTTCTGACGCTGAGGCTGCGCCTCCCTTTGCCTATGGCAGCTCGTCAAGTGTGACACTCAGCATGTCGGAGAACCTAATTCAAGCCGTCGGGATGGTGGACGCGCATGTCACAGAAACCGTGGCCGCCGGTTTCCCCATTTCGGCGGCGGGGGTCGATCTCGAATTCATCTTTAGCCTGACAGAAGCCTTCCTCGTCCGTGTCGAAGGATTCTCGGACGCTCTCAGCGCGAAATCCGGCGCCTATAGCTTTGTGGATTTGCAGCCACTGCCCCCGGACATCGTCGGCAATTGGAATCCTGGTTTCCACTCAATTTTTTCCGCAATGATCGAGCCGGGCACCTATACGGTTCGCGGGTCTGCATATGTAGGACGCCCAGGACCCGGATTCCGTCCTGGTAGGCTGGGTACCGAATTCTCGTTCAAAATGAGCCTTGCCCCGATCCCCGAACCCTCCGCCGCCCTCGCCTTCGCCGTCGGCGGTCTCATCGTCGGTGGCGCGGTGAGGAAGAGAGCAAACGCCTGACGGCCGCACACATTCACGCTTTCTCGATAGCGCCCCGGCTTCGGTCGGGGCGTTGTCGTCTCAGCGCCATGACCTGGAGCTTCTTCTTCTCGGCTGCGGTGATCTGCACGGCTACGTCGTAGGTGACTCGGTGCTCGCCACCTACGGGGTCCGAGTAGCCTGAGATCCCGGGCATAGGAGGTTCAGGCTGCGTTCTGGCTCGAGGTGCGAGTATCGGTATTGCGTAAAGCCCCCGGCGGGGGCGATTTCAAGCTGGGTCGACGGCCGCGGGCCGGGCTTGACCAGCGGCCCGATCGGCGCCGAGGCGCGGCGGCAGAGTAAAGGTCCACATGCCGGTGAAATCAACGCTGCGGGGCAATTTTTCCCATCTGGACAAGGGTTTGTATCTCAAAGTTGCTCGTCCTTTTCCCATCGATTCAGATCGCCAACTTGTGGAATTAATTGGTGAAATCGCAAAGATTTTCCTGCACGAAACGGATTCCCGTGATATAGACGGTGTCGTAGGCAAACGCCCTCGCTCTTGATGCTCTCCAGGGAGAACCATGCGACGCTCCAAATCGCTCGTAATTGCTGGTGCCACCTTCCTCCTTCTGACGTACGCGCCCGCTGCGAGCGCGATCAGCCTCAACTTCAGCAACGAACCCGGCAGCTTCATCCAGTTCGGCCCCGGCAACTCGCTCAGCTTCCAGGACGAGGTCAATGGCAGCTACGACGACATCCGCATCACCGGTTCGAGCGGCGACGGATCGGGCGTCGGACTCACGGGGGACATCGATGGCGCGTTCACGGTCGGCGCCGTTGCCGTTGCAGGGATCCTGGAGAGCGCGATCTTGTCGGGTGTCGGCACGCTGGCGATCTTCGACGGTATCGGGTCGACGCTCACGGGCGACGTGTCGTTCGGCCCGATCTCGACCTTCTTCAACTTCGGCGCGTTCAACGTCTTGTCCGCCGTGAACCTGGCGAACCTGTCGTACAGCGGCAGCAACGTCGACCTGTTGGCGCTCGCGAACGACGTCACGGGCGTCGTCCAGGCTTCCTTCACCGCACCGAGCTCCACGAGCCTGAGCGGGCTCGTGGGCAGTGGAACGCAGGTCGGGAACTACTCGGGAACGATCGTCGGCACCCCGTCGGCGCCGGTCCCGGAGCCCTCGGCCGCACTTTCCTTCGCACTCGGATCGCTGATCGTGGGCCACGCCATCCGCAGACGAAAGTAGCCACCCCCACCCACCTCGACCCGCCCCAGCGCACGGTGCCCGGCACATCCGAGTGGGTGGCTGGGCGAGACTAGGGCAGCCCCGCCGCCTTCAGATTCTCTGCCAGCGCCGAGGCGTCCTCCGCGTTGCGCGCCATGGCGCGACCGGCGAGCTCTCGCGCGTTCTCGGCAGTCAACTCGGGGTTCACGCGGAGGATCTCCTCGACGAGCACCCGGGCCTCGTCCAGGCGACCGCTTCCCGCGTAGTAGTCGGCAAGCTCCAGCCTGGGGAGAATCAGATCCACGTTCTTCTCGCGCGCCTGCTCCCAGAGCGCGACCGCCTCCTCGATGCGGCCAATCTGTCGAAAAAGGCCGGCGCGCAGGGTCCACAGGATCGCCGCCTCGCCCACCCGAGGGTCGAGCCGAATCGCTTGCTTCAACTCCTGCAGGCCGGCGAGGGGCTGGCCGTCTTGAGCCAGGCCGATCGCCAGGAAGCCGTGCGGTGCGGAGAAGCTCGGCGCCAGCTCCATCGCCTTGCGCGCGTGCGCGATGACCTTGTCGGGCCGATGCAGAGAGATGTTCACTCCCGCGAGGACGATGTGTCCGCCGGGGTGGTTCGGATCCAGCTCCAAGGCCCGCTCCGCCAGCTCCGCCGCGCGGTCGAGGTGCGTCGGATCGTCGCTCCAGCCCTGGATGTACTCGAAGTTGTACGTCCCCCCGAGCATCGCGACGGGGTCCGCGTAGTCTGGATCCAGCTCGATCGCGAGCTCGAACAGCGACCGGGCCTCGGCCAGGCTCTCGCGCGTCAAGCGAAAGAAGCTCCCGTATCCCTTCGTGAAGGCCTCGTAGGCGCTCAGGTCATCGGTCGGTCGGCGCCGGATGCGCGCGAGTTCCGCCGCCCGGACCTCGACACCCACGGCGCCGAGGATCGCCTCGGAGATCTCCGACTGAACGGCGAAGATGTCCTCGACGTCGCGGTCGTACTTCTGGCTCCAGATGTGCACGCCCGCGGTCGCGTCGATCAGCTGCGCGGTGATGCGGACGCGATCGCCCGCCTTGCGCACACTGCCCTCGACGACGTACCGGACGCCGAGCTCCCGGCCCACATCCTCGACCTTGGTGGCCTTCCCCTTGTAGCTGAAGGCGGAGTTCCGGGCGATCACGAACAGAAACGGATTTCCGGACAGGTCGGCTGTCAACTCCTCGGTCATCCCGTCGGCGAAGTGTTCTTCGCCGGGATCGCCGCTCATGTTCGCGAACGGAAGCACCACGACGGAGGGCTTGTCGGGTAGCGAGAGATCCGTGGGTGCGGCGCCGACACCGGCGAGATCCATGACGAAGCCGAGGGGGCGCGGCCAGGTGGCCCAGAGCCCGGCGCCGGCGAGCACGACGAGTGCCGCGACCGCGGCGAGAACCGCTCTGCGACGTCCACGGTTCGGAGTCGTCGAGACCTCTTGCCGCCCGGCGCCGCCCTCCGCATGTCGCGGCTGGACCCGGTAGACGTGTACCTGCTCCGGGATGTTCTTGACGGTCTGGTCGCCGAGATCGCTGAAGCCGACGTCGAGCTTGTTGCGCACCTGCTCGTGCACGGTCGCCGAGATGCAGACGCCGCCGGCCTCGGCCAGCGCCTCCAGGCGGGCGGCGATGTTGACGCCGTCGCCGTAGATCCGCTCTCCTTGGGTAGCGACGTCTCCCATGTGGACGCCGATCCGGAAGTCCATGCGGCGCTCTTTTGGCAGGTTCGCGTTCCGCACCCGCAGGACCCCCTGGATCTCGATGGCGCAGCGCGCGGCCCCGAGCGTGGTGGGAAACTCGGCCAGGAGATTGTCGCCCGGGGAATCCACCACGCGACCGCGGTGCTCTCGCACCAACACTCCGATCTGCTCCCGGTAGGCCGTGAGTGTCCGGATCGTGGCCGCCTCGTCCTCGGCCATGAGCCGGCTGTAGCCGACGACGTCGGCGGAGAGGATGGCGGCGAGCTTGTGCTCGACGGGTTCGGTGGGCATGTACCGCTTCTCGTGTGGAGGCCCCGGGGTCTCGAAGCGATTCTAGGTCATGCGGGCCGCCTGGTGTCAAAGACCCGAATCCCGTAGATGCAGAGGCCCAGAAGAGACGTCGCCGAGATCGCGAACCCGACACGAACGCTCGCGGGGCGGTAGCGGAAGCTGACGGTCGACTCGCCGCGCGGCACGCGCACGAGCCGGAAGGCATGGTTCGCCCGATGGATCGGAACGGAAGAGCCGTCGACCGTCGCCTGCCAGCCCGGGTAGAGCTGGTCCGACACGAACAGGAAGCCCGGCTCGGAGGCCCGCACGCGGACGACGAGCTCCTCGCCGCGGCTCGACGCGATCGTCACTTCTCCGCGCCCGTCGGGCCGGCTTCCGAGAAAGCCGTCTGCCGGAGGCTCTTCCAGCAGGGCGACCTCGCGCGGTCGATGATCCGGTGACGCCAGTCGTTCCAGCAGACGCTCCGGGTCCGCGATCACTTCGGCTCGCGGCACGTAGAAAGCCCGCGGCAGCGCCCGCGGGTTCTCGTAGACGCGCAGCGTTCCCCGCTGCTCCAGGAGCCGCAGGGCCGGCAGTATCGAATCGAGCGCTTCGTTGGGAGCCACGTCGAGGATGAGGTAGCGGGCGGCCAGCAGATCGAAGAGACCCTGGTTCCGCGGAAGGCTGGCTCGCGAGTAGTAGAACTGGTTCACGCTTCGCATCGGCGCGTTCGTCATCATTCGCACGAACACCGCCGCGTAGCGGCGCGAGGTCTCGGCCTCGTAGTCGGTGATCGAGGGGATTCCGAAGATCGACGCCGACTTCCCCGAGAGCGCGTAGTCGAAATTGGCGCCCGCCTGGTACATGCGGTCCTGGGCGGTGCGGCGCGTGGCGACCCGCTCGAACGCCCACGCCTTTGCGTCGTAGATGGAGAGGTCCTCCACGTAGGTGCCGGCGGGGCGCGCGTCGCCCGGGTGGGTCAGGGGCAGGACCGGCTTCGTGGACACGACGTACAGGTTGCAGAAGAGCAACGCCGTCATCGCCGCCGGCAAGGCGGCGCGCGCGCGCGGCCAGACGATGGCGACGGCGACACTGACGAGCGCGCAGGTCAGGATCCCCCACTCCCACCCGTGGAGACCGGGCGGAGAGAGCAGGAAGAAGGCCACGAGCGCGGCGAGCCCGGCCCCCCCGAGCCGAAGTACCTGGGATCTCTCGGGCGTTTCCAGGCGCGAGATGGCATCGACGCCGCAGGCGATGACGATGCTGAAGGCGAAGCTCGTCATCCAGAGGAACCGGAGCTGCCCTCGAAACGCGCCGAGGACGGGGAGCTTCGCGTAGAGCTCGAACAGCGACGGAACGAAGGCCAGCAGGGAGAAGAGACCGGCGATGAGAGCGTGAAACAGCGCGATCCTCCGCACCCGGGCCACCGCGAACCCCAGGCCCGCCAACGCGACTCCGACCATCGGCAGCAGGAACGCGGGTCCCCCCATGCGGTCGCCCAAATGGCTCTGGAACGCCGCGAAGGCCGAGCGCCCGGCGAACCGGGGGTCGATCTCGTGGACCGAGAGGGGCTGGCTTCGAACGGACACGCTGGCCAGCTCGGCCGAGGGAAGCAGCTGGATCGCACCCAGCAGCGGCGGCAGCGCGAGCCCCAGCGCGAGCGCGCCCAGCACCTGCCGTGACACCGGCTCGCGCCGGACCCCCCACTGCCAGAGCGTACGCAGCGCGATCCACTGATAGGTGAAGACGGAGGTCTGCGGGAAGCCGGCGAGCACCTGGAGCGCGAGAACGACGGCGAGCCCGATTCCCGCCCCCGCACTGGGCCTTCGCAGAATGCGCTCGCACAGGAAGGCGGCGACCGGGAGCCACGCGTACGCGGACAGGACGAACGAGCCACTGCGGGCCAGCACGGCGCATCCGCCGCCGAACGTGAAAGCCAGGGACCCGCTCAAGGCGGCGATCGTCCCGAGGCCGATCTCGCGGCATAGGAGATACGCGCCCATCGCGGCGATCGCGAGGTTCAGGAAAAGCTTCGCCTCGAGCGCCATACCCGGGTCCATGACGTAGGACAGCGCGTTCACGGGGTTGAGGAGCGCCGTGGTGACGATCGCGAAGAAGGGCTGCCCGCAGTTCTGGAAGTCGTTCCAGAGCAGGCCGTAGCCGCGCTCGAGCGCGTCGCGCGCGTACAGGAAGTTCGGGTGCGCGTAGGCGAAGACGTCGAAGCCCGGGAAGCCGCGGCCGAAGCGTCCGACCACCGCGAAGGCGTGAACGGCGGCGATCGCCACGGCACCGAGCAGGCCGTAGATGTCGGCCCTGGAAAGTAGACGGCTCATCGGTGTCTGACTTTACCCCAGGGCGGGCAGCGTCATGCATCCTCTAGCCGCCGGCGCGGGCGCGGAGCCGCGGGAAGATATACTAGGCGCCGACGTGAATCGGCGCCGCGCAGCGTATACCCCTGGGATCCTGTCTCTCGTTTCGGTGCTGCTGGTGTCGCTCGCCTGCGGTGACGGAGCCTCGGTGCCGGATCTCGTTCTCGTGAGCGTCGACACGCTGCGGCCAGATCATCTCGGGATCTACGGTTACGACCGCGACACCACGCCGAATCTCGATGGCTTCTTCGCATCGGGCCGTGTCTACACGCGGGCGTACAGCACCTCCGCGAGCACTGCGCCGAGCGTCGTGAGCCTCCTCACCGGACGCCTTCCCCAGGAACACCGGGTGCGAGTCCTCTACCAGCTCGTCCCCGACGAGGTGAAGCTGCTGACCGACCGATTGCCCGAGCACTACCAGACGGCCGCATTCGTCTCGAGCATCGTTCTCACCGAAGAGGCGATTGGGATGTCCCGCCGGTTCGATCACTACGACGACTTCGTGGACGAGCAGGAGTCCTCGCGAGAGATCTGGGAACGCAACGCGGCCCGCACGACCGATGCCGCGCTGGCGTGGCTGCGAGACGTGCGCGATCCGGAGCGCCCGGTCTTCTTGTGGGTCCACTACATCGATCCCCACGCGCCCTATCGCCCTCCGCCCGAGTGGGGGAAGCGCTTCGAGGGCACACGCACGAAGCCCGTCGAGCCGCACCGCATCAAGTCCTACATGCAGGAGCCGGATTTCTCCAACGCCTGGGACTACGTGGATCGCTACGATGACGAGGTCGCCTACACCGACGAGCAGATCGGCCGGTTGCTCGCTGGCTACGGACCCGGTCTCGACGACGCGCTCGTTGTCTTCACCGCCGATCACGGCGAGACCATGCTCGAGCACGAGTTCTGGTTCGCTCACGGCTTCCAGGTCTACGAAGCCATCCTTCGCGTGCCGCTGATGCTGCGCGGCCCGGGGGTGCGACCGGGGCCCGCGGCGCGGGCGGCCCACGGCACCGACGTGGCGCCCACGTTGCTCCGCGCCGCCGGCGTCGAGATTCCAGACGACATGCTCGACGTGGACCTGCGCACGGGAGAGGGACTCGGCGACGACCGCGTGCTCGTGGGCGAGGCCTTCGGAGCCGGGGGGCAGTGGCGCGCGTCGATCCAGGGCGATCGGAAGTGGGTCGTGTTCGTGCGGGGCCCGGGCCGGAACGTGATGCTCCGGCGCCACTACGAGCTCGCCGGGGATCCCGACGAGAAGAAGCCCCGTGCCTGGCGAGGCGACGAGGCGGGTGCCCGGACGCTCATCGAGATCGTGAAGGACGATCCCGATCCGGCTGGCAATCCTGGCGCGTACGAGCAGGGGATGCAGATCCGCGGGCCCAAGGTCGATCCTCGCGCGAACGACGCGGCCCGCGAGAAGCTGCGGGCCCTGGGCTACGTGGAGTAGGAGCCCCGGAGGGAATCCGTTATACACGGGGATCGGCGCAGCCGGGGGGAGTGGCGTGCGATTGCGGATCCAGTGCGACAAGCCGGCCGAGGTCATCACAGCCGCGCGCAAGCAGGTCCTGACCGGCTGATGCCGCTCGCCGCCTGGGCTCCCTGGATCGCCAGCGCTCTCGGGTTCGCGGCGACGCTCTACCTCTTCTACCCGGGAATCATGGATTGGGACTCCACCTGGCAGGCCCAGCAGGCCGTCACCGGTGTCGTCGACAACGCCCACCCGCCGATCATGGCCTACCTGTGGGCGCTGACGAACCAGGTCCTCTTCGGCTCGGGCGGGATGCTCGTCGTCCAGAGCGCCGCGTACTGGACGGGACTGGCGCTGGCAGCGACGAGCGTCGTGCGGAGCGCGCGCGCCCGCGTCGCTCTCGTGCTGGGACTGGGTCTCTTTCCGCCGCTGTTGGGCCTGATGGGAACGCTGCTCAAGGACCAGGGCGCTGTTGCGGCGCTGACGCTCACCGTCGGACTCCTGGTCGAGTCGCAGCGACGACCCCGGGCTTGGCCGGCCTGGCTGGCGCTGCCCTTCGTCTTCTACGCGTTGGCGGTCCGCTTCAACAACGTCTTCACCGTCGTTCCTCTCGTGTGGTGGCTGGCGGACCGTCTGTTTCCCTTCTGGCGTCGGGGCCGTGTCGGGGTCCGCCGGGCCGTCGCGTTCAGCGCCGTCTTCGGCGTCCTGCTGCTCGCCACCTCTCTCGTCAACACGCTGGGGGTGAAGCGGCTTTCCTACTTCGCAGCCGTCCCGCTGTGGGATCTGGCGCAGATCTCGCTCATGACCGATCAGCTGCTGGTGCCGGAGTCGGCGATCGTGCGCCCTGGGCTCGACCTCGAGCGCCTGCGCTCGATCTCGCGGGCCTACCGCTGCGACTACGAGCGCATCTACGTGAACGGCAAGCAGACCCAGGACATTCTCTGGGACCACCTCTCCAGAGACGAATCCCGGGAGATCGTCGTCTCCTGGCTCGCGGCAATCGTCGCCCATCCGGTGGAGTACCTGCGCCACCGCAGTCGTGTGATGGCGCGGCTGCTGTCCGATCCCGATCCGGTCTTCGTCCTGAAGTCGATTCCGGTCTGGTTCTTTCCCCAGGCGTTCGAGTTCTCCCCGCGCCCCGGCTGGGGCGCGTTCAAGTGGCTGCTCGGGGTCTGCGCCAACAGCTTCCTGTGCTGGCCCTGGGTCTACGGGCTGCTGGCATGCGCCGTCTGGGGCTCGTCGTGGCGGGTGCGGAGCGAGAGGGCGCGGCTGGCCCGGGCCGTCGCCGGGAGCGGCCTGCTCTCGGTGCTCCCGCTGTTCGTCCTCACGCCGTCCATCGACTACCGCTACTCGCTGTGGCTCGTCGCCGCGGCGCTGATCTCGGCGGCGTTGCTCTACGACTCCTCGGGTACGTCGATGCGGGCTCGGTAGGGCTCGAAGTCGCGGGCGAGACTCGCGGGTCTTCCGAATGCGTCATGGGGCTGCCTGTCGGAGCCGTTCCGCCGCCCGTCGCAGCTGTTCCGCCGCCTGTCGCAGCTGTTCCGCCAGAAGGCGATAGCCGGCCGCGTTGAGGTGAGGGTCGTAGCCTACGTACAGTCGCTGGCCCGTATCCTCCGCGGCCCGCATGGCTTCGGTGGGGTCGACGAAGGGAATGCCCAGCTCGTCGAGCATCTCGGCCAGATCTCTCTGGTGACGGCGGTATGCCTCGGTGACCAGCGTCGGTCGCGCGAAGCGCACGCCCATGTCGAGGCACAGGGGATAGTAGTGATCTGACACCGTCACGTGCAGCGGAACGTACGTCGCCACCAGCGACGCTCCCACCCCCGCCGCCAGGTCGCGGATCTCCGTCAGGTAGCTCCGCCCCCCGGTGACCTCGTCCAGCGGTTGGGTGAGCTCCTGCTCCATCCGCATGGTTCCTTGGCGAACGAAGGGATTGAATCGCCCCCAGCGCATGGCGCGCCAGATGTCCGGGCGCACCTCCGGGTCGGGCTCACGGGGACCCTGGCTCAGCGGATTCGACGGGTGCGGGACGGGCAGGAAGAAGGGAAACGGGCCGCGGTGGTAGAAGAGCGCCGGTGTGTCTCCCTCGGCCAGGCCCGTCGCGGTGCTGATCAGACGCGGTGTCCACCAACGGTTCCAGCGAGGCGCGAACGAGTCGGATCGAGGTTCGTACTCCACCCGAAGCGGAAAGTCGTTGGCGTACAGCACGAGGAACACCGCGTCCGGCTTCAGGAGCGGGATGGCCACTCGCGCGAGCCGCGTGTAGTGGGGCAGCTGCGTGCCCGCCACCCCCAGGTTGAGCGCTTCGAGCCTCTCTCCCGAGAGACGCTCGAAGACCACGGGCAGGGTCTCGTCGTCCTGGGCTCCGAAACCTTCGGTGAAGCTGTCGCCCAGGAACAGGACGCGGCGCACGCCATGGCGTCGCTGCACCTGGAAATCCGGCCCGCGGAAGCCGTAGAGATTGAGCGCGTGGCTGAACTCACGCCGGTCCGGCTCGGAAGCCCAGGTGACCACGACGTTGCGAAGGGGATGGCGCGGTGCCTTCGATCGGCCCATGGGAGGCGTGGGGTCGGCGCCCGAGATCTCGTCCATGCCGCCGAAGATTCCGGTCGGCGTGAACGAGATGCGGTTGAAGTTGCTGACTTCCGGTACCGGAAACACCAGGCGCGCCGCGCCCTCGCACAGCACGAGCGCGAGGGCGAGCAGGAGCCATCCGGCGGTCGGCTTCAATCTCCTCGGGCCCGACAGGGAGAGAGCATCTTGAGGGTCTCGGGCAAGGCACCGGGTCCCGGAACGGCCTTCAGGTCGCACCGGGTGAGGATTCTTCCCCCCACGTCGCGGACGTGAAGCCTCGGCACGCGCTTCCCGGCGCGACGGTCCTTCATGAGCAGGGGTTCGTTTCCTCGCCCGTAGACCCATGCGTCCGACCACTCGCGCAGCGTCGTGAGCACGGGCAGGAGCGCCTCGCCCTTCTCGGTGAGCCGGTACTCGAAGCGGATACCGTGCTGGCCCACCTCGACCTTCTCCAGGATCTCGTGGTCCACCAGATGCTGGAGTCGCTTCGAGAGCACGTTCTTTGCGATACCCAGGTTCGCCTCGAAGTCGGCGAAGCGGCGCATTCCGAAGAAGGCGTTGCGCACGATGAGCAACGTCCACCAGTCGCCCAGCGCCTCGAGGGCCTGGGCGATGCCGCAGTTCATGTCGTGAAAACGCGTCCGGTCCACGCGGACAGACTACGAAAAATGGTTGCTATAAGCGACTAGATCGGCACGCTGGGCCCGCCCCCCCGGTGCGGCGGCGACCGCATGCTTGGCTTCGGCCTCTGGCGGTTCGTCCGTCGCACGAACGACTTCGGAAACGCCTCGATGACCTCGCCGTGGACGGCCCGGATTCTCGCAGCGGGGGCGTGTCCTTGCCGGCTCCGATACCGTCTGCGATCCGACGAGCGTCGGCGCGGGAGGGTGAGATGCCTCGACCGCTCGAGCGTGCGATGGTCGGCCTCGTGTACGCGTCCCTCACCTGCCTGGTGACGTGGCCGCTCGTCACACGCGTGCAGGACTCGCTGCCGCTCGGACGGACCGAGCCCGCCGCAATGGTGGCGCTCTTCAACCTGTGGACGCTGCGGTGGAACGCCGACCGCGCGCTCCACCTCTACGACGGCTACTGGGACGCGCCCATTTTCTACCCGGAGAAGGGCGTACTCGCCCTCTCCGAGCCCCACATTCTCTCGGGCCTGGGCTTCGCTCTGCCCTACGTGGCGACTGGAAACGGCCCGCTGGCGTACAACCTGCTGCTGCTCGGGATCCTCGCCTGGAACGCACTGGCGGCGCAGCTGCTGCTGCGCGAACTGGGGGTCGCGCGGCTCCCCGCCTTCCTCGGCGGGCTCCTCGCCCTGGATCTCTCCTTCCTCGCAGATCAGCTGGGCGTGCTGCAGTTGACGGTGCTCTTCCCCGTGTTCCACGCCCTCCGCGCCCTGCGTCGGGTGCAGCGACGGCCCACGCCGGGTGCAATCGGACTCCTCGGACTCTGGAGCACCGTCACCGTCTACTTCTGTGTGCAATACGGCGTCTACTGGAGCCTCTTCCTCGTTCTCGGGGCCATCTGTCTGGCGGAGCGGAGACACGCGAATCTGCGCACCCTTCGCAATCTTGCCGCTGGGCTGGTGCTCGCGATCGTCGCGCTCGTTCCCCTGATCTCTCCGCTCCTGCGGACCGCGCGGAACTACTCGCGCGATCCGGCGCGCCTCGTCCACATGAGTGCGGAGCCCGTCGACTACCTGAAGCTTCACCCTGCGGCTCTGGGAGACCACGTGGCGTTCTGGCTGCGACACGATGCCGGCACGCCACACGCCTTCTACCCGGGGACCGGACTGCTCGTGCTCGGCGCACTCGGGCTCGCGGCGGGCCTGCGCGGTCGCGAGCGGCGCTTCGCCCTCTACTGCGCAAGCGGTGCCGCGCTCGCCTTCCTGTTCAGTCTGGGACCGCGGCTCGAGCTGGGGGGATTCCAGCCATACGAGTTCCTGCGGGCGTGGTACCCCGGGATGGCCGAGCTGCGGAGCCCGCATCGGTTCGCGGCGTTCGCGCAGATCTTCCTGGTCGCGCTGGCAGGGCTCGGGGCCGGCGCCCTGTGGGCGCGGCCGGGCCGCGGCGGGCGGCTCCTCGCCGTCGGTCTCGTGGCGTGGAGCTTCGTCGAGGTCCTCACCCTGCCCGCGCGGCTCTACCCCATCCCCGAATCGGTGCGCAGCGCCCCGTGGGTCGAAGCGCTTCGGGAGCAGCCCCGCGGTCCCGTCGCGATGCTTCCGATCGCGGAGATGAGGTCTGCCTCCGAGTTCCAGAGGACCGTTCTCGAGATGCTCCAGGGGCTGGATCACGGCATGCCGCTCGTGAACGGCTACTCGGGCTTCCTGCCCCGCAGCGCCGACGTCTGGTTAGCGAAGCTTCGCGACTTTCCCTCCGCCGAGAGCGCCAGGTACGCGCAGGAACAGGGAGTTCGCTACCTGGTCGTCGACCGGAAGTGGCTCGGCGAGGCTGGCCGGGCCCGGATCGAGGAACTCGGTGGCGCCCTGCGGCTGGTATTCCAGGGGACCGCGAAGTCGATCTTCGAAGTCGTGCCCCTCGCGACGCCCTTGTATATGGCCCCGCAGTGAGAAGGTTTGACTCAGCCTGCCCCACGTGGCTGAGAATCTTCGCCCCAGAATCGATGCAACCTCACGCGCACGTTGCAGCTATCTGGGAATCCGAACAGGTCGTTTTCCAGAGCCCTGTACCAGACTGGCACAGCCCCGTTCGCACTTCGAATTCGTGAATCTCGCCCGAAAACAGGGCTTTGAACACCTCGGACCGGGTGCCACTCGACGCTGGTGTCCGAACTTTCCCCACCCATTCCTGAACGGCACCTCCGCCTCCCGGAAGAATGGCACGGAGCCTGCAAATCCCCGGCGTCCACGCGGGCCCGTGAGGCCAAAACGGAGGCACAATTGGACCAGGACAAGATGTTCACAGCGTACGCTCTGACTCTCTTTGCGGCAGTTGCATCGTTGATCACGGCTACGGTCATGGCGGGAGTTGCCACGTTGCCGTCGCCGCTCGTGTTCGTCGAGCACCTGGCCATGAGCCTTTGCTTCCGCGCGGCCTACAAGGGAATCGGCGGCTTCAGCTGGGACGATTGGAGCATCCTCAGCGGTGCCGGCGCCGAAGCGATTCCGGCCATGGAGCTGGAGCCCGCGCCCGAGCCGACCATCACGCGGAAGGCCGCCTGACCAGCCTCTCTCAGCCCACCCACTCGATCTGCTCGGGCTCGCGCTGCAGCCGCTCACTGAATCCCCGACCTCTCCGCCGGAATCGGCGGTGTTCTGCCGGATTCGGCAGGCCCCGACGGCTCCAAACGGCTGCCAGGCGCTTCCCGCGCGGCACGCCCCTTGCTCAGTACGTGAAATCGAAACGTTGGAACCACAACGCCAGTAGCGGCACGAATCGATTCCGCTGCGGCAAGGAGGAATACGGAGATGACGAGGAAGAATTCCAGTTGCCGAGCGGCATGGACCACGATCTTCACACTCGCCTTCGCTCTCGCGGCAACCGCCGCCAGCGCGGAGTGCCCGATCGACAGCGACGAGTTCGTTCCGGATCCGGAGTTCACGAGCTCCTTCGGGCGAGATAACTGCAAGTTCACCACCAAGAGCATGAACCCCTACTTCCCCCTCACTCCGGGCTGGCAGATCGTCCTGGAGTCGGACGAAGAGGTGGCCGTGGTCACCGTCCTGAAGGAGACCAAGAAGGTGAACGGCGTCAAGACGCGGGTGGTCGAGGAGCTCGCCTACGAGCGCGACGGAGAGGATCTCATCCTCACGGAGCGGTCGGAGAACTACTTCGCCGCGTGCCAGCAGACGGGCTCGGTCTTCTACTTCGGTGAGACGGGTGAAGACTACGACGAAGAGGGCAACGTGATCGGCGACGCAGGTGCCTGGCAGGACGGCGTGAATGGAGCGCGCGCCGGAATCATCATGCCCGGGACGATCCTGGTGGGCGGTGGCTACTACGAGGAAATCGCCCCCGAGGATTCGGCTCTCGACAAGGCTCGTATCGAGGCGATCCACGACGGCTGCGAGGCGGGCGACTTCGAGTTCGAAGCGCAGTGCGTCGAGACCTTCAATACGCAGGACTGCTCGGACGACGAGGAGACCAAGCTCTACGTAGAGGGCATCGGCCAGGTCGCCGACGAGGATCTCGAGATCACGAGCTGGGGCAAAGTGAAGAAGAAGTAGTGATGGCTGTGGCTGGCCGGGCGGGGGCATTCGGCTCCTCGCCCGGCCGATCACGCGGGGAACAGCGCGTCGAGTTGGTGCCAGAGGGGCTGGCAATCCACCACCTGGCCCGTCTGGGCGGCGCGATCCACTGCCATTACCGTGAGTCCGGCCACCAGGGCGTCGTAGGCGCTCACCGGGAAGGGCCGGCCGTCGAGCATGTGGCCCGCCAGATCGCGGGCCATGGCGACGTCGGCGCCGGAGTGACCGGCCGGGTCGAGTTCGAACGACTCGCGGATGGCTTCTTCTCCCGAGACCACGTCGCGCAGGAGCAGGCGGTTTTCCTGGAGATCCGCCTCCAGCGTGCCCAGGGTGCCCGCGAGCAACCATCGCCGCTGCACCACGCCCGAATGCGAGTTCACGTGGAACGCGAGACGCACGTCGTTGGCGTATTCCACCAGGGCCACCTGGTGGTCGGCGACGTCGCCGTCGCCCGCGAAGGAATCCTCCGCAGCCTGCCAGCCGCGCGGCCAGAGCCGATACGGGGCGTGTCCCGAGGGATAACGACGGTCGGCCAGGGCTGCGCCGTCTTCGCTGAAGATGCTGCGGCCCGCAAAGCTCACCACCCGCGACGGAAGCGCTCCCACGAACAGGCGGTAGAGGTCGAAGTCGTGGCAGCACTTGTCCAGCAGGAACGAGCCGCCCCACTCACTGCGCCGGCGCCAGTCGCGGGCCAGGAAGCCCCCGTGCTCCGGGTGCAGGTGCTCGTTGGCTTCCGCGCTCACGATCCGTCCCAGGCGTCCCGCTTCCAGGTGACGACGCACGGCCACCACCAACGGCGCTGAGCGGAGCACCAGGCCCACGATCAGTCGCGACGCCCCGTGCCGGGCCAGCAGACGACACAGCTCCCAGGTTTCATCTTGCGTGCGCACCACCGGCTTCTCGCTGAATACATGGCACCCGGCCTCCAGCCCCAACCGGATATGCTCCAGGTGCAGGTGGTTCGGCGACCCCACCAGCACCCAGTCGGGCGACAGCGTCTCGAGCATCCGGGCCGGATCGTCGAAGTGATCGCCGTACGGGACCCCCGCGGAATCCAGCAGCTGCCGCCCCAGGGGTTGGGGATCGCAGATCGCTACCAGCCGCACGCGGGGATCGACGCGGCACAGGTGGGTGACCACCACGGCCATACGGAGTCCCAGGCCGATCACGGCCAGTTTGATCTCGCTGTCTCCCAGGGAATGGGCCCCCGACCCGCGTGATAATCTTGGAGAGTGATTCTCGACGACAAGCTTCGCACGGGCCGCGTCGTCGTGCTCGATGGCGCCGTGGGAACCGAGATCGAGCGCTTCGGCGTCGCGTTGCATGACGCCGCCTGGTGCGGGGTAGCCAACAAGACCCACCCCGACGCGGTGCGCAGCGTCCACGAGGCCTACATCCGGGCCGGCTCGGACGTCGTCACGGCCAACACGTTCGCCACCTGCCGGCACGTGCTCGATGGCGCGGGGCTCGGCGACGAGACAGTGGCGATCAACACACGCGCCGTCGAGCTCGCCCTCGAGGCGCGGGACCGGGTGGGAGCCTCCCGACCGATTGCCGTCGCCGCGTCCATGTCGAACAACGTGGCGTGGCTGCCCGGCAGCCTGAGTCCAGACCCTCGTCATCTGCCCACGCCGAAGCAGGAGGCGGCGAATTATCGCGAGATGGCAGACACGCTGGCCCAGGCGGGCGCCGACCTTTTCCTCATGGAGATGATGCTGGACGTGGTGCGGGCCCGCCGGTCGATCGAAGCCGCGCTGGCCACGGGCCTTCCGGTGTGGGTCGGCATCAGCTGCACGCGGCGCCCGGACGGCAGCCTGGTGGGCTGGGACATGGCTCGCGAGGAGCGCGCATCGCTCTGCGAGAACCACGTGGGCGAGGAGCCGCTGGCCCTCGAAACCATCATCGACGAGCTCACGTCACTGGGCGGAACGGTGGCCGGCATCATGCACAGCACCGTCGACGCCATGAATCCTGCCCTCGGCCTGCTCTTCCAGCGCTGGAAGGGCCCGGTCATGGCCTATCCCGAGACGTCTTCGGACAACGCCACGGACGAGCAGGGCGCGGAGCGGATGTCCCCCGCGCGGTTCGCCGAGCACGCCCGGCATTGGGTGGGCATGGGCGTCCAGATCATCGGAGGCTGCTGCGGAACCACCGTCGACCACATCCGCGAGCTGGTGAAGGACCTCCCGGATCGGGTCGGCCCGCGCCCATCGCCGCCCGCGTAGGCACGTCGCCGAGGCGTCGCTCAGCTGGCGGTGCTGCTTCGGTCGGGAAGCAGCACCCGGGCGAGATCGCGGGCAAGATCTCCTGCATCCTCGGCGGGCAGCCCGGCGACGGAGATCCGGATTGCCGGGGGCGACTCGAGGCGGAAACGCTCGCCGGCGCACACGCCCCATCCCGCCTCGGCCAGGGCCGACACGACGGCCGCCTCCTCGGGAACCGGAACCCAGATGTTGAGACCCGAGCGACCGTGGGCGCGGATTCCGTGGCTTGCGAGCGCGTCCAGCATCGCGTTTCGACGTTCGGTATAGGTACGCGCAGCCAGGCGCAGCTGCGTTTGCACGTTGCGGTCCGTCCAGAGTGCGAGCGCAATTCGCTGCAACAGGTGGCTGACCCACCGCATTCCCAGGCGTTGCCGACCCTCGACACGACCGATGGTCACCGGGTCGGCCGCCAGCAGGGCGATGCGCAGATCCGGACCCAGGGATTTCGAGAACGAGCGCACCACGGCCCAACGCGACAATGCCCCTGAAGCCACCAGGGTCGCCGCCGGAACCCCTGCCACCGCGCCGGCGTGGTCGTCTTCGCACACCAACACGTCCGGGTAGCGCGCCAGGACCCCTGTCAGCTCGCGCACCCGTTTCGGATCCAGGCAGGCCCCGGTCGGGTTCTGGGCGCGGGGGGTGACGATGAAAGCGTCGACCCCGGATGCGAGAGCGCGTGCGAGCGCATTCGGGAGCGGACCCGAATCGTCGATCGCCACGGGAACCGCCACCAGGCCGAGCAGCGACAGCAGGTCGCGTACCCCCACGAACGCCGGGTCTTCGAGAGCCACGCGATCGCCAGGGCGGAGGTGCGCGGCCAGCACGCGCTCGAGCCCATCGAGGGCACCGGCCACCACGCACAATTCCTCGGCGGGAATGCCGTCGGCCCGGAACCGCGCCAGGGCCCGGCGGCCGAGGCCCCCGTCCAGCAGATCGTCTCCGTAGAGCACGGGGCTGGCGTCCACGCTCTGGAGCGCGGGGCCGAGCGCCGGAAGCAGGGCGGGATCCGGGTTTCCCGTCGCCAGGTTGCGCACCCCCGGCCCGAACTTCGGAACCGTGGTGCCCCGGTGGATCGCGGGGCGCGGGCTGACGGCCGTGCCCCGCCGGCGTTGCGCCACCAGCAGGCCGCGGCCCTTCAGGCTCTTGTAGGCGGCGGAGACGGTGCTGGGGCTCACGGCGAGGGTGTTCGCGAGCGCCCGGACTGTCGGGAGCCCCGCGTTCGGGGCGAGGCGCCCGGCCAGGATCGCCGCCTCGACGCTCCCGGCGATTTCGATCGCCGTGGTTCCTGTGATATTATGTAGCGGCACAGTCATTAATTTGTACTGTAACAAAAGACCGATCCGTGCACCAGGGGATCCCGCCATGAGCGAAACCACCGCCACCCTCCTCACGACCCTGAACCGCAAGCCCGACCGCGGCAGCCACGACCGGGCCACCATTGCGGCGATCCTGGACGAAGCGGTCCACTGCCACGTGGCGTACGCCGTGGACGGCCAGGCCCATTGCATCCCCATGGTGTTCGCGCGCGTCGACGACACCGTGTTCATCCACGGTTCCGCCGGGAACCGCTCCCTGCTCGCACTTCGCGACGGCGCCGCCGCCTGCATCACCGTCTCGCTCCTGGATGGACTGGTGCTGGCCCGCTCGGCCTTCCGCACGTCCGTGAACTACCGATCCGTGATGGTCTTCGGGAAGGCGGTCGAGGTGACCGACGCGCGGGAGAAGCAAGACGCGATGCACGCAATCGTCGAGAGCGTCGTGCCCGGACGCTGGGACGACGTGCGCCCGCCCAGCGACCAGGAGCTGCGCATGATCCGGGTATTGCGATTTTCGCTGAACGAGTCCTCCGCCAAGCTCCGCGAAGGCCTGCCGGCGGACGACGAAGCGGACTTCAGCCGCGACTGCTGGGCGGGCGTGATCCCCCTGCGACGAGCCGCCGAGGCGCCCATCGACGATATCCGCCTGCCTCCGGGCGTGCGCGCGCCTCGATATGTGACCGCCTACGCCCGGCCCTTCGCCTCCGTCGGCGGCGAGGAACTCTGAACATGGGCGCGCGACACAACGAGCTGGGTCAACCCATCGGCTGGGCGATCGAGGACTGGAAGCCCCGCGACGTTCCGGCACCGGAGCCGATGCGCGGCCGCAGCTGCCGCCTCGAGCCCGCCGATCCCGCGCGACACCTGGAATCGCTCTGGAGCGCCGTGAGCGCCGATGCGGAGGGGCGGATGTGGACCTACCTGCCCTATGGCCCCTTCGAATCCATCGACGCGTACCGCACCTGGATGCTCTCCACCTGCACCGGCGCGGATCCGCTCTTCTTCGCGATCCTTGCGCCCGAGGGCGATCGGGCGCTGGGGCTGGCCAGTTTTCTGCGCATCGACGCACGGGGGGGCGCCATCGAGGTGGGAGCCCTGCAGTTCTCACCGGAGCTGCAGCGCAGCACACTCGCCACCGAGGCCATGTTCCTGATGATGCGACGCGTATTCCAGGAGCTGGGTTACCGCCGCTACGAGTGGAAGTGCGACGCCCTCAACGCCGCCTCACGCCGGGCCGCCGAGCGCCTGGGTTTCCGCTTCGAGGGCATCTTCCGCCAGGCCACCGTGTACAAGGGGCGCAACCGGGATACCGCCTGGTACTCGATCCTCGATTCCGAGTGGCCCGCCCTCGACGCGAGCTTCCGGCGCTGGCTCGACCCCTCGAACTTTCACGGCGACGGGCGCCAGCGCACCCCCTTGTCCCGGTCGCGATGAATCGAGCCCAAGACCGGGGGCCGGCGACGCCAGAGGCTCGGAGCCGCTGGAAGGCCTCGTCGCGTCAAGTTGGAAGGCCTCGTCGCGTCAGCCTGGTTTGACAGCCATCACGTAGAGATCGGCGCACAGGGTCGGGAAGGCCCGGAGCGGCACGTCGATGATTCGGGTGAGTGCGCGGCGCGCGCCGCCCCGCATGTACCCGGCCCAGTTGCGACCCCAGACGGACTTCGTTTCGAAGCCCAGCAGCTCCATCATCCGCAACAGGTCGCCCAACACCGGCTCGCGCACGTGGCCCCGGAATTCGTCGGGCCCGAACCAGTCGTCGAAGTGGGACCAGTTGCTGCGGCCCAGGGGCACGGCGACGCGCTTGCGCAGGTTCACCGCGTTGGGAGCGCCCAAGAACAGGGTGCCGCCGGGTCTGAGCACGCGGAAGGCCTCCTGGAAGACCGGGCGCGGCGAGTGGTGCCAGTGCTCGAGGCTGTCAAACGACGTCACCACGTCGAGGCTGGCGTCGGCGAAGTGTTCGCCCCAATGGCGCACGTCGCTGGCCACCACCTGGACCCCATGGCCTGCGTGAACTCCCAGGTCGTCGATGGGGTGCTCGTGATTCACGGAGTCCTGGAAGTCGTCGACAAGCCAGGTCCGCATGCCCAGGGCCGCGCAGGCGGGCGAGAAGAGGCCGATCCCGCCTCCCAGATCCGCCAGCCTCGCACCCGGCCGGTGCACCTGCTCCACGTGGAAGGCGACCCGCTCCACGTCGTCGAGCTGGTCACGCCGCATGAACTCCGGATAGCTCGCGACGATCCGCTTCATCACCCGTCGAATCCTTTCGGAAGTCGCGTCCGAGGAACCGACGCGCCGTGCGCGGGGCAGTTCGAGATCGATTGTCCCCTGAAGGGGAATGGGAGCGGCCATGGATTGCGGTCCTCCGTGGGGCCCGAAGGCCCGACCCGTCCTCGAACAGGAAATGGCGATTCCTCAAACAGGAAGTGGCGATTCCGACGGGACGGTGGCGTGAAAACCGCAAACGGGTCCAAACAATCGTCCCCCGTGGGGAGATCGGGCGCTTCGACCGGTCGAAATGGGGGAACAGGCCCTCAGATGAGGGTCCTGGCCAATCAGCCACTGCGGGCATCCAGCACGCGGAATACGGCATCGGTCGAGGCCCGGAGAGCCCGGTTCATGCCGCGACCGAGCACGGCGAGGTTCGGAATCCGCCAGGGCCGGGTCAGCACGAAGCGCGCGACGGCGGCCAGATCGGGCGTGCCATCCGCGCGGGCGAGGTTCATCACTTCTCCGTCGACGGTGGCGTCACCCGCGAAGTCGCTGACGGCGCGGAAGACCGACCACGGCAGGCCTCGGGCCTCGGCGACGGCTCCGATCGCGGCCGTCTCCATGTCGACCGCCAGGAAGCCCTGGCGCCGCAACGCTTCGAGTGCCCCGGGGCCGTTGTGGAGGGTGTCGGTGGTGAGAAGACGGCCGCGAGGCGAGGCGCCATCCAGGGGTGTCGGTCGGACCGTCGCACGGGTCCTCTCGTCGAATACGGTCTCTGGATTCAGGAGGTCGCCGATGCGGAGGTCCGGTGCAATGCCGCCCGCGATGCCCACGACGATCACGTGATCCACCCGATGCGCGTCGAGCAGATGGGTCGTCCAGCGCGTTGCGGCCTCCGTGCCCATGGAAGTCACCACGGCGACGATTTCACGGGAGCCTGCTTGCCCGCGCCAGGCGCGGCCCGGCCCCAGGCCTTCGGGACGCAACGCGAAGCGCTTCAGGATCGGCTGGAGTTCCTGGCGCATGGCCGCGATCACGGCCACCCGGATTCCTGGTTCGAGCGGACTCATCGCTCACCAGTGTGCCGCACCGATCATTCGGTGGGCTACTGGCCGAAGCGCGAGCCGCCAGCTTCCAGGAAGGCGCGCTCCGCGTCGGTATCCTCACGCCCCAGCACCCGGTTGCGGTGGGGAAAGCGGCCGAAGCGGGCGACGATTTCCTGGTGATGCCGGCCGAAGCCCACATAGCCGGAGAAGAGCGGCTTCCAATTGGTGTCGCACTCGGACTCGAGGCCACACAGCAGGGCCACGCAGCGATCCTGGTCGTGCAGATTTTCCGCGTGCTCGAACGGCAGGTAGAAGAACACACGCTCCACCAGCGGGAGCTCGCGATCCCACCCGCGCTCGATGGCACGCTTCGCCACCTCGAGGGCCCGGGCGTCGGCCTCGAAGGCCGCCGCCGTGCCCCGGTGCAGGTTTCGCGAGAACTGATCTACCAGGATCACCCACGCAAGCGCCCCGCGTGGGGTCTCCTGCCAGGGATCCAGCTCGCCCGCCCGCGCAGCCTCGACGAGGTCGCCAAAGCGCGTGCGGATCTCGGCATCGAAGGTCGGATTGCCGAGGAACCAGACTGCGTTTCGGGCCGGGGCCTCTCGGGCATCGGCGAACCAGAAGTCGAGAACCGATTCGATCTCCGCGTTCACCGAACGCTACCGGGCTCCACGCGGAACGCGACCGCGTTCACCGAACGCTACCAGGCTCCACGCGGAACGCGATGGAATGCACGGCGCCCGCATCGGATCCGCTTTCGATGCCGATGCTTCCGGTGCCGTCCAGGATCAGCTCCTCCCGGTGCAGACGAACGGTGCGCCCCTCTCCCGTGTGCACGACGGTGCCGTTGGTGCTCTCGTCGATGAGAATGAACTTCCCGCGGCGCAACGCCACTCGCGCGTGACAGCGCGACACCCGGGGATCGGCCAACACCAGATCGTTCTCCGGGTCGCGACCGATGGTGAGCGCCAACCCGCCCTCCAGAAGCTCCACCCGGTTGTCACCCAGATGCAGCACCAGACGCCCGGCGGGCGCCCGCTCGCCAACTCCCACCAGGGCGGTGACATCTGCCAATTGCCAGGTGAGAGCGAAGATCTCGTATTCCCCCTGCTTGCCCTCGATTTCCCGCCGATCGATGCGCCGGGATTGCCTGCGCAAGCGCGGAGCCAGGGCGTCCACCGCGGCGCGCGTTGCCAGGATCTCGCCAGGGGTGGCGAGGGACACCAGACGCGACGCCAGGTTGACCGTGTCTCCGAAGATGTCGCCCCGCTCGCACAACACGCGACCCAGGTGGAAACCCGCGTGAGCGCCCAGCTGCCCGCCGTGAAGGTCGTCGCGCTCGCGCACCCCCATCACGATGGCGATGGCAGCATCGGCGGCCTGATTCGAGGTGGGAAACGTACTCATCACGCCGTCGCCGATGGTCTTGATCACCCGGCCGCCGTGTCGCGCCACCCGATCGGCCATGGCCGCCAGGCAATCGGCCACCAGACGCTGGGCCGGCTCGTCGCCGAGACGCTCGTAGAGACGCGTACTGCCGTCGAGGTCGGCGAACAGAACGGCCACCGTAGCGACGGATCCGGCGGAATCGCTGCGATCGGGCATCCCGAACTCGATTGTGGGGAGCGAATGCAGAACCTGTCGGGCGACGAGGCTAGCGACTTGAGGCCCGGTCTTCGACGTCTCCGGCGCGACCCCGCCAGAGATCGCGCAGATCCGCGTGGCGTTGGAAGCAACGGTCCAGGAGCTCGGCGATCCGTTCATCCCCCTCCCGACTGGCGTGGATGCCGTCGCGCCGGAAGTAGCGCTGGCTCCGCTCCTCCGGAGGGATCTCCTCGAATCCGGCGGCCAGGTCGCACAGGATCGCCCCCTCGGCGGCGGCCACCTGGCGAACCGCCTCGGCATAGGCGCGATGCACGGGAATCAGATCGATGAGGTCGGTCAGATAGCGCCCCTGCAGGTATTCGGGCTCGGCTCCGGGCCGGTGACCGCTTGGCGCCGTCAGGAATACGGGCACGATTCCGTTTCGCTTCGAGATCCGCGCCATCGCCACCAGGTTGTTCCGGAAGTCGGTGAGGGGCACCCGGTTGGGCCACTCGGGCATCCGCGAGCGCAGGAACTGGACGCGCGCCTTGAACAGGAGCTGCAGCAGGCGCGGGCTTCCCCAGCCGAGATAGGCCCCCGATCGCAGGCCACGGATCTCCGCATCCTCGATGCCGAAGCCGACCCAGTGGTCGTTCCACCCGTAGTAGAAGCTGACCACCCGCGGGGCCAGGGGAACCACGTCGCGCTCGAGCTGCGCGAGTCCCTGGTAGGACGACCATCCGCCCACCCCGAGCCGCGCCCAGGTGAGGGGCTGTCCCGGGTGCTCGGCGCCCAGGCGATCCATGAACAGGCGCGGGTAGGCCCCGAACTCGGTGCAGGAGTCGCCCAGGAACACGATCTCCGGGCGCGTGGCGGTCAGCTCGGCCAGGCGCCCGAAATAGTTGCGCGGAACCCAGAAGAGATCGGGATCGGGCAGGTAGAGCTTCTCGCGCACCACCGGGGCGGGCCAGCCGAACTCGACCCGCTCCGGTGCCACGTCGAAGGAGAAGCCCACGACGCGAAGCGACGCCTCCGCGATCGCCAGCGCGAGCAGCACGGAGGCGGCGACGAGGCCAAGGATTTTCGCGATTCGGGACATTGGGCGCGGCGGGGCCGGTTGCAAAGTGGTGTCCGGGGCGACCCCATTGCCTACCATAGCCGGCCACCGGCCGGAAAACGACGCGGAGACGAGGACTTGCGCGATTCCACCGATTCCGGCCCGCCGGTTCCGGTCCCCCGAAGCCGCCTCGCCCCATTCTTCGCGGCGTTGCTGTTGGCCAGCCTCGGGTTGGGCGGCAGCTACCTCTGGCAGGCGAGCTTCGTGGTCGACGGCCAGCGCGTCTTCAGCCTGTGGGATGACGCGATGATCTCCATGCAATACGCCCGGAATCTCGCCGAGGGGCACGGGCTGGTGTGGAACCCGGGCGGTGAACCCGTGCAGGGCTTCACCAACCTGGGCGTCACCCTGACCATGGC
>JAQBHB010000022.1:0-77829 GCA_032128115.1 Deltaproteobacteria bacterium | reverse complement strand
GCAAGGATCTGGAACTCGGCGTCGACCCGGAATAGGCGGGGACTAGGCGGGGACGGACTAGGCGGGGACTAGGCGGGGACGGGGTTGACTATTGAATTTTTCGCTCCCGCGTTGGCACTGGCTTCGCCTCTCTGAAAAAGTCAATAGTCAACCCCGTCCCCGCTCTTGGAGTCCCCGCTCTTGGACCTGATCCAGGTATTCCGAGAGGCCGTAGCCCTTTCGGTCCTGGCAGGTCCATTCGGTCATGCCCTCGCTGATGCGCGTCGTCTGGCCAGCGCGTCGGTTGCGCAGGGGAATCAGGGAGAGCACGCGCCCCCCGATCTCGAGGATCTCGCCGTCGTCGCACACGAGGCGGGCCTGGATGCGATCGTGGTAGCGCTCCGGGCCGGTCCACTCCGTGTCGAGATCGAGGGCGTTCACCCGGGACACGCGGCTCCCGCGGTAGACGAACCCGCCCTTCCAGATCTCGCCCTCGGGAGTGGCGATCCAGCTGGCCATGAAGCCGAAGTCGGCAGCGAAGTTTCCCGTGAGCCAGCGGTAGTAGCGCGGGGCCTGCCAGCTGCGCGGCCCCCAGGAGTGATCGCGCAGGCCGAGCCCATCGAAGGTCACGGCCTGGCCCTCGATCTCGATGCGACCCGTGGCCCGGTGGTGCTGCTCGTAGTGTCCGCGAGCGAATTCCATCTCCTGCCGAGTCGGCTTCCCCCGGCGCTCGCCACCGAACATGGGACCCACCCCCTCGATCGCCAGATCGATCTCCACGCTGCTGAACGGGTTCGACTGGAAGGCCTGGCGCGGGTCGATCATGGCCAGGGGATCCTTCAGACAGCAGGCCTTGCCCGAATACGCGATGTGGAGCTTCTCGAAGGGCTGCTCCACCTGGAAGCGCGTGCCGCCCGCCTCGAAGCGCTCGTTGCTCTCGATCTCGGGCCGCTTGAAGTTGAAGAGCACGCTTCCATCGGGCCGGTAGATGCAGACGGTGGTCTCGGCGTAGCGCTCGTTGGGACGATTGCCCACGCGCAGAAAGCCTCCGAGCTTGCGAACCGCATCGAAGAAGTTGAAGTACATGCTCTCGTTGAAGTTCGACTCCCCCGTGTTCTCGTGGGTGTACTCGTCCTCGGGATCGAGTCGCAGTGAACCTTCGATGGCCATGACGTCTCCGGATGGGTGGGCGGAGACACCATACTACGCGGGCGGGGATCGGGGTTCTAGTTGGACGAGCGCTGCGCGGTCTGGGGCAGGACCGTGAAGTCCAGGTCTTCGGTGAAGACCTTGAGCGGGACCCAGTCGGGCAGGCTCGACATGCGGGGCATGCCGCTGGTCATGGCGCCGGTGGGGTCGATCACCCAGGGATCGTCCGGGTTCTCGAACCAGAGCGTCACCATGTGGTGCTGGCCATCCGAGCGCCGGTAGACGATGGCGCGATAGACCTCGTCATCGCGAAAGCCCAGATCCAGCAGGAAGTGGAAGGTCAGCAGTTCGAGGCCGTCGCAGTCCTCGCCGTTGGCGCGGAAGGTCTCCTCCAGCGTGGCCCAGTGATCCACGGGGCCATCGGGCACGTAGTGGTTGCGAGCCTGGACCTGGAGCCAGGCGGCGAACTCGCGGGCGATGCTGCGCTTGCGCTCGCTGCGATAGGAGTCGTACTTCACCTTGAGGCTGGCGGCGGCGGCCGGGTCGGACGCCTCGGCGGCCGGTGAGCCGGAGCCGGCAACGCTGGCCGGCGTGCCTGCCGCGTCGGCGCCCTTCTCCCGCACCTGCCAGAGCTGGATCTTGCGGCTCCAGGCATCGTCTGGAGACGGGGCCGTGAAATAGCGATACAGGGCCGGGTTGCGGAACGAACCACTGCAGCCGAACCCGACGCAGAAGGCCAGGAGGACGGTGGTACCTGCAATCGTGCGAGTCGAGATGCCCATCCACGGGGAGCATCGGCAGCTTACGGGGCCAGCTTGACCTCAGAACCCGCTTCGATCCGGGGCTTCAACACTCCGGAATTCCAGCGGGAATCGTGAATCTACTGCGACTGCGAGGCTCCGGGGAGATCGGCTGCCGGCGCACGAGCCCGCGCTCCGGCGGCAGGCGAGAAAACGCCCCGAGGCCGATCAGGCCGGGATGTTACAGGAGCGGGCCAGGGCGAAGAGGACCACCAGGAAGCCCACGATCGCGGGAACCCCGCCGACAATGTAGAGGTAGGCAACGCCATCGAGCTTGCCCTTGGGTTCTTCGTCCATCGCACCCACCCTCCACTGCGCTCCAATGCGGGGAGGCCGGAATCTAGCGGCACCCGGCGCTGGCGCCAATGGGCGCGTCCGGGTTCGCGTTCACTCACGGCCCCGCGTGCGCAGACCGCGGACGGACTCCGTCAGGGCCGCAAGCCGGGCCTCGCGACGTGGGCCCCAGTCGAGGCCGAAGGCCTGGCGCAGCCGGGGCGGCAGCAGGCCAGCGGTGATGGTGCGCACCAGGCCTCCAGCCTGCGCGGCCCCGGGCGGGTGCAGCACCGCCTCTGCGATGTCGCGCGCGTCGGGCGTCACCGTCAGGACGTCGCTGTCGAGCAGCGCGTCGAAATACGCGCGGAAAGCCGTCCAATCGGCGGGCACCCGGTCGGCCGGCACCCCCAGAACGCGCGCCATGGCGGACTGGTCGCGATAGTAGGCTTCGCGGGCCAATGGCGTAAGCGTCGCGACGAAGCGCTCGTACACGACGACCGCAGTATCCACCAACGTGGCCCACACCCAGCACATGAGGTCGGGGTCGCGACCGTGGTAGGCAGTGCCCGCCACAAAGGGTCCGGCCGCGTGAGCCAGCCGGCCCTGCACCCGCACGTGGGCTGCCTCGACGCTGCGCGCCGCGGTCAGGGCCGAATTCCGGTCGCGAAACGCAATGGCCGACATGGCGTCGAGAGTCCGCTGCAGGCGCCCGAAGGGATCGGCGCGAAAGTTCGAATGCCCGGCCACACCGGCGGCCACCAGGGGGTGAGCAATCTCCAACAACAGGGCGCGACCGCCGCCGAACAACAACACGGGCTCGCCGCTCACCCGACGCAGCCAGGAGCCCTCGCGAAACAATCCCGCCTCGGGCGCGGGCGGATCCCCGATCCCGGCCAGGGCGAGCAGTTCGGCGTCGTCGTCCGGCAGGGGTGCAGACGTCACCGCGCGATCGTAGCCCCTGCCCTACACTGCGCGCCGGGGGTGGGGGTGTTACTCGGCCGCAAGCTGGCCATCGTCGCGTTGGTGTACGTCATCGAGGGCTTTCCCATGGGCGTCTATGTGGACGTCTGGCCGGTGGCCCTGCGGCGCTACGGCATCGACCTCACCCAGATCGGCCTGTTCACCGGACTCTACCTGGCGTGGTCGGTGAAGTTCCTCTGGTCGCCCTTCGTCGATCGCTACGGCGAACGACGCCAGTGGATCGCGGCCTGCCTCGTGGTGATGGCGGCCAGCCTCCTGGCCATCGCGGCCTCGAATCTGCACGAGCTGGGAATCGCGCTGTGGCTGCTGTTCGGAAGCTACTGCGTGGCGTCCGCCACCCAGGACATCGCCATCGACGCCTACGCGATCGGACTCACCGACCGCGGCGAAGAAGGCCCCGTCAATTCCATGAAATTCATGGCCTACCGGGGCGGCCTGACGCTTTCGGGCAGTGCCCTGTTGTTTCTGCCGCGCTGGATCGACTGGCCGGCCACCTTCGTGGTGGCCGCGGGATTGAGCGCGGCCATGGCAGTGCTCGTGTTCGCGGCCCCGCGCGTCGCAGTTCCCGTCGAAAGCCGCCGCGACACGCTGGCGCCGCTGAAGCGCTGGCTCAACCGTCCCCACGTGTACTCGGTGTTGGCGTTCATCCTGTTCTACCGGGTCTGCGACCGGGCCATGGGCGCCATGGTGGCGACGTTCTGGGTGGATCGCGGTTTCGCCGACGAGGAGATCGGCGCCATCAAGGGGCTCGTGGGTGTGGTTGCGGGCCTGGCGGGGGCGCTGGTGGGCGGTGGCGTGGTGGCCCGCCTGGGCATCGGTCGCTCCCTGTGGCTCATGGGCGTGTTGGCGATGCTCTCGAACGGGGTCTATGCGGCGGCCGCCGCGATGCCCGAGTCGGGTCGCAGCGGGGTCTACGTCGCCTCGGTCATCGAGTCGTTCTGCAGCGGACTCGTGGGGGTCGCGTTCCTGTCGTACCTGATGCGGATCTGCCAGAAGGAACACGCCGCGGTGCAGTACGCGCTGGTCACGGGCCTCTACGCCCTGGCGGGGACTCTGATCTCGATGCCGTCGGGCTGGCTCACGGAGCAGATGGGCTACGCCGGTTACTTCGCACTGACGGCGCTCTACGCCCTGCCCGCGTTCGTGTTCCTGCCGCGGGCGCGAACCTGGATCGGTCGCGAGTGAACGCTCGGGTCGTCAGCGCGGCGGCGCCGGCGACGGTTCAATGACCACCAGCCAATCGCCAGGCACACCCGCCAGACTCGCCTCCACCTCGAGGTCGCGCAGGCGGCGCTCGGCGCGGGCCACCTCATCCTCCTCGCGCCGGATCTCCTCTCGAAGCTGGAAGCTCACCGGGGTGTTCTCGGCGGAGCCGGCGGGAAGCCCGGGCGCGGTCATCTGCCAGCTGCTCTGCTCGCCCACCAGTTCTTCCAGCTCCTCGCGGGCCTTGCGCAGAGCCTGCTCGTGGTCGGCCAGGGCTGCCTGCGCCGTGTCGAAGCGGAGCCGCCAGTCGGCCCGGGTGCGGCCGCCCTTCCGGGCCTCCTCCACCATCGGGGTGGTACTGGGAAGCTTCAGCAACTGATCCAGCCCGACCTTGGGGGGCGGGTCGTCCGCGGCCCAGGACACCCCGGCGGTGGCGATCAGCACAAGCCCCAGGCCTCCCACGCGCGATCTCCGGCTCCGTTGTCGCTGCAATCTTATGGTCCCTTCGCTGCCGGCCGGCCTGCGCGGGCAGCCGCTCACCCGACCAGGGCACGACTGTAGCCGAGCCCTCATCGACCCTCCCAGCGCCCCGCGAAACCCGCTTCTGGAATGGCGAATCCGGGTCAAGCCCCCCTCTCGATCGCCGATACGCACTCTCAGCGCTCGCTGCACGGGCCATCCGCGCAGGGCGTGGAGGGGAAATGGATCACGAGAAGCTCCATCGCCTGCTTCGACTCGGCATCGAGAAGGGCGCATCGGACATCCACTTCCAGGTGGGCTACCTGCCTCTCTATCGGTTCCACGGCGATCTGGTCGAGCTCCGTTACAAGGTCCTCACCGCCAATGACACCGAAGCCATCGCGAACATGCTGCTCGAAGGCGACGCCCGCCAGACGAGCGCCGACTTCAACGAGATCGACCTGGCCTACGAGCTCCCCAACGAGGGACGCTTCCGGGTCAACATCTCCAAGCAGCGCCGCTGTTTCAACATCGTCCTGCGGGTGATTCCGCCCCAGATCCGCTCCTTCGACGACCTCAACCTGCCGAGCTCCCTGCGCGATCTGGCGAAGTTGCGGCGGGGATACGTGCTCGTCACCGGTGCCACCGGCATGGGCAAGTCGACCACCCTGGCGACGCTGATCGAGGAAGTGAACAAGTCTCGCAAGGCCAAGATCGTCACCATCGAAGACCCCATCGAATTCGTGTTCACCCACGACAAGAGCATCATCACCCAGCGCGAGATCGGCACCGACACCGCCGGTTTCCCGGAGGCCCTGCGCGCCGCACTCCGCCAGGACCCGGACGTGATCATGGTGGGCGAGATGCGCGACCTCGAGACGGTGGACACCTCACTCAAGGCCGCCGAGACCGGCCACCTGGTCTACTCGTCGATCCACACCAGCGACGTGGCCTCCACCGTGAGCCGCCTGGTCTCGTTCTTCCCGCCCGAGGAGCAGCTCCAGGTGCGGGCCCGCCTGGCGGACAACCTGAAGGCGATCGTCTCGCTGCGCCTGCTGCCCACCAAGAAGCAGACGGATCGGGTTCCGGCGGTGGAGATGATGCAGGCCACACGAAGCATCCAGGAGTGCATCAAGGACCCGGCGAGGACGGGCGAGATGTCGGACTTCATCGCCCGGGGACGCTCCGAGATCATGCAGACCTTTGACCAGCATCTGCTGGACCTGTTGCGCGCGAACAAGATCTCCGTAGAAACCGCCGTCGGCGCAGCGTCGAACCCGGCCGACTTCAAGACCAAGCTCGCAATGGAAGGCGGCGCCGTGGAGGCCGCGGAAGAGGAAGAGAAGTCCGACGCTCCGGTCGAGATCGAATCGGACGAGCGCTTCTAAAACCGCGGAGGGCGCGCGAAATTGGCCGCGGAATCCCAGAATCGACCCAACCGGCGCATGGACGCCTCGGAAGAACGGCAATCCAAGCTGGCCGCCACCCTGCGCCGGACGGCCGCCGAGGCCGCCCATGAAGCCGGCGGCGGCGTCGCCCTGATCTACACCTGTGCTCCCGAAGCTCCCGACTCTGCGCGGCTGAGGGCGGCTGGAGGCTTCCAGGATCCGGCCACTGCCCGCGAGGCGGCCCGGGGGGTGGAGCCCCAGATGCGCGCCACCATCGCCGCGGGCAGCGACCGCCAGATCGAGGCCGTCGAGAGCCTGGGTGCGCGCGCAGCGGGCGGCGTGCTGATCTATCCACTCGTCAACGAGGGACGCATCCACGGCGCCCTGGCCGTGGGCTGGCCGAAAATCCCGGAGTCGGCGCAACGCAAGGCCATCGCCGCCATGGCGCCGTTCCTGGCCCTGCGCGTGGCCTACGACGCCCTGTCCGAGCAGATCGAGACCCTGCGAGCGGGTATGGGCGAGAACCGCGACGAGGAGGGCGGCGACGACCTGTTGAAGCTGTCCGAAGCCCTGTTCGCCCAGGACATCGAGCTTCTGCGCACGAACGAGAAGCTCACCAAGGTGGAGAAGCTCAAGAACGACTTCATCGAGAAGATGTCGCGTGAGCTGCGCACACCGCTCAACGCCATCATCGAGGCGATCATCTCGGTGCTGACGGGCGAGAGCGACGCCCTCTCCGAAACTGGGCGCACCGCGCTGCGATCGGCCCTGGACGACGGCACGACGTTTCTGCGCACGCTCCAGAACATCCTGGACCTGTGGCGCATCCGTCAGGGAGAGCTGCCCCTGGAGATCCAGGACGTGAACTTCCAGGAGCTCGTGGACGAGGCCATCTACAGTGTCCAGGACATCATCGGCGACAACCAGGTGAGCGTCTCCTACAGCCTGTCCGAGCCCTTCGCCAAGCTGCGCACCGACCTGACGAAGCTCAATCAGGTGATGCTGCTGTTGCTGGACAACGCGGCGAAATTCACGCCGCGGGGCCGCATCAACATCTCGGCGCGCGTCGAGCACGGCCGTCTCGTCTGCGAGATCGAGGACACGGGCATCGGCATCTGCCACGATGACCAGCAGTACGTCTTCGACGAGTTCTTCCAGGTGGACGAACTGGCCTCCCGCAGCTACCGGGGCGCGGGGCTGGGGCTGTCGCTGGTGCGCGACCTCGTCCTCATGATGGATGGGGAGATCTCGCTGTCGAGCGAGGTGGGGGTGGGGACGACCGTCCGCTTCCAGATCCCGGTGCAGTCGGTCTGAGACCCGGCGCCTGCGGCGCCTACTCGATGATGGGTCCGTCGCTCGGGTAGTCGGGCTTGATGTAGCCGGCTGCGATTTCTCGTAGCGCAACCACCACAGCCTTGTTTTCTTCGCTCTTGACCAGGGGCTTGGCCCCCTTCTTGAGCTGCTTGGTGCGGATGGCGGCCATCTGCACCAGATGAAAGCGGTTTCGGACCTTGTCCGTGCAGTCTTCGATCGTGATGCGCGCCATCGGGCTCTCTATCTGGGCTGTCGAGGAAGGAGAGGAGACTAGAACACTCCCCTGAAGAAGGAAACCCCGGCCGGCGGACGCCGGCCGGGGTCCTCGGACCTTCGAAGAAGGCCGATGCGCTGCTCAGGCCCCTAGCTGGCCTTCTTGCGGCGGCGGCGGCGAGTGGCCTTCTTGGCCGTCGCCTTCGTGCCTCCGGCCTTCTTCTTGCGCCGTCGCCTCGTCTTCTTCTTGGCGGCTCCGGCCTTCTTGCGCCGAGCCTTCTTGCGTGTCTTCTTCTTGGCGCCCGCCTTCTTCTTGCGGCGAGCCTTCTTGCGTGTCGTCTTCTTGGCGCCCGCCTTCTTGCGGCGAGCCTTCTTGCGAGTCGCCTTCTTGGCGGTCGCCTTCTTGCGTCGTCGTGCTGCCATACTTGGGTTACCCCCCTTGCTGTGAACTCATGCGCCGGGGCCGTGCCTACCTCGAAAACAGCCGCTTCAGGTTCCGCATTCGAACTGCAACATCCGCCACTGCATGCACTGCCGGCGTGTTCTCGCCCCCTATCGGAGGCTGGTACGCGTGACTTGAAGGCATTTTGCCTCCGTTTCGTCCGGAATCCGCGGCACTAGAGCCCACTCTTGCGGCTCACCGTACCACTGGTTTTTCAGGCCCGTCAAGGCACAAACCCAAAAAAATCAAGATGATGGAATCGGATCTTGCGGGCCCTGAACCGGATTTCGCTCGAACAGCGGAAGACGACGCAGCGCGAGCCACCGCGATCCGCGCGCGCACGGGGACCCTCGGTCGGGGGGCGACCGTATGGAAAGGGACAGGAAGGAAGAGGATCAGCGCTTGCGCTTGTGTCGGGCGCGCCGCAGGAGCTTGCGCTTCTTGTGCTTCCGCATCTTCTTGCGGCGCTTCTTGATGACGCTACCCACGGGTGCCTCGTATCGCCCTGGCGGCCGGGAGCCCGGACGAATACTGGCTCGCGGGTCCGAAGTCAATGCTCCATCAAGCACCTGCGGGGTTGGCCTGAGAGCCCCGGCCCCGCGAGCGCACCCGCCCGAGCAGGCGATTCAGCGGATTGCGGCGGCGTAGGAAGCCCAGCACCGGTGACCGGCGCTGACCCAGTTCCTCCACGTCCTCGCGGATCGAGCCGTCGTCGGGATCGATCATCAGACCCCGTCGCAGGTAGCGGATGCCCTCGGCCTTGAAGCCGAATGCCAGGTGCACCCGGGCCAGATTGCGGTAGAGGGTGGGGTTGAAGAACTCCTCCTTGGCGGCAGAGCGGCACAGCTCGAGCGCCCGGTCGAAGCGGCGCTCGGCCAGCCCCAGGCACAGACCATAGAACGAGCGGGTGCGGGGGCTGTGGGGATCGAGCCGGTGCGCGGCACGGAAGTGCTCGAGGGCGCCGGCGGCGTCGCCCTCCTGGAGCGCGTCGTGGCCGCGCCGGAAGTGTTCGTCAGCACTGAAGCGGGTGTCCATTGATGGGGGGCTCCGAACTTGTGCCGCGCGAGCATTCGGCGGCGCTGCCGGTAGCTATGGCAAGGGGCGTGCCGAAACGAGAAATGCGCAAGCCATCGCCCAAGTTCCCGCCGCGCAAGGCGCCTCGCTCCCCTGCAAGAAGCGCGCAGAAAGTGTGATCCACGCCACCGTGTACGGTTTCGTAACTGCGGGATACGAGATGGGGTCTGGCCGGGCCCTGCGCCGGATCAGCGATCCAGCAGATCCAGGCGCTCGCTGGCTTCGAATTCGCGGCGCAGGTCCTCGTAGTCATTGGCCGTGAAGTCCCGGAATCGCGTATCTCCGCGGCGCCTCCAGTACAGGGGGGCATCGGGCAGGCGCCGGCGGTCGAAGTGCACTTGCTTCAGGTGCCGCACCAGGATCTTCTGGGTCTGGGTGTACTCGAACTCCTCCACCAGCCGCACGAAATCCGGGACCCACTTGCGGTCCATGCCACCGCGGGTCACCAGGTCTTCGCAGAGGTCAAAGAAGGCCTGGGGATCGAAGACGGCTGCCTCGCGCAGCTTGAGCGCCACCATCACCAGCTCGTCCGACACGGCGCAGGGGACGCCATAGGCCGCCGCCAGCTCCACGTCCGGGTTCTCCATGAGCAGTCGGGCCACCTGGGCGGCCGAGAAGTTCTCGCCGTCCTTTCGGATCCAGTCGTCCGTGCGGCCATCGAAGAACAGGTAGCGCTTGCCGTCCCGCGCAAGGATGTGGCCCAGATCGCCGGAGTGGTAGACGCCGTCGCGGTACTTGTTTTGATCGGCCTCGCGGTTGCCGTGGTAGCCCTGGAAGAGACCCGTGTCCTCCGCCACCCGGCAGATCTCGCCCACGGTCTCGGCGTAGTTGGTGATGCCGCCATCCGCATCCAGCTGCGCGGGCGGGCACGGCTCGCCGCGTTCGTCCAGGACCGTCACCCGCGGGTCGGTGATCTCTCCCACGCTGCCCCGGGGATCGCCCTTCTGGCGGAAGGTGCTGATGGCAGCTTCGGTAGAGCCGTAGAGCTCGAACATGTCGGAAAGGCCCAGCCAGCGTGTGAAGCGGTCGATGTCCGGGGGCGCCGCGCCATTGCCCAGGGCGTATCGGAGCCGGTTGTCCGGGCGATTCGTCACCTGGCGCGCGATCGCCTCCTCGTCGCGCCCGTGCTCCTTCTCGATGGCGGCCAGGATGTAGTGGAGCGGCTCTCCCACGTAGTTCCAGTAGGAGACGCCGTAGCGGAGCAGGTCCGGGACGAAGGCGCTCGCGCTGAAGCGATCGCGCACCGCCAGGCTGCCGCCGACGTGGAAGGCCGGGTGGAAGCCCAGGAACATGGCGTTCGAGTGGAACAGGGGCATGCACGCGTAGCCCACATCTTCCATGCCAAGCTGCAGCCGACCGGCCACCGTGGCCCCGATCAACAGCAGCTTCATGTGGTTGTTGTTGATGCCCTTGGGAAGGCCGGTGGTGCCCGAGGTGTAGATCACCATCAGGTTGGAATCCGGGCGCACGTCCACAGCCGGAGCATCCCGCGAGGCCTCGGGCTTGCCGATCTCGTCGGTCAGCCGCTCGCTCAGCTCGCGCTCACCCGCCGCGCCCCCGGGGGAGCTAGGCACCACCAGGATGTTCTCCGGGGCCAGATGCTCGAGCTGGGGCGCGATGGCGTCCACCTCGGAAGTCAGGCGCTCGTCCACCACCAGCACCCGGGCCCTGGACTGGTTGAGGACACCGGCGAGCGAGTCTCCCCGCTGCCCCGTGTTGACACCAAATAGCGTGAGGCCCGCGTACGCACAGCCCGCATAGAGCGACAGCAGCTCCATGTGGTTGTCCAGCAGCATCGCCACGTGCCCCGGACGCGCGTCGTCCAGGGGCCCGAGACGCCGCAGCAGGAAGTGAGAGGTGCGCACGGCCTCGTTGCGGAAGCGAAGCCACGTCCAGGCGCGATCGCCCTCGTACAGGATCACCCGGTCTGCGACCTGCGGGTGGGACGCGCGAGCCTCGAGCTGGGCTCCGACGGTAAGTTCGGTGTCGAATTCGGGAGGCGCGGCCACGAACGATCGGCGTCTAATACTCGATGATCTCGAGGATGTAACGCTTCTTTTCCTTGCCACTGGCTGCGGCCATCAAGGTGCGGATGGCGGACGCGTGCGCCCCACCCTTCCCGATGACCTTTCCCAGATCTTCCTTGGCAACGCGAAGCTCGAGAACATGAGCATGGTCGCCAATGACTTCTTTGATCTGGACCTCGTCCGGCTTATCGACCAGGGAATGAACGATGAGCTCTATGAGATGCTTCAAGGAACCCTCCGCCTCAGCTTCGAAGACCGCGGTACCGGGCTGCAACTCGGCCCGGGCCCCCCCGGCCGCGGCACCACAGAATCAACTGATGCGAGTGGAGTGTACCCCCAAGGGCATCCCAAAACGACGTGAAAACAATGGGGCGGATCAAGAACTTGCGTAGTTCGGATCGGTCGCGCCGAGGCCTGACGGCCCCGTGGGGAAATCAATACCCTGTTCGGGGGACGCGGGTTCTCAGCGGTGCAACACGAAGCGCAGCATCACCCGATTCTGGCGAAAGGCATTGGCCGTTTCGTCCGCATCGTTCCACCAGTACCGGTAGTCGAGTTCGACACGGCTGTGGCGCGTGAGATCGCGCCAGAGCTGGAATTCAGCGCCGGCATACACACTCTGCTGACGTCCGTAGGCCTCGTCCTCATAACGGGCCAGCACGCCCTGGGCGCTGGCCCCGGTGCGCTCACCCAGTCGCTTTTCGAGTCTGGCACGGCCGATGGTCTGGACCACCTCGTTGCCCGCCAGGTTGGCCGCGAACTCGTTGGCCACCGACAGCAACCCGCGAAAGCCGCGCGGCATCTGGTAGTCCAGGGTCGCGTGGCCCAGGAAGGCGTGCTGATCGCCGCCGCTCTGGAACGCCAGCAGGCCATAGCCGCCCGCCAGCTCCAGCTGGGCGCCGCGGAAGCGGCGGGACCGCAGGCCCACCTGGACGGATGCATCGGTATGGGCCGACCGGCGGCTGTCGCTGTAGTCGCGATAGCCCGCCTGCCCCAGCGCGAAGACCGACTCGCGGGCCGAGACGGGCCCCTGGACCTCCAGGTAGCCAGCGCCCTCCCAGAAGTCGGCCTGGAAGTTCGGGTCCACCACGTTGCCGCCACCCCCGGCGGGAATCACCGCCCGGAAGCCATCGCTGGTGAAATAGGCGCCGCGGACCCCCACCTCGATCTCACGGGAGCCGCTCAGCTCGCGCCAGTAGTGCAGGTCCAGTGCCGCGCGCTGGCTCTGCACCAGGTTGCCCGTGTCGTCCTCGGGCCTGCCCAGCTGGCGCGGCACCGGGACGTAGGACTCGGACAGGCGCAGGCTGATCCCGGGCAGCAGACCCAGCTCGGCGAATCCACTGAGGCGATAGAACTGCTCGGACAGCGACGAATCGCTCAGGTCGATGCGGGCGTCGGCACCCAGATCCGCGCCCAGCTCCAGTGCGGGCGTCGTGTAGTGGAGTTCGACGCGCGGCTGGATCCAGCTGGCGTAGCTTGCGTCCGGACCCAGGCTGGCGTGTTGGAAGCGGGGGTTGTCGTCATAGACCGTGGCGACGGCGAGCGACGGACGCCAGCTGAAATGCTGGTCGTCGCCCTCACCCGCGGCAGCAGAGGCGGCCATTCCCAGCGTCACGGCGGAAGAAACCAGGAATCGCGGAAGCGGGCCGACGAAGTACGCCCTCATCAGATCTCCGACGGGATGACGGGGGGAAGCGGCATCGGCCCCAGCGGTCGGTTGTCGGCGCCCGGGGGAAGCGGCGCATCGGGACGCCGAGCCGCGACGCCGCGCACGAGGCGGTTGGCACCGGCGCCTTCGCCCACAGCGTGCAGGAAGGCCGGGTGCGACAGGTCGGCGTCGGCGCGCGACCGCGTCACCAGGCGTCCGGGCGCGCCAACCGAGAGACCCAGGGACTCGGCCAGGGTCATGTAGTCCGAGTCCGAGGCGCGCCGCGGCACCAGGCGGATCACGTCGATGCCCGCTGTGCGCGCCACCAGCGTTCGAATTGCGTGGATTCCGGCCGCCAGCGGCAAGGCCGCGACAAAATTCCAGGTAAGGCCCCCCGCGCGGCCCTGCGGGTGCAACACGATGCGGTAGCGCCCATCGATGGACCACACCTGGGGCGCGTCACCCTTTACGCGCGCCTCGATCGAAAACACACCGGGCTCGTTCAGGCGTATGCGATAGGTGAATTCGGCCGGACTGCCTGCCGCGACGGCCCAGCCGTCTGCCGAAGCAGGGTCTTCCAGGCGACGGCCGCTGCGCGCACCCCAGGCCGACGCCGACTCGAAGCGTTCCCCCTCGATCTCGATGGCGGCGCCCGCTGCGGGAAGCCGGTTCTCGACGCCCATGGCCTGCACCAGCGTGCGGGCGCGATCGCCGTCGCGCAGGGGCTGGCCGCCGCGCCAGCCCTCGGCCGGCGCCAGGCACAGGGCGCGATAGGCATTGAGTTCGGCCCGATCCACACGCGCGCCCCGGCCCAGCTGAGCCGTCAGCTCGTGGGGACCGCTGCGAAGCGGAACCAGCAGCGAGGCATGAGCCACGCCCAGTGCAGCCGGATCCAGGTGATCCAGGGTGCGACCGTCCACGCTCCAGCGCTGTGCGCCCGCGCCTTCCACCGACAACCGGTACAGGGCGGGAGCCGGAATGTTCACCACGACCCGAACGCCCTCGCCCGGCCGCCGGGGCGCCGACAGATCGACGGGGACGTCCAGCGGCGACCGCGCACCCACGCGGCGTCCGCCGGAGTCGGTGACGCGTTCCAACTGATCGGGGCACAACAGGCCGAATGCCTCCGGGCCTCCATCATGCTCTCCGAGTGCGGCGTCGAAGCCCAGGATATCGGCCAGGCTCAGGGCCCACTCGTCCTGCATGATGACGCGCCGACTTCCCTCGGAGCGCGCCCCTAGGAGCAGCAGCGATTCCGACCCCGCAGCGCCCAGCGTCGCCGCGAAGACGGCGAACGCAGCCAGCAGGCTCGGACGGGATTGCAATCTTCCAGTACGTCTGTAATTCGCGCGCGACACGACAAGCCCCCGGAGCCTGAGGAGTTCAGGGGGGGCGACTCGCCTTGTTCATCGGGCCTGCCCGACGGCAGCTTTACCGGGAGAGGACGTTCTTTGGGCCCGGGCCTGCGCACAGGGTGAGGATCTGTCCCGCGCGCAGGGACAAGGTTCCCGTCGCGCCATCGCCGGGCTCGAAATCCGCGGAATCGATCGGTCGCCCCGCCAGATCCACGACGGCGAGGCTCCGGGCGCCGGGACCGTTCCAGGTCACCGGCGTGCGCACCGGCACGCGCCCGGCGTTGAAGACGCGCAGCGACGCCGCGCCATCCGCTCGCGGCTCGATCGCCGAGACGATCACCTGGGGATCGTCCACCTGGAGCAGACGTGCGCCGTCCGCCAGCGGCGCCCCGTCGTCCCCTTCACCGGCGAACGCCCACGCGGGACAGGCGAAGTGGAGCGCCGCGGGAATGCGCGATGGATCGCCCGGCGGGTGCAGCCGCCACGAGAGTTCCACCCGGTGGGGACCCGGAACCTGGGCACCGGGGATCTCCAGGGGCGGCCCCGCATGGCCCGGGCGAAGTGCCAGATCCTGGCGAGACAACCAGCCCGTGGCTCGAAGCAACGTGACGGCCAGCGACGAGCATCCTTCCGGCTCGCTCACTGCCTCCACCTCGGCGCAGCCCCGATTCGCCAGCGTGAGTGCCACCTCGTCCCCGGAGAGGGTGGCGAAGCGCCGCTGGGGCGTAGCGCCGATGGGAAACTCCGCAGGCCGCGCGCTTCCGAAATCGCCGGGGGCCGGGTCGATGGGCCGCTCGGCCACCTCGAAGGCCGACTCCACCTCGAAGCGCGTGGCGGAAAACGGAGCCCGCACGTGAACGCGCAGACGATGATCGCGGGCCGTGTTGTCCGCGTCGATCTCGAGATCCACCCGGTCGAGATCGCGACCGAGGCGCAAGAGCAGTTGCACGGGAAGCCAGGTTTCTCGGGACGAGCGCCGGTCGCGGCCGGGTTCGAGCTGTCGCGGAACCCGATAGCGGGCCTCGATCCGTATCCCCACCTGGGCTTCGGACGACGCCGCGAGCCGCACGCGGACCGACTTCGGCCGCTCGACCGCCGAGTCCCCCGGCACCGGATCGAAGTTGTAGGAATCGCCCCGATCCCCCTCGCTCACGAGTCGCACCGCGTCCTCGATGCGGGCGCCCGAGGCCCGGTGGATGCAGCACACCCGACCTTCCGGGTCCACCTGGATTCGCCAGTCGCGATTTTCGATGGCGGCGCCGCCGTCGGGCGTGGTCTCGGACAAAAGGGGCTCGCGACCGGCACGTCCCTTCACGACGCGATACTCGCGAAGCCCACAGCCCGGCAATTCGTCGGCGAAGCGCACGGCGACGCGCGGCAGACGCAGGGCCCGGAATTCCACCTGACCCACGGCTTCTTCATCGAGCGCCCGACAGAAGGCGGCCCGGGCGGCCACCCCATCGAAGCCGGTCCGCGGGTCGGATCCAAGCACCAGGTCCACGAGCAAGCGGTCGCCCCGCCGACACCAGCGCAGCGAGCGCACCCACTGCCCCATGAATTCCGGCGGGAAGCCGTTCACCACGACCCGTGCGCCCCCGGGCTCCAGGGTGTAGGCGGCCTCCACGCGGCCCGCCTCGACGATCTCCGCGTGTGCCGGGATGCGCTGGCCCGCCGCGTTGCGCACATGCACGGCGATGGCGCGTCCGGTCCGGCCCGCCGTGGAAAGGTCGAGTTCGAGCTCGCCCTCGACGGCGACGCGTCCCGCCGCGCCCGGGTTCCAGACCACGATGCGATCGCCGGGCCCGTCCACCGACGTCGCTACCCGTCGCGCCAGCTCGCCAGCCACGCGCCGCAGATGGCTCTGGGCGATCTGATCGACTCGGGCGAAACGCACGTCCATCTCGTCGTGAACGGCGTCGATGGAGCAGCCGCAGATCGAGTCGTGGGGGTGGTTCTCCAGCGCGATGCGCCAGGCCAGCGCGATCATGCCCGGGTCCGCATCGCCTCCGAGCGCCTGGAGCCAGGCAGAGAGCGGCTCCACATACGCCGTGAGCAGGCGATCGTTCGCGAAATCCATCCGCTTGTGTGCGGCCCGCGACGAGGCGCAGCCCTCGAGCAGCGGCGAACGCAGCCCCGAGCGCAGCTCGCCCCGGTGGAGCGGCAGGGATCCCGAAACCTCGCGCCGTGCGCGCTCGACGAATGCTGGCAGCGTCGAGATCTCGAAGCTCGCGTCCCCGAGCCGCGGCACCGCCTCCGCCAGCGCGGCCGGAAGGCCCGGCTGCGGCTCCAGGTGGTCGCTGCCGTTCATGAGCAGCAGGCTGGGAACGCGCGAGTGCTGCTTCAGGGCCCCCACCACCGCCTGCAGGCGGGCCGCCAATGCGTCGCGTTCCAGGGGCAGGTGCATGGCGTTGCCGTAGCCGTGCACCAGGTACACCGCGTCGATGCCCGAACCGTCGGGGGACTCCCAGCGGAACAACGTCTCCGCTACGTCGTGCCCCACCCCGCGCCACAGGACGGCCGCGTCGAACCCGAAGCCGGCGAAGATCTGGGGAAGCTGACCCACGTGGCCGAACTGATCCGGCACGTAGCCGATCTGCATGGCGCCGCCCAGCAGCGACGCGCGCTCCAGCCCGAGTCGCAGGTTGCGGATCAGCGCCTCGCCCGAGACCAACCATTCGTCCGGCAGCACGTACCAGGGTCCCACCAGCAGCCGGCCACTGCGCACGTGCGCGGCCAGCCGTTGGCGCGCCTCCGGGCGCACCTCCAGGTAGTCGTCCACCACCACCAGCTGACCGTCCAGGGTGAAGTGGCGGAACTCCGGGTCGCGGTCCAGCAGATCGAGCAGCCCGTCGAGGAGCCGGACCAGTCGGAACCGGAACTGTTCGCGCGTCCGATACCATTCCCGGTCCCAGTGGGTGTGGGGAACGACGACGAGGTGGGCAGTCACGTCGACCTCCGGTGCGGATCCTATCAGAGCCCTTCCAGCGTACTCGCCAATCGACCGAAAGTGCGGTAATCGTCGGGTTCATCCACGAGTAAGGCGAGTCCAGGGAAGCATGCGACCGGACCCCCAACCGAACCGTCCAACGCGGATTCCGATCGCCTGAGCCAACCCGGGCCCCGGCGGCGGAATCGGGGACCTGCGGAATGGCGACACCTGAAGTCACCACTCGAATCCTGCGCCGGCTTCTGGCCAGCGGCGTCACCACACGTGCCGAGCGTCTGCTCGCGCGGATGCCCCCTGCCGACATCGCCCCGCTCCTATCGGGTCTGAGCCCCGATGAGATCCGCACCGTGATCGAGCTCCTGTTCCGGCGACGACGCGCCGCCCGGACCCTGAAGGAGATCCCGCCCGAGATGCTGCCGCAGGTGCTCGAGATGCTGACGGACCAGCGTCTGGCAGACGTGCTCGGTCGGCTCGAGATCGACGACCGGCTGGAGATGGTGGAGTCGATCCCCGAGGAGCGGCGGCCCGACGTGGTGGAGCGCATGCCCGATTCCAAGCGGGCGGAGCTGCACCGGGCCGGACTCTACAACGAGGCCAGCGCCGGTCGCGTCATGACCACCCGCTTCGTTGCGCTCGAGGAGAAGATGACCGCGCAGGAAGCGATCGATTCGATCCGATCCGCCGGGAGCGAGGACGAGGAGGCCATCCTCTACCTCTACGTAGTGGACGATCAGCGTACCCTGCGCGGAGTGGTGCCCATCCGACGCCTGGTCGCGGCGGCCCCGGATCGCAGCATCGGGGAGTTGATGATCCCCGATCCGGTGAGCGTGCGCGCCGATGACGACCAGGAAGAAGTGGCCCGGGTAGTGCGCCGGTACGACCTGTTGGCCGTGCCCGTGACCGACGTGGACCACCGCATGCTCGGCGTGATCACCGTGGACGACGTGATCGACGTGATTACCGAAGAGGCCACCGAAGACATCTACCACCTGGCGGGACTCTCGGAACAGGACCGGGTCTTCAGTCCGACCCACCTCTCGGTGCGCTCGCGCCTGCCCTGGATGCTGGTGAACCTTCTGACGTGCTTCCTGGCCGCCTGGGTGGTGGGGTTGTTCGAGCGCACGCTCGAGCAGGTGGTCGCCCTGGCCGTGTTCATGCCGGTAGTCGCCGGCATGGCCGGCAACGGCGGTACCCAGGCGTTGACGGTGATCACCCGCGCAATCGCCCTGAACGAGATCGAGTTCTCCAGCGGGCTTCGCGCCGCCGCCAAGGAGCTGTCGGTGGGGCTGATCATGGGGGCGCTCACCGGCGCGGTGAGCGCCGCCTTCGCCTATCTGTGGTTGGGCGGACCGTGGCTGGGGCTGGCGCTGTTCCTGGCACTGCTGATCAGCATGTCGGTCGCCGGCCTGCTGGGTGCCGCGGTGCCCCTGGCGCTCAAGGCGGTGCGGCTCGACCCGGCGCTGGGATCGGGTGTGATCGTGACCACGTTTACCGATGTATTCGCCTTCTTCTCCTTCCTGGGAATCGCGACCCTGCTGCTGGATCGAATGGTTTAGTATTTCCATTCCGGGTCATCAGAGGGCGGAGGACGCATGACTTTACGCACACCCATCTGTGAGATGTTCGGCATCGAGGTGCCCGTGTTCCTTGCGGGCATGGGCGGAGTCGCGTACGCCGAGGTGTGCACTGCCGTCTCGGAGGCCGGCGGCTTCGGAACGCTCGGGATGGCGGGGGTTGGCCCCGAGGGCATTCGCGACCAGATGCGCCAGGTGCGCAAGCACACGGACAAACCCTTCGGCGTCGACCTGCTGGCCGCACTCCCCGACCAGATGCTGGCGGCCATCGACGTGATCATCGACGAGGGGGCCAACGCCTTCATCGCCGGTCTGGGCGTGCCCGAGGCCGTGGTAGACCGCTGCCACCGAGCCGGCGTCAAGGTGATGAGCCTGTGCGGCAAGGTCTCGCACGCGGTGCGCGCGGAGCAGGCGGGCTGCGACGTGGTGGTGGCCCAGGGCACCGAGGCGGGCGGCCACACCGGATCGATCGGCGGCATCGCCCTGATCCCCCAGGTGGTGGACGCAGTCGATATTCCCGTGCTCGCTGCCGGCGGACTGGTGGACGGCCGCGGGCTGGCGGCAGCGTTGGCGTTCGGCGCCCAGGGCGTGTGGATGGGCACGCGCTTCATCGCCTCGCACGAGGCGCGCGCGGCCGAGGGCTACAAGAAACGCATCACGGAGATCGGGGCGCCGGAGACGTCGATCACCCGCTGCTATTCGGGCAAACCCATGCGCGTGATCCGCAACCGGTACGTGGAGGACTGGGATCAGCGCTCCGAAGAGGTGGCGCCCTTTCCGCAGCAGATGGCAGCGTCTGCCGCGTTGGGCGTGCTGGCGCTCACCGCCAGCGACATCAGTCACATCGACACGGACCGCGCCTGCATGCCGTGCGGACAGGGGGCCGGGTCCATCCTCGGCATCGCCTCTTGTGCCGAGATCGTCACCAGCGTGGTCGACGAGGCCCGGCGCACCATCGAGAGGCTCGGCGCGCTGCTCTAGGCCGAGAGGCGAAAGGCGACGAACGTGAGGTCGTCGGGCTTCGAGGGCTCGCCGGCGGTGGGGTGGGTCATGCGCTGCAGGGAGAGGTCGGCCAGCTGACGCATCCCCGTCGCGAGCGGCCCCTTGCGCACGCGATCCACCACCTCGGCGATGTGCAGGTTGTCCAGCAGCCCGTCGCTGCTGAGCAGCAGCGTGTCGCGGCCGGCGAGGGCCAGCGGGGCGCCCACCTCGATGCGCATGTCCGCCGCGCCAAGTACGTTCGACACCAGGTGACGGTCTTCGTGGTGCATGGCTTCGGTCTCGTCGAGAACACCCGCCTCCACCGCGAATCCCACCGGAGAGTGGGAGACCGTCTGCAGCTTCAGCTTGCCGCGTTGCCCCATCACCAGGACCATGGAGTCGCCCACGTGGTAGGGCCGGATCGAGCCATCCTGGATCTCCACCACCGCCAGCGTCGTGGCCGCCCCCAGCTCCGCGACGGACCGGTTGGCGCTCTCGATGGCGTCGAGGATCGCCGTCCGCATGGGAATGCCGTCCCGGGCCGCCGACGCCAACGCCTTATCCAGGCTCCGAACCGCCAGACTCGAGGCCTGCTCGCCATCGCGAACGCCTCCCAGGCCGTCGGCCACCACCAGCACCCCGGCTCCGAAGGCGAACGGAATCAGTGCGGCTGCGTCCTCGTTGGGGCGATCACGCCCCGGGCAGGACACGGAGAAGACCGCCGCCAGCCCCCCCGCCACTTCGTGGGTCTCCACCGCGTCCATGTCGCTCTGGGTGTAGATGCGGGCCTGATCCGGGTGGACGAGGATCATTGCGATATGCGGGTACCGAAGTCCAGATCGACGGGAAAGAGCACCTGATCGACGGGAAAGAGCACCTGATCGACGGGAAAGAGCACCTGATCATCCGCGAGGACGACGTGATCGCCGTCCTGGAGTAGAGCCGCCCGAAGCCGCGCGTCAGTCGCGCGCGTCGACGTAGCTGCGCTCCAGGTAGCGCACGATGTCCGCCGACTCGAACATTTCAGTCCCGGTGTTCGGATCCACCAGGTACGGAACCATCGACTTGCCGGAGCGCGTCACGAAGGCATCGCGGCCCGGACTCCCGCTCGCCACGTTGTGGAGGAGGTACGGGATCTCCAGGCTCGACAGGCACTCGCGCACGATCCGGCAGAACGGCGACGCCTCGAAGCTGTAGAGCTCGAGCATCTGCTCGGGCGCGCGCGCCGGGCGGTAGCGAATCCCGAGCCCGGGGCGCCACGCGCAGGCCAGGGCCGAGGTGCCGAGCGTCAACGCTCCCGGCCGCAGCAGAAAGGGAACCGTACCCGCCCCGTACTCGCGGAACAGGTAGCTGACGATGTCGTCGGACTCGTACATCTCCTTGCCCGTGTTGGGGTCCACCAGGTAGGGGAACATGGCCCGGCCACCTCGCGCCCGGATCTGGTCGCGATAGAGCGATCCCCCCTTGGGGCATGGAAACACCCGCACCTCCAGATCGAGAATGCTCAGGGCCTCGCGGGCCTTCCGGCAATAGGGGCAACCCTCGAAGTCGTAGAGATCCAGGGGCTGCTCGGGGCGCGGACCCAGGGGCCCCACCGCGCGGCCCATCCCGAGCCGGGCCAGCGTGGCGCCAACGGAGGTTGCGATGTCCAGAGCGCGGATCATGGAGTCCCTCTCGATTCCTTCGGCCCGACTCCGATTCCTTCGGCCTTCCGGTGGCTTCCGGTGGCTTGGCGGGAAGCCCGCCGATGCTGCGGCGGCGCCAGTCTAGCAGCACGCAGGGAAATCCCCGGAATCGATCGAAACGCCTCGAATTCGCGTCCCCCAGGGGCGTCTGTGACTCACGACAGGGGCCGGGGCGACCGATGGGGCTGCAATGAGTGCGAAGGTGCCCCCCGGCAACCCGCTCTGGGAGCGCTACACGCGCCCCGGCGGGCGGATCCACCTCACTGGACTCCAGGCGATCATCCGCCTGGCCCTGGACCAGATCCGCCGCGACCGCCGGGCGGGCCGCCGCGTGGGCGCCCTCTTCTCCGGCTACCCGGGCTCGCCCCTGGCCGGTCTGGACGCACGCCTTTCGAGCCTGGCCCGACTGCTCGAACCCGAGGGCGTGCGCTTCACCCCGGGTCTCAACGAAGAGCTGGCCGCCAGCGCGATTTCGGGAACTCAGCTGCTCCAGAACTTTCCCCACGGTGAATGGGACGGGGTGGTGGGTTTCTGGTTCGGCAAGGCGCCGGGGCTCGATCGGGCCCTGGATGCCCTGCGCCACTCGAACTTCATGGGTACGGCCCCCTTCGGAGGGGCGATCGCCCTGGTGGGCGACGACCCCTTCTGCAAGAGCTCTTCGCTTCCCAGCAGCAGCGAGCAGGCCTTTGCCCACGCGTATGTGCCCCTGCTTGCGCCGGCCGACGCCGCCGACGTGCTGTGGCTCGGGCGTCACGCGATCGAACTCTCGCGCTACGCGGGAACCTGGGCAGGCCTGCAGATGGTGGCCGACGTGGCCGACGCCGGCCACGTATTCGACGTGAACGACGACCCCCTCGATGTGGTGCGCCCCAAGTTCGAGGTGATGGGGCGTCGCTTCGAGGCACACTTCGATACGGGGCTGCTGCCGCCCCGGGTGCTGTCGATCGAGCGAGATCTGGTGTTCGCGAGACTGGAAGCCGTGCGACGCTACGCGTACGCCAACGGCCTGAACCCGATCCGGGCCCGACATGCCCACGACTCGATCGGGCTGGTGGCGGCGGGCGCGCTCTACCGGGAGCTGGAAGGCGCCCTCGACCTGATGCATCTCACGCCGGACGAGCTGTCACGCCTGGGTCTGCGACTCATGAAGCTGGATCTCGTGCATCCCATCGAGCCGAGACGCCTGTGCGAGTTCGCCCAGGGTCTCGACGAGATGGTCGTGATCGACACACGTCGCGGCTTCGTGGAGGAGCAGATCCGGTCGGCGCTCTACAACGAGGTGGACCGCCCGTTGATCGTGGGGCAGCGCAACCCCGAGGGCGAGCCCTGGCTCGCCCGCCGCAGCGAGATCACCGCAGCCAGCCTGGCGCTGGACCTGTCGGAACATCTGGCCGCGCGCCTGGGGCAGCCCGAACTCTCGCGGCGCGCCGACCCGGTGCGCGCCGCACTCGAACGATCGCGGGAAGCACCGGCCCCCACGCGTGAGCCCCACTTCTGCAGCGGCTGCCCCCACACCCGCTCCACACAGGTGCCCGAGGGCTCGGCCGTGGGCGGCGGCATCGGGTGCCACACCATGGCCCTGCTGATGGATCGGGGCGTTTCGTATGTGGGTGCCATGGGCTCCGAGGGCGCCCACTGGATCGGCCTCGAGCACTACACGGATACGAAGCACCTGTTCCAGAACCTGGGAGACGGCACCTACTTCCACTCCGGGCGCCTGGCCGTGCGCGCATGCGCCGCGGCAGGCGTCTCCATCACGTTCAAGCTGCTCTACAACCAGGTAGTCGCCATGACCGGCGGCCAGGACCCCCACGGCGCCAAGCCCGTGGCGGCCCTGGTCCGGGACCTGCTTTCCGACGGCACGTGCAAAGTGGTGGCCATGAGTGACGACCCGGAACTGCGGGCGCTGGCCGCGGGCGACGACCGCGTCTCGTGCATTGCACGCTCCCAGTGGGACGCCGCCATGCGCGACATCCGCAATCACCCGGGCGTGACGGCGCTCGTCTACGACGAGATGTGCGCCCTCGCGGAGCAGCGCCTGGAGCGCCAGGGTCTGGTGGCGGCGCGCGACTCGCAGCTGTGGATCAACGAGGACGTGTGCGAGGGCTGCGGCGACTGCGGCGTGCGCTCATCGTGCGCGTCGCTGCGCCCTGTGGCGACATCGCTGGGACGCAAGACGCGCATCCACCGCAGCTCGTGCAGCGACGACCGCACCTGCCTGGACGGCGACTGCCCCGCCTTCGTGAGCCTCGAGGGCCCCGAGCCCGAGCCGATTCGGATCGCCGAGCTCGAGCGGACGCTGCCCGAACCCGCCATTGTCGACTGGTGCGATCGATACGAGATCTTCCTGGTGGGCATCGGCAGCACAGGCGTGGTGACGGTGGACGCGCTGTTGGTGCGCGCGGCCGAGATCGACGGACTGTACGCGCGCCACCTGGACCAGACGGGGCTCGCCCAGCGCGGCGGCAAGGTCGTATCGCACTGCATCGTGACCCGTGACGCGCGCACCGGGAGTCCCCGGGTGGGATGGGGGCGCGCCGACCTGTTGCTTGCGTTCGACCCGTTGGGCGCCGCCGACCGCATGGCCCGCACCGCCCTGGACCCGGCGCGCACCCGCGCCGTGGCGCACGCCCTGCACGCCCCGACGGGATCCCAAGTGATGGACCCGGGCTTCGCGCCGCCGGATCCAGACGCACTGCTCACGCCCCTGCGCGAAGACACGCGCTCGCTGGACGCCCTGAAGGCCGAGGCCCTGGCCGAGGCCGTACTCGGCGACGCGCGACCCGCCAACGTGGTGTTGCTGGGGGCCGCGCTGCAGTGGGGTTTCCTGCCGGTGTCGCGGGGCTCCCTCGAACAGGCGATCCGGGACAACGGCGTGTCCGTCGCAGCCAACCTGCGCGCCCTGCACCTGGGCCGCGCAGTGGCCGACGACCCGGCCCTGGAGGCTCGCCTGCTGGTCGACGCGAGTCCACCCGCCGCGGGAGACGACGTCGATCCGGAACAGGTGCGCGCCCTGGGCGCCGTCTGGGAGCGCGTGGACACGGCGCTCTCGCACCTGACCTCGCGGGACGTCCGCGAACGGACACGGCGCCGGATTGCCGGTTGGGCCATCGACCTGCGCGACTACCAGGACGCTGCCTTTGCTGCGCGCTACCTCACGGTGCTCGCCCCCCTGGTCGAGGCCGAGGTGGGCTGCGCGCCGGCGGTCGGCTCCCTCACGGAAACCGCTGCCCGCGAACTCTACCGGGTGATGGCGTGCAAGGACGAGTACGAAGTGGCGCGTCTGCTGCTGCGGGGACCCTTCCGACGCTGGCTCGTGCGACGCCACGCTGGCCGCGCGGCCCTGCGCTACCACCTTCAGCCTCCCCTGCTGCGCAGCCTGGGCCTGCGCCGCAAGATCACGCTGGGACGCTGGGCCGAGCCGCTGCTGCACGCGCTGGTGGGCTGGCGCAGGCTCCGTGGCACGTGGCTCGACCCCTTCGCCTGGCTGCCGTCCCGGCGTGTCGATCGCGAGATCCGCGCCTGGTACCAGGACCTGCTGGGCAGACTGGCCACGGGCCTGACGCCGCAGAATCGCGATCGGGCCGAGGACATCGCGTCACGCACGCAATCGATCCGGGGCTACGAAGCCCTGCGCGCCCGCCGCTGGAACGCCGTGCGCCCCGAGGCGGAACGTGCACTCGCGGACTTCGAGAGGGACCGGAAAGCCGGCTGATCAGTGCGCGATGCGCTCCCAGCCCCCGGCGGTTCGCCGCAGCTCGACCGTCGGCCAGAACTGCAGGTCGAGCTTGAGGGTGATGACCTCTTCCTTCCCGTCCAGGTGCCACGTTCGCAGACGCACCGGCCCCCGGTCCGGGCGATCGGCCACCGCCGCCAGGAAGGCATCCAGATCCGGGGTGGGCACGCCGTCCACGTCGACGATGCGCCGCGTGGCCCGCACGCCATAGCGGTTCGCCGGCGATCCGTACCAGAACCACGACACGTACACGCCCTCACCCGACGCGATGCCGCGTTGGGCTGCCACCGCCAGGTGCGGGGCCTGGAGCAGGGCGCCGGCCCAGATCACCACGCGATCGGTTCCACTCCCATCGAGCGACGCCGTGGGAATCTCGAGATCGACCTGCTCGCCGTCGCGAAGCACGGACACGCCGACCGTCTCGGCCTGAGACGCCCGCTCCACCCGGGCGAGCGAGCCGGCCGGCTCGCCCGCCACAGAGAGCAGCAGGTCGCCCTCCTCGAAGAGCTCCGCCGCCGGGGTTCCCGCCGTGCTGCGCAGCACCGAGAGCACATCGCGTCCGACGCCGTTTCGCGATTCCAGAGCATTTGCGGCCTCCCTGTCGAGCCCGCGACTGCGGGCGTCGGCCAGGGTCAGACCGCTGAGTTCGACTCCCAGACTTCGCCAGTTCACGGGCCGACCCTCGCGCAGAGGCGTCACCACATCCAGGACGCGGCCGGCGGGAATGCCGCCCCAGAAGGCCGCCGTGGTCGTGCCCTCCTGCACGGTGAAGGCGGCCCACAGGGCATAGACGCGGCCCCAGCGATCCGACAGCACGCCCCCCACCGTGGGCGTCGTGTCCGCTACCGCCACAAGGTCCAGGTTCGACTCCCGGAAACGCGGTGGATCCGTGAGCGCCAGTACCGGCGGCTCCACCCGGGACACGCGGGTCTTGCGGGTCACCAACTGGTCGCGCTCGGAAAGCCCCACCAGCCAGACCGCATCGCCGGGTTCGGGCCCCTTGCGCCGGAGCTTCGCCGCACGCACTGGGGTGTCGCCCACCAGCGCGGGATCGTAGGAGACCACGGAGAAGTTGTGGGAGGGGTGCACGAAGACCACCTCGCCCGGAACCTGTACCGAGGCGCCGAAGGTGACGTAGACATCGCCCAGCGAAATGGGAACCGTCTCGCGGTCCACCACCACCAGGCCCTTCTCCGCATCCACCACGAGTCCGGTGCCCCGGAAGTGATCGCCGTGGACGCCATCGGCGCGAAACGGGATGTCGAAATCGACCATCACGAGGGAGCGCGCCAGACGGCGCGCGGGCCACGCTGCGTCCTCCGGAAACGAGGCCGTAGCCGGATTCGCGAGCGCGGCGCTTCCTGGCGCGGCCAGATCCGTACAGGGCCAGCGCCCGCTGCTGGCGTCGCGCGCGCAACGACGCATCGGGTACCAACGCCGGTCCACGCGGATCACCCCCACCGATTCGCTGTGGGGCCGACTGATCTGGAAATAGCGCACGGGCACCCGCTCGCCGTCGGGCAGCGAGCTGAGCGCGGCCTCCAGATCGTCCAGGGTCTCCACCGGCACGCCGCCCACCGCGGTCAGCACGGCACCGCGCGGCACGTCGGCCCGCGAAAACATGTAGCCATCGGAAGCCAGGTAGAGACCCGCCGCGGGTACCGAGAAGTTGCGCGCCTGCTGATACGAGAGCAGATGGACCACGGCGCCGCCCACCTCCATGTACTCGTCCGGCGTGATCTCGAACAGATCCTGGACCGTCATCTCGATCTCGTGGGGCACGCCGCCGCGCTCCACCTCCAGGCGAACCGTCCCGCCCACGCTGGCGTCGAGCGCGTCCTCCAGCGGCAGGAACGAAGTGAGCATCCGGCCGTTCACCCGCACCAGCACGTCGCCAACGCGCAGGGCGCCGGCGGCGGGGCCGCCGGGCACGATCTCCTCCACCACCAACATGCCCGTGGCGTCGCTGAACCCGCGGCGCACGCGCTCCTCGGTCTCCTGGCGCAGGCCCAGGCGGCGCAGCTCGTCGTAGGGCCGATAGCGGAACACCGCCTGCAGGGTTCCCCGGGTGATGGGCTCGCCCTTCCTCACGAGAGCAAGGGCCCGCACCACCCGGTCCAGGGGCAGGTAGTAACTCGACGATGCCCGCAGGCTGCCGCCGGCATTCAGGGCCACGGCACGGCCCGAAACGTCCACCACCGGCGAGCCGGAAGAGCCCCCCGAGGTGCTGGAGGCGGCCTGGAAGTAGAAGGTGTTGAAGTCGTTGTAGCGGCCGCGGCCGTAGTCCGGAGCGTCCCGGTCCAGGCGCGCCAGGGTGCCCGCGAGGATCGAGAGCTTCTCACCCGCATCGTTGCCCACGACGCGGATCTCGGTTCCCACCCGCGCGTTTTCCGGAGCCAGCAACAGGCTCTCGGGCACCATGAACTTCACGGCCGCCGGGTCGTAGCGAAAGAAGCCGAAGTCGTGGACGGGATCCCGGTAGATCGGCTCCACCGGCACCTCCTCGTTGTCGAGGAACACGGCCTCGGCCACAGCGGGCCCCGGCTTCACCACGTGGCGATTCGAGACGATGATGCCGCGCTTCCCATCGACCACGAATCCGGTGGCGGTCTCGAATGCGGGCGAGTCGGTATCGAATGCGCGGGGAACGCTCACCCGGAGCACCACCACGCCCTTGGCCACCCGGTCCAGGGTGGCCTGCCAGTCACCGTTGCCCCCCGAGACGACGGAATCGGCCGCGGCCGACGAAGTAAAGGCTCCGAGCAAGGCGGCGGCGGCGAGGGCCCTAGCTCTCACGAGGCTCCGAGACCCGGCCCATGCGCTCGAGAAACCTCTTCACATATTTCCCCAGGACATCCACCTCGAGATTGACCCGGTCGCCCGGGGCGCGTTCGCCCAGGGTCGTGACCGTCAGCGTGTGCGGAATCAGCGCCACGTCGAAGCCCTCGTCGCGCACGCCCACCACCGTGAGCGACACGCCGTCGATGGTCACCGAGCCCTTCTCCACCAGCGAGTCGGCGATCCCGGCGTCGCAGTCGATGAACAGACGCACATCATCGCCTTCGCGGTCGAAACGGGCCACGCGACCCGTACCATCCACATGCCCCTGCACGATATGTCCGTCCATCCGGTCTCCCGCGCACAGGGCGCGCTCCAGGTTGACCCGCGCGCCCACGTCCAGCCCGCCGAGCGCCGTGCGATCCAGGGTCTCCCGCACCGCCTCGAAGCGGAGACGGTTGCCGGAGCGTTGGGTCACCGTGAGGCAGCCCCCGTTGACCGCCACCGAATCCCCGACCCCAGCGCTGGCGGCGATCCCGGGCGCCTCGATCTCCAGGGCCATGCTGCCTTCGCGCGGCTCGATGGCAGTCACGGTGCCCAGTGTCTCGACGATGCCGGTGAACATGTCAGGAGCCGAAGCGTCGGTCGATCTGGCGCAACATCTCGTCGCGGACGGTGTCGTAGTGGGCCGGGAGATCGATGGGCGGGTTCGGAATCTGCGATTCGATGCCCTCCAGGCGGACTTCGTGGTACTTCACCTTGAAGTCCACGAACTTGAGCCCGTGGGCGGTCGAGATCACCACCACCCGGTCACCCCGGGCGATCGTGCCTCTGGTCACCAGCTTCTCCATGGCCGCCAGGGCCACCCCGGTGTGCGGACAGTTGAACAATCCGGTGCGGTCCGCGCGCGCGCAGGCCTCCACCAGCTCGGCCTCACTTGCCTGCTCGACGATCCCGTCGTAGCGCTTGAGCGCTTCGATGGCCTTCGTGGCGGATACGGGATTTCCGATCTGGATGGCGTTGGCGATGGTGGGACGGGCCGCGATGGGCTCGAAGACCTTGAAGTCCCGAAGGTACGAGAGGTACAGGGGATTGGCCGCTTCGGCCTGGGCGCACACGATCCGCGGCTTGCGGCTCACGAGGCCCAGCTCGAGCAGCATGTCCAGGCCCTGCGCCAGCGCCGACACGTTGCCCAGGTTCCCGCCCGGGATCACCATCCAGTCCGGCATCTCCCAGTCGAACTGTTCGGCGATCTCGATGCCCACGGTCTTCTGACCCTCGATGCGCAGGCTGTTCATGGAGTTGGCCAGGTACAGGCCGTCGCGCTCCGCCACCTGCTGCACGATCTCCATGCAGCCGTCGAAATCCGTGTCCAGGGCGAACACGATGGCGCCGTTGGCCACGGGCTGGATCAACTGGGCAACGGACACCTTGCCCCGCGGCAGGAATACCACCGCCGGGATATCCGCCGCCGCCGCGTACGCCGACAGGGCCGCCGAGGTGTCACCCGTCGAGGCGCACGCCACCGCCCGCACCGGCTTGCCCCGGGCGATCATCTGCTTGACCGCCGACACCAGGACCGTCATGCCCAGGTCCTTGAACGAGCCGGTGTGGGAATTGCCGCACTGCTTGATCCAGAGATCCTGGACCCCGAGCGATCGGCCGTAGCGCTCGGCCCAGAACAGATTGCTGTTGCCCTCGTACATGGACACGACATTTTCGTTGTCGAGCTCCGGATGCACCCATTCCTTCTTGCCCCACACGCCGGAGCCATAGGGCCACTCGCTCGCGTGCTCGCGCTGCTGGAAGAGCCGCTTCCACTCGTCGGCGGACAGCTTGCGGAGTTCGTCCATGTCGTGGACGACCTCGAGCAGCGCGCCCGTGCGCGAGCGATACACCACCTCGTCGAGTGCGTAGCGCTCGCTCTCGTCTTCGATGCTCTGGAACCAGGCGCGGTAGGCGGGCTTGGACTTCACGGCTCAGAGATCCTCCTCGATCCGGATCATGCGCGTCGGGGCGGTGACATCGGGAAGGCGGTCGATGTGCTCCAGGGCGCTGCGCAACGCCGCTTCCCGGGCCGGATGGGTCTGCACAAGCACCGGCACGGATGCAGCCGGTTCGGCCCGCCCCTTCTGGATCACCGATTCGATCCCGATCTCGTTCTCGCCGAGCACCGAGGCGATGTGGGCCAGCACGCCCGGCCGATCCACTGCGGTGAACCGGAGGTAGACGCGGCCGTAGAGATCGCCCAGGGGCACCAGGGGTTTGGGTTCGATCCGCTCCGGCATGTAGGAGAGCGGCGCCACCCGGCCGACGCTGCCCCGCCGGATCTCGCGGGCGATCTCCATGAGGTCGGCGACGACGGCGCTGGCGGTGGGCATTGCGCCGGCGCCAGCCCCGTAGAAGAGTGTGGGGCCCACCGCGTCGCCGGTGACGGCCACGGCGTTCATGGCGCCATCCACGTTGGCCAGCAGGCTCGACGCCGGGATCAGGGTCGGATGCACCCGCACCTCGATGCGCTCCGGCCCACCGTCCGGATCCGGATGGGACTTGGCGATGCCCAGCAGCTTGATGCGGAATCCCAGCTCGCGGGCCGCATCGAAGTCCACCGGCATCAGGTCCCGGATTCCCTCGGTGGGAATCTGCTTGAAGGTGAGTTCGGCGCCGAAGGCCATGGTGGCCAACAGGGTCAGCTTGTGGGCCGCGTCGACTCCATCCAGATCGAAGCTCGGGTCGGCCTCGGCATAGCCCAGCTCCTGGGCGCGCCTGAGAACCACGTCGAACCGCTCGCCGGTCTTCTCCATCTCGGTGAGCACGTAGTTGGTGGTGCCGTTCATGATTCCGTGAACGCTGAGAATGCGATTGGCGGCCAGCCCTTCGCGCAGGGAGCGCAGGATCGGGATGCCCCCGCCCACGCTGGCCTCGAAGGCCACATCCACGCCCTGCCGCTTCGCGGCGTCGAAGATCTCCTTGCCGTGAAGGGCCAGCAGCGCCTTGTTGGCGGTGACCACGTGCTTGCCCGCTTCGATGGCCCTGAGCGTCAGGCGCCGGGCCGCGTCGTAGCCGCCGATCAACTCGATGGCGACGTCCACCCGGGGATCGCGGAGCAGCCCGTCGCTATCCCTGTCGAAGGGCACGTCTCCCAGATCGATGCCGCGGTCGGTCTCCGTGTCCAGGTCGGCCACCCGCACCAGGCGCAGGGGGAACCCAAGCCTCCGCTCGATCACGGCGGCGTTGTTCTGGAGCACCTTGACCACGCCGGTGCCGATGGTGCCCAGCCCGATCAGGCCCACGCCCACCGCATCGCTGCGCCGGAGATTGCTCACGGTCGCGGCCCCTGGCGCAGGAATCGGCGGATGGAGCGCACTGCCTGGCGGATGCGCTGCCGGTTTTCGATGAGCGAAAAGCGCACATGGCCTTCGCCGAACTCCCCGAACCCGATTCCCGGCGACACGGCAACGTTGGCCTCCTCGAGAAGCCGCTTGGCGAACTCGAGCGATCCCATGGCCTGGAAGGGCTCCGGGATACGGGCCCAGACGAACATCGTGCCCAGTGGCTTCTCGATCTTCCACGATCCCTCGCCGGGCTTGCCGAATCCGTCGATCAGGGCATCGCGGCGCATCCGGTACTCCTCGGCATTCTCGCGCACCACGTCCTGGGGACCGCGCAGGGCCACGATGCCACCGATCTGGATCGCCTGGGGCATGCCGTAGTCGAGATAGCTCTTGATCCGGGCCAGCGCGTGGATCATGTCGGGATTGCCGCACGCGAAGCCCACGCGCCAGCCGGCCATGGAGTGGCTCTTGGAGAGGGATGTGAACTCGATGGCCAGATCCTTGGCGCCCGGCACCTCCAGGATGCTCGGCGGCTTGTAGCCGTCGAAGCAGACCTCCGCATACGCAAAGTCGTGGAGCACCATCAGGTCGTGCTTGCGCGCGAAATCCACCACCCGCTCGAAGAATGCACGGTCCACCACCATGGTGGTGGGATTGTGGGGAAACGACAAGATCAGCATCTTGGGTCTGGGCCAGGTGCGGGCAATGGCCGTCTCCAGATTGGCGATCAGGTCCGTGTCCGGGGTGAGCGGCACGTGGCGCAGGTCGCCTCCGGCGATGATCACCGAGTAGGCGTGGATCGCGTAGGCGGGGTTCGGGCACAGCACCACGTCGCCCGGGCCAATGGTCATCAGCACGAAGTGGCACAGCCCCTCCTTGGCACCGATCACGGCGATGGCCTCGCGCTCCGGATCCAGCTCCACCTGGTGGTTGCGCGCGTACCACTCGCAGATGGCGGAACGCAGGTTCGGGATTCCGCGAGATGCCGAGTAGCGGTGGTTGCGCGGGTCGCGGGCCGCCTCGCAGATCTTGTCCACCACGTGGGGCGGCGTGGGCAGGTCGGGGTTGCCCATGCCCAGGTCGATCACGTCGCGGCCCTGCCGCCGCGCCGCCTTCATGAGGTCGATCACCTCGGCCAGCACGTACGGGGGCAAGCGGTTCAGCTTGTGGAAGTCGTGACGCATCTCGCCCGCCATCAGGGCGCCTCGCCGGGGAGCCGGGCCCGGACCAGGGCCGCGTAGCTCTCTTCGGCCTGGTACGACGAGCGGATGAGGGGTCCACAAGCCACGCGAGGAAACCCCAGGGTCCGCGCCCGGGCGGCCAGCTCGTCGAACTCCGCCGGCTCCCAGTAACGTTCCACCGGCAAATGATGGCGTGTGGGGCGCAGATACTGGCCGACGGTGAGGGAGTCCACGCCCGCCTCCCGCAGATTCTTCAACACCGCCACCACCTCCTCGAACTCTTCTCCGAGTCCCACCATCAGGCCCGACTTCACCACCGCGTCCGGCCGCAGTCGCCTCGCTTCGGCCAACACCGCGAGCGAGCGCTCGAAGCGCGAGCCGGGGCGCACGCGCCGGTAGAGACGGGGAATCGTCTCCACGTTGTGATTGTAGACGTCCGGCCGCGCTGCACACACCGCGCCGACCGCGCGCAGATCTCCCTGGAAGTCGGGAGTCAGCACCTCGATGCTCGTTTCCGTTCCGCGAGCGCGGATCGCCTCCACCACGGCGGCGAAGTGGCCGGCTCCCCCGTCGGGCAGGTCGTCGCGGTTCACCGAGGTGAGCACCACGTGGGCCAGCCCGAGGGCGGCGGCGGCCCCGGCCACCTGCGCAGGCTCGTCCGGGTCGGGTCCCGCCGGCGGCCGGCCCGTGCTGACGGCGCAGAAGCGGCAGGCGCGGGTGCAGGTGCTTCCCAGCAGCATGAACGTGACGTGGCCCCGCGCCCAGCACTCGGACCGGTTCGGGCAGCGCGCCTCTTCGCACACGCTGTGAAGCCCCGCGCGCCGCAGCAGGCGCTGGATTTCGGGAACGGGACCCCAGGGTTCGGGCTCGCGCCGGCAATGGGCCGGGAGCCGCAGGTGTGTGAATCCCCGGGAACCGGAACCGATCTCGACGCGCCTGTGGAGGGGCGAGCTGGCCATGCAACCTCTCGAATTGTCTTAGATTATTAGACTTTTTCGGAAGGCGCCAAGGCGCGCGCTCGGCGTGCGAAGAACACGTAGAAGGGAATCCCGGTCGCGGCGATGGCCAGGCCGTAGACGCACTCCACCGGGCGCCCCCAGAGCAGGGCCCCGGCCACCGCGGAGTTGGCGAGCACATAGGCTGCGGGCACCCAGGGGTAGCCCCACGCCCGGTAGGGCCGAATCCGCCCGGGTTGCGAGCGGCGCAGGGCGTAGAGCGCGGCCACGTCGGCGATGGTGGCCAGCAGGATGGCGAAGGTGGTGTAGTCCAGCGCCCGCTCGAATCCACCCAGTACGAACAGGATGGCCACGGCCGTCGCCGCCTGCAGCACGATCGCCGTCGAGGGCGTCCGATACGTCTCGTGGGCGCGGTCCACACGGGGGAAGAACAGCCGGTCCAAGGCCATGGCGTAGGCGATGCGCGGCCCCACCAGGATCGTGGCGTTCAAGGTGCCCAGGATCGAGACCAGCACGAAGACGCCCACCAGCCTGCCCCCCAGGCCGCCGAACAACGCCCCCGCCGCGGCCTCGCCGGCGTTGGCTTCGTGCCGCAGGACCTCCACCGGGATGGCATACAGGTAGACCACGTTGACCAGCAGGTAGATCCCGGTGCAGATCGCCAGGCCCAGGAACAACGAGCGCGGCACGTTGCGTCCCGGGTCGCGGATCTCGCTGGCCACGTAGACCGACGAGTTCCAACCCAGGTAACTGAAGAGCACGGGGGATAGCGCCAGACCGAAGGCCGCAAGCGTCAGGGTCTGTCCCCCCGACACCACCGGGCGAAGATTCGAGACATCGCCCGAGCCGAACAGCGGGCCCGCGACGCAGAAGGCCACCAGTGCCGCCACCTTGAGCACCGCGGTCAGGTTGTTGGCGCGCGCTCCCCAACGCACCCCGATGTAGTTGAGGGCGGAGACGGCGAGGGTCACCCCGATGGCGACGCTGCGCTCGGCGGCCGGACCCATGCCGACGAACGAGGCGAGGCCCGCCGCAAAGCCGGCCGCCAGCGTGGCAATGGTGCCCGCGTAGATGACGAAGAAGCTCAGCCACCCCACCAGGAAGCCGGCGGCGGGATGAAAGGCTTCGCGCAGGTAGACGTAGTCGCCTCCCGCGCGCGGAAACATGGCGCCGAGCTCGGCGTTGGCCAGAGCCCCGGCCAGCGAGAAGAGCCCACCCACCATCCAGGCCAGCAGAATGATGCCCGGGTGGGGAAGCAGGTCGGCGATACGGCCGGGCGTAAGGAAGATCCCCGACCCGATCACCCCGGACACCACCAGCAACGTGGCATCGCGAAGGCGAAGCTCCCGCTTCAGCCGGTCACGAGGATGAGCGCGCGGCTCGCCGTCCGACACAGCGGCAGCTTACAGGTGGCTACGCCAGGAAGGGAATGATCAGGATCGCGACGATGTTCATGACCTTGAGCATGGGGTTGATGGCCGGACCCGCGGTGTCATTGTAGGGATCTCCCACCGTGTCGCCCGTGATCGCCGCCTTGTGGGCATCGGAACCCTTGCCGCCCAGGGCGCCTGCCTCGATGAACTTCTTGGCGTTGTCCCAGGCGGCGCCGCCCGTGGTCATCGAGATGGCCACGCACAGGCCAGACACGATCGAGCCGATCAGCATGCCGCCCAGGGCCCCGGCCCCGAGCGTGAGTCCCACCACCACCGGCATCACCACGGGGATCAGGGCCGGCAACACCATCTGGCGCAGGGCGGTCTGCGTCACGATGTCGACGCAGGTGCTGTAATCCGGCTTGGCGGTCCCCTCCATGATTCCGGGGATCTCGCGGAACTGGCGCCGCACCTCTTCGACTACCGTGCCGCCCGCTACACCCACGGCGTTCATGGCCAGCGTCGCGAAGATGAACGGGATCATGGCGCCAATGAACAGGCCCGCCAGCACCGTCGTATTGGACAGGTCGAAGCTCGCGACGATGCCTCCCACCTTGAGATCCTCGATGTAGGTGGCGAACAGCACCACGGCCGCCAGACCCGCCGACGCGATGGCGTAGCCCTTGGTGACCGCTTTGGTGGTGTTGCCGAAGGCATCCAGCGGATCGGTCACCTTGCGGACGTTCTCGCCCATCTCGGCCATCTCGGCGATGCCGCCGGCGTTGTCGGTGATGGGACCGTAGGCGTCGATGGAAACCACGATCCCCGCCATGGAGAGCATGCTCATGGCGGCAACGCCCACGCCGAACAGTCCGCCCAGGTGGAAGCTGCCGATCATGGCGGCCACGATCACGATCACCGGAATGGCCGTGGCCTGCATGCCCACGGCGAGACCGCTGATCACGTTGGTGGCGTGCCCGCCTTCGCTGGCCTTGGCGATCTGGGCCACGAACGGGGAGCCATCGCCGGTGTAGAGGTCGGTGATCCACATCATGGCGAAGGTCACCAACAGGCCGGCGCCGGCGCAGAGCCACAGGTCCATGTGGGTGAATTCGGCGCCCGCGGGAAGCGGAAGGCCCCGGTGCACCAGCAGCAGCAGGCCCATGGACACGACCGCGGCCACCGCGAGGCCCAGGTACATGGCCCGCATGACCGGCGGATTCTGGCCCTCGGGCGGCTCGCCCACCCGCACGAAGGGGATCGCCACCAACGTGCCCACGATGCTGACGGCACCGATGGCGAGCGGGTACAGGAACATGGCCATGTTGCCCTCGAACAGGATCGAGGCCAGCAGCATCACGGCGGCGGCCGTGACGCAATACGTCTCGAACAGGTCGGCGGCCATGCCCGCGCAGTCGCCCACGTTGTCGCCCACGTTGTCGGCAATCACCGCCGGATTGCGCGGATCGTCCTCGGGAATGTTCGCCTCGAGCTTGCCCACCAGGTCGGCGCCCACATCGGCCCCCTTGGTGAAGATGCCACCGCCCAGGCGCGCGAAGACCGAGATCAAGGATCCACCGAAGGCGAGCCCGACCAGGCCGTCGGTGCCGTGATAGCCGACGCGATTCATGACCAGTACCAGCGCGGCCAGAGCGAACAGGGCCAGGCCCACGACCATGAGACCCGTTACCGCCCCGCCCTTGTAGGCCAGGCCGAAGGCCGGACTGAATCCGCGATTCGCGGCCTCGGCGACCCGCACGTTGGCCCGCACCGACACATGCATGCCCACGAAGCCTGCGGCAGCACTGGCCACGGCGCCCAGGACGAATCCGCCCGCCGCCCACCAGGAGATCAGGGCGCCGATCAGGAACAGGACGGGGATTCCCACGTACAGCACGGTGCGGTACTGACGGCTCAGGAAGGCCTGGGCTCCGGCGCTGATCGCCGCGGCGATCTCCAAGGCCCGGGCGTTCGTGGCCGGCGCGGCCAACACGGAACGGTAGAGCCAGATGCCGGCCGCGATGGCCAGCAACGAGGCGAGCAAGGCGGCGATATCGGTCGTGGGCATGCAGGGTCTCCGGTCGCGTTGCCCCGGTAACGGGGGGGGTCCCGGGTGGCGCGGCGGCGGGGCCGGCCCACGGGCGCGGGGAAACTAGCGTCCGAAGCGGGTTCCTCCAGCCCCGGCTGCCACATCGCTGATTCCGGGGCCGGAAAACCGGGCTGGGAAGGAACCCCCGGGCCTCCCGCCGCGGCATCGAGGCGGACGGCTCGAGGCGGTAGGCTGTGCCGGCATGAATGGAGCCGAGACGACTCTCCGGCTGGCCGCCCAGGCCGGCATCCAGGTCTGCTTCGCCAATCCCGGGACCACCGAGATGCCCCTGGTGGCTGCGCTCGATCGCGTGTCGGGCATCCGGGCGGTGCTGGGCCTGTTCGAAGGCGTTTGCACCGGAGCCGCAGACGGCTACGGGCGCATGGCCGATCGGCCCGCCCTCACCCTGCTCCACCTGGGCCCCGGCTTCGCCAATGGCATCGCCAATCTCCACAACGCGCGGCGCGCCGGCTCCCCGGTGCTGAATCTGGTGGGGGATCACGCCACCTGGCACCGTGCTCACGATGCGCCGCTCACTTCGGACGTGGAGTCGCTGGCGCGCCCCGTTTCCGCGTGGGTCCGCACCTCGCGTGCAGCGGGTGATCTGGCCGGCGACTTCGCCGAGGCCCTGGCAGCGGCCAACACCCACCCGGGCCGGGTGGCCACCCTGATCGCCCCCGCCGATTGCCAGTGGGAGGCCGTGGACGCGCCGGGGCGTGCTCGTCCCGTGCCCCCCACACCCACGGTGGACACGGCGCGGGTCGAGGCCGTTGCCGCGCGCCTCCGCGCCAGCCACGCGCCGGCCCTGATGCTGGGCGCGCACGCCCTGCGCGAGCCGGGCCTGCGGGCGGCGGCGCGGGTGGCGTCGGTCTGCGGCGCGCGGCTGTTCTGCCCCACGTTTCCGGCGCGCGTGACCCGCGGTGCGGGTCTGCCCCCGGTGGAGCGGCTTCCGTACTTCCCCGAGCAGGCCATCGAGACACTTTCTCATGTCGACGCGCTGGTGCTCGCCGGCGCCACCCCGCCGGTTTCGTTCTTCGGCTACCCGGGCGTTCCCAGCCGACTCGAGGCCGAGAACTCGTTGCTGACCCTGGCCGACCCCGCCGAGGATGCCGTGGCTGCGCTCAGCGACCTGGCCGACGCACTGGGAGCAACGGCAAGGGCCCCCAAACCCACCCGCGCAGCGGCTCCGAAGCGTCCCAGCGGTGTGCTCAACCCGACCAGCCTGGGCGCCATCCTCGCCCTGCTCCAGCCGGAGGGCGCGGTGATCATGGACGAAGGCGCCACCAGCGGCCTCCCCTACTTCGTGGCCGGCGCCAGTGCGCCGGCCCACGACTACCTGGCGCTCACCGGCGGGGCCATCGGACAGGGCCTGCCGGGCGCTACCGGCGCCGCCGTGGCGTGTCCCGACCGCAAGGTGGTGGCGCTCCAGGCGGACGGCAGTGGCATGTATACGCTGCAGTCGCTGTGGACCCAGGCGCGGGAGGGACTCGACGTGGTCACGATCGTCTGTGCCAACCGGAGCTATCGCATCCTGCAGCTGGAGCTGGGGCGCGCTGGCGTTGCCGAGCCCGGCCCTGCGGCGCGCGCGCTCACGGATCTATCGCGACCCGTGCTCGACTGGGTGGCACTGGCAACGGGCATGGGGGTTCCGGCTTCGCGCGCGACCACCAGCGAGGAGTTCTGGACCCAGCTCGAGGGTGCGTTTCGCGAGCCGGGCCCGCGCCTCATTGAAGCAGTGGTCCCCTAGATTTCACCTGGATGACTTGTCCCAGGCCGATGGTATCGAGCGGCACATCCTTCCACGCGAACGGAACGTAGCCCCCGTGATGGCTGTAGAAGCTCGCGCCCGCATCCGGGTTGGCGGTGCGCAGCGGGATCCAGAAGTCCTGGGGCCACGACCACGTGCCGCGGATCATGTAGTTGCCCAGGTGCCGCGACACATCCAGCTGGGACACGTTGCGGGCCGACGAGATCCAGTCGCCCTTGTGTAGATCCGACGCCCCGTACCAGCGCTCGTACTGGGGAGGCACCACCGCCCGGAAGCCCAGCCGCTCCATGTAGTACTGGTAGCCCCAGTGACCGACGAACCAGCCGTTGCCGGGACGGTCGCCGATCTCTTTGGCGATCCTCTCCGCAGCCCAGCGGTAGACGCCGGCCTGGGCGCTGTCGGCCCAGGTGAGCAGCACCGACAGCGGCAGCGCCAGTGCAACCCACACTGCCGCGACCCGGGCGGGCGGGCACAACGACTCACTGCGGAACAGCAGCAGCAATGCCGGCGGCGCTGCCAGCAGCGCGTCGGCCGAGTTCACGTGCCAGTTGAGGAACAGGGTCCAGAACGTGACGCCACCGAACCAGAGGATCAGGAAGACATCCAGCGGCCCCTTGCGGATGCGGGCCAGCGCCACCCCCCACAGGTAGACGGCACCGGCGCAGCCCAGGGCCGCCAGCACCCTCTCATCGCCCTCCAGTGGATTCCGGCGCGAGGGCTCTCCGTCGGGCAGCACCCACAAGACCGCCACGATCCCCAACAGCAGACCGCCCAGGGCGAACAGCCAGTCGCGGCCGCCAAGCAGCGGGCTTCGGATCGCCGCCAGGATCGGAAACAGCAAGGCGGCACCGAAGTAGATCGGGGTCGACGCCACCTGGTTCCAGAAGTGGTCGGGCTCGAAGCTCTTGTCCTGCACCAGGTCGGTGGAAATGAAGAAGTGCACGGCGTCGTAGAGATGGAACGTCCAGAGTCCCCACAACCCCCAGACCAGCAACGGGATGCCAAGCACTCGCGCGCTGGCGGAGAGCTTGCGTGGGTGCAGGAGCACGATCGCGGCGGCCATCAGGGGAGCGATCGAGAAGCCCACGTACTTCATGACGCCAGCCGCAGCCGCGGCGACGCCCGCCACCAGCTCCCAACGCATGCGGGTGGGCTCGTCCTCGAGGGCGCGCAGGAAGGCGTACACTGCGACGAGCATGCAGGCGACCACCGGCACGTCGAGCATCACCGCCGCCGACAACACCAGGAACGCGGGAGTCGCCACCAGCAATGCCGTGGGCGCGAGTCCCTGGCCGACCACGCGCCGCGCGATTCCGTAGAACGAGAGCGAGGCCATGGGGGGAAACACCAGGAGCGCCGCGTGCACCACCGCTTCGCGCTCCCCGAAAATGGCGACGAACGGGGCCAGGTAGTAGGAAAGCAGTGGTGGATTGCGGTTGAAGATGGCCGCCTGGGGCGCGGTGGGATCCCAGATCATGTCGAAGCCGAAGGGATCCAGCGGGTGAGCCAGGATCTGACGTGTGACGGCCATGAAGACGGGCGCGTCCATGGAAAACGCCGCAGACAGGAACGGAAGCAGCGGTACGATCGTGAGCGCCGCCACGGCGATGATTTCGCGCCGCGGCGCCGGTCCGGGGGCGATGCGGAGTGCGGGATTCACGTGGCCCCCGCCGGCGCGAACGTGCCGGGCGCGAGCCGACGCCAGTCGTCGCCCGCAAGCTCCCGGCACGCTTCACGATAGAAGGCCGGCAGGGCCGCGCGCAGATTCCGGCCGTCGAGCAGCAGCAGCCAGCGCCGGCCCACGCCCCACTCGAGGATCTCGCCGGTGCCGAGTCCGTGGGGGTAGCGGCGGGGCGAGCCACAGGCGATCTGCACGGCTCGGTCGCGAGCCGTGGCGGCCTGCTCCAGGCGGCCTTGCGCCTCCAGCACCAGCGCAAGATTTCGCTGTGCCGCCAGCAGCTCGGGCTCGGCGGCCAGCGCGTCGCGCAGGTCGACTTCGGCGCTGGCGAAATGCCCCAGGACGGCGTGCAGGGCTCCCCGATTGGCCAGCAGCTCCGGCGGGAGCGGGCCGATCGACACGTCGTAAAGGATCGCCCGCGCCGCCTCCAGGTCGCCGTCCAGGGCCATCGCCACGGCCAGGCGCCCGTCTCGATACGGATCCTCGATGCGCGCGCGCGCCGCGCCGGCGACCGCGCGCGCGTACAGCAGGCGAGCCGCGCTCGGGTTCCCATCGGCCAGCTCCACCGCCGCCAGGTTCTCGACCCAGGGCAGCGCCCCGGGTGCACCGGCGACCAGACGCGTGTAGAGCCGACGCGCGTCCTCGTATTCCCCGAACTGGAAGTGCACGCTGCCGGTGGCTGGCGCATCGGCTCGGATCGGAAGCACGGCGCCGGGGATCACACCCCACGCGGCCACCGCAGACACCACCGCCACACCCGCAGCCACCGCCACGCGCGGCCAACCACGGGCGAAGACCTCGGCCCCGCGGGCCAGGAAGACACCGTACGGGAGCGACAGGGCCAGCAGGTAGGACGACTTGAGCCCCGGCCAGCGGGGCATCACCCACGTGAAAGCCACGAAGCCAGCGACCCCACCGGCCATCAGGACCAGAACCGGGATGTAGACAGGGCGCCTGTGCCCCCGCCACACGTCGCGCGCGGCGAGCCCGGCGCCGCCCAGGAACAGGGCCGTGGGAACCAGACCCAGGAGCGCCATCAGCGACCACCAGCGCCGCTCGGTGTGTTGCTCGGCGGGCGACGCGATCACGTCGGTCTCGCGAAAGTTGTCGGCCCACACGTTCACGTACACCGTACCCCAGACCGAGTGCAGCATATGCGGTGCGCGCGGACTCGCGTCTTCGAGGAGCGCGGCGGGAATCTCCACGTAGTCGCGCCAGGTCCGATAGCCGGGCCCTTGCCCGCGCTCGACGCCCGCCACCAGGGCGAAGTCGCGACTCAACACGAACGGAGCGCCGAAGTCGCCCAGGTTGCGCACGTAGTACGGGGCCGAGAGGGCCAGGGCGACCCCCGCGACAATCACACCCCGCAGCGCGGCGCTCGCTGCCCAATCGCTCCGGGTGGCGCGCAGCAGCGGCCGCATCGCGAGCCCGACCCCCACCGCGACCATCGCCAGGAGTCCGCCAAACTTCGTCAGGAGGGCGAGACCCACCAGCAGGCCGCAGCCGGCCGCGGCGGTCAACGTCGGATTCGCGCGACGCTCGTTCGCGATGAAGGCGGTTACCGCGGCGGCGGTGAGGAACACTTCACTCAGGGCGTTGCCCGGCATGGGGCTCATGAACAGGTGCACCGGCAGGAAGGCCAGCGACGTGAAGGCCAGCCACGCCAGCCCCGGCCGGTCGGGCGCGGCCCACGCCGACACGCGAGCCGCCAGGGCTGCGGTGCCCAGGCTCGCGGCGCCGCCCACCAGGGCCAGGCCGCGCATCAGCACATCGCCGCTTCCCGCCTGGGCGAGAAGCCATCCGAGCGCGTAGTGAAGCGGCGGGTGGAAGTACGACCAGCCCTGATCCGCCCGGGGCACCCCGCCGTAGAGATCCAGGAAGAACACGTAGGCCACGTGGCCCCAGGCGTCGTAGCCCCACATGCGCGGCCCGGCGAGCGCGCACCAGAGCCGAACGCCCACTGCCCCCCCGACCGAGAGCGCCCAGGCCGCCGCCAGCCCGCGTCCCATCCACCCCCCCATCAGCGCGGCTCGCCGGGGGTTCCGAAGCGGCGACAGGCCTCGCGGCTGTCGGCGGGAAGCACCGCCTCGAGAGAATCGCCGTCGATCGCCAGTTGCAGGCGCCGGCCGACTCCCCAGTCGAGGACCTCGCCGGTCCCAACGCCATGGGGATAGCCGCGCGGCGGTCGGCACGCCTGTTCACCGGCGCGTTGCCAGACGTGTCGGGCGGAATCGGCCTGACCCGATCGCTCCATCACGTGAGCCAGATTGATCCAGGCGGGAACCTGTTCGGGGTCGAGCGCCAGGGCCGCGCGCAGATCGACTTCCGCCGCGGCCAGATCTCCCTTGATCGCGCGGATGGCGCCGCGGTTGGCGAGCGGCTCCGGAAGCATCTCCACGGCCAACAGTGCATCGAGCTCTTCCATCGCCGCTTCGAGATCTCCGTCCAGAGCCAGGCTGGCGGCCAGCTGACCTTGTCGGTACGCGTCGTGGCGCCCGGCGTCGCGCCCAAGCTCCACCGCTCGGGCGTAGAAGCGACGGGCGCGTTCCGGGTGGCCATCGCCCAGTTCGACCGCCGCCAGATTGTCGAGCCAGGCCACCGGATAACGCGACGAACCCACCAGGCGTACATAGAGTCTGCGCGCCGGCTCGTACTCGCCGAAGTAGTACCAGACGGCTCCCATGGCCGGACTGGCCAGGCGTCGAGGCACCACGAGTCCCGACGTGTTGATGGCGGCCGACACACTGGCGATGGCAGCCAGGGCCACGAGCACCGCCACGCGAACGGCCCTGCCGCGCGAGTCCAACGCCTCGACACCCCGCGAAAGGAACACGGCGAATGGGAGCGACAGGACGAACAGGTAGGCGGCCTTCACCGCGGGCCAGCGTGGGACCACAAAGGCGTAGAGGATCATGGCGACCAGGCCCAGGACCCACGTCGCGAGCATGGTCCCGTACACGGCGCGACGCCGACCGCGGACATGGTCGCGCATCGCGAGCCCCGATCCCCAGAAAGCCAGGGCCGTGGGCAGCAGACCCAGGATCGCGATCAGCGTGGTGGACGGGCGCACGATTCGCTCGGCCTCCAGCGCTCGCTCCCGATCCGATTCGCGAAAGATCTCCGCCCACGTGCTCAGGTAGAGGGTTCCCCATACCGAGTGGATCAGGTGAGGCGCCAGGGGATTCGGATCCACGAAGAGTTTTGGCGACAGGTTTACGTAGTCGCGCCAGGTGCGAATTCCGGGAGGCTGATCGCGTTCCACCTCTGCCACCAGACTGAAGTCGGAACTCTTCTGGAACGGTCCCCCGTAGGTGCGGAGATTGCGTGCGTAATAGGGAGACGCCACCAGCAGCGCCATACCCGCCAGCACCAGACCGCGCACCTTCACGCGCCGGAACTCGTGGCGGCGATCGTCGGCCAGCAGGAAGCGCAGTCCCAGGGCGCCAGCCACGGCCCCCAGGACCACCAGCCCCGTGAACTTCGTGAGAAGCGAGAGCCCGACACACGCGCCCGTGATGGCATCGCCCCAGAGACCCGGATCCGGTCGCCGCTCGTTGGCCACGAAGGCCGCAAGAGCTGCCGCCGACAGGAAGCATGAAGTCATCTCGTTGCCGGGCATGGGACTCACGAAGATGTGCACGGGCAGGAAGGCCACGGCGCAGAATCCCAACAGGGCGAGACCCGGCCGCTCTGGCGCCGTGACGCGCACCACCCAGGCCGCCAGCGCCGCAGTCCCCAGGCTGGCGGCGCTTCCCACCAGGGAGAGTCCGCGCACCAGGGCCTCGGCGCTGCCCAGCTGGGCGAGGGCCCAGCCAAAGCCGTAGTGCAGGGGAGGATGGAAGTAGGACCAGCCCTGGTCCGCCCACGGCACGGCATGGTAGAGGTCGAGGAAGAACACGTAGGCCACGTGGCCCCACGCGTCGTAGCCCCACATGAGCGAGCCGGTCAGGGCATTCCAGACCCGCACCGCCAGCGCGAGCCCCAAGGCCACGACCCAGGCGGCGGCGACACCCGCGCGACTCGACACCGTGCCTCCAACCGGAAGGAATCGAACAGGCCGAAAACTATCTCGGTGAGATCTTTTCCAGGAACGAGAGGATGCGACTGGCCCATTTGTCGCTCAGGCCGATGCGCCGCTTCAGCGCGTGGTAGACGCGAAGCAGCAGCCGGTCCAGACGGATGAGAACCTTCACGAAGATCCCGTCCGTAGGCCGTGAAACGTAATCGGTTGCGACGGAGACGGGCGCCTCCTCCTGGGTGAAGTAGTAGAGCGCGAGCGTCTTGCGGGCCACCCCTTCCGGGCAGGTCATGGGCTCCGGGTGGCCGTGATACGACGGCACGTCGGTGCGGAACACCAGCGCTGTGTTCGCATGGGGTGCAACGCGCACCACGCATTCGCGCATCTCGTCGTCCCAGAGTTCCGTGTGGCCGCCCCACGACTCGTCCCAACCGTGGTTCAGGTAGAAGATCAGGTTCACGCGCCGGCGCCAGTTCTCGTGGTAGGGGTGCACGGTGAAGTCGGTGTGGATGTTCAGGAATCCGCCCCGTTCACAGATGCTGAGTCCGCCCCCAGCCCGGAACTCGGAATCCGCCAGCAGGTTCTCGACGCCCGTGAGCTTCGAAAGCAGGCCGCGAAAGCGCTCGCCGTTGAGTTCGTCGATCACGCGCAGCAGGCTGGCCGGCAACTCTTCGCGTCGGCTCTTGCCCTGCTTGCGCTCGTTGAAGTGCTTGTAGTGGGTCCAGCCACCCTCCTTCGGATCTGGCACGTCCACCTCGAGCTGCTTGACCCGTTCGGGCGCCAGCAGGTCGCGCAACACCGCGTGCGGAAACGGCTGCGCTTCCGCACAAGGGCGCACCATGGCCTCTATCTTCTGGCTCCACAGGGAATAATCGAGGATGGGGTCGAAGGATCCGAGCGGATCGGATGCCCTCTCGGGACTTCGCAACATGAGGCCAAAACCCTACCATACCCACACGCGCGGCGGCGATATTCTCTGCGCACCCGCGAAGCCGGCGAACGCCCACCGGAGAATTCCTGAGTTCCATGCGAGCTGCGAACAAGACCCTCGCGCGCCTTGCGCTTGCGGTGGCCGTCCTCGGAGCCGCCGGAACCCTCGTGTGGGTGTTCCGGGGCGCCCCAGGGCCACCGCAACGCGTGATCCTGATCGTGGTGGACACGCTGCGGCGAGATCACGTGTCGGCCTACGGCGGCGCGACACCCACACCGAACATCGACGGCATCGCTGCGAACGGCCAGGTGTTTCCCAACCTGCTGGCATCGTTTCACCAGACCACCATGTCCATGGCGTCACTCTTCACGGGGATGACACCGAGCCTCGAGTCGGGGGACCCGAAGCAGACGGTCACCTGGAACAGCAACACCTGGTGCGGTCTGGCGCGGCTCGCCGAGGCAAGCGACCTGTGCATCCCGCGCAGTGTGCCCACCCTGGCCGAGAGTCTGCGCGAAGCGGGCTATTGGACGATCGGGGTGGCATCGAACCAGTTCCTGTTCGAGCCCTCGGGATTCGGGCGCGGATTCGACGACTGGACCGAGGTGGGAGCCCGGGCGCCGGCTGGCGCGAAGGGCTGGGCGCCGCTGGACAATCCCGCTCCCACCCGATCCTGGAAGGAGACCCAGAAGGCGGTGAACATCGCCCTCGACCGGCGAGAGAGCGACGACTTCTTCCTGTACGTCCACTACATGGACGTGCACGACTATGGATCCAACGCCGAGAACTACGCCCGGAGCGTCCGGGTGGTAGATGACGCCGTGGGTCGGCTCCTGTCCACGCTGCGGGGACAGCACCTGCTGGACGACGCCGTGGTGATCTTCACCGCCGACCACGGCGAGCGCCTGGAGGAACGCCACGCCTTGCGGGGAAACCCGGGCCACTACGGCAACCCCTCGTTCCAGGAGCACCTGGAGATCCCGCTGTTGGTGTCGCCGTCCATCGCCGCGGATCCGGACGCGCCACTGCGCACCCAGGACCTGTACCGGCTGATCCTGCAGGTGGCCGGCGTCCAGACGCGGACGGCGGAGCCGACGGCGGCGCCGACGGCGGAGCCGGAGCTGTTCATCGCCGAGCGGCGCTATCGCACCTACCTGAACGGGCCCTTCAAGAGCATGCTGCGCCGCGACGACGGCGAGCAGTTCCTGTTCGACCTGCGCAACGACCCGACCGAGACGCGCAATCTGACGGCGCGCCGCCCAGAGCTGGCCGCATCTCATCGGGCGCGCATGGAAGAACTCGGCCGCGACCTCTCGCCCCGGACGCCCTACGAAACGCGAGATCTCTCTCCGGAAGACGAGGCGCGACTCAAGCTGCTGGGATATACCGAGTAGACCGATTCCATCTCAGGACCCGTCGCTCTGTTCGAAATAACCCAGGTCCTCGAGCTGCTTCAGGATCTCCTGCTCGGCCCCCGACGGAAGAGACTCCGGCGCCGCGGACGGCGCAGCCTCGTAGGTCGCGATCTCCCGCACCGCGATCCCGTTCAGGAACGGCGCCACCACACCGTCCATGTCGGCCGCCACGGCGAGCCCAAGCCAGGCCAGCAGCGTGGGCGTGACGTCCAGGACCCGGACCGGGGGCCCAGTCGCTGGCCCGATTCCGCGGCCCCGCGCGAAGAACAGACCGTGGAGTGCCTTGCTGGAGACGTGGATGCCGGTGGTGTTCTCGAGCGTGCTCCCGGACTCGAAGCCGTGATCGGAAACCACCATCACGAGATCCTGGTCTCCGTAGCGCTCCATCAGCCTTCCGATCAGTTCGTCGGTGAACTCGTAGTAGCGCTGCAGGGCCAGGGCGGCGCTCTGGCGCTCCTCGGGGGTCCAGGGCGGCGCCTTGCTGGCGACGCTCTCGGGCTCGAGTGCGCCCCACAGTACGTGGGAGACCCGGTCGATTCCGGGAAGGAAGACCATCAGCAGGTCCGGCGCAATCTCGCGCTCGACCGCGAGGGCGATGCGCGTCACCGTCTGGTCCACCCGGTAGTGCGTGGAGAGACGCTGCGGCTCACTCCAATGCGGCAGGCCGGCCGCGCCGGCAAACGGATCGTCGATGCCCGTGAGCGCGGCGCCATCTGACAGCGCCTCGGCCACGCGTTCCCGCCATTCCGCCGGATACGTAACGGGCCCGAGACCCGGCGGAACCTCCGCCCCGGACAGGAGCTTGCGGCCCTGGATCTCGCTGGGAACCACGTGGTCCGACACCACCACGCCGTTGATCGCCTCGGGCGGATAGGTGTTCCACCAGTTGACCACGCCCACCGAAAGGCCTGCGTCCGAGGCGATATTCCAGAGAGCGCGCGCGGTGCGGTCGCTGCTCAGGTAGAGGCGGCGGAATTTCTCACCTTCGGCCTGGTACGCGAAGTTCAGGATGCCGTGCTTCGCCGGTTTCTTGCCCGTGGCGATCGAGTTCCAGATGCGCGGCGAGACCAGGGGCATCTGCGAGCGCAGGGGACCGAATACACCCTGGGCGGCCAATTCGGACAGGTGCGGGAGCCGACCCTGCTCCATCAGCGGGCGGGCCACTCGCAGCGTGGCGCCATCGATCCCCACCAGCAGGACACGCTTCCCGCCCGGATCGCCGCCGCACGCGAGTCCGCCCCACGCGGCCAGGATCGCCAGTCCGAGTCTTGCCCACGCCGTGCCGGGTCTTGCCCTCGCCGTGCCGGGTCTTGCCGTGATTCGCATGAGTCGCCCATTGTCGCTCGCCCCCCACCATGAGCAACTCGGGCTCCGGGCTATGCTGGCGATATGGCGCCCGCCGAGTCCCTGATACCGCCGCGCCCGCGAGCGCCCGCCACCGGCTCGGCCGGATTTGTCTCCGTGGTGATCCCGGCCTGGAACGAGGGCGAAACCATCCGCGAGCTGGTGGCGGAAATCCACCGGGTCGTCGACCCCCGGGCCGACCGGGTCGAGGTGCTGGTGGTGGTGCCGTCGCCCGACGATCCAACGGCGGCACCCGCCAAGGCCGCAGGCGCCCGGGTGCTGGTGCAGAAGCGTCCCGGATACGGCGGCGCCCTCAAAGAGGGACTGCTGGCCAGTGGCGGCGACTACGTGGTCACCATGGACGCCGACCTGTCGCACCCGCCCGCGACCCTCGCCACGCTGCTCGACCACCGGGACGACGCCGAAGTGGTGATCGCGTCGCGCTACATAGCCGGTGGCAGCGCCGACATGAATTCGATCAAACGCCTGCTGAGCCACACCCTGAACACCATCTACCGCCGCGTGCTGTCGGTGCCCCTGCGCGACATGTCCAGTGGCTTCCGGATCTACCAGCGCCGGGCGCTCGAGCCCCTCACCCTGGAGAGCGAGGCTTACGACATCCTGGAAGAGATCGTCGTCAAGATCTACAGCCTGGGCTGGCGGGTGCAGGAGATCCCGTTCGACTACGCGCCGCGGGTGGCGGGCGAGTCCCACGCGGACGTGGTGAGCTTCACGCCCCACTTCCTGCGCACCTTGCTGCGGCTGTGGCGCATGCGCAACGCGTCCACCGCCGCCGATTCGGACGCGCGCGCCTTCGACAGCCCCTTCTCGCCGCAACGCCCCTGGCAGCGGCGGCGCTTCCGCACCGTAATCCGAATGGTGGGCGACGCCGCGCCGCGGCTGGACGTGGGCTGCGGATCGAGCCGCATCACCCAGTCGAGTCCCTCGGCCATCGGCCTCGACCCGGATCCGGCGAAACTCCGCTTTCTGCGCGCCACGAACCCGCTGCTGGTGCGCGGCAGCATCCACCGGCTCCCCATCGCCGACGGCGCGCTCGGGGCTGCCATCGTCTCCAAGGTGATCGAGTACCTGCCCTACGACGTGCGACTGTTCGCGGAACTGAACCGGGTGCTGCGCCCGGGCGGCATCCTGGTGATCGGAACTCCCGACAGTTCGCGTCTGCGCTGGCGCGCGGCCGAGTGGTTGTATCGCCGCCTGCTTCCCAACAGCGAGGCCTTCGTCACGCGCTTCACCCGGCACCGACTGGTGAGAGATCTGGCGGGTGCGGGCTTCGGGGTCGTCGAGATCCGCACGATCCTGGGCAGCGAGGTGATCCTTCGCTGTGAGAAACGCGAAGAGGCCCCGCCCGGACGCCGCCCCGCCCTGCCCGGCTATCCCCGCCCCGCCTCCCGCCGCCGCTAGACCGCCCCGCACGAACCTCAGGCTCCGAGCAGCCTCCGCGACCACCGGGGACTCCCGCGCCGAACTAGGGCCAGGGCGGTGCAGGGGACGACAACGCCGGAGATCGTCATGACCAGGATCCGCAGTGGCGCCGGCCAATCCAGGGTCACACCGATCAGCGGCACCTGTGCGAAGCGGTGGTAGAGATAGATCGCGAGGGTCGCGTTGCTCAGGAACGCGATGGGCGCGGGGACGCGACGGCCCGCGGCGAGCACCACCACGGCGGCAATCACCCCGTAGGCATAGAGCACCCGCACCGGAAAGACGGAGCTCCCCAGATCCAGGAGCTCGAAGAAGCGCGCGAACCAGACTGCGATCGCCAGGCTGGCGAAGGTCGGCAGGGCCCACGGCCAGCGCTCGTGCCACGCGCGGATCTGCGGCAGGGCGGCGGCCGCGAGGAATCCACTCACGAACAGTCCCAGGGCGAAGGAGGAGAACGGGTCTCGGGGGAACCAGAACAGGTGCAGGGGCCCCGCCAGGCGCAACGTGGGATCGCGGAGGACCGCGATCTCGTAGACGACCAGCGCAGCCAGCGCCGCCACCAGGCCGGCCCGCGGAAGGCGCGAGAGCAGCGGCAGAAACGCGATGCAGCACGCGAGAGCGAAGATGAAGTAGTAGATCTCGAGTGCCGACCCGGTCAGGAGCGCACGAACGATCGGGGTTCCCGGCGCCGAGAGGCCCAGCGCGAAGACCGCCAGCGATGCGAGCAGATACGGCAGCAGGATCCTGTGCAGCCGCTGGGCGACGGTCCGCCAGCCGATCGAAGTGGCCTGGTAGTAGAGGAAGCCGGATACCACGTAGAAGACGGGCACCTGGAAGGGAACCCACGAGCCCCGCAGGATGCGATCGGCCCACGTGAAGCGCGGATCCCGGTCCCAGAAGCCCGCGTGGGTGACGACGACTGCGACGATGGCCAGCGCCTTGAGGATGTCGATGGCTGCGTAGCGCTCGGTCTTCAAGAACGCGCGCCCGGCACTACAGGAATCGCCCCACCAGGGAGAGGATTCCCTGCTCGACCGCCGAACGGTGAGGCGATCCGTCGGTCCGGCGCTGGATCTCGTCGCGATGCTGGTGATACCAGTCATAGGACTGGCACATCATGTCGTCGCTCGACCAGGCGGGCTTCCAATCGAGCTCGCGGGTGGCGCGGGTGATGTCGAAGTAGAGGCTGCGCCCGTACATGAGCGCGTGGTAGGGGCCGAGCGGCGAGAGTCCCAAGGCACTGGTGGCCTTCATGGCCCAGATGGCGGGCGCCATGGGAACCGATCGCACGCGGCTGCCGGTGCCGGCGTGACGGCACAGCGCTTCCAGCGTCTCGCGCATGCTGCCGAAGGTCGCGGCGCCAATGTTGTAGACCGCGAATCCCGGGCGCCCGGCGGCCCGGAGGCAGGCGTCGGCCAGATCGTCGGCGTGTACGAACTGGTAGACGTTGTCACCCCGGCCCAGCACTGGAATGTTCCAGCCGCGCTCCACCCAGTCGAACAGGATCTGGAAGATGCCCAGACGCCCGTGGCCCAGGATCGTTCGCGGCCGCAGGATGGTCGCGTCGATTCCGTGCTCCTCCACGTACGATCGCACCCGCTGCTCGGCCGCCAGCTTGGCGGCGCCGTAGGCCTCGCCGGGAACGGGCTCGAGATTCTCGTCCACCGGATTGCGGGCCGGAACGCCGAAGATCGCGCTGGACGAGGTGTGCACCAGCTTGCCGACCCCGGCGTCGCGCACGGCGGCCAGCAGGTTCTCGGTGCCGTCCAGGTTCACCGACCAGAAGAGCGCCCGATCCTTCGCGAGTGGCACCTGGGCCACGTTGTGAAAGACCACATCGGCACCCTCACAAGCGGTGCGGATGGCCGCGGCGTCGCGGATGTCACCCGGCACGAATTCGACCGCCTCCGGTCGGTCGTCGGCGTCCACGAGATCGAAGACGCGAATCTTCCAGCCCTGCTCCAACAGGCGATCGCGGAGAAGACATCCGAAGTAGCCGGAACCGCCGGTGATGAGTGCGCTCTGACTCACGATGGGCCGCCTAGAGGTGCTGGCCGTTCTCGAGGCACCAGCGGACCGAGGCGACCATGCCCTCGCGCAGCGAGAAGCGCGGCACATAGCCCAGCTCGACCTTCGCCTTCTCGATGGAGCAGGCAATGGTCTTGTTCATCTCGCCGAGCACGTGGACACGCTGCTCGTAGAGGCCGAGCGCCTGCAGGGCGCCATCGGCGGCCTGGGCCAGGTCGCCCACGATCGCCGGCAGCCGCAGGCGCGTGCGGCGGCAACGGATCCCGAATTCGTTCTCGAGTACGTCTTCCACCGTGTCCACGATCTCGTTCATGGTGTAGGGGCGCTCGTCGGCGATCCAGTAGATCTCGCCGGCAGCGGCCGGAACCTTCGCCGCCAGCAGCAGGCCCTGGCACAGGTTGTCCACGTAGGCCATGGAACGCTTTTGATTGCCGTCGCCCAGGATCGGGAAGCGACCCTGGCGGATCATGTGGAAGAACTGGGTCTGGCGCGCCGGCTGGTGCGGGCCGTAGAACCAGGGCGCCCGCACGATCACCGCTTCGATGTCGCCCCCCGCCTGGGCCTGGGTCACGATGCGCTCCATCTCGGCCTTGGAGCGGCCGTAGCCCAGGTACGGATCGTAGGGCGACTGCTCGTCGAACCGATGGTCGCTGCGGGGATTGCAGCCGATGGCCGAGTTGGACGACACCACCACCACGCGCTTGACCCCCGCGTCGCGCGCCGCCGAAAGCAGCGCGCGTGTGCCCTCCACGTTGATCTGGTCGAACTCGCGGGTGCGCCGGGGATGGATGATGCCGGCTGCGTGGATCAGGGTCGCGCCCTCGGCGCGGCGGCAGAAGTCGCGAAGCGACTCGGGATCGCGCAGGTCCCCGATGGCCACACCCACCCGGTCGGAGATGGCCGTGAGCGGGCTCGCATCCATGCCCCGCGGCACCAGGCAGCGCACCCCGGCGTCCGCGGCCTCGGGTTCGGCATAGAGCGTTTCCACCAACGCGGTGCCCAACCAGCCCGTGGCGCCGGTGACCAGCACGTCGGCCCGGGGCGTCCGGGTCTCGCGGCGCCCGGGCAGGCGGCGTTTGCGCTCGGAGTCCTCCAGGAAGTGCTCCACGTTGCGCAGGGCGATTGCCATGGTGCTGCCCTGGGGATTCACGCCGGGTGAGTCGGGGATCAGGCTCGCGTCGTTCACGTGCAGATTCTCGAAGCCGCGCACGCGGCCGAACGAGTCGGTGGCGCACAGGTCCGGGTTCTCTCCCATGGGGCAGCTGCTGAACACGTGCACCGTGGAAAGACTCATGGCCGACAGTGGAATGTCGGTCTGGAGGAAGCTGCGGCACTGCTCGGCGGACGTGAGCACCGGGAAGGAACGCAGCGACGGATACACCGCTTTGGCTCCGGCGGCGAACAACAGCTCGCCCAGGCGCGCCAATCCGATGCTCAGATTGCGCTGGTCGGCGCGGTTCAGTCGGTACCGGACCACCACGCCCTCGTCCACGCCGGGCAATACGCGGATGCTGCCCCGGTTGAGGCCCCGCGTCGCCGCGTGGTAGAGCCCCATCTGGTGGCAGCCCTCCATGGCACCCTGGTGCGCCTCCCAGTTGTCGGACAGCAGCATGGCCAGGAAGCCCGGGGTGAAGACCGAGCCGCCCAGGGTGATCGTCGGCCAGAATTCCTTGACCTGATAGATCGGAATCGCCGCGTCGTAGGCGTCGACCTCGTGGTCGAAGCGAGCCGCCGCCTTGATCATGGGATGGATGCGCAGGCTGTTGCCCACGTTGCGGCGGACGCCACTCCTGCGCAGCAGCGCCGGTGTCTGGATGGCGCCACAGCACACGAAGATCACATCGGCGCGGATCCGCCAGTCGGCACTGCGGCCGCCCTCGCGCACCACGGCGTCGACCCCCACCGCCCGGCCCTCTTCCAGTGCGATCTTGCGCACCTTGCAGTTGGGGATCATGCGCGCGCCGGCTTCCAGGGCGCGCGGGATGTAGGTGCGCTGCATGGACTGCTTGACACCCGGGCCGAAGGCGCTGGCGCTGGGATCCTTCTGGCAGCGGGGCACCTCCTCGTACTTCCAGCCCAGGCTCTCGATGCCCTCGCGCAGGACCGCCGAGCCCCGGGTCTCGCCCGAACGGCCCGAGCGCGAGACCGAGAGATCCGCTTCCACCCGCTCGAAGTAGTCCTCCATCATTTCGGGCGTGAAGCCGTCCAGCAGGTAGTCGGCCTTCCAGCGGTAATAGGAGTCCGGCGGCAGTCGGTGCCAGAAACCGCTGTTCACCTCGGTGGAACCGCCCACACAGCAGCCCTCCACGTAGGCCATGCTCTGGCGGCCCAGGATCGGCGTCATGCCACCGTTGCGATACAGGCGCGAGATCGCCTCGATGGAGTTGGTGGGAATGGCCTCGGTGTCCACGTCGGGCCCTTCCTCCAGAAGGATCACGTCGTAGTCGCGCTCCGCAAGCACTGCGGCCGTGAGAGCACCACCGGCGCCAGAGCCGATCACCACCACCTGAGCGCGCAGCGGGTTGCCCGAACGATCGATCACGTGGGGGGACGCCGTCACGGGGCGCCCGGCATGGGACACGGGTCGCCCGGCATGGGAAGGTGGCTGCGCACGTCCGGATGATCGAAATACGCAAGCAATGCGCAACTGCGAATCAGCTTGGTGAAGTCTCGGGCCGGGGCCAGCGGTCCCTCGCTCCAGAGCGTCAGGTAGGCGGCCTGGGACGCGTCGTCCAGGCTGTCGAAACGCCGGCCGTAGCGCAGGGCGGGAAGCAGCTGGAAAGCAACCAGGGCGACGCGATACGGCAGCGCCAGGAATGTGGGCAGGGCCTCGATCTGGGAGGCCACGAATCCGGTGACCGCCGAGTGCACCCGCGCCCGCTCGGGCGCGCTGAGGCAGGGCCGCGCAGGCAGCACGCGGCCGACGATTCTGGCCACGATCTGGCGCTGGGACGGCGAGAGCCTGCGGGGGGTATGGAGCTTCAATCGGGTTTCCTGGGGGCTGCGATAGACAGCCGATTCATTCTAATGCCATTCCTCGCAAGGGTCCAAACGCGCCCGGTCCCATTGGGTTTCCGGATGGGTTTCCGTGTTACCCTGCGGTTCCGCGCGACGGGCCCCGCGCCCCACGCGAGGACGAATCCCAAGGACGCAATTCCATGGCAAGCAAGCGGCGAGTTCCCGCCGAACGCTACGACAAGGCGTATCTCCTGAGCGCCTGCACCGAGGGCTTCGAAGAGTTCGAGGCCGGGGAAATGAGCTTCGTGAAGCAGCTGCAGCTGTCGGAGCTCGACCTGAAGCCCGGGGTGAGCCTGCTGGAGGTGGGGTTCGGGCGCGGGGAATTCCTGCGCCACTGTGCCGAGCGCGGCGCGCGGGTGTCGGCCATCGACTACTCACCCGCCGCCCTCGAGATCGGCAGACAGACCCTGGCCGATTTTCCGGACGCCGACCTGCGGGTGGCCGACTGCAAGGACCTGCCGTTCGAGTCCAACTCCTTCGATCGGGTCTACTCGGGCGACGTGCTCGAGCACCAGGACCTGGAAGACGGCGTGCTCATGCTGCGCGAGATCCAGCGGGTGCTGAAGCCGGGAGGGTTCGTGTTCCTCCACACCTCTCCCAACACGGTCTTCACCCATTGGGTGCTGCCGCTGGTGAAGCCCATCCTGCGCAGGATCGATTCCGGAGCGGTGGACGTGCTGGAAGAGCACATGAAGGTGAACCAGGGCGTCCACGTCCACGAGTACAACCTGCTGAGCCTGCGCAAGGTGGTCCGCCTGGCCGGACTCGAAGGCGCGCAGATGTGGATCGGCAGCGACCTCTTGCGCTCGTCGAAGCACCGCCACACCCAGGCGCTGTCCCAGAGCGGGCTGGTGGGCTTCGCGGCGAGCCTGGGGCGCTTCGCTCTGGTGCGCTTCTTCCTGGGGAACGATCTCTACCTGCGGTACCGCAAGCCGCCGCAAGCCGCGCCGTGAAGCGCGCGCACGCGACCGCTCACAGGTAGCCCAGGGCCCGCAGCCTCTGCTTCTCTTCTTCGCTGAGCGAGGGGCCCTCGCGAGCGCCGGCGTCGGCCGCCAGGATCGGGTCGAGCGCGCGCCGCAGCGCCGCAACCACCTCCGGGTGCTGGTCCGCCACGTCCGTGGTTTCGCCGGGGTCGCGGGTCAGGTGATAGAGACGGTCGATGCCCGCGTTCTCGTCCGGGATGTGGATCAGCTTCCAGTCGAGGGTGCGGAGCATGCGCCACTTGCCCGCGACGCCCGACAGATAGACGTCGCGATCGACCCCGGGAAACGAACGGCCGGCTTCACCGTAGGCGCTGAGCGCCAGATCGCGGCCCTCGTCCACGGCCGGCAGCAGACTGGTGCCATCGATTCCGGGCGGCACCGGGAGACCCAGCACCTGCACGATCGTGGGCAACAGATCCACCGTGCGCGCCAGCTGCGACACCTCGACGCCGCTGCGCCCCTGGGCCAGCGCCGGCGGAAATCGCATCAGCAGGGGAATGCGCATGACCGGGCCGTCCACCTGGGGGCCGTGTTGCAGATACCCGTGCTCGCCGAAGCTCTCGCCGTGATCCGAGGTCACCACCAACAACGTCGAATCCCAGTCGCCCCGCACACGCAACCGATCAATGGCTCGCCCGATGGCCGCGTCGCTGGTGTGCACGCACTCGTCGTAGTGGAGCCGCATGTGGTTGAGCTCGCTGGGCGTCGGCCGGTAGCCGTAGAAGCGCTCGCGGTACGCGTCCAGGTCGGTGATGGCGAGCGCGCCCTGGCGAAGCCCCAGGCCGTGGCTTCCCGCGTTGAAGGCGTGGTCGATGGCGCCGTGATTCTCCACTTCGGAGTGGAAGACCGGCTCGCACACATAGGTCCAGTGTGGCGCCGAGAGTCGGATGAACGCGAAGAAGGGCTCGCGGGCGGCTTCGAGCCAGTTCAGGAAGTTCTCCATCACAAGATCGTCGCCCAGCATGGGATTGCTCGAACCGAGCGAGCGCGGGTCGACGAACTCCTGGAAGCCATGGCCGCCGGTCATCTCGCGCAGGAACGTCATGCCGTCGAAGGCCGCGGTGTGGTAGCCGGCGTCGCCAAGCAGGGAGGCCAGGGTGGGGATCCCGGCGCCCAGCGGGAGCGAGAAGATGGCCCGCACACCGTGGTGCGGCGGGTAGAGACCCGTGAGAATCGAAGTGAAGGATTGCCAGGTACGCGGTGCCGCCGTCACGGCTTCCTCGAAGCGCACGCCTTCCCGGGCCAGGGCGTCCAGACGGGGGCTCAGGTCGCGCGGGTGGCCGTAGCTTCCGAGGCTGTCCCGGCGCAGGGTGTCCACGACCACGACCAGCACGTTGGGCCGCGGCGGATTTCCGCCGCAGCCGGCCGCCAGAAGCGCGAGCAGCACCACACCTGAAGACGCCAGGCGGCGTGGGGAGAGCCGGGCACGAGCCAGGCCGAGCCCCATGGCCAGCAGCGCCGCCAGGGTCAGGCCGGCGCCCCAGCGAAAACTCGCCGGCCGGTAGCGAAAGCCCACCCGGTGGCGACCGGCCGGCACGGGAACCGCCCGGAACAGGTAGTTGGCGCGTTCGAGAGTCACGGGCTCGCCGTCCACCGTAGCTTGCCAGCCCGGATAGTACGTATCGGTCAGCACCAGGAAGCCGGGCTGTTCGGCCCGGGTCTCCACCTCCACCTGGGACGGCGCGTACTCCAGGATGCGCGCCGGTGCGATTCCGCCCTCCCCGGTTGCAGCGGGTCCCGGGGACTCGAGCACCACCTGCCGGCGCGGGTCGAAGTCCGGTGCCAGGATCGCCGCGAGCGCCGCTTCTGCGTCCCCGACCCGCTGCGTGTCGAAGGCGACGTAGGCCCGCGGCAACGGGTCCAGGTGCTCGTAGACCGCGAAGCGCCCACGGGGCGAGGGACTCACCGGCTTCCAGGCGCCCGGTGCCAATCCTGCCAGGAAGTCCTCGTCTGCGCTGCGTGCCAGCAGGAAGCGCACACTGAACAGGTCCAGGCGCGCGAAATGGGGACCCGCGGGATCGGCGTCGAGCGTGCCGGTGAAGGGACGGGCGTCGAGGGTGGACGCATCGCGCGCGTCGAGACTGCGGAAGACCTTGGCCATTCGCTCCAGACTCAGGGGCTCGTAGTCCGTGATCGAGAAGAGCCCCACCCGGGTCGCCTGTTTGGCCATCATGCTGTAGTCGAACGCACTGGGCTGGTGCACGTAGGTCCGGAAATGATCCTGCCGTTTCCGAACGAACTCCAACACGGCCTGGTCCTGCGCCACCCGGGCCGGCTCGTGGAGCGGATGCCTGAACGAGTTGCGAGTGGCCCCGAACAGGTCGAAGAACACCACCGCCACCAGAGCGGCGACCGCGGCCCTGCGCGCCCCAGAGACAGCGGCCCTGCGCGCCCCAGAAGCAGGCAGTGCGGCGATCGCCCAGGCAGCGGCCACGGCGGCGGCCAACAGGACGAAGCCGCGCACCGAATCAACCGGCGCACAAAGTGCCAACGCGGCGAGCGTGACGACGGTCGGCGCCAGCCAGCGGCGGACACCGGGTCGCACCTCCTGATCCAGGATCGTTTGAACGCCGAAGCCCGCCAGCAGCGAGCCCGCGAAGGCGTAGAGGTACAGGATCCGCTGGGGCGTCCGAAACCAGGATCCCGTGGGCAGCTGCTGGAACGCCGCGAAGATCGGCGTGTGGACGCCCAGCGCGACCCCGAGCCCCAGAGCCACCAGGAGCCACAGGCACGCGACGAGTTCTCGCGCGCGAGTGGCCAGCAAGGAGAGCGGCATCAACACCAGCGCGCCCAGTCCCAGGTACACCCAGCGCGGTTGGCCGGGTTCGGGATCCGTGGCGTCGGCCAGCAGCGTCGCCGCCGGCGTGCCGCCAAAGATGAGCGACTGCTGCGGCGACATGCCTCCCGCGCGTCGTGGCGTGAGGGCCTGCAGCTCGAAGCTGGGGATGAGCTGAACCGACGCCAGCCCGACACCGAGCAGCCCTCCCGCCGCCAGCAGGAGCAGCGGCCGCGTGGCTGCCGCCGCGCCTTCACGCCAGACGCGGATGGCGAGGCGGATGCTCGCGTACAGCGCCACGGCATACATGGAATACGTCCAGGTCTGCAGCCAGCCCGCCAGGATGGGCATGGCGATGGCGACCGCCAACAGCACCGACGCGCCGAAACCCGGCTTGCGGAATATCCGCTCGATGGCCAGGAAGGCCAGGGGCAGCCAGACGCTGGCGGCCAACGCCGGCGTGAACCAGACCGCCCGCGAAGTCACGAACCCCCCCAACATGAACGTGAGGGCCGCCACGATCGCCGCCGGGCGATCCAGGGGAATCGAGCGCGCGTACAGGAACAGGAACAATCCCGCGGCGATCAGATGCAATACCACCGTGACCTCGATGGCCAGGGGCGCCGGCAGGAACACGAAGGGAAGGTTCCCGGGATACAGGGCACCGAAGGGAACCGACGCCAGGAACGGGTGGCCGGCGAACTGGTGGGGGTTCCACAGCGGAATCCGCCCCTGTCGCAGCGCCTCGCCGACCGCCGCGCCCACCGGAACTTCGTAGCTGAAGAAGTCCACGTTGGTCAGGTTCGGGAGGAAGGGCTCGTCCAGCGCCGGGTCGAAGATGCGAAGCTTCCAGAAGAGCAGCGCGGCAACCGCCAGCGCCACCACGACCCCCACGTCCCACGCCCGCGTCGTTGCGCGTTCCGGCACCGGTTCTCCCCGCTCAGACGGCCGCGTCGCGGGATTGCAGGGGAACCCTCCAGAGCGTCACCGCGGCCACAACGTACAGCAGCAACGCGACCAAGAGGACGGCGCGGAAGCCGTAGGTCATGGACAGGATCGTGGCGCCGATCGAGCCGATCACGGAGAAGACGCCGTTGATGGCCCAGCCCCAGGCCACGTACTCGGTCGCGTGGGGGCCGAGGCGTGAGACCGTGGTCAATCCCAGCGGCATGAAGGCGCCAAGCACGAGACCCAGCGGCGCCAGGGCCGCGGCCACCAGGGCGATGCGCGCCGCCAGGGGAAGCGCAGCCAGCGCGTTTGCTGCCGGCCCCAGGCCGTAGGCGTAGAAGACTGCCAGCACCCCCAGTGCGGCCATCAGCCACGGCACCACCCGATCGCGCGACTCGAGATACCGGGCCGAGGCGAGGCTTCCCAGGCCCGAGAACACCAGCAGCGCGAACAACGTCACGGTGAGGGTGTACGTCGGATAGCCGAGAAACAGGGTGAGCTTCTGGATCAGCACCACCTCGAAGAACATGAAGCCGAGCCCCAGGCAGGCGAAGTAGAGCGCCGCACGCCCCTTGGCGGGCAGCTCGGCCCAGCGGGCGCGCACCGCCACGAAGGGCAGGAGCAGGAACACGGCCGAGAGGCCGCCGGCCACGAAGAGCATCACCAGCAGCGCGGACTCGCCGCGCCCGTCTTCGGGGCCGATAGGGTGGGCCAGGGCCGGGTTGTTCCGCGAGAGCACGTCGCGAAAGCGCGCAAAGTGCCAGAAGAACGGCGCATCGTCGGTCACGGGTCGGATCTCGTAGGGGTAGCCGCGGTAGAGCTGCTCGAGATCCGCCGCCGGCAGGCTGATCACCGCGTTGGGAAAATCGCGACCCAGGTCGCGCTGCCAGGCGTAGCGGGGCGTCGCGCGGGGAATCGTCGCGACTATTCGCAGGAACTCCTCGCTCTGGGCCTCGCTGAACGGCTGCGGGCTCAGCAGGATCGTGGACAGCTCGATGGGGAAATCCTTGTTGGTGGCCCGAAGCACGTGGCGGCCAAAATCCTGGATCCCGAGGTCGCCAAAGGCGGCGCGCGCAGTGGCCAGGAAACGCGCCGTGCGGTTGGGCTTGCTGGCGTAGGCCACCTCACCGAACTGCATGCAGAGGATCCCGCCTGGATTCAAGTGGGAGACCACCTCGCGCACCATCTCGCGGGTGTAGAGGTAGCTCTCCACCAGCACGAAGCCCGACGCCTGACCGTTCATGGAGGCGTAGCTGTCCGGGGCCACGAAATAGATCAGGTCGGATTTCTGGCGATCGCGCGAGAGGAACGAGCGGCCTTCGGCGTTGACGAGATCCACCTGGGGATACTCGGCCAGGCGCCCGGTGAAGTCGGCGAAGTGCTCGCGCACCAGCGAGACGGTCACCGGGTTGAGCTCCACCGCCGTGATGTGCTCCGCGTCGAAGACCAGGGAAGCCAGGATCTCGTTGCCGCCCGCCGACCCCAGGATCAGGACCCGGGGCCGCGGCTTCGCCACCGCGAAGGGCAACCGTCGGCTGGAGTTCTCGTAGCGCTCCCGCGCCGCGTCCAGGTCACCATCGAAGCGGTGCAGGGCCGAGCCCCAGTCGCCGTCGTGCACCAGGGCCTTGGCGTCGGGCATCAGCTTCGATTCGAGCACGTCCACCCGGAACACCGGATGCCAGCGTGCGAAGACGGACGTAAAGCCCCAACGCGCCAGCTTGCCTGGGCTCAGGGTCTTGACCGGGTCCACCACCGGGTCGGGCAGCGACCGGGCTCCCACCGCCACTGCGCCCAACACGGCCGCCAGGGCGAGGCTCGCCCACGCCCCGCTGCGCGTGTGGGCGCGCGCCGGCCGGATGCCCGCAAGGGCCACCGCGGCGCCGGCGGCGAATACGCAGCCCGGGGGTGTGAGAACGATCATGAGCGGAATCGCGGCCGCACAACCGAGACCGGCTCCCATCAGGTCGGCGGTGTAGACGCGCCCGATGGTCTCGGCCCGGCGCGTGAAGATCACGGCGATCATGAGCCCGATGCCCACGAAGCTCGCGAACATCAGCAGGCACACCCACGCCAGACGCAGCACCGGGCCCGGGCTCGACGGGGGATTCAGGGTGTCGAGCGCCACACCCGCAACGCCGAAGTAGCTGACCGCGATTCCCGCTGCTGCCACCAGCGACAGCCGCCACAGCAGGCGTTCGGTGGGCACCGCCCGCAACCGGCGCCACAGGGCCACGAACACGCCGCCGGCCCCGATCCCCAGCAAGGCGATCCCGATGATCAGGAAGGTGTAGTAGGACGAGACCTTGAACGAGAAGACCCGCGTGTAGCTGATCTCGAGCAGGAGCGCGGCGAACGAGATCACGAAGATCTCGAGGTAGAGACTTCTACGCTCCAGCGCTCGACTCCCTGGTGGCCCCGCCCCCGGGACGGGAGTTGGTAGAGTAGGACGCCCTTGGACGCTTCTCACGCCACACCCGCCTCGCAAGGCCACCGCTTCGCGGCCAGCACCGCGCTCGTCTGGGGGATGTTGGGCGCGAGTGTGTGCGCCTTCATGGTGCGCTTCGAGCCCAACCTGCTCGAGGAGGGCCTGATCGTCCACGTGGCCCAACGCATGGTCGCGGGAGAACACCTGTATCGGGACGTGGTGAGCTTCACGGGCCCCCTGCCCTTCGAGCTGCTAGCGGCCCTGTTTCGCGCCTTCGGAGAGGAGATCGCCGTGGCGCGGGGGGCGGTGGTGCTGTTGCACGGCCTCGCCTGCGCATCCGTGTACGGGGTGGCCGCCCGGGCCGGTGCGGGGCCCCTGGCCCATGTCGCCGCGGCCGGAATGGCGAGCGCTCCCGTCCTGCTGTTTCCGCTGTTCTCCTTGTTCTTCCACACCACCCTCGCCTTCGAGTTCAGCGTGATCGCCGCCTATCCGGCGCTGCGCGCCTGCGAATCGGATCGCTGGGGCTGGCTCGCGGGCATCCTGGTGGCGTGCGCGGCACTCTGCAAGCAGACCCTGGGAGTCGCCCTGGCCGCAGGGCTACTCGCCGCGGTCTTCGCATGCGCTCCCCGGAACCGGCGGTTCCGCGCACCCCTGCAGCTGGCGGCCGGGGGAGTGGCGGTGGCCCTGGTGACCCTGGGCGCGTACGCCTTGCGCGGCGAGCTGCAACTCCTGGTCCACTCGATCGTGGTGCTGCCGCTCTCCTTCGATGAGACGTTTTCCACCCCCTACATGAACTTCTGGCCTCCCGGCGTCCTGGCCGAAGACGTGGTGCCCAACAAGGCACTCTATTTTCCGTCTCTCTACGCGCTGACCCACGGCGTCTTCGGAGACGAGCCGGTATGGGCGGTCCTCCTGACGCAGCTCCTGTACGCGCTCCCATTCATCGCGTTGGCGTGCCCGGCGTTGGCGCGGCGCCGGGGTCCGCTTCCGCCCGCCGTGTGGATCCACACCGCCGTGCTATTCGCACTCACCACGAACCTGTTTCCCCGCAGCGACTGGGGGCACCTGGTGTTCGCCCTGCCACCGGCCCTGGCGCAGATCGCGATGACCTGGCCGGCGCGCCCGGGACGCGTGTCGCGGCGACGCGTGCGCATCGCGGCCGGCTGCTCGGCGGCGCTCGCTCTGGGTTTCGTGGCGGCCACCTGGGCAATCCTGGCGCGGGCCCGCGAACCGCAGCTGGGCCCGCACGTGCCGCAGAACCCCGTCACGGGGCAGGTGCGCGGTCGTTCGCTCTCCAATGCGATCGCCTACCTGCGCCAGAATCTCGAGCCCGGCGACACCATCTTCGTCGCCCGCTCCGAGCCCCTGATCTACTTCGCCACGGACGCGCACAACCCGACGCCCTACAGCGGCGTCATCCCGGGTATGCGAGAAGAGCAGGAACGGACGATCCTCGAAGCCCTCGAGGACGTTCGCTACGTGGTAATGAGCGACATCGACCAGGATCTCTACACCTGGTATCGCGAAGAACTGCCCGCCGTGGAAGCCCACCTGGAGCGCTTCTTCCGCGTGCCCGAAGACTACCCGTTGGCCCGTTACAACTGGATTTCGGTGCTCGAACCCGGCCCCGACCGGGGCGCCACGGTCATCGATCTCTTCGACCGCAGCGATCAGGGGCACGTCTGGATTCGCGGCCGGGACGGCGCCGAGCGAAGCGTCTCCGAGCCGCTTCCCCGCCTCGCCACCAAGCTCAACCGAAGGCCCATCGCGATTCCCCTGGGTCCGCGGGGGGGAGGCATCGACTTCGATCTCGAGATTCCGGAGAACGCGCGATTCGAGGCGGGAATCGGAATCACGGCGCTGGTGGGCGAGGAGGATCTGTTTTCCCAGGAGGAGCGGTGCCAGTTTTCGGTGGCCGTGTCCCGCGGCGACGCCTTCGAAACCCTGGGCAGCGTGCGGTTGGTCAAGCCGGGCATGCGCTGGAAGCCCTTCGCGGTGGATCTCTCGGCCTACGCCGGCGAGCAGATCACGCTCCGGCTCGCGTTGACGCCCAACAAGCTCCTGCTCGACCCGGAAGCCCGGGCGCTCTGGGGCGGCCCGCGAATCACGGTCTCGAACCCGAACGAGTGAGCGATCAGTGGATCGGGAGCTGCGCCAGGGCGGCGTCGAGCTCGCGTTGCACCGCCGCGGCGTTGCGGCCGTCCGTATCCGTGTTGGCCAGGTACGGAAGCACCGGCTCCTTGAACGTCGCCAGGTGCCGCACCTTCCGGCCGAAGCGTACCAGTGCCACGTTGTAGTTGGCGTCCGGGGCCGTCAGCTGTACCAGCCACTGGTTGGTGTTGTAGTTCGCGATTCCGAAGTTCGCCTCGTCCGACCGCGGCACCGTGAAATCCAGGCGCGTGTGATCGTCCAGCACCAGCGGGCCCTCCCCGGCCCACGCGGCGAGGGCCTCACCCGCGAACACGAAGTGCGACAGGAACTCGTAGGGGCTATCGATCTCGATCGAGGCCAGGTCCCGGGCCACCTCGGGCCTGGCGAACTTCCGCTCCAGCAGGGCCAGATCCGGATCATGGGGCGTCACGCTGCCGTTGATGACCCAGGAATACATGAACGGGTCGTGCCAGACGGAGACATGGGGAAACACGTCCAGGGCCGTGCGAAGCAGCATGCGGATGTCGTCTTCCGGCGTCATCACGTTGTTGATCCAGATGCTGAAGATTCCCCCGGGCGCTAGGTGGTCGCGAGCCATCTGATAGAACTCGCGGGTGTAGAGATTCACCACGCCCGCCGTGTGGAGTTCGGGCGGATCCAGCCGGATCACGTCGTAGCGATCGTGGCTCGTCAGCAGATAGTTGCGGCCGTCGTTGATCACCAGCGAAACGCGCGGGTCTTCCAGCGCATTGCGGTTGGTGACGGCGAAGAAAGGCGCGGCATCGATGACTCCCGGGCTGAGCTCGACACACACCACGCTCTCCACCGGGTGCTGAAGAACCGACGAGAGCGAGTTCCCGACCCCGAAGGTGATCTGGAGGATCTTCAGCGGGTTCGGGTGCAGCAGCATGGGGATGTGCCCGTACATGCGGTCGCCCACCACCGTCGTGGTTCCCGCCGTGCCCCGGCCATCGGCGTAGCGGATCATGCGCGAGCCGTCTTGCGCCTCGGTCACCATCACCGTATCCGTGATCTCCTCGCGGTAGAAACGCAGGTTCTCGAAGCGGGCCCGGAACTGGTCCTCGAACAGGCGCACCGGGATCAGTGCGAAGGCTGCGACCCCGGTGGCGGTCGCGGCGGCCGCGATCCCCCAGCGCCTCTGCGACGACGCGAGAAGGGCCAGCGAACCCCCGAGAACCGCGTTGATGGCGATCAGGGTCACGAAGGCGCCGCGCACGCCGAGCCAGGGCAACAGCCAGAACCCCACCAGCAGCGAGCCCAGGATCGCGCCCAGGGTGTTGATCAGATACGCCAGGCCGATGCGCGTGCCCACCACCTGGAGTGAATCCACGGCGAGCCGAGCCACCAGTGGAAACATGGCTCCCAGCATCAGGGTGGTGGCCAGCATGGTGATCCCCGCCTCGGTGAAGATCAGGGCAACCACCCGCGACCAGGACGCAATGCCCCCCATGCCCTCGGCCAGGGCGGGAACAAACGTCTCGAAGCGGATGTAGATCAGGAGCGCCCCCACCACGCTGGCTGCGATCCCCACCTGCAGCAGCGCCAATGCCGCCAGGGGCCTGCGAAGGCCGTCGGCGCGGCGAGCCATGAGCGCGCTGCCGCCCCCCAGACCCAGCAGGAAGATCGCGAGCATCGCGGTGTAGGCGTAGGTCGAGTTGTGGGTGTAGTGCTCGAGCGCCCGGGTCCAGAGCACCTCGTAGCCCATGGCCGTGAACCCGGAGATGCCGAAGGCCGCGGCGGCGATCACCGCGGACCGCGGGATCGGAGCCCGCTGCGTTTCCGCCACCGGAGGCGCGGGCGCAACGGGCAGCCGGCGCCCCCAGACGATGGCCAGACCGCCGACCGCCAGGTTGACCACGGCCACGACCGCGCAGGTGGTCTGCAGGCCGAGCACCGGAATCAGGACGAAGCCCGCGGCCACGCAGCCCAACACCGCGCCCAGGGTATTGGCGGCGTAGAGGCCGCCCGCTCCGCGACCCACCGCGTCCTCGCTCCCGATTACCACGCGACTCAGGAGCGGCAGCGTGACCCCCATCAGGGTGGTGGGCAGCAGCAGGATGGCGAAGGCCAGCACGAAGCGACTTCCCACGAAGACGGCACCCTGCCCCCCCAGCAGGTCGTGGAGCCAGATGTAGGCGGGTCCGAGGCGGAACAGGATCGCGGTCACCGCGACGCCGCACACACCGATACCCAGCTCGGCCAGGCCGAAGGCCACCAGCGGGTAGCGGAGGCGGTCGGCCACCGCAGCCGCCACGGCGGCGCCAATGGCCAGGCCGGTCATGAAGGCACACAACACGGTGGTGAGCGAGTAGACGGTGATGGAGAGCGTCAGCGACAGCAGGCGGATCCAGACCACCTCGTAGGCGAGGGCCGCCGCGCCGGACGCGAAGAACAGCACCATGAGCAGGAGAGCGCGTCGCGTCAAGGATCCAGACCTTTCGGAACCGGGCGTACGGTCTCCGCCCGGGAGGCGGTGGATCCGCGAACTGGCCGGGTTCTTTACGGTATCGTGACGCGTGGGCTACGGACAAGCGGGGAGTGCATCGTTGTCGACCGCCTCATCCGCACGCCACCTGAGGGGGCGCCTGGCTCTGGCTGCCCTCAGTTTCGCCGTGGCCCTGGGCGCTTCGGAGCTGGCCCTGCGCATGCTGGCTCCGCGCGCAAGCACGGGGCTCCGGGGACTGCACCAGATGCGGCCCGATCGGACGTGGCTGTTCGGCCTGCGACCGGGAGCCACCGGCACGATCGACGCCACCGGTGACACGCTCTACCAGATCAACGCGGACGGGTTCCGCGACCGCATCTACGCGCGACCCAAGCCCCCCGGCGTGTTTCGCATCCTGGTTCTCGGCGACTCGCTCACGTTCGGTTACGGCGTCGCGCAGCAGCAGACCTATCCCAAGCGGATGGAGATGCTGTTGGAGGCACGACTGGGCCAAAATGTCGAGGTCCTGAATCTCGGCGTGGGCGGCTACAACCCCTACAACGAGGCCGCGCTGCTCGCCGACGTGGGCATCGGCTACGAACCCGACCTGGTGCTCGTGCAGTTCTGCAGCAATGATCTCAATGATCCCACGCTCCACTTCGATGCCCAGACCCTGATGCACCTGGGCGCGATCCCGGACGCGGCGTTCCCCGATCCCAGCGCGCGACGCGCGCCCGCGTCACCCGGACTCGCGGGTTCGCTGGGAGCGTGTCGGGGGCTCGCGCTGTGTGCGCTGCTCGACGACGCCTGGCTCGCCTGGCGCGCGACGGAGCCGGACGCGGCGTCGGAGAAGGCGGCCCTGCGCTCGCTCGACCGACTCGATCGGACCCAGGCGCGCTGGCTGGCGCATTGGTACGGCGAGATGAACCAGCGCGCCTCGAACGCGGGCGCGCGCTTCGCCCTCCTCGTCTTCCCGTTCCGCGCCCAACTCGACGATCGCGCTTCGGATCGCCTCCAGGAGCAGCTGGTCACGCTTGGCGAACGCGGCGGCTGGGTGACGATCGACCTGCTCCCGGCCTTCCTGCAGGCCCGCGGCCCGGGAAAGGAGGCGCTCTTCCTCGACGTCTGGCATCCGACGCCGCGGGGTTACGAGGTGGCCGCCGATGCCATCATCGGCGGCCTCGAGCAGCGCGGCTTGATTCCGAGGCCAGCACGTGGCTAGCGGTCGCGCCGAAAGCAGTGAGAATGCGTGGGATCGCCGGCGTCTGGCCTTCGTCGCAGCGGCGGCCGGCCTCTTCACCACCTGGCTGGTGTCGTCCTTCCATTTCGTCCGAGCCGGACGCCTGAACCACGACGAGGGCTGGTACCTCTACGCCGCACGCCTCGTCCTGGAGGGCGAACTCCCGTATCGCGACTTCGCGTTCTTCCAGGCGCCGCTGCTGCCCTACGTCTACGGCCTTGCTCAGCAACTGATGGGCGCCGGGATCGAGGGGGGGCGACTCGCGTCCTGGCTGCTGGGCTCGGCCACCGTCGCCCTGGGCGCTCGCCTCTCGTTCGAGCGGGGCGGTCGCCCCGGCGCCCTGCTCTTCCTGGCGATCGCACCCTTCACCCCGTTGTTGCTGTGGACGTTCACCACCACGCGAACCGAAACCCTGAACGCCTTCCTTTTGATGACGAGCGCCTTCCTGCTGCTGCGGCCGACGGCCAGCGCCAGCGCCTCGAGCGGCGCCCTGGTGGCGGTAGTGCTGGCGGCGGGCACCCGGATCGCGTCGCTGCCCCTGGCGGCGGCGGTGCTCCTCTGGGTGGTGCTCCGGCACCGGAAGCATCCGCGCGAGCTGGCCCTGGCGCTGGGTCCGGCCGCAGGTATCGCCATCGGACTGGCGGCCATGTTGTGGACGGCCGGTGTGGACGTGGTCTTCTTCAACCTGGTGACGCGACAGGCCCAGCGCCACGATCAACTCCAGGCGGCACAGGCCTGGGGCATGCTCGACTTCGCCCTGCGCCGCCTGGCCGACATCTCGCTGCTGCGCGCGTACTACGGAGGCGTGCCCCTGGTGGGCTTCGCGTGCACCGCCGGCGCCGCCGCCGTGTGGCTCGCGCGACGCGAACGCGATTCGTTCGCGGCGGCCGCCGCCGGACTCGGCGCCTTCGCCATGGCCGGCTACCTGCCCAACCTGATCCCGCGGGTGGTGTTCCCGGTGTACTTCGCAGCGGTGTGCGTGCCGTTTCTCGTGGTCACAGCCTGGTGTGCGGGCCACCAGTGGCAGCGCGCCACGGCTGCGGGCCGCCGGGCTCTCGGTGCGGCGGCGGCGGTCTTCGTGCTGTTCCAGGCCGCGAGTTTCGTGGGCCAGCGCCACCTGCATCTCTCGGGCGATCCGCGCGACCTGGACGAGTTGCAGACCGTGGCCCGCTATCTGGCGCAACGCGTCCCTGCATCCCAGACCCTCGTCACCCTGGACACGGTGCTCGCCGTCGAGAGCGGGCGACGCGTGCCGCCCGGTTGGGAGATGAGCATCTTCTCGTACTTTCCCAGCCGATCGGAACCCGACGGCGCGCGCCTGGGAATCCTCACTCCCGGTCGCGTCGCGGCCTCGCTTCGCGACCCCTCGGTGGGCGGCGTGGCACTCAGCGATCACGCCCTGGGCATCCTGGTGGAGAACAACCTCTCGGGCTTCCGGCCGGGCACGACGCTCTCCGAGGCCGAGCTTCGCGCCGCAATTCCCGCATTGGTGGGCTATCGCCTGGATCGCGTCTTCGGTCAGTTCGGGCAGTTCGGGGAGAACCTCTACGTGCTGCTGCCCGCTGCACCGTGATCGCACCGGCGCAGCTTCTCGGGTGGTTTCTCCTGGCCGCGGCCGCCTCGCTTGCGTGTGGTTCCTCGAAGCCCGCGCCCACCCCCCGGCTCGTAGTTCTGTATGCCACGTGCACCCTGAACAAGCACTACCTGTCGCCCTACGATTCCTCGGTCTCGTACACCCCGAACCTGGACGCGTTCGCGAAACGCGGCACCGTGTTTCGCCGCCACCAGACCGAGTCGGGACTCTCGGGTGTGGCCTTCGCGTCGATCCTCTCGGGCAGCGACGCCACCGGGCACGGGATCTTCTCCCACCCGACTCGCATGGACGACTCGGTCACGCTCATCACCGAGGCCTTCGCCAACGCGGGCTGGGACGTCTACTTCTGGGCCGACCACGCCATGGCCTCGCCCGCCCTGAACTACGCCCAGGGCGTCGACGAAGCCAACGTCTTCCAGATCGAGGTGCGGCGCGGCTATCCAGACCCCCGACGCCCGCATCCCGAGGGCTTCCTGCGCGGGGACGATCCCCGGCTGCAGCGGATCCTGGAGGGCCTGCACGCCGACCCGGAAAAGCGCGCGCTGCTGGTCACGAACTTCACCGTGACCCACGCCCCCTATTCCGCGGCCTGGCTCGGCGAATTCTGCGAGGAGCATCCCGGCGAGTGCGAGGACCTTCCGGCACACGAATTCGACCAGGGCGCGGAGCTCCTCTGGAATCACTACGTGGATCTCTCTTGGAACTTCGAGCACACGCGGGAGAAGCTCGGGCTCACCCCCGACGACGTGCGCCGCCTGGCCAGCAGCGCGGAGCGCCTGTACAAGGCGAACGTCGCCCGCCTCGATCGACTCTTCGGCGACGTGCTCGACGCCATCGAGAACTCTGGATTGCAGGACGTGAGTGCGGTGGCGTTCACGTCCGACCACGGCGAGGTGCTCCGGCGCGAGGGCGCCCCATTCCAGTGGAACCACGGATTCGCCCTGGCGCCGGAGGTTCTGGGCGTCCCATGGATCCTGTCGGCTCCCGGGCTCGAGCCCGGCAGCTTCGAAGGCGTGACACGCTCGATCGACCTGTTTCCCACCCTGGCGGGACTGGCGCGGGTACCCGTGGCCAGCGATCGGGTCACGGGAGTCGATCTGGGTCCCGCCCTGCGCGGAAACGAACCGGTGCCGGTGCTCCAGGCGTTCAGTCACACCGCGCTCGTTCCGGAGATCCTGCTGAAGCGATCGCGGCAACGCGGGGGAACCCGTCTCGACGCCCTTCACTCCGACCGGAGCCCGGACCGGATCTGGGTGTCGATGCGCGACGGAGATCGCGTCTACAAGCTCACACGTTTTGGGGACGCGGGCTTCGAGCCCGCGCTCTACGACCTGGGCCGCGACCCGGGCGAGTCGATGAACCTCTACGATCCGACGGATCCGCGGCAGCGGGCGGCGATCGAACACCTCGAGGCCTATCGGATGCGGCTGGTGCAGGCGCTGAGCGAATCGGAGGCGCGAACTCCGCTGCCCGCCGGGCGCGAGCGCTCGCTGCTCCGCGAGCTGGGTTACATCGAGTAGAGGGGATCTCTCACCCGGGCCTAGAACAGCGCGTAGATCAGCGGCGCGACGGCACTGCCACCCACCACGACCACCATGCTCGCCACGAGAAGCGCCACGATCACCGGCACGAGCCAGTACTTGCGGGTGCGCCCCAGGAAATAGGTGAACTCGGCCACCGGGCCCGAGGAAGCCTTCGCCGCCCGCTCGGCCTGCTTCTCGAAGTCGCCCGTCGGGCCCTTGCCGCTCGCTTCGCCTGCCATGCTGTCCAGATTATCTCATCCCGTGGCCGGGAGATCTTCGGCTTTCTTTTGGCCGATCAGGAGAAAGAAGCCCCCCTCCTTGTTGCCCCGCCAGATCTGCGCGGCCTGGACCAGGCCGCGGTCGAAGGCCGTGCCCCGCAATTCGGGCTCGAACAAGCCGCCGGAATCGAGCTCTCCGGCGGGTGTGAGCGAGGGAACGCCGCGCACGAATTCGACCCCGGTTTCGTCGAACCAACGCAACACCTCGCCCATGCTGTGCTTCGACTCGTGGGGGTGTCGGTACTGGTCGGCGAACCAGGCCCGCTCCTTGTCGCGGCTGAGCCGTCCTCCGCGCAGGTAGGGATCGAGCCAGCGCGCGCGGCCCCCGCTGGCGCGGAAGATCTGGCGGCGCAGGTCGGTCATCAGACGGCCCCAGCGATTGTAGAGACCGATCACCAGGTAGCCGCCCGGTCGCACCAGGGGCACCAGCCCCCGGAAGCCGCCAAACGGATCGCCGGTGTGGTGCAGCACCCCGTTGCAGAGCACCACGTCGAAACTCTCGCGTCGGAAGGCCGGCCGGAACAGGTTCATCTGCACGAAACCCACCCGGTCGAGGGCGTGCTCGCGGCGGAACGTCTCGCCCAGGCGCAGGGAATTGAGACACAGATCGCTGCCGATCACGCGCCGCGCCGAGATGCCCAGGAAGTTCGTGAGCTGCCCCGTGCCGCAGCCCACCTCCAGCACGTCGCTGTTGAAGGGAATCGCCCGCTGCAGATCGTGGCCGTAGCCGCCGCGCCGCGACTTGTCGATCAGTGAACGCACCGACTCGTGGTCCTGGTAGTTCGGGAACGGCGTCTCCTCGTAGAACGCCTTGACCGACTCGGTGACGTCGGAGGCATCCGAAATCGCCTCGTGGGGCCAGTACAGCCGGGCGATACCGTCCTCCACCAGAAACGCGTGCCCGCAGTCCGCGCACACGAAGCTCGCGGCCTGCGACCGCATTCCGGCGCCGCAGCACGGGCTCGCCAGCAGATCGCCGAGCAGCTTTGCGGGGCGCTCCCGTTCCTCGACCTTCAGCCACGACTTCTGCTCGGTCTTGTCCAGGACGAAGTGCCCCATGCACAGGATGTCGATGTCCGACGACATGAAGGTTTCGTACGCCTCCTGGGGCGTATTCACGATGGGCTCCCAGCCCAGGTTGAAGCTGGTGTTGACCACGACCGGGCAGCCGGTCTTGCGATGGAAGGCCTCGATCAGGAGGCGGTAGAGACCGTGTCGCTCGCGATCGACGGTCTGGATGCGCGCCGAGAAGTCCACGTGGGTCACCGCCGGAATTTCGGACCGCACCACCTGCAGCTTGTCGAGGCCCGCCGGATCCGTGTCTGGATCCGTGCGCCTGCGGGACTCCTTGACGGGACACACCATCAGCATGTAGGGGCTGTCCTGGCTCGTGCCAGTGGCGAACCATTCGTCCACGTGCTCGCGCAGCACGGCCGGGGCGAAGGGGCGGAAGCCCTCGCGGAACTTCACCTTGCGGTTGATCACGCTCTGCATGTCGGGCCGGCGGGGGTCGCCGAGGATCGAGCGCGCGCCCAGCGCCCGGGGGCCGAACTCCATGCGCCCCTGGTGCCAGCCCACCACGCGCCCGTCGGCGAGGAACCCAGCAACCCGATCGGTCAGATCCATGTCGTCGGCGATCCGGGTGTAGCTCGCCCCGGTGGTGGCGAGAAACGACTCGATCTCGTCGTCGCTGTACGCCATGCCCAGCAGCGATCCGCGCTGGCTGTCACCGGGCACCGCCTTCCGCGGCTTGTCCAGGAGCTGGTGCCAGACGAAAAGCGCCACGCCCAGGGCACTTCCCGCGTCGCCCGCCGCCGGCTGCACCCAGATGTTCTCGAAGGGCCCCTCGCGCTGCAGGCGCCCGTTGGCCACGCAGTTCAGGGCCACGCCCCCCGAGAGGCACAGGTTCTTCATGCCGGTCCGTTCGTGCACGTGGCGGCCCGCGCGCAGCACGATTTCCTCGGTCACCTTCTGGATCGAGGCGGCCACATCCATGTCGCGCTGGCTGATCGCAGACTCGGGCTCCCGGGGCGGCCCCCCGAACAGGTCGTGAAAGCGCTCGTTGATCATGGTGAGGCCGGCCACGTAGTCGAAATACGAGAGATCCAGCCGGAACGAGCCGTCGGACTTGAGATCCAGCAACTTCTCGCGGATCACGTCCTCGTAGACCGGCTCTCCGTACGGCGCGAGCCCCATTAGCTTGTACTCGTCCGAGTTCACCTTGAAGCCCGTGTAGTACGTGAAGGCCGTGTAGAGGAGCCCCAGCGAATGCGGAAACTGGAGCTCGTGGCTGAGCTGGATGCGATTGCCGCGCCCCACGCCCCAGCTGGCGGTAGCCCACTCGCCCACGCCGTCCATGGTCAGGATGGCCGACTCCTGGAACGGGGACGGAAAGAAGGCGCCGGCGGCGTGGGACTCGTGGTGTTCGGTGAAGACGAAAGCGCCGGAGTAGCGGCCGTCGAGCCCCTTCCTCATCTCGCGGGGCAGCCACAGCTTCTGGTTCAACCACACGGGCATGGCCTTCGCGAACGACTTGAAGCCGCGCGGGGCATACGCGAGATAGCTCTCCAGCAGGCGCTCGAACTTGAGATACGGCTTGTCGTAGAAACCCACGTAGTCGAGATCTTCCGGCCCAAGACGGGCCGTCTCGAGGCAGCTGCGGATGGCCCGCACGGGAAAACTCTCGTCGTTCTTGACGCGGGTGTGGCGCTCTTCCTGGACGGCAGCAACGATCTCGCCATCCACCACCAGCGCCGCCGCCGAGTCGTGGTAGAAGGCCGAGATCCCGAGAATCGCCGTCATCAGGTCTGGCGGAAGTAACGCCGGGTGTCGCCGCCGGGATCGTGTGCGGTCCAGTACGACACGACGGAGCGGTCCAGGCGTCGCCCCATGCGATCGCGTCCGAAGATGCGCATCACGAAAGCCATGGGCGTGATCAGACCGTAGAAGACCAACGCCAGCACCCCGTGCGTCACCGTCCAGCCAATGGGCCAGACCGCCGCCATCCAGCCCCGGTAGAGCGGCAACTGCAGCGGGGGAACCGCGTAGTACAGGCCCGCGAGCCCGAGCCCGGTGGCCCAGAGGCGGCTGGCCACGGACGCGGCCCCTACCCCCCAGAAGGCGACGGAGCCCAGCAGGCCGAAGAAGACCGCGATGATGACGCCGAACCAGCGCAGGTCGCGCTCGTCGGGGACTGTTCGGGATTCGGGCAGGGACATGGGGGAGCGAACCTCGCGGCCCCTCCCTTATACGAAAAAATCCCTTTCAGATCCAGTGATTACGCAGCCGCTCCGGGCTATCAATGTGGGATGGCGCGCCCGCATCGCCGCCGCCTCACGTCTCGCTGGCTGGCCTTTACCCGTCCGATCGGCGCCGCCGTGGGCGTGCTGCTTGCACTCGAACTGCTCCTCTGGGCGACCGGCCAGGGGGAGACCCTGGATCACGATCCCTTCGCGGGCTTCTCCAACCTGGTCCCCATGTTCGAGGCCGCCGAGCGATCCGACGGAATCCGGATCCTGCGCACGGCGGATCCGCCGCGATTCAACACCCCCCAGGAGTTTCTCGCGGACAAGCCCGAGGGAAGCTTTCGCATCTTCGTGGTGGGGGGGTCTTCGGCGGCAGGCGTTCCGTACTCGTTCGACCTGGCCTTCTCGGGTTGGCTGCAGAGGCGCTTCGACGCCGAACTCCCGGACGTTCCCATCGAGGTGGTCAACGCCGCACGCTCCGCCTATGCGAGCCGGCGCCTGCTGGCGGTGACCCGGGAGCTCGCCCACTACGAGCCCGACCTCCTGATCATCTATTCGGGCCACAACGAGTGGGGCGAGGCCCGCTTCTACCGCCACCTGATCGGGGTGAATCCGATCCTTTTCCGCCTGCGCGTGGGGCTGGCGTCCACCCGGCTCTACGCCGTCGTCTCCCGCGCCCTGGGCGTGGGCGCGGGGCCCGAAGCCAGTCCCGTCCGGTTCGACGACGTGGACAACGCCATGCAGATGTTCGCGGTCGCGAACCGAAGGCTCGAAGGCGAAGCCGTGTCGGAGCGCGAGATGCTGTATCGCGAGGAGCACTACCGACACAACCTGGAGCAGATGATATTCGCCATGCACGCGGTTGGCGCCCAGGTGATGCTGGTGACCCTCGCCCAGAACCTGGCCGACTGGCCACCGGGCGCCTCGTCCCACCGGATCGACCTCTCCCCCGCCGAACAGGCCGCATGGGAGGAGCACGTCGCGCGCGGCCGCGAGCTCGCCCCGGGCGACTGCACCGGCGCGCTCGCCGAATGGACACGCGCGCTGCGCATCGACGATCAGTTCGCACAGCTCCACTTCGAGGTCGCAAACTGCCAGCGCGCGCTCGGCCAACTGGAAGGCGCGCGCCACCACTACCTGCAGGCCAGCGATCTGGACCGGATCCCCCACGGCGCGCCCTCCCGCTACAACGAAGTGCTTCGCGAGCTTGCGGCGGAGCACGGCACGCTGCTGGTGGACGTGGAGGAGATCCTCGCTGGCGAGAGCCCCGGGGGCCTCGTCGGGAACAATCTCTTCGTCGACTTCGCCCACCCCGATCTCGGCGCCCAGCAGCGGATCGCCCGGGCCATCGCCCAGGAGCTGAAGGACCAGGGGATCCCCGCCGGCCGCGATCGCTGGCGGACCGGACGCTACGTCGAATCCGATCCGCGCCAGCTCCTGGACGAGAGCCCGGAACTCCGCGTACGGGAGCACCTGGCGCGGGCGGTGGCCTGCCTGCTGGGGCGGCGACGGCATTGCGCAATCGCCGAGGCCGAAGCGGCGCTGGCCCTGGACCCGGACGAGACGGCCGCCCGGGACCTGCTGACGGTGGGACGCAACCTGCCGGTCGCCTCTCCCACCGCCTCACTGCGCGGCGAGGAGTGAGAGCACCCGCGGCAACATCGAGTCGAACTACTTCATCGACCTGGCCCACCCGAACCTGCGTGCGAACCAGCGGATCGCACGGGCGATCGCCGAAGTGCTTCCGGGCACTCGACATCCCCATGGAGGCCGGGCGGTGGCGCGACGCCTACGTCGAGGTCGACGCCCTGGGGCCGGCTCCACTGGAAGCCGGGCTTGTCGAGCTTTTCGAAGACCACGCCCTGGGTGAAGGTCAGCGCCACCGTCAGGAATAGCAGCGCGAGCGCTCCCCAGACGAAGACCGCCCGGCGCCGCGACGCGCCCGCCCAGCCGCTGAGGATCTCACTGGCGTAGAACGCGTACGGCAGCGAGAGGCCCATCAGGAAGCTGCCCTTGAGCACCGGGTACCAGGGGTTGCGCCAGCTGAAGGCGACGTAGCCCACCAGCGTGAGGCCCGTCAGCAGCAGCAGGGGCGGGTCGGGGCCGCGCGGCTGCTCGAGGGCGCGCAAGCCACCGCGGGCCAGGCCGCGCAGGAACGCCGCCGTGGGCAGCAGCGCCAGCAGCAGGATCCACGTGCCCACCCGGTTCACCGGCGTGCTCTCGCCGGGCAGGAAGTGGCGATGGGCGTCGTACCACACCGACGCGTAGGTGGTTCCCCAGACCGAGCGCAGCAGCTTCGGCGAGATCGCCGAGGGATTCGTAAAGGTCTCGAACGGGAAACGCAGATAGTCGCCAATCCGACGTTCGCCCGGTGGCTGGCTGAACATGAGCTTGTGGGTGTCGAGCCCGTAGGGATAGAGATACCCGTAGCGGATCTGGTTGCGCGCGTAGTACCAGCCGCCCACCACGAGCGCCACCGCCAACGCCACGGCGATGCGACCTCCCGCCATTCGCAGCTCACGACGCCGCCAACCGTCCCAGGCATAGGCCCCCGCCACGGTCGCAAGGGTGAGTAACCCTGTCAGCTTGGTGAGCAGCGCGAGCCCTGCTGCCAGCCCCCAGCCGGCCGCGCGCCACAGGGCGCGCGAGGGCGGCGACGGGCGCATCACGTCGAAGCACACCCCCACCAGTGCGACGGACGTGAAGGCCGCAGCCCAGATCTCCTCGTGGAGCATGGCGCTGATGTAGATGTGCACCGGAAGGAACAGCAGGAGCGCGCCGGCCAGCAGCGCGCGCACTGGATGCTCTGGATCGGCCCGCCGCACCAGGGCCACGGCCAGGGCAACGATCCCGAGCCCCAGAAGCGTCCCCACCAGTCGCACCGCCAGCACCGAGGTCTCCTTGTCGGGCGTGCCCAGGGCGCGGGCGATGGCGGCGGCCGCGTAGTAGAAGAGCGGAGGGTGAGCCGTGGACCAGTCCGCATCCGGCGCCGGCAGGGCCCACGATCCGGTGAGGCGGTTCACGTAACGCCAGTTGGCCCGGGCGTCGAAGCCCGTGGTGGTGGGATACACGAAGGCGTTGCTCACGCGGATCGCAACGCCCAGCGCCGCCACGCCCAGGCCGGCCAGGGTGAGACCGCCGAGCGGTCGCAGCGTCATGCAGCTAGATGCGGCCGAGTGCGTCCGCGATGCGGAGCCACCACACCATCCAGAGGGCTTCCAGGCCGATCCGCGGAGTGAGCTTCGAGGTGCCTCGGGTCCGGTCCAGGAAGAAGAACGGGATCTCCTGGATGCGCGCGCCCTGGTGCACGAAGTGGTAGTTCATCTCGATCTGGAAGGCGTAGCCGTTGGACCGGATGCGGTCGAGGCGAAGCTTTTCCAGCAGGCTGCGCCGCATGCAGCGAAAGCCGCCGGTGGTATCGGTGAGCGGCAGCCCTGTGACCTTGCGGGCGTACCAGTTGCCGAAGTAGCTGATCAGGATCCGCTCGATGGGCCAGTTGACCACCGTGATGCCGTTCAGGTAGCGCGACCCGATCACGACGTCGTGCTGCTCGATCTCCGCGAGCATGTGCGTCGAGAGCAGGATTGTGTACTTGCCCCGGAGCGCGCGAATCATCTCGCGCATCTGGACGATCTGC
>JAQBHB010000021.1:0-23907 GCA_032128115.1 Deltaproteobacteria bacterium | reverse complement strand
AGCACCGAGACGCTCGCGCTTGCTCATTCCTTCGGCGAGTCTCAGCTCGCGTGGTTCAGGCTCGGCTCGTCGTTGAACCTGTTTCAAGACTCATCTCGAGATGCCGTGAATAGGGCATGATTAACGGAACGGGGAAGGAATTAGCCGACTTTTTCAACCGGCAATGCCGGTTGACTGCGGCGGTATTATTCAGGTTTGAACAACTGATTCGTAATCAGTAGGGGATATAGCCAAAACAAGCTGGGTTTTCGGCAATGTCCGATAGAACGCATTCCGTTAAGCAAATTGGAGAAAGGCCCACCCTGGGAGTTTTTTGGAGTTGCTCGAGAAGGTGGGGCACAGCGACTTTCGCGACACCCGGGGACCGATGGGCTTCAGCCAGCGCCAGGCCGGCGAAAAGTTCACCCGCCAGGTGGCGCAGGATTTCATCGGTCAGTTGGAGCGGACCGTGGACCAACGAACCGGTCCTGGCGAGCAGAGGGCCGTCGCCAAGACTCCCAAGGCCGATCCCGCGCTGCGCAACTTCCCGACGGATCAGCTCGCCACCGAACTACGGCGCCCCGGCTTTCTTGTCAGCGAGCCCTGAAGCTCTATCGCAAAGTCATCGGGGGATCGGCGAGATGCAGAGGGGCCTCCCAACGCCGTTCGTCCTCAGTCGCGCGGACGAACCACCAAGCACCCGTCGTGAACGGTGGTTTCGATGACGAGGTCGGTCCCGTCGGTAGAAAGCCCTGCCTCGCCAGCGACGCGCCAGCGTCCCGGTTCGGAAGGACCCGCGAGACCGGTGACCCGAAAGCGTGTCGGTTGGCCCACCACGTCGTCGTTCTGTGGGTGGAGCTGCAGATGGAGGGTGCCCGCTTCCCAGCGGGCTTGCCGAAGCGCGACCGTCGGGAAGTCGACACCCTCGACGAGACCGGGTTGTTTCGGCAGCGGCGACTCCGACATGCGCGTCCAGGCACCCGAACTCACCGCTTCGGCCGCGGCCAAGAATCCGTTGTACTGGCCTCGGGGGTACTCTTCGCCGAGCCCGAGCCCCCACGTAAACTCGCCGCGGCGCCGGTCCCACGTTGGCTCGTAGTGCGCTTCGAGCGCGTCGCGAAGCGAAGCTTCGAGCTCCACATCCCCCCACTCGCGGGCCAGGAACAACGCGATCGCGTTGATTCGATACGCCGTCAAGTTTTCGACTCCGCTGGCGGAAATTCCAGCGGCGGCCGCCGCGGCATCGAAGAGCCTCTTGCACTCCTCGGGAACCTGGGGCGCCAGATAGAAGCAATAGGTGAGTGAAAACGGGACCGGGAGCCGTTGGTGGACTTGCTGAATCGGGTCGTAGTAGGCGGTGACGAGGCTCGGGATCTCGGCCTCTTCGAGCCCGAGGTACTCCCGCCGTGCGTGCGCCCACCACGGCTCGAACGCGCTGGCGTGAAAGTTCGAGCCGTGCCGGTTGTCGTGGAGCCTCAGACCGAGGCCCGCGCCGCTCAGTCACAAGGGCCAGATCTTCGTGTTCTCACAGTGACAGCCTTCCGGCCTGGCCTGCCACTGCGCGGCGAGATGCGCGGCGATGGCCGTGTGCGACCACTCGAAAGACTCTTCGCCGTCCCGGATCATCTCGAACGGCGTGTTCCAGCGATCGTCCGTGGCGATCATCGAGCGCAGACCCAGAAGCACCAGGAAGAAGCCCTTGTAGAAGAGCATCCCATCCGCCGCGACCGGGTCCATCTGGAGACCCCAGGGCTCGACGCCGTTCGCTGTCCAGCCGGGCACGTCGTAGTTGCCCCAGAGCTCGGGCGGAATCAGGAAGCGATAGACGTCGGGATAGTTCTTGCGGTCGGGATCGTCTCCGAATTGCGTCAGCCAATCGTTCGCCGACCACCAGCCCGTGTGCCGCTCGATCAGCTGATCGAGTACGGCCACGTACGGCTCACGCCAGGCAGGCGTCGTCTGGGCCATCAGGCCCATCGCATAGCTCGAGTCGGTGAGATCGAAGCGCGGCCAGGAAGCCATCGGCGGGTCGGAGCGATCGTCCCAATGGGGATGGGGCCGGCCTTGCCTGCTCCAATCGTCCGGTGTGTGCGCCTTCCGATGCAGGTAGCGGAGCCAGCCGAGCGAGCGATCCGTGAGTTCGGCCTGGGCGATCGACAACAGTGAAACCTCGGTTGCGTGGTGCTCGCAGGACAGCAATCGGCTGAGCCTGGCAGCAATCTCACATTTCCCGCCTCGGCAGGATAGCTACGCTCCGGCGTTAGCGCGCTTTCGCTCGCGCCCCGAGCCATTCGGGAGCCAGACCCCAACCTCCCAGAACGACATCGACTCAGGAGCCCCCAATGCCCGACGCATTCATCATCGACAGCTGCCGCACCCCGCACGGCATTGGCAAGCAAGGCAAGGGTGCGCTCGCGCACTTGCATCCCCAGCACCTCGGATCGACCGTGCTGCGAGCACACCAGGAGCCCAGGGTGGGCCTTTCTCCAATTTACTTAACGGAATGCGCACTATCGGACATTGCCGAAAACCCAGCTTGTTTTGGCTATACCCCTCGAACTTCGATGGTGCCGGTGGCCTACGCCTGAGTCCGCTCCGGTTGAACCCGGCGCGGACTCAGGCGTAGGCTACCAGGCAGACCTCGGAGAACAATCCGGGCCCAAGACGGGCCAGCTGGTGGTCGAGGGTGCGACCCAGGAGCCGTCCGCCGGTGAAGTAGGGAAGGGTTTCCACCCGCGAGAACCCGCAGCGTTCGGTCAACAGCAGCCGCAGCGAGCGGTGGGTGAAGTAGTGCAGGTGCCCCTCGTCGTGGAGGGCGACCGGCTCGCCCTCGTAGGTGGTGAGCCCTTCATTGAGCGACGACGTGGAGGGGAAGCGGCCAAACAGCAGTTTCACGCGCCGCGTGTACTTGGCCACGTTCGGGGTGTCCAGGTAGGCGAAGCCGCCCGGGCGCAACAGCTTTCGCATGCGCTGAAGGGATCGCAGCGGATCAATCAGGTGCTCGATCAGCGCGATCGCGATGATCGTGTCGTAGCAGGCCGGTTGATCCTCCGGCAGATCCTCGGCGTCGAGCCGCACCACACGAACGCGCGGATCGGGCAGGCTGCGGCGCAGGCCTTCGAGTCGCGAATCCGAGAAGTCGCTGGCCGTGTAGCTGTCGCAATCGAGCCCGGCGGCGAGCAGGCTGCGGGCCACGAGGCCGCTGCCCGCGGCGATCTCCAGGATGTCGCCACCCGGGAAGCGGGAGGGCAGGAAGCTCGTGCACGCCTCGAAGCGATTCGCCGGGATGTGACGGGGCGCGATCGTTTCGTCGCAGACTCCCGCCCCTTCGCGGGCGTACTTGGCGTCGTAGTGCTGCTTGAGGGCTTCGCTGGAGGTTGCCATGGCTCTGCGCAGGCTTGTCGGATGGGCCTGCCAGCGACTTGCTGGGAATTCCGAATGGGTTGCGTAGATTGGGGTCGAATTCACCCGTTTCCTGGATTGGAATCCCGCCGGGGGGGCGGTCCATCGCTCAGGGAATCCGACCCGCCATCCGAGACGTTCTACGGGGCGGTCGGGTCCGGCCCCCTGGGAGGAAGCGTGGCGTCGATCCGGGGAAGCGTGGCGTCGAGCCGGGATCGGCCGAGCCGGGATTGGAAGGCGGTCTTCTCGACACGCCCGACCGCGTGGGGCGTGTCGCTGCTCGGGGCCCTGTGCTGCGCCGTCTGGGTGCGCGTTTCGGTCTTCGCCCGCGTCTTCGTGCAGGGCGACGTCCTCACCCACGATCCGGACGCCATGTACCACCTCCAACGCATCGGACAGACCGTGCAGGCGTTTCCGCACGTGCCGGTGCGCGACGCCTATCTCAACTGGCCCGAAGGAGCCGTTGCGCCCTGGGCCCAGGGCTTCGACTGGCTGGCGGCCGCCTGGGTGCTGCTCCTGGGCGGCGGGGCCGGCGACGAACTCCGGGTTGGCCAGCTCGCCGCCTGCTTCCCGGTGGTTCTCGGAATCGCGGTGGTGGTTCTCGCGGTGGGGATCGCCCGCCAGGTGTCGCCCCGTGCGCTTCCGGCGGGCCAGGGAGTTCTGGGCAATCTGGCGGTCGTGGCGACGGCCTGGCTCGCTGCGCTGCTGCCGCGCGGTGTGATGGCCTCGCAGCTGGGCCGCGTCGATCACCACGTGGCCGAAGCCCTGGTGATGGCGGGTCTGGGGCTGAGCGTGCTCTGGGCACTGGCTGAAGATCCCGCGCGTCCGCGAACTCGCCGAACCTGGTTGATATTCGAGGGCGGTGTGGCAGCGGCCGTCACGGTAGCCGGGTGGTTGTTTACCGGCTCGGTTCTCTACGTGGCCATCGCCTGCGGTGTGCTGATCGCGTTGCGGCTCGACGCGGCGCGCCACAGCGGTTGGGGGCCCTTGTGGGGATCGGGCTTCCCGGGCCTGGCGCTCGCCGCGCTGGCATTGCTTGGCATCAATGCGGGCCTGGTTCCCGCGCACGGTTACCACTTCGATTACCGCTTTCCCGACTACCTGCAGCCCGCTCTGCACGGGCTTCTGGCCTTGGGATGCCTCGCGGCGGCCGGTGTCGTCCGCTGGGGACCCGGCGGCCGGACCCGACGCCAATGCGTGGCCGTGCGCGCGGGCTGCCTCATGGGGATCGCTTTCGCGGTGGCGGCCCTGACGTATCCGCTTGTGGGCGCCGACACGCTCGAGGGTCTCGGCGACTGGCTGGCGCGAAGCGATCCATGGCTCGCGGGCATCGCCGAGTTCCAGCCCGTGTTCCCCTCGTGGGCCCTGTGGCGACCGGATCACTGGGCCGCGCTCTATCACTTCAACGGCTGGGTCGGAATGCTGGCCCCGATTGCAATCCCCCTGGGTCTGCGCGCCGTCTGGCGCGGGAATCCCCAGGCCGGCCGCGCCCTCACCGGACTCACGCTTCCGCTCGTGCTCCTCAGCCTGGTCCAGAACCGCTTCGGTCAGGCGCTGACGCCGTACTACGCGGTGGTCACGGGATTCGCGTTCGCCCGGGTCGCCGAGGCGCTGGCAGGTTGGGCGGCCCCGGCGTTGGCCCGCCTGCGGTCAGGGCTCGCCGCCGCCGGGAAGCCGGCGTTCGTGCTCGGCGCGCTGATGCTGGTGGTGCTGGCGCCGGACCGGGTGATCCGTGAGGAGCTCCGCTGGGATGCTGTGCGAGAGCCCACGGCGATCGAGGCCGCCGCGCTCTTTCTTCGCAGCCAACCCCCGGAGCCGGGCCGGGAGGGGGCATTGGCCGCCTGGTATTACGGCCACACGGTGCGCGTGCTCGGACAGCGCCCGGTGCTGACCGCCGGCTTCGGTCCGTGGACCGGCGAGGAAGGATTCGAGGCCGCCCAGCGATTCATGCAGGGAACCGAGTCGGAGCTGATCGACCTGATGGAACGGCGGCGGCTTGGCCATGTGGTGACGGGCATGAGGGCGCAGATCCCGGTTTCCGGCGACAGCGAGCATCGCGACGACCGGCCGTTCGTGCGACAGGCCACGACCAACCACGTGGCGATCAATCCCCGGCACTTTCAGAACAGCCCGCTGGCGCCGCTGATCCTGGGAGGCAGCGGCATGCCCGGGATCGATGTGGGCCATGTGCAGCAGCTGCGCCCGGTGTACGCCACGCCCTGGTCGACCCAGGCCATCGGGATCCCCATTTTCCAGCTGTGGGTCTACGAACGCGTCGAGGGAGCCCGGATCGTGGGCCGCGTGGACCCGGAGGCGCGCGTCATCGCGCGCACCGGGATCCTCCTGCACGGGGAACGCGTGCCCTACACGGCCTGGACCGGTGCCGACGCCAACGGCGATTACGAGTTGGTGATTCCCCTGCCGTCGGGCGTGCGCTCCCCGGAACTCTCGACCGAGCCCACCTACCTCGTGTTCGTGGACGACACCCAGGTCGGAGTCCTGTCCGTGAGCGAAGCCGCCGTGCGCGAGGGCAGCCGCCTCCAGGCCGTGTTCGAGTGACGGATCCGCGGCCAGCCGAGCTCAGGAGAGGGGCTTGCGGGCCGTGTACTCGCAGAAGGCGCCGGGGACCACGACCTTGAACCGGGGCTGCTCGAGGCCACCCTTCGACATGGCGTCCAGGATCGTTTCGGGCGGGACGCATTTCTCGACCGTATCCCAGTAGTAGTCCATCAGCAGTTTGGCTTCGCGGCTGCGCGTGAAGGCCAGGGTCAGACCCGGAATCACCTTCGCCCATACGAACCGGGTGGCCCGGTGGCCCAGGTCCGACTCGGGAACGTGGCCCTCCAGGATCCAGACCTTGCCGCCTGGCTTGAGCACCCGCTGGTACTCGCTGAAGGCGGCCACCAGGTCCGAGACGTGGCGCAGGGCGATGCCCATGGTGACGAAGTCGAAGCTGTTGCTGGCGAAGGGCAGCTCCTGGGCCACGCCCCGGGTCAGCGGTCCCCCGAACACCTTCCGGGCCTCGCGCATCATGCCCATGCTGGGGTCCACACCGAACACCCGGCCCTCGGGTCCCACCAGCTGCACCGCCCCGCGCGAAACGGCGGCCGTGCCGATGGCCACGTCCAGGACCTTCATGCCCCGCTGCATGCCGGCGCGGCGCAGGGAGAAGCGGCGATACCACAGGCCGCCGTTGCCGAAGATCTTCTCGATCGTGTTGTAGTGATGTGCGGTCTTGTTGAACAGGTCGAGGACGTATTCGCTGCGGTCCGGGTCCGCGTCGTAATACGCCTTCAGGGTCGTATGAGGCGGGACCTGCCCACCCCCCGTCGACTGATCAGGGTTCATGCTCACCTCTCGGTTGGGTCCGGCCCCATCAGGCCAGGTCGTAGTCTTCCAGGTCCGGTGCCTTCGTCCAGCCCCAGTAGTCGACCAGCCTCCACGGGGAGGTGGTGGTGACCCGGCCCCGGCTGTTCTTGTACCAGCTGTCCATGCCAGGGTGCGACCAGACCATACCGGCCATGGTGGCATCGAGCCTCTCGTTGTAGGCGTCGTGCACGTCCTGCTTGCACTCCATCGTCGAGAGTCCGTTCTCCAACAGCGCCTTGAGGCAGCCCATGATGTAGCGCACCTGGCACTCGGAGTGGAAGATGATGCTCCCCGCGTGCGCCAGATTCGTCGAGGGGCCGTACAGGCAGAAGAGATTGGGAAAGCCCGGGACGCTGATGCCCAGATAGGCGCGTGGATCATCGCCCCACAGCTCGCTCAAGATCAGGCCGTCCCGGCCGGTGATCGCCATGGGCCACAGGAACCGGTTGGCGTGAAAGCCGGTGGCGTAGACGACGACGTCCATCGGGCGGCGCTCTCCGTCGCCGTCGATCACGGCATCCGCTGTGATCTCGCGGATGCCGCTGGTGACGAGGGTCACGTTGTCGTGCTGCAGCGCGGCCAGCCAACTGCCGTTGTCCTGGAGCATGCGCTTGCCGAAGGGCGGATAGCGCGGAGTCACCTGGTCCAGCAGCACCGGGTCGGCCACCTGGGATTTCATGTATTGGGTGAAGATCTCGCGATGCTGGTCGTTCAGGGCGTTCACCGAGCGCTCCGGGTGCGGCCAGTCCGGGTCTACCACCAGGGAAGGCAGGAGTCCGTCGGAGCCGGGCCAGAACAGCAGGAATCGATACCAGCGGGCGTAGTAGGGCAGGTGCTTCAGGCACCATTTCTTGCCCTCGCTGACGAAGCGGTGATACGAGGGGTTCGGAACCATCCAGGCGGGTGACCGCTGGAAGACCGTCAGGTGGCCCGCGGTCTTCGCCAGCTCCGGTACCAGCTGCAGCGAGGTCGCGCCGGTGCCGATGACGGCGATGCGTTTGCCGTTCAGGTCGTGCTCGTGCTCCCAGGCCGCCGAGTGGAAGGCCGGACCCTGGAAGTTCTCGCGCCCCGGAATGTCCGGAAGCCTGGGCCGGCTCAGCTGGCCGACGGCGCTGACGAGAACATGCGCCTCGACGGTCTCTTCGGCGCCAGCCTGCGAGCGCAGCGTGACCCGCCAGCGCGCGGTCTCGGAATCGAAGCGGGCGGCCACCACCTCGGTTCCAAAGCGGATGTGGGGCCGCAGGCCATGGCGGTCGACGCAGGCATCGAAATACTCGAACAGCTGCACGCGTTGGGAGAAGTACTCGGGCCAGTCGTGATTCGGCTCGAACGAATAGCAATAGAAATGGTTGGCGATGTCCACCCGACAGCCCGGATAGGTATTCTCGTGCCAGGTGCCTCCGACTGCATCGTTTTTCTCGATGATCGTGTAGGGGATGCCGGCTTCTTCCAGGCGGATGGCCGTCAGGATCCCCGACATGCCGGCGCCGATGATCAAGACCCGGAAGCGGCCGCGTTCCTCGGCGGACACGGGTTTTTCCCACTGGAAGCCGCGCACGTCTTCGCCGTCGAGTTCCATCTCCTCGAGCATCATGGGCACGTACTCTTCGGGTACGGCCTCGCCCACCAGGAAACGCATCATCTCGTGGATGGTCTCGGCGGGGGGTGGCGGCGGGAGCTTCGAGCCCTGGTCGCGAAAGAGATTCAGGATCTCGAGGGCCTGTGCGCGCACGGCCTCTTTTTCGTCTTCCGGCATGAAGCCCTGGGATTCACCCAGGATCGCCTTGCGCGGTCGGATGCTGCCGCGCAGCAGGTCCTTGTCGCCCGTGATGTGCAGCAGCGAAAGCATGAGGGTCGGGATGCTGGCGCCCTTCAGCATCTCGGCCAGGGTGGCGTCGTCTTCGGTGATGGGTTCGAGGCGCTGGGACACTTGCATGCGGAGCTCCGAGGATCAGGCGTTGCGCGCGATGAAGTCCACTACCGCGCGGGCCAGCTCTTCGCCGGCATCCTCCTGCAGGAAGTGGCCCGCGTTTGCGATGGTGGTGTGGGGCTGGCCCACGTCCTCGGGCAACTCGCCCGTGGGCAGCAGCGTATTGGCCACCACCACCCGGGCAAATCGATCCGGGTGCTCGGCCACCAGGCGCAACCCGATCAGACCCCCCCAGTCCTGGCACACGAGAGTCAGGTCGCGCAGACCCTCGTCCACGTAGTGGAGGCGAAGTCCGTCCACCTGGGCGTAGTGGGGCTCAAAAGGATAGCCGGGCAGATTCTCGAAGCGCTCGTCGGGTGTGCGCAGGGATTTCATGGGATTCCTCAGCCTGGGATCTTCTCACAATCGGCTCCTCGAAAAGCCCCCGATTCTGCTACGAGTATCGGGTTCCTGACGGTACGTGCAAGAATCCGGAGGGCGCCATGGCATTCGATCTGGTGATTCGCGGCGGCCGTGTGGTGGACGGAACGGGCCTGCCGGCATTCAGCGCCGACGTGGCCATCCGGAACGGGCGCATCGCGAAGATCGGCCGGGTGACCGAGGACGCCGGGCGCGTCCTGGATGCGGATGGGCTCGTGGTGTGCCCGGGCTTCATCGATGTGCACACCCACTACGACGTGCAGCTCGATTGGGATCCCCTGGCCACTCCCTCGTGCTTTCACGGCGTGACCACGGTGCTCACGGGGAACTGCGGCTTCACCCTGGCGCCCGCGAAGCCCGAGGACGTTCCCTGGCTGGCGGCCATGCTTTCGCGCGTGGAGGGCATGTCCAAGGAAGCCCTGGCCGTGGGCTTCAAGTTCGCGGGCGGCAGCTTCGGCGATTTCTGGTCGCGCCTGGAAGGCAAGCTCGGGGTCAATGCCGGCGGCTACGTGGGCCATTGTGCCGTGCGCCGCTGGGTGATGGGTGACGACGCCTCGGAGCGGGCGGCCCGCGACGACGAGATCGCCCAGATGCAGGATCTCGTGCGGGCGGCCATGCGCGAGGGAGCCATCGGCTTCTCCACTTCGCAGGTCGAACTCCACGTGGGCGACGACGGCCGCGAGGTACCCTCGAACCACGCCACGCCCGAGGAGATCGTGGCCCTGGCCTCGGTGCTTGCCGAGTTCGACCACGGGGCCATCGAGATCATTCCCCGCAGCTTCGCCTCGGGCTACGACAAGGCGGATCGCGAGTTGCTGGTGCGCCTCTACGAGGTGAGTGGCAAGCCCATCGAGTTGAACCTGCTGGTGCCCACGCCACAGCACCCTCTGGGCTGGCAGAACCTGCTGGACTTCTGCCACGAGGTGGGCGAGCGCGGCGTCCGGCTCCACCCGCAGGTCACGACCAACCGCCTCGAGTTGCATCTGCGACTGGGCGAGACCTTCGTGTTCGACGAGATGCCCGTCTGGCGCGAGGTGCTGACCCGGCCCGAGCCCGAGCGGTCGAAGCGCCTGGGCAACGCGGAATGGCGCGAGCGATTGCGGGCCGAGTGGAACGACGATCAGGGGCGCGCCGTGGCCTTCGACCTGGGCGACCTGGAGGTGGAATCGGTCACGGACGCACGCAACGAAGGTCTGGTGGGACGCAGCGTGGGGGAGATTGCGGTCGAGCGGGGCGGAGATCCGCTCGACACGTTCCTTGACCTCTCGCTCTCGGAACACCTGACCATGAACTTCCGCACCCGCATGTCGGACGTGGCGAAGCAGTTCATCCAGCACGTGGTGAGCACGGGGGTCAAGGATCCCCGGGTGATGGCGGGCTCGAGCGACGGTGGCGCCCACCTGGCCTCGTTCACCGGCGCCGACTACACCACGCGCCTGCTGGCCGAGTGGGTTCCCGACGCGATCACATTGGAGCAGGCCATCTGGAGGCTCTCGGGCATGCCCGCCAGCGTGCACGGGCTGCGCGACCGGGGCTTCCTGCGGGTGGGCGCCTGGGCCGACGTGGCGGTGTTCGATCCGGAAACCCTGGCCGCCGGCGAGGCCTATCTCACCCAGGACTTCCCCGCGCAGACCCGGCGCTACGTGGTGGACGCCGAGGGCTATCGCTTCGCAGTGGTGAACGGGGAGGTACTGCTGGAAGACGGCGCCCACACGGGCGCGCTCCCGGGCCAGGTGATCAACGGCTGCTAGCAGACTGACTTCTCGCCCCCACGTGCGTTGTGCTCTGCGGCGCGGCTAGCGCCAGGAAGCGGGTTGGCGGACCGAGCGTCGCCAGCGGCGAAACGCGTGCGCGGTTGCGAGAACCGTGGCGATCAGGAGGATCGTTCCGAGCACGTGAATCGGTTCGGTCAGATGGTGAGCGAGGCTGGATCCCTGGGCCACTTCGCCATGGCCCGGGTGTGCAGCCGCGGTCGAGGCGACGAAGAGGCTCGTGGAGAGGAGAAGAAATCGGTGAAACATGGCGATGCTCCGGTTCAATGTGCCGGGAGAATACACGGCGGGCCCTGCTAGCGCAGGCGTCGCGCAGGGCCAGGTGGCCGGCATCGATCGCGCGGCCCCGGGGGAAGGCCCGGGATTGGTTCCATCACGCGATTGAAATAGGATCGCGGCCAAGACCCGAAGGAGAGCTCCCGGAATGGAATTCAACCTCGCAGATCTGTTCGAGAATGCGGTCGATCACTTCGGGGCCGAGGAATGCCTGGTTGCCGGCGGCGAACGGCGCAGCTACGCCGAGATGGAGGCGCGGGCCAACCGTCTGGCGCACCACCTGGCCGCCCGGGGCGTGGGCCCGGGCGATCACGTGGGCATCTACGCGCTGAACCGGGTCGAGTGGGTCGAGACCCTGTGGGCCGTGTTCAAGCTGCGCGCGATCTGGATCAACATCAACTACCGCTATGTAGAGGACGAACTCCGCTACGTCTTCGACAACGCGGATCTCAAGGCCCTGGTCCACGAGCGCCAGTACGCGCCGCGGGTGGCCGCCGTGCGCGGCAGCATGCCGGGCCTCGAGCACCTGCTGGTGCTCGATGACGACAGTGGTGCCGACCTGAGCGGCCTGGACTCCGCGCCCTACGAGGAAGCCCTGGCCGGCTGTTCCCCCGAGCGCGACTTCGCGCCGCGCTCGGGAGACGATCTCTACATGCTCTACACCGGGGGAACCACGGGCCTGCCCAAGGGAGTGGTCTGGCGTCACGAGGACGTCTTCTTCGCCCTGGGCGGAGGCATCGATCCCCAGAGTGGTCAGAAGGTGGAGCGCCCGGAAGACCTGATCGAGCGCCACGACAAACCCGGGCCGCGCGTCCATTTCTCCCCGGCGCCGCTGATGCACGGGGCCAGCCAGTGGTCGGTGATGAGCCGCAGCCTGGTGGGCCACAAGAACGTCTCGATCGCGAGGTTCGACGCGGCCGAGGTCTGGCGCCTGGTGGAGCAGGAGGGCGTGCAGTCGCTCATGATCACCGGCGATGCCATGGGACGGCCCATGGTGGATGCCCTGGCGCGCGAGTCGGCGGGAAGGGACCTCACGTCCCTGTTCGTCCTGGCCAGCACCGCCGCGGTCTTTTCACCCACCGTGAAGCAGGATTTCTTCCGGCACCTTCCGAATCTGCTGATCGTCGATGGCGTGGGTTCGTCCGAGGGCGGAAGCAACGGCATGCGGCTCTCCACGAAGGACACGGTTCTCGAGATGGGCGGGCGCGCCACGTTCAAGGCGGGGGAGGGCACCCTGGTGCTCGACGAGAACCTGCGGCCGCTGGCACCCGGATCGGAGGCGATCGGGAAGATCGCCCGCCGCGGGTACATCCCACTCGAGTACTACAAGGACCCGGTGAAGACGGCCGAAACGTTTCTGACCGATGCGGATGGCGTGCGCTACTCGATTCCCGGCGACTTCGCGAAGGTGGAGGAGGACGGATCGATCACGCTGTTGGGACGCGGCTCCGTCTCCATCAATTCCGGCGGCGAGAAGATCTTTCCCGAGGAGGTGGAGTCCGCCATCAAGGAGCACCCGGACGCTTACGACGCCCTGGTGGTGGGTGTCCCCGACGAGCGCTGGGGTAGCCGGGTCGCAGCGGTGATCGAGCCGCGCGCGGGGGCCACCCCCAGCCTGGAAGACATCCAGGCCGCGTGCCGCAAGCACATTGCCGGCTACAAGCTGCCCCGGGAAATCCACCTGGTGGAGAAGATCGAGCGCTCGCCCTCGGGGAAGCCCGACTATCGCTGGGCCACCCGCATTGCCACCGGCGAAAGCCCGTCGTAGCCCCGAACCGGATCATAGGAGCCCCGTGAAGAAGCTCGACTACGACATCTACGACGCCGACAACCACTACTACGAAAGCGACGATTGCTTCACGCGCCACATCGAGTCGCGATTCAAGGAGCGAACGCGATGCCTGACGCAAGCGAGGAGAATCCATGCCCGCCGTGCTCGTCGAGAAGGACGGAAGCGTCCTCACCGTTACCCTCAACCGTCCCGAGAAGCGCAACGCCGTCAACTGCGAGGTGATGTGCCGGCTCTATGACGCCTGGCAGGACCTGGATGCCGACGACGCCCTGCGCTGTGCCATCCTCACGGGCACGGGCAAGACCTTCTGCGCGGGTATGGATCTCTCCGAGATCCCCAAGCTCAGCTCCGGCGTACCGGACAGCGAGTGGATGGAGCGGGTGATGAAGGACCCCGCCATCATCTTCGGGGCCTGGCTCAAGACCTACCGCCCCAGCAAGCCGGTGATCCTGGCGGCCGAGGGCTTCGCGCGGGCCGGTGGCACCGAGATCCTGCAGGGCACCGACATCCGGGTGGCGGGGGAGAGCGCCGTGTTCGGCGTAACGGAGGTGCAGCGAGGACTGTTCCCCATGGCCGGCTCCAGCGTGCGCTTGCGCCGGCAGATCCCCTACGCCGTGGCTGCCGAGATGCTCCTGTGCGGTGAAGACCTGCCGGCCCGGCGGGCCCACGAGCTGGGCCTCATCAACCACGTGGTGCCCGACGGCCAGGCGCTGACGAAGGCGCGCGAGATCGCGCAGCGCATCGCCGCGAACGGCCCCCTGGCGGTCAAGGCCATCCTGGCCACGCTGCGCTCCACGGAGACGCTCCCCGAAGCGGAGGCCTTCGCGATCGAGCAGCAGCACGGCATGAAGGTCATGACCTCCAAGGATGCCAGCGAGGGCCCCCGCGCATTCCTGGAGAAACGCCCCCCGGTCTTCCGCGGCGAATAGCGCTCAGAAGAGGTGGAACGCGTATTGCCAGCCCACGATCACGCGCCAGTCGCGTTCGAGTTGGGGTCCGTCCAGGTGGCGGTAGAGGGGGAAGCCCGCCTCGATCGCCAGTCGCTGGTTGCGCAGCAGCTTCTGGGCGAATGGCAACACGAAGTTGGCTCCCACCAGGATGTCCAGCTGGCGACCGGCCCGCAGCTGCGGATCGGCGGTGGGCACCACCGCCGGGTTGAGCGCCGGGTCGGCGCCGTCGTAGTTGAACCACTGCTGCCAGTCGAGACGCAGTGACGTACCCATCCAGCGCGTCCAGTCCCACATGAACCAACCCGTGATGTGGTAGCGATCCCCCACGGTGTAGCCGCGGTCATTGCTGCCCGGGCGAACCTCGCCGGCGATCTGGCTGCCCCAGGTGGCGGCGCCGGTGTGGCCGTTGTAGGTCGCCCCCAGGAGCACGTCGTAGGTGCCGGTGCCCAGCTGCATGGGGTAGGGCAGCACCTGGAAGCCCATGGGCGTCTGGTCCTTCTTCTGGATCGACCCGGTGGGGAAGCTGAGCCCGGCGTTGAAGATCAGCTGATGGTTCTCGTTTTCGAGGAGCCGCCACAGGCTGCCAAGCTTGAGGTCGCCCACACCGCTGGACCGGGTCTCGAACCGGGTGGCCATTCCGGTGACGTGATCCATCTCCTTGCTGATGTAGGGAACCATGGCCGTCAGCGTCATCCGGTCGGTGGGCGCGGCCATGAGCCCGAACATGTGCATGTCCGTGTCCATGTCGGTGGGGCTCACCGCGTATCCCATGCCCAGCACCTGGGCGGGACTCAGGCTTCGCGTTCCTTCGCGGTTGCCGTCCATGCGCATGCGCGCATAGCGGTACGAGAGCATCACCTCGCCCTTGTGGTGGAGGTGCTCGCCCATCACACCGATGGGGGCGTGGTCACCGGCGCGCGAAACCGGGGGAAGACCCTCGGCGCCAGCCGCGGAAGACGCGATCGACAGCAGGCTGGCGAACGCCAGGGCGCTCGCCGATCGGATCGGATTCGGCATCAAAGACTCCACGTGCGCGGGCCCGGAAACGGCGCGCAATGCGGCCGATCCCGGGAGTCACGCAATCGAGAATTTCCGGGTGCCGCGCCCGCGGGCGCAGCGACTTCGGCAGCGAGGAGTCAGGCGATTCGCGGCACCGGGTCGGTGCCCCGCACGGGCGCCGGCGGAATCGAGGCCTCGTTGGGGATCGGGGGCGCGTCCGGCGCGCGCGTCGGCGCCTCTGGAGGGGTTGCGATCAGGGCGTGGGCCATCACCGTGCGGGGCGCCGCGGGGGCCGCGTCGCCGCCGCAGCCGCAGGGGCAAGGCGCACCCAGGGCCGCGGCGCTCTCATCGAGGCTTGCGTCGACGTGCCCCCTGTGAGCATCGTGGGCGGCGTGATCATGAGCTTCATGGATCTGATCCGGGGGGGGCTCTCGTCGCGCACCTGAGCCGGAAGGGCAGGGAACCAGGGCCGCGAAGGCGAAAGCCGCGACCAGCGCGGCGGCGAGGAGCCGAGGGGCACGCAGCACGCGCGGACCATACGCGACGCCCTGGCGGGTGGCCACCGGAGGGCGTTCGAGGGTCGCCGGGCCGCCGCCAGTAGGACAGCGCTCGGCCCAGCGACTAGACTCGCGTCATCGGAATGAGAGTCAGTTGAGGGACTTCTCCATCGCCGCGGGACGCTATCTCCTCCTGTCCCTCTTCTTCGTGTCCGGCTTTTCCGCGCTCCTGTACCAGGTCATCTGGCAGCGGATGATGGCCCTGTTCTCCGGGGTCGACGTCTTCTCGGTCACGGTCATCGTGGCCTCCTTCATGGCGGGGCTCGGGTGCGGGGCCATGGCCGGGGGCTTCATCGCCGACCGGGCGTCGCGCCGCCAGCGGGTCGTGCTCTTCGCGCTTGCCGAGCTGGCGGTCGCCGGCTTCGCCCTGATCAGCCCCTGGCTCTACTACGAAAAGCTCTACGGCACCTGGAGTGGGCTGGCTGGGTCGCCGGGACTCCTCCCGGTGGTGCTGTTCGCGGCGCTGCTCTGGCCCACGTTCTTCATGGGCGTGTCGCTGCCCCTGCTGGCCACGGCCATCACCCGGGATCTCGCGAAGGCGTCGGATCGGGTGGGTGCGCTCTACGGCGTCAACACCCTGGGCGCGGCCACCGGCGCAGTGGTGACGGTGTGGATCCTGGCACGCCAGCTCGGGTTCGTGTCCAGCCTGCACGTGGGCGCGGGGCTCAACGTTCTGTGTGCCGTGGGTGCGCTGGCGGCGCTGCCGCTGTTCCCGCGCGACGTCGAGGCCCCTGGCCGCGAAGCGGTTCCCGAGCGATTGCAACGCGAGCGAGTCCGCTTCGGGTTCGGCGCCTGGGTGCTGCTCTACGGACTGTCGGGCTTCGTGGCGCTCTCGCTCGAGATCGTCTGGTTCCGCCTGCTTGGCGTGATGATCAAGTCGAGCTCGTTCACCTTCGGTTCGCTGCTGGGGATCTACCTGCTCGGGTTCGGGATCGGGACACTCGCCGGACTTCCGCTCGCCCGCCGGGCGCGGTATCCGGCCCGGACATTCCTGGCCCTGCAGGCCGCGATTCCCGTGTATGCCGCCCTATCGGTGGGTCTGCTGGTCTCCGGCGTGCAGGAGGGCGGTTGGCTGGGTTCGCTGGGGGAACACCTGGCTCGCTATCACCCGCTGGATCTGCGACTGCTCTGGGAAGGCGGCGCCGGCGGCGAGCGCGTGTGGATGTTGTACGCGGTGCTTCCCGCAGCGCTGGTGATTCCGCCCACCCTGTGTATGGGGCTCAGTTTTCCGCTGCTCCAGAGGGTGGTGCAGACGGATCTCGCCTTTGTCGGCCGCCGGGTGGGCTGGCTCCAGGCCGCCAACATCGCGGGCTCGGCCCTCGGCGCCGTGGGCGTGGGCTGGCTGTTCCTGGGCGTGTGGGGCACGTCGGGGACGCTTCGCTTCGCGGCATTGCTGTCGTGTGTCTTCGCGCTGGCCTGGTTTCGAATGGCCGCCTCCGGGCCGACATCACTTCGCAAAGCGGCACCCGCGGTCGCGCTCGTCCTGGCGCTGGTTGCGGCAGGAGTCACACCGGGAGGCGCGCGGCTGTGGGCGGCCTTGCACGGCTCCCAACCGGATCGGATCCTGCACGGCGAAGACGGGTCCGGCGTCTCGGTGTTGCGTGCCGAGACGCCGTCGTTCGCGCGAGTGACGGTCTTCGTCAACGGTAGCGGCCAGAGTTGGCTCCCCTACGGCGACGTGCACTCGCTCCTGGGGATCCTCTCTGTCTTCGTGCATCCGCACCCCCAGGACGTGGCCGTGATCGGACTGGGCTCGGGAGACACCCTGTTCTCGGTGGCTGGCCGCGAGGTCACGCGTTCCGTCACCTGCTGGGAGCTCATCGAGTCCCAGCTCGATACCCTGGAACGGCTCTACCAACGCCAGCCCTACCCGGGCCTGGCCTCCGTTCTGCACGATCCGCGCATCGATCTCCGCTTTGGCGACGGGCGCGCGGCTCTGTTGCGAAGTCCCACGCGCTACGACGTGATCGAGGCCGATGCCCTGCGGCCCCTGAGCGCCTATGCGGGCAACCTCTACTCGTTGGAATTCTTCTCCCTGCTCCGGGATCGCCTCAAGCCCGGGGGCGTGGTGGTGAGCTGGGCGCCCACGAAGCGGATCCGGCGCACGTTCATCCAGGCTTTCCCCCACGTCTGGTTGGCGAAGGAATTCGTGGTGGGCAGCAACCAGCCCATCGCCATGGATGCCGACGCGATCCGGGAGCGGGCACTCAGCCCGCACGCCCTGGCCTGGTACGAGAACGCCGGCATCAATCTCAGCAAGGTGATCTCGAAGATCCTGGGCATGAGCTGGAACGAGGTGGGCCCGGATTTCGATCGCAGTCAGCTGGTGGATGTGAACACCGACCTCTACCCACGCGACGAATACGGTGTCGCCGAGGGGGACTAGCCACTCGTGAAGAGCGGACTCGGTTTCGCGCTGCTGTTGGCGTGCTTCTTCCTGTCTGGGTTCGCGGGATTGGTGTACCAGACGGCCTGGACGCGACAGTTCGAGTTCGTCTTCGGCACGTCGGAGCTGGCGATTGCGACGGTGCTGGCGGCCTACATGGGCGGGCTCGCGGTGGGCGCGGCAGCGGCGGCCCGCCTGGCGCACCGGATCCGGCGACCGCTGCGGGCCTACGGTCTGCTCGAGCTGGGCATCGCGCTCTCGGCCCTGGCGGTGCCGCTGGGGCTCGGCGCCGCCACCTCCCTGCTGGTGGCGCTCTTCGGCGGCCAGCCCGAGCCCCCGTCCGCCGGAGGGGTCGGCCACGGACTGTTCTATGTGGCATCGGCCTTCGCGGTGCTGCTGGTTCCTACGGCACTCATGGGCGCCACGTTGCCGTTGTTGGCGCGGCACGCGGTGCGCCGCGACAGCCAGGTCGGGTCGAGGGTCGGGGGGCTCTACGCGGTCAATACCCTGGGGGCGGTGGTCGGCACCTGTGTGGCGGGCTTCGCGCTGCTGCCGGCGCTGGGTCTGGGCCGGACGATCTGGGTGGGAGTGGGGGCCAACGCGGCGGTATTCCTGGCGGCGGTGGCTCTCTCTCGCGCGGCACCGCCCATGGAGCCCGCTCCTCCCATGAACCCTGCGCGCGTGCCGGCGAACGCGGCCCGTTGGATCCTGGTGTGCGTCCTCATCTCGGGGGCGGTCTCGTTCGGGTACGAGGTCTTGTGGTCGAGGCTTCTCAGCCACGTGCTCGGCGGCAGCGTCCAGGCCTTCTCCACCATGCTCGCGAGCTTTCTCACGGGCATTGCCCTGGGCTCGGTGCTGGCATCGAGAGTGGCCAGTGACCCCAATCGCGCCGCACGGGGCTTTGCCTGGGCCCAACTCGGTGCGGCGCTGCTGACACTTGCAGCCTTTACCGCGCTGGATCGGATGCCCGACCTCTCCCAGACCATCGCAACCACTGCCGGCACTCGCCTGGCGGCCGACGCGCTCGTCGCGGCCGCGGTGCTGCTTCCCGGAGCGCTCTGTATCGGAGCCACCTTCCCGCTGGCGGTGCGCATCCTGGCGCGCGGAGAGGCCGACGCGGGTCCCGCCAGTGCTCGGGTATTCGCGTGGAGTACGGGCGGCGCCATCGTCGGGGCGATCGGCACCGGCTTCTTCCTGTTGCCCGCCCGGGGCTACGCGGGTGCGGTGAGCGTGGGGATCGCGGCGAACCTGGCGCTCGCGCTGGTCGTGGCCGTGCCGCGCGTGGCGGGCTGGCGCCGCTTCGCGCTGGTGGCGGCGGCCGGGGTGGCGTGTTGGGTCGTGCTTCCGCCCGCACCGCCCCGGAACCTGCTGCGCGCCTCGCCCATGGGAGGAGCGCCCGCTTCCGGCGGGCTCGTCTACTTCGGCGTGGGTCGCAGCGGAACCGTCCTGCTCACGGAGCAGAACGGAGGCTGGCGCCTGCGCACGAACGGGTTGGCCGAGGCGTGGATCGCGCCGCGTGGGGGCCACGTGGCAGCGAGCCAGTGGCTGACGGCCATCGCAACGCTCGCGCGCCCAGAGGCGCGCAGCCTGCTGGTGGTGGGACTCGGAGGGGGCGTGGCCCTGGAGGGAGTGTCAGCTTCCGTCGAGTCGATCCACGTGGTGGAGCTCGAGGACGAGGTGATCCGAGCCAATCGCGCAATCGCCGCCGAGCGTTTCCGGGATCCGCTTTCGGATCCGCGCGTCCTGCTCGTCGTGAACGATGCGCGAGGGGCGCTGTTGCTCACCGACCGCCGCTACGATGCCATCGTCTCGCAGCCGTCCCATCCGTGGACGGCGGGCTCCTCGCACCTGTACACGCGCGAGTTCTTCGAACTGGCACGCGATCACCTCGATCCAGGCGGAGTGCTGGTCCAGTGGATGGGCGCCCGCTTTGTGGATGAGCCGTTGTTGCAGGCGCTGGTGGGAACCCTGGTCCAGGTGTTTCCCCACGTGCGCGTCTACCAGCGGTCGGGAGCCCTGTACTTCCTCGCCTCGGACCGCTCGCTCGACGTGGAGACCCGGGCGCGCCAGGCAATCGCCGACGCGCCGGCGTTCTACGCCCGGCTCGGCGTCTTCGGTCCGGAAGACCTGGCCGCGGCGCTGATGCTCGACGAGGCGGGATCCCGGGCGTTCTCCCAGGGCGCGCGCCCCAACACGGACGACCACAACCGGGTTCGCATGCGCTCGGCTCGCTACGCACGGGCGCGTGACGAGTATCCCACCCACGAACTCTGGGCGTCGCTCGATCCGCTGGTCAAGCCCACCCCGGAGCTGGATCGCGTTCTGCTGGTGCGGCGCCTATTGGCGCGGGGGCGGCGGGCCCGAGCCCACCGGGTGGCCCTGGCAACGGCGGACCCGCTCGTCCGCGCTCTCTCGTTGGGCTGGGTGCATGCCGCTGCCGGCCACTCCTCTGCGGCGCGCGATCATCTGGAACGTGCGCTGGTGCTCGACCCGGGCTCGCAGGAGGCAACCCTCGCATTGTTGCAGCTGGCGCGGCGAGCCGAGCCCCCGGATTCGCAGCGGATCGATGCCCTCGCCGCCGGATTGCGGGGGCCGCACCGCGCGATCCTGCGGGGACAGGCGGCAGTGTCCCGCGATGACTGGGCGGCGGTCCAGGCGCTCGACGCCGAGCTGGCGCAATTGGACCCGTGGGATCCCTGGTTCGAGGATGCGGTGCGTCTTCGCGTGGGCTGGCGCCTCGCCGGCCGCGATCCGTCGCGCGCCCGCGAGGCCCTGGAGCTTCTCGACGCCTCGCTCTCCGCGAATGCGTCGGTCGACGATCTCGGCCTGCGCGCCCAGGCGGCGTTCGCAGCCGGAGACGACTCCGGCGCCTGGGTGACCCTGTACGAACTGGCCCAACGCCTGCGGCCGGCGCAAGGCCGGGACACGATCGCTCGGAGTGCGCTCGACCTGGCGGTGGCGATGCGGGAATCCGGGCGCGCGGGCCCCGACGCGGATCGCCTGGAGGCGATGCTTGGCGTGGGGCTGAACCGGACCGGGGTCCCGAGATGATGGAGTCCGACGCGCGCGTCTTGAATGCGCTCACCATCGATTGGGAGGACTGGTACCACGGGCTCCTGGCCCAACCCGAGCGTTGGGACGGTTTCGAAGCGCGATTGCCCCGGGTGACCGACGACCTGCTGGCCCTGCTGGACGAGGCTGGCGTCAGCGCCACCTTCTTCATCCTGGGCCATGCGGCCGAGCGCCATCCGGAGACGGTTCGGCGCATCCACGCGGCAGGCCACGAAATCGCGTGCCATGGCCACAGCCACCAGATGCTGCACACCCAGTCGCGCGACGAGTTTCGGGGCGAGACCGAACGCGCCGTGGGCTTCCTGACCGATCTCATCTCGGCGCCGGTCTGGGGCTACCGGGCCAGCACGTTCACGGTGACCGAGAAGACCCTGTGGGCCCTCGACGTGATCGAGGCCTGTGGGTTCCGCTACGACTCCAGCATCTTTCCCGTGCGGGGAGGGCTCTACGGGATCCCGAGCGCGCCGCGCCTGCCCCATCGTCTGGACGGGCGCGATCTGTGGGAAGTGCCGCCTTCCACCGCTCGGGTGGCCGGCATCAACCTGCCGGTCGCCGGCGGCTTCTACCTGCGCCTGTTGCCGCTGGCGCTGCTGCGCTCCGCGTATCGGAGTCTGAACGCAGCCGGCCACCCGGTGATCTTCTACGCCCATCCCTGGGAATTCGATGGCGACCAGCCCCGGGGCGAGTACGCCGGCCTGTGGCGCGTGGCGCGCTACTACGGCCTCGCTCGCGTGCGGCCCCGGGTGCGAAGACTGCTCGGCGAGTTCCGCTGGGGCCCCGTGCGCGAGGTGCTGGCCGGGTCGCTCACGGCACCCCCTTCTTCTTGAGCAGGAAGTCGCCCGCGACCAGAGCCTCCATGCCGGTAGCCATGAAGCAGCGAACGGCGTCGAGCGGCGTGCACACGATGGGTTCGCCGCGCACATTGAAGCTGGTATTCAACACCACGCGCTGTCCCGTGTGGGCGCCCACCGCATCGATCAGTGTGCGGTAGCGGTTCTCGGGTCGGTCGGCTGGCGAGAGCGTTCCCGAAACCGTCTGGGGTCGAACCGAACCGTCGGCGTGGACCACCGCCGGAAGCCGCTGCTTCCAGCCCGGCTTGGCGTCGTACGCGACGATCATGAAGGGCGCGGGCTCGCCCGATTCGAGCCAGTCCGACTCCACCCCTTCCGACATGGAGGGGCAGAACGGGCGCCAGGGCTCCCGGAACTTCACCAGCCGGTTCACCTTGTCGGCCATGTCGGGCGCGCAGGGGTTGGCCAGGATGCTGCGCCCCCCCAGAGCGCGGGATCCGAATTCCATGCGACCCTGGAACCACCCCACGACCCGGTCGTCGGCGATCAGGCGGGCGGCCGCCTCCACCACGTCGTCGGGCGTTTCGTAGTCGAGTCGGCAGGTGTCCAGCGTGTTGCGGATCTGGTCATTGTCGAAGCCCGGTCCATAGTGGGTGTGTTGGAGCGGGAAGCGCACGCTGCGATCAAGCTGTTGGGAGAGCAGCAACGCGGCGCCCAGGGCGGCGCCCGCGTCGTTGGCGGCCGGTTGTACGAACAGTCGTTCGCATCCGGATTCCGTTCGCAGCACCCCGTTCATCTTGCAGTTGAGGGCCACGCCGCCGGCAAGGCACAGGTTTGCGGATCCGGTGCGCGCAAGGGCGCGACGGGCCAGTCCCAGGGCGGCGCGCTCGAGCCCCTTCTGCACGGCGTGGGCCAGGTTGCGGTGGTCGTCTTCCAGGGCCCGATCGCGTGCCCGGATCCCCCCGCACAGCGACACCAACTCGTCCGAGGCGTGGTTGGCCAGATGGTGGTGGCCCAGCAGTGTGAAGCGGGGGTTCACCTGGTAGCTGCCGTCGGATTCCAGCTTGAGAACCCGGGACACCACCTCATCCCAGCGGTCCGTGACCTCCCCGTAGGCCGCCAGGCCCATCAACTTGCCCTCGTCGCGATAGGGAGTGAAGCCAAGCACCTCGCTGAAGGCCGCGTAGTACCAGCCCAGCGAATCCGGAATGGGAACCGATTCCAGCTGGCGAATCTGGTCGTCGTTTCCCTGGGCCAGGACCGTGCAGGTGTCTTCGCCGCTGCCGTCCATCACCAGGATGGCGGCGTCCGGGAAGCCGCTCAGGTGATAGGCGCTGGCCGCGTGGCACAGGTGGTGGGGAAGGAAGTGGAGAGGCGGGATGCGTCCGGGAAGACCCACCGCACGAAGCTCACGGCGCAAGCGCTCTTCCCGGGTGGCGGGCCGTTCGTGATCCAGTTCGCGCAGGACGGTCGCGATGGGGCCGGCGCCCCGTGCGGGGCCGGCGCGCAGGGGACGGCGGACACGCCCCCGGTTTCGCAGCCAGGACCTGGCAAAAAAACTGGCCATCCGGATCGGGTATTTGTGGGCGTCCCACGCCCAGGCCACGGCATCGATGTCGTCCAGGCTCCCGAGGCCGGCGATCTCCAGGCAAGCCTTCGCGGCCCGGGCCGGGAAGAAGCCGTGGGACGACTTGAAGCGGGTGACGCGCTCCTCTTCCACGAAGGCCACGAGGGCGCCGTCGCTCACCAGGCAGGCCCCCGGGTTCTTCCCATCTCCAAGCAGGCCGAGGATGCGCACGAATCGATGCCTCTAGGTGATCGGAAGGAGTCCCGAGCGTTTCTCGACCGGATTCAACCGCGTTTTTCGGCGGCCTCGAGCAGGCCGTCGAGACGTCGCACGGTTTCGACGAACTCGTCGATGATCTCGTACATCACTTCCGACGACTTCTTGACCTCGTTCATGCGGCTCACCACCTGTCCCACGGGCATGCCCAGCAGCTCGCGCGCCTTCGCGTTGGGGTTTCGCGCCGCGAGACTGATGCGCTGACTGGCCTCGGCGCACGCCATGTACTGGAGCGGCATCGGGAGCGTGCCCGGGCAGTCGGGGCGCAGCCACGCTTCGGTCCACGCGGTGCGGAGCATGCGGGCCGGCTTCCCGGAGAGCGTGCGCGAGCGCACGGCGTCCTTCGCCTCGGCGGCGAAGAGCTTCTCC